>JAAEZM010000023.1 GCA_018222865.1 Alphaproteobacteria bacterium
CCGCGAAGGCGGCCGCACCGTTGGTGCCGGCGTCGTCTCCAAGATCATCGAGTAAAGGTTTCGATCCACTCTGGCTGGTGCCTGAATGCAACAGCTTGGATCAGAGCTATCTCAAAGGCCGTCCTCAATCGAGGGCGGCCTTTTTGTATCCAATTGCTATAAAGCAGGCGTGTAGGGCGTTTGCTTTTCGTCTCAAGGGCGATAACCGCGCTCCTCGTGCAGGGCTGTTATGCGAAAATGAGGCGTTTGTGCCACACTTTTTGGCAAAAGCTTTGGATCGGGGCTTGTAACAGTCCTGTCGCATTGACCCTTTGGGCAGCCCGTCGTTACCGTAATTTCAAGGCGGGGAATCGTGTGCCCCGTCGAGGGGGAGACATCGCTTCTAGATAAAGCGGCGAGGTCTAGCTCCAACTTTTGTTACTCGGAGGGATTACTCGTGAAATCGAATTCCATTAAGGCTTGCATGATGGCAAGCACCCTCCTGGCCGGCGTTGGTGCAATTGCTGCACCGGCTGTCGCTCAGGACACCCAAGCGGACCAGGAGACCATCACGGTCACCGGTTCTCGCATCCAGCGTCCGGACATGGTTGCACCGAGCCCGGTTACGTCTGTTGACGAGACGATTCTCGAAATCAACAACACCATCAACATCGAGGACTCGCTGAACGACCTGCCGCAGCTCGTTCCTGCTCTCGACCAGTCTTCTAACAACCCGGGTAACGGTACTGCTACGCTGTCTCTGCGTGGTCTCGGTGCTGCTCGTACCCTGATCCTCGTTGACGGCCGCCGCATGGTTGGTGAAGGCACCGGCTCTACGGTCAACGTCAACTCCATCCCGACCGCTCTGATCGAGCGCATCGACATCGTGACCGGTGGTGCTTCCGCGGTTTACGGTTCCGACGCTGTCGCTGGTGTTGTCAACTTCATCATCAAAGACGACTTCGAAGGCGTGGAGTGGGACGTTTCTAACCGTTGGACCGAACAGGGCGGTGGCGAGCAGTTCACCACGTCTGTCACCATCGGTGGTAACTTCGACGGTGGCCGCGGTAACGCTGTCCTGTCCATGTCTTACAACAACCGTTCTTCCCTGTTCCAGGGCGACCGTGACTTCTCTGCTTTCACGGCGATCGACAACGGTTCTGGCACCTTCGGTACGACGGGTTCTATCAACATCCCGCAAACGGCCGTCTTTGCGCCGAACTTCTCCTCCTTCGACCGTACTGCTGCACCTGGCTATGACGCCAACTTTGCTGCACGCTGTGCGCCGGCTACGTCTGACAACTGTTGGTCTTTCGGCATCTTCGTCGATGACAATGGCGATGTTCAGCCGTTCCGTACTTCCGGTCCGAACAATGACCGCTATAACTACGCGCCGACGAACTATCTGCAGCTGCCGCAGGATCGTTATAACATCGCTGCGTTTGCCAACTACGAGATCAATTCTCGCGTAGAAGCGTACGGCCGTGCGATCTACACGAACACGATTGTTGACTCTCAGCTGGCTCCGACGCCGGGTGGTACTCAGTTCCTCTTCACCATCGACGAGAACAACCCGTTCGTCTTCGGTCCGACGGGCAATGCTGAACTGGCTGCTCTCTTCAACGCCAATGCTGCTATCAATGTCGGTGACATCGACGGCGACGGCGACAACGAGTATCAGTTCACGACCGGTCGTCGTTACCAGGAAATCTCCACGCGTAACGACCTTCGTGACACCAACACCTATGTCATCGGTGGTGGTCTGCGCGGTAACCTGAACGACAACTGGAGCTATGACGTTTACGCTCAGTACGGCACGTCTCGCTTCCACCGTACCCAGACCGGTAACGTTTCCATCTCTGCTGTTCAGGCAGTCGTGGAAGAAGGCCGCTGGAACATCTTCGGTGGTGAGAACAGCCTGACGCCTGAACTGGCCGACGAGATCTCTCGTACGGGTATGATCACGGCTGAGAACCGTCAGACCTCTGTCGTCGCTACGACGTCTGGTGAGCTGACCCAGTTCCAGTCTCCGATGGCTTCTGCTCCGCTGGCTGTTGTTCTCGGTGCTGAATACCGTGAAGAGTATGTCCGTCGTATTCCTGACTCCGTGCTTGGCCCGGACGTCATGGGCTTCAACCAGTCCACCTTCATCGAAGGTTCTTACGACGTGTACGAAGTCTTCGGCGAAGCACAAATGCCGCTGATCGAAGGCGCTGAGTTCGCTGAATATGTCGGCATCAACGCTGGTTACCGTTACTCTGACTACTCCTCCGTTGGTACGGTTGAATCGTACTTCTTCGGCGGTGAGTGGGTTCCGGTTGACTCTGTCCGTTTGCGGGCTCAGTTCCAGCGCGCTGTTCGTGCTCCGTCCATCGGTAACCTGTTCCAGTCTGACTCGAACGGCTTCCCGGGTGTTCAGGATCCGTGTTCTGACGGCGGCAATGGTGCGTTCAACCTGCTTGACACCACTCAGCAGGCTGCAGTCACCCAGAACTGTATCAACCTTGAAGGTATCGCAGCTGCTGAAATGAACCCTGGTGTTCCGCAGCTCAACTCTCAGGTTGAAGCGGTCTTCCGTGGTGCTACGAACCTGGAAGCTGAAGAAGCTGATACCCTGACGCTCGGCGTTCAGTGGTCTCCGTCCTTCATCGACGGTCTGACCCTGACCCTCGATTACTTCGACATCGAGATCGCCAACGCTCTGGGTGGTGCTACCGCTCAGCAGATCGTCAACGACTGTGCCATCAACGGTAACGCTGCTGCCTGTGCTCTGACCGAGCGTAGCGGTAACGGCGCTCTCTCCCTCTTTGGTGAGCGTGCTGGTGTCGACACCAATGGTAACGGCACGATCGATGCTCTGACGACCGAGAACCAGACGGGTCTCTTCGTTGAAGGCTTCGACTATGGCTTCAGCTATGACATCAACCCGGACTGGAACTTCGGTTCTTTCCGTCTGGCCATGAACGGTACGCGTCTGGAAACCAACTCCTTCCAGCCGACCCCGTCTCTCGGTGTCATCGAGTGTAAGGGCTTCTACGGCGCTGACTGTGGTGAGCCGACGCCGGAGAACAAGTTCCTCGCTACGGGTTCTTGGTTCTACGGTCCGCTGACCACGACGGTCCGCTGGTCGCACATCGGCGAGATGACCGACGTTCAGACCCAGTTCTACGGCGGTTACGCTGCAGGCCTGGATGTTACGTCGATCGACTCCTTCGATTACTTCGACCTGAACATGAACTACCAGCTGACTGACAACTGGATGGTTTATGGCGGTATCCGTAACGTCTTCGAACAAGAGCCGCCGCTTCTCGGCGACGGCCCGCAGTCCGAGCAGGCTAACACCTGGCCGGCAACCTACGATCCGTATGGTCGCCAGTTCTTCTTCGGCCTGACGGCGCGTTACTAAGTTCACCAGAACTTCGTAAAGTTGGAGGCGGTCCCTTTGGGGCCGCCTCTTTCTTTTTGTCCACTGTTTCAGATGAGTAGACAGTCGGCGCCGCATTGCCCTTTATTATGAAAAACCGGGTGAGGGAGGATGCGATGAGCCAGCAAGCCAGTCTGCAACAAGCGATCGCGGCGTTTCAGGCAGGGCGTCTGGTGGACGCAGAGACCATTTTGGCCACGCTTCGCAAGGCAGAGGGGCGGCAGGCCGATGTCTGGCGTATTTCCGGCGTGGTGGCGCGGGCTTCAAAACGCCCCGATCTTGCCGAAACCTATTTGCGCAAAGCTGTTGAGCTTAACCCCCAAGCCGGCGATGCCTGGAACACGCTGGGCCTGTTGCTAGACTCGCTCGCCCGCACGGATGAAGCGATTGAAGCTTTGGAAAAAGCCAGACAGCTGATGCCGGCCTCATCCTCGCCGGCGATTAATCTGGGACGGATTTGGGTGCGCCAGAAAGCGTCTGAAAAAGCCTTGGCGGTTCTGGAGCCCTTTCTCTTGGAGCCGGCGGCCGAGCTGGTTTATGCGCAGGCCTTGCAGGCTCATGGCCAGCCGGCCGAAGCGTTGAAGCGCTATGGTGCGCTGGCGCGCAAGGCGCCCGGAAATCCACGCATTGCGTTCGGCGAAGCGCTGTGTCGGCTTGATCAGGGTGAGTGGGAGGCCGCTTTGACCCGTTTGAATGCGCTGGCCGCTCAGGGCGTGGCGGAAGCGCATTATCCCCGTTTCACGGCGCTGGCACGCATGGGCCGCATTGAAGAGGCCTTTGGCGCACTCCAGTCGGTTCTCTCGCGTGACCCCACCCATAGTGATGCGCTTCATGGTGCCGCTCAGCTCTACTGGATGACCGATCAGGGGGATCAGATCCAACCGCTCTATGATATGGCGATTAATGCGTCGGGCGGAGCACCGGCAGTCTATATCGCCTATGTGAATGTCATGGTGCAGATGGAGGAGTTCGACCGGGCGCGGTTTGTGCTCCAAAAAGCGCTTGATCAATACGGGCCGACGCCCTGGCAGCTTGAGCGGTCCATGCATGTGGAAATCGAGGCGGAACAAACAGGCGCGGCCTGGGCGCTCGCGCAGCGTGCCGAGAGCGATTTCCCCGATGAGTTTTCCCTGTTCGGCAATCGGAGCCGCGCCGGGCTGATGGCGGGCGCGCCCGGGCGTGTTCGCGAGCTTATCCAGGCGGCTCGCATCGCAATGCCGCAAGACCGGTTCTGGGTGGGAATGGAAGCCAGCCTGGCGCGGATTGAGGGGCGTGATGCCGATTATGCCCGCCTGGTCTATATGGACAGCTTCGTGCGGACTTTTGCGATCGAGCCGCCGGCTGGCTACTCCAGCATTGAAGAATTCAATCAATCACTTGCGGAGTGTTTACGCCGTCTGCATGCCTTCGCTGCTGCGCCTTTGGACCAGTCTTTGCGCTCCGGCGTTCAAACGCCCTCGGATCTGCGCTTCCGCGAAGACCCGGAGATCCTCGCCTTTTTCGCCCAGCTGCGCGACGCGGTGGCCGAATACCGCGAGGGGCTGACACAAGAGGCGGGGCATCCCTTGACCGGAGCGATCCCGGCGACGACAGAAATCCAGGGGGCGTGGTCGGTCCGGCTGGGTCCCGGCGGGCGCCATGTCAATCATGTCCATCCTGAAGGCTGGATCAGTTCGGTCTATTATGTCTCGGTTCCAGAACAGGTGGCCGGATCCAAACAGCGTGAGGGCTGGCTTAAATTTGGCGAGCCGCCTTTCCCGGTAGAAGGCCTTGCGCCCCATGATTATGTCGAGCCGGTGCCCGGTCAGCTGACCCTCTTTCCCAGTTATCTCTGGCATGGGACGGTGCCCATCCAGTCGGGCGAGCGGTTGACGATCGCCCTCGACATCAAGCCTGCCTGAGGAGGCCGGAAATGGAAGCTCAAGCCTGGTCAACCTATTGGCAAAGCAGCGGCTCTGGCGACGCGGCGGTGCGCTCGAATGCCCGCGGCCAGTCCTATGAGGCCTTCTGGGGCGAGATCGGACAGAATTTCATCATGGACGGGCAAGCGCAGAGCCACATTGACCTGGCCTGTGGAAGTGGTCTTGTGAGTCAGTCCATTCGGTCCCGGATTGGCGCGGATCACGTGTGCGAGCAGCATGTTATGGATGTGTCTGAAGCCGCTGTCCGCATGGCGTCTGAGCGTAGCGATGCGGTGAAAATAACCCCGCTCGTCGCGTCTGGCGCCCGTCTGCCCTATAAGGACGGGGCTTTTGATCTGGTCACCAGCCAGTACGGGATTGAATATGCCGGCCGCGAAGCGTTGCGCGAGGCGTTGAGGCTTGTCGCCCCGGGCGGTTGGCTGATCGCTCTTATCCATGTCAAAGGCGGCCCCATTGCGCGCGAATGCCAGGATAATCTGGACTGTCTGGAACATGCTCGCGAGACGGAGCTCCTCCCGCGCATGCGTGCGGCATTCCTCGATGCCGCTGAGAGTGGTGATATGGCCGTCAGCCTTCACCAAGAGCTGGATTGGCAGCGTCAGGCAGTTGACTGTCCGGCGCGCGACTTTCTGCTTCGCCTGTTGAGCGATGCCCGGACGCTGTGGCAGCGCCGGGAGGCGTACCGGCCAGAGGAGGCGTTGGGCTGGCTGGCGCATCAGGACAGCGAAGTTGACGCCTATATCGCGCGGATGAGGAGTATGATCGAGGCGTCCCGGTCGCGGTCTGATCTTCTCAAGGTATTCGAGCCGCTGGATGCTGAGGCATTGGCCCGTCTTGCGCTCTCGGAGTTCGTTCTAAGCGGTGATCAGGAGCCGTCTGCCTGGCACCTGGCGGTCAATAAACGGCCGAGTTGAGACTTGTCAGGGCAGGGGATGGTGCGCGGTGCGGCAGATACGCCTGCATTTCGATTGCTTTTTTTCTCTATCTCCTGTTCCCATTCCGACAAACCCGGTGTAGAAGCCCATCCTTCTTAATCGAACGCTTTCGTCAGCAGGCTTCGTGTGCGCTGATTTAGGGGTGTAGCTCAGTTGGTAGAGCATCGGTCTCCAAAACCGAGGGCCGTGGGTTCGAGTCCCTCCGCCCCTGCCAGCCTCGCGGAAACATTTTGCTGCCGAAGCGATTGAATTGGCGGCCCTTAAGGGCCAGATGAGTACGAATGACGCGGAACGGAAACGATAAATCCCTGAGCGGGGCGAATGCGGGTGGCGCGAAGAAAAAGCGCGTGGGCCCGTTCCAATACCTCGACCAGGTGGTTAAAGAGGCCCGTAAGGTAACCTGGACAACCTGGAATGAAACCTGGGTGTCGACGCTCATGGTGCTCGTCCTGACGTTGATCGCCATGTTCTTCTTCTGGGGTGTCGATTCACTGATTACGATCGTGATCAACTTCCTGCTTTCGCTGGGTTAAGGGAGGGCTGTATGTCTGCCAAGTGGTATATCGTGCACGCCTATTCCAACTTCGAAAAGAAGGTGGCAGAGGCGATCAAGGCTGAAGCGGTTCAACAGGGGCTTGAGGACAAATTCGAAGAAGTTCTCGTTCCGACCGAAGAGGTTGTTGAGGTCCGCAAAGGGCGCAAGGTCAATGCCGAGCGCAAATACTTCCCGGGTTATGTCCTGGTGAAGATGGATATGACAGATCAGGCCTATCACCTCGTGACGTCGACGCCGAAAGTCACTGGCTTTCTTGGCTCCGGCAAGAAGCCGATTCCGGTTTCCGAACGCGAAGTGAAGCGCATTCTCGGTCAGATGGAAGAGGATGCCGAGCGTCCGCGTCCGACCGTCAGCTATGAAATTGGCGAGACCGTCAATGTCATCGACGGCCACTTCCAGAGCTTCAACGGCGTTGTCGAAGAAGTGGACGATGAGAATGCCCGCCTGAAAGTGGCAATCAATATTTTCGGCCGGGCTACCCCGGTCGAGCTGGAATACGCACAGGTCGAGAAAACGGCCTGATGCGTTGATCTGCGGGAGGTGCCGGCGAAAAGACCATGCCGGGCCGTACCGCAAACCCCTAAGGGGCGCGATGGGCGTGCCTCTGTAATGGAGTGGGAACATGGCCAAGAAGATTGACGGCTATATCAAGCTGCAAGTGCCTGCTGGCGCTGCAAACCCGTCCCCGCCGATCGGCCCAGCACTGGGTCAGCGCGGTGTGAACATCATGGAATTTTGTAAGGCCTTCAATGCGAAGACCCAGGAGATGGAAAAAGGGATGCCGATCCCGACCACCATCACGGTCTTCAACGACAAGTCCTTCACCTTCGTCATCGCGACGCCGCCCGCCAGCTTCTATCTGAAGAAGGCGGCAAAGATCCAAAAAGGTAGCCAGACCCCAAGTCAGGCTGTCGCTGGTTCGGTGACCAAGGCGCAGTGCCGTGAGATTGCCGAGGCGAAGTTCGCCGATCTCAATGCCAATGATCTCGATCAGGCAACAAAGATCATCGAAGGTTCCGCCCGGTCCATGGGCATCGAGGTGACGGAGTAAGACGATGGCTAAACTCGGAAAGCGTACCTCTGCTGCGCGCGCGACGATTGACCGCGACGCAGTCTATCCCCTTGCTGAAGCTGCCAAGCTGGTTAAAGCCAACGCGACGGCCAAGTTTGATGAGACCATCGAACTGTCCATGAACCTCGGTGTCGATCCGCGTCACGCTGATCAGATGGTTCGTG
This sequence comes from Alphaproteobacteria bacterium, assembly GCA_018222865.1. Lineage (GTDB taxonomy): Bacteria > Pseudomonadota > Alphaproteobacteria > Caulobacterales > Maricaulaceae > Maricaulis. Next base: position 8,053 of record JAAEZM010000023.1, read on the forward strand.
GCGTATGCACCCTGCCGAATGGCACCGGTCGTTCCGTTCGTGTCGCAGTTTTCGCTCGTGGCCCCAAGGCTGAAGAAGCGACGAAGGCCGGAGCGGACGTTGTGGGTGCCGAAGACCTCATGGAGCAGGTCCAGGCAGGCAATATTGACTTCGACAAAGTCATCGCGACGCCGGACATGATGCCGATCGTAGGTCGTCTGGGTAAGATCCTGGGCCCGCGCGGTATGATGCCGAACCCGAAAGTCGGCACGGTGACGATGGACGTCACGAAGGCTGTTGAGGATTCCAAGGGCGGTGCCGTGGAGTTCCGCGTCGAGAAGGCGGGTATTGTCCACGCTGGTATCGGTAAGGCATCCTTCACCGACGAGGCAATTGCTCAAAACGCACAGGCGCTTATCGACGCCGTCGTAAAAGCAAAACCGACTGGCGCTAAAGGCACTTATGTCAAGCGCATCGCTCTGTCCTCTACCATGGGGCCGGGCGTAAAGATCGACACGGCTGACGCTATTTCTGCATAGGCCATTGAGTTTTGGCCCGGTTGGATATATCCAGCCGGGCTGGTCGGCCTGTTTGAGCGCATTTCGGTGCGCTTTCGCTGGCCAACCTGTCCGAGATCACAGGGGACCGGTTCTTGTAGCCGGTCTTAAACATTAAAGGCCCTGTGTGAGACAGAGCGAGATCGATGTGACCTTGGTTAGGGTCTTGTCGGTTCGAGCCCTGGGACAGGAATGCATCGCTGGATCGATCCCGTTCGCGGGTGATGTGCAGGGGTGTTTTCACCGGTCTGCCCATGGTGGGTAGGCCAAGCAGGGAGTCCGCAATGGATCGCACTCAAAAAGAAGCTTCCGTAGAAGAGCTGTCTGGCATCTTCGACGCAAGCGGATCCGTGGTCATGGCCCATTACTCTGGGATGACCGTTGCGGAAATGACGGAACTGCGCACCAAGCTCCGTGAGGTTGGTGGAACGTTCAAGGTTGTTCGCAACCGCCTGGCTAAAATCGCTCTGAAGGGCAAGCCGGGTGAGGGTGCAGCCGACCTGTTTACGGGTCCGGTTGGCATCGCTTACTCGGAAGACTTCGTGTCGGCGCCAAAGGTGGTCGTGAACTACGCTAAGGATAATGACAAGTTCATCATCCTCGGTGGTTTCATGGAAGAAGAGGTTTTCGACGCCCCTGGTGTTGAAACGCTCTCCAAAATGCCGTCTCGCGAAGAGCTTATCGGTGGCATCGCCGCCCGTCTGCTCGGCCAGGCGTCCCAGATCGGTCAGCGTCTCATGGCGCCGTCTCAAGGTCTTGCAGGGGCGATCGAGGTCATCCGCGAAAAGGCAGACGCCTAACGTCATTCTCCGCTTTCTATCGAACTGACACGACTACGACTTTAAGGAACTTACAAAATGGCTGATGTAGCTAAACTCTGCGAAGAACTTCTTAGCCTCACCATCATGGAAGCTAAAGAACTCAACGACCTTCTCGAAGAAAAAGGCATCAAGGCTGCTGCTGCTGTAGCAGTTGCTGGCCCGGCTGGCGGCGGCGACGCTGGTGGCGAGGCTGCTGCTGAGAAGGACGAATTTGACGTTGTTCTGACCGCTGCTGGCGACAAGAAAATCAACGTGATTAAAGAAGTCCGCGCAATCACCGGTCTTGGCCTCAAAGAAGCCAAGGAACTGGTTGAAGGCGCTCCGAAGCCGGTCAAGGAAGGTGCTCCGAAGGCCGAAGCTGAGGAACTCAAAGAAAAGCTCGAAGCTGCAGGTGCTTCTGTCGAGCTTAAGTAATCGCGCTGCGGCGTGATTTGAAACGGTTTGACGGGCGCGTGGGATTTCCTGCGCGTCCGTTACGCCGTCTCTGGATTACGGCGTTTCCCCTGGTCGCCCCGGGAAAGCGCGTCATCAAGCCAGGCGCCCGTCTGGTCTAGGGGTGAGGGCGCGGGGATGGTCCCCGCATCTTAGCGCAGTGCAGTCTGCGAAGGGAGCCGACATGGGTCTGTCGTTCACCGGCAAAAAGCGCATTCGTAAATCTTTCGGTAGCATTCCCGAAGCGGTTGCTATGCCGAATCTCATTGAAGTTCAGAAAAGCTCCTATGAGCAGTTTCTGATGAAAGACATGCATTCCAGCGAGCGTCCGGACACCGGATTGCAGGCTGTGTTCAAGTCCGTTTTCCCAATTAAGGATTTCGCTGAACGCGCCGTGTTGGATTTTGTCTCTTATGAGTTTGAGGCACCTAAATTCGACACCGAGGAATGCCAGCAGCGGGACATGACTTACGCTGCGCCGTTGAAGGTCAAAATGCGTCTCATCGTGTTTGATGTCGATGAGGAGACCGGTGCGCGTTCCGTCAAGGACATCAAAGAGCAAGATGTCTACATGGGCGATATTCCGCTCATGACCGATAAGGGTACCTTTATCGTCAACGGCACTGAGCGCGTGATCGTCTCGCAGATGCACCGTTCGCCGGGCGTCTTCTTTGATCATGACCGCGGCAAGACCCACTCCTCAGGCAAATATCTGTTTGCCGCCCGTATTATTCCGTACCGCGGCTCCTGGCTGGACTTTGAGTTCGATGCCAAGGACGTGGTCCACATGCGTCTTGATCGCCGCCGCAAGCTGCCGGCGACGACGCTGCTTTACGCTCTTGGCCTCGACAAGGAAGAGATCCTGTCGACCTTCTACGGCTCGGTTGAGTATTCGCTGGGCAAGAAGGGTTGGTCGGTACCTTTCGTCAAAGAACGCTGGCGCGGTGTAAAGCCGCAGCGCGATCTTGTTGACGCAAAGACCGGTGACATCGTGGCCGCAGCGGGCAAGAAGCTCTCTGCGCGCGCTGCCAATAAAATGGCGGATGAAGGCCTCGAGAACCTGCTGGTTGCTGATGCCGATCTCTTTGGCACCTACCTGGCCGAAGACATGGTCAATATGCAGACGGGTGAGATCTTTGCCGAGGCCGGCGATGAAATCACTGAAGAGCTGCTGAATGAGCTCAAGGAAGCCGGTGTTGACGCTGTTTCCGTGCTCGATATCGACCCGGTCACGGGTGTTGGCCCTTATGTTCGCGCCACGCTGGCTGCCGACAAGAATGACAGCCGTGAACAGGCGCTTGTCGACATCTACCGTGTCATGCGACCGGGTGAGCCGCCGACGCCGGAAACCGCTGAGGCTATGTTCCAGGGGCTGTTCTTCGACGGTGAGCGCTATGATCTCTCGGCTGTTGGCCGCGTGAAGATGAATATGCGCCTGGACCTGGATGCGCCGGACGACATGCGCACCCTGCGTCGCGAAGACATCTTGGCTGTTCTCAAAACGCTGGTTGATCTGCGTGATGGCCGTGGCGATATCGATGATATCGATAATCTCGGCAATCGCCGCGTACGTTCCGTCGGTGAGCTGATGGAGAACCAATACCGCATTGGTCTTCTGCGTATGGAGCGCGCCATCAAGGAGCGTATGGGTTCGGTTGATATCGAAACCGTCATGCCGCACGACCTGGTCAATGCAAAGCCGGCAGCCGCTGCTGTCCGTGAATTCTTCGGCTCTTCGCAGCTGTCGCAGTTCATGGACCAGACCAACCCGCTGTCTGAGGTCACTCACAAGCGCCGCCTGTCAGCGCTTGGGCCGGGTGGTCTGACGCGTGAGCGGGCTGGCTTTGAGGTGCGCGACGTTCACCCGACGCACTATGGCCGTATCTGCCCGATTGAAACGCCGGAAGGTCCGAATATCGGTCTGATCAACTCGCTCTCCACCTATGCTCGCGTCAACAAGTACGGCTTCATCGAAAGCCCGTATCGCAAGGTTGAAAACGGCAAGCTGATGGACGAGGTGCTTTACCTCTCCGCCATGCAGGAATCCCGTTATTCGATCGCGCAGGCCAATGCGACAATCAATGAACAGGGCGAGCTCGATAATGAATTCGTCAACTGCCGTGTCGCTGGCGAGGTGACCCTTGTTCCGCGCGAAGAAGTGGACTTCATCGACGTTTCACCGAAACAGGTTGTTTCGGTCGCTGCGGCGCTGATCCCCTTCCTCGAAAACGACGATGCGAACCGCGCTCTCATGGGTTCAAACATGCAGCGTCAGGCCGTTCCGCTCGTGAAGGCGGAAGCCCCGCTTGTCGGAACCGGCATGGAAGCTGTTGTGGCGCGCGACTCCGGGGCTGCGATTGCGGCACGCCGGGCGGGCGTTATCGAACAGGTTGATGCGACGCGTATCGTTATTCGTGCCACGGAAGATCTCGACGCCGCGAAGTCGGGTGTTGATATCTACCGTCTGTCGAAGTTCCAGCGTTCCAACCAGTCCACCTGTATCAACCAGCGCCCGATCGTGCGTGTGGGTGATGTTGTGAAGGCTGGCGATATCATCGCGGACGGTCCGTCGACAGATCTGGGTGATCTGGCACTCGGCCGGAATGTGGTCGTCGCCTTCATGCCGTGGAACGGCTATAACTTTGAGGACTCCATCCTCATCTCCGAGCGCATTGTGCGCGACGATGTCTTCACCTCGATCCACCTCGAGGAGTTCGAGATCGCCGCACGCGATACCAAGCTCGGGCCGGAAGAAATCACGCGCGACATCCCCAATGTGGGTGAAGAAGCGCTGCGCAATCTCGATGAGGCGGGCATTGTTGCCGTCGGTGCGGAAGTCGGTCCGGGTGATATCCTGGTCGGCAAGGTCACGCCGAAGGGCGAGAGCCCGATGACGCCGGAGGAGAAACTCCTGCGCGCCATCTTCGGTGAGAAAGCCTCTGACGTCCGCGATACCTCTCTTCGCATGCCGTCCGGTGCAACCGGTACGGTCGTCGAAGTCCGCGTCTTCAACCGTCATGGTGTGGACAAGGATGAGCGCGCGATTTCGATCGAGCGTGAAGAGATTGAACGTCTTGGCAAAGACCGCGATGACGAGCTCAACATTCTTGAGCGCAACATCTATCAGCGTCTTGGTGATATTCTCCTGGGCAAGTCTGCTGTCTCTGGTCCGCGCGGTTTCGCGAAGGGCGAGGTCACGGCAGACGCGCTGGATGAAACGCCGCGCAGCCAGTGGTGGCGTATTGGTCTGGACGACGAAAAGGCCATGGGCGAAGTCGAAGCCCTGCAGAAGCAGTACGAAGACTCCAAGGCCCGCCTGGACCGTCGTTTTGAAGACAAGGTTGATAAGCTCCAGCGTGGCGATGAAATGCCGCCGGGCGTGATGAAAATGGTCAAGGTCTTCGTTGCCGTGAAGCGTAAGCTTCAGCCGGGTGACAAGATGGCCGGTCGTCACGGCAACAAGGGTGTGATTTCGAAGATCAATCCGATCGAGGACATGCCGTTCCTGGAAAACGGTGAAGCGGTGGACATCGTCCTCAACCCGCTCGGTGTTCCCTCGCGCATGAATGTCGGTCAGATCCTGGAAACGCACCTGGGCTGGGCGTGTAAAGGTCTGGGGGCTCAGATCGGTGATGCCTATGAAGCCTATCGTCGCGATGGCAATGTCGAACGGCTGACCGATCAGCTCAAGCACGCTTATGGCGTTGATCATGAGCTGCCGGAAACCGAGGACGACCTGGCTGAACTCGCGCGTAACCTGAAGAATGGTGTGCCGATCGCAACGCCGGTTTTCGACGGTGCACGTGAGCCCGATGTTGCTGAAATGCTCGAGCGTGCTGGTTTCGACCGGTCCGGTCAGTCGAACCTGTTTGATGGCCAGACGGGTGAACCTTTCCGCCGCCGTGTCACGGTCGGTGTGAAGCACTTGCTCAAGCTGCACCACCTGGTGGACGACAAGATCCACGCGCGTTCCATCGGCCCGTACTCCCTGGTCACCCAGCAGCCGCTGGGCGGTAAGGCGCAGTTCGGTGGTCAGCGCTTTGGTGAGATGGAAGTCTGGGCACTTGAGGCTTACGGCGCCGCTTACACCCTGCAGGAAATGCTGACGGTGAAATCGGACGATGTTGCCGGCCGGACGAAGGTCTATGAGGCCATTGTTCGCGGCGATGACACCTTCGAAGCGGGCGTTCCGGAAAGCTTCAACGTACTGGTCAAAGAGATGCGTTCGCTCGGCCTGAATGTCGAACTCAAGAACGGCTAAGCGAAACCTTTTTTAGCGGGAGGCGACGGCCTCCCGCACACCCTTTTTGGGAGCGATGACATGAATCACGACGTCATGAACATCTTCAATCCGGCAGCAGAAGGCCCGTCCTTCGACCGGATCCGTATTGCGCTGGCAAGCCCGGAGAAAATCCTCTCCTGGTCCTTCGGCGAAGTGAAAAAGCCCGAAACCATCAACTACCGGACCTTCAAGCCGGAGCGGGACGGTCTGTTCTGTGCCCGGATCTTCGGCCCGGTGAAGGACTATGAGTGCTTGTGCGGCAAGTATAAGCGCATCAAGTACAAAGGCATTGTCTGTGAGAAGTGTGGCGTTGAAGTGACCCTGGCTCGCGTGCGTCGCGAGCGTATGGGCCATATCGAGCTGGCCGCTCCGGTCGCCCACATCTGGTTCCTGAAGTCCCTGCCATCGCGTATCGCGATGATCCTGGACATGGCGCTGAAGGATGTTGAGCGCGTTCTCTACTTCGAGAGCTATGTCGTTATCGAGCCGGGCCTCACTCCGCTCCAGCCGTTCCAGCTTCTCTCCGAAGAAGAATTCATGGATGCGCAGGACGAGTATGGCGAAGACGCCTTCACGGCCGGCATCGGCGCGGAAGCCGTACGCGAAATCCTTATCAATATGGATATGGAGAAAGAGTGCGAGAAAATCCGCGAGGATATGAAAGAGACGGGCTCTGAGCTCAAGCTCAAGAAATACGCCAAGCGTCTCAAGCTGCTCGAGAACTTCATCAACTCCGACAACCGTCCGGAGTGGATGATCATGACGGTCATCCCGGTCATCCCGCCGGAATTGCGCCCGCTTGTCCCGCTGGACGGCGGCCGTTTCGCGACGTCTGACCTGAATGATCTCTATCGCCGCGTCATCAACCGTAATAACCGCCTCAAGCGCCTCATCGAGCTGCGCGCTCCGGATATCATCATCCGGAACGAGAAGCGGATGTTGCAGGAATCTGTGGACGCGCTGTTCGATAATGGCCGTCGCGGCCGCGTCATTACGGGAGCTAATAAGCGTCCGCTGAAGTCGCTGTCCGACATGCTCAAGGGTAAGCAGGGGCGTTTCCGTCAGAACCTTCTGGGTAAGCGCGTTGACTATTCTGGCCGTTCCGTGATCGTCGTGGGTCCGGACCTGAAACTGCATGAATGTGGTTTGCCGAAAAAGATGGCGCTTGAGCTCTTCAAGCCGTTCATCTATGCGCGCCTCGACGCCAAGGGGCTTTCCGGCACTGTCAAACAGTCGAAGAAGCTGGTCGAGAAAGAGCGGCCCGAGGTTTGGGATGTTCTCGATGAGGTCATCCGCGAACACCCGGTCATGCTCAACCGCGCGCCGACGCTTCACCGTCTGGGGATCCAGGCGTTTGAGCCGAAGCTGATCGAAGGTAAGGCTATCCAGCTGCACCCGCTGGTCTGTGCGGCGTTCAACGCCGACTTCGACGGTGACCAAATGGCTGTTCACGTCCCGCTCTCGCTGGAAGCCCAGCTGGAAGCGCGGACGCTGATGATGTCCACCAACAACATCCTGTCGCCGGCCAATGGTAAGCCGATTATCGTTCCGTCTCAGGATATCGTTCTCGGTCTCTACTACCTCTCTATCATCAAGGACAATGAGCCGGGCGAGGGCATGGCCTTTGCGACGCGTGCGGAGATGGAAGCGGCTCTGGAAGCGGGTGTCGTGACCCTGCATTCCAAGATCAAGGCCCGTTGGGAAGGTATTGACGAAAACGGCGAGCAGGTGACGAAGGTCATCGAAACCACGCCGGGTCGGAAGATGATCATCGATCTGCTTCCGCGTCATGAGAAGATCCAGCCGGCCCTGGTCTCCGAGCTTTTGATCAAGAAGGCCATTGGTAGCCTGATCGACACCGTCTACCGCCACTGCGGACAGAAGGCGACGGTCATCTTCTGTGACCAGATCATGGGCCTTGGGTTCAAGGAAGCGGCCAAGGCCGGTATCTCCTTCGGTAAGGATGACATGCTCATTCCGGACGCGAAGAAAGACCTCGTTGGCGCGACCCGTGATCTCGTTTCCGATTACGAGCAGCAGTATGTCGATGGTCTGATCACCAAGGGTGAGAAGTATAACAAGGTCGTCGACGCTTGGGCGAAGTGTACGGACAACGTGGCTGACGCCATGATGGACGAGATCGCTAAGACCTCTGTCGATGAAGACGGCCGCACCTCCGAGGTCAACTCGGTCTATATGATGGCTCACTCCGGCGCGCGGGGTTCCAAGAACCAGATGAAGCAGCTGGCGGGGATGCGGGGGCTGATGGCCAAGCCGTCGGGCGAGATCATCGAGACGCCGATCGTGTCGAACTTCAAGGAAGGCCTGACCGTCCTTGAATACTTCAACTCGACTCACGGTGCGCGTAAAGGTCTGGCGGATACGGCTCTGAAAACCGCGAACTCCGGTTATCTGACCCGTCGTCTGGTCGATGTGGCCCAGGACTGCATCATCACCGAAGAAGATTGCGGCACGTCCGAAAGCATCGAGATCGATGCTGTTGTGGACGGTGGTGACATCATCGTGTCTCTCGAGCAGCGCCTGCTCGGCCGTACAACGGCTGAAGAGGTCAAGCACCCGGAGACGGGCGAGGTGATCTGTGGTCCCGATACTTACGTAGATGAGGACCTGGCCACCGAGATCGATACCGCTGGTGTTGTCAGTGTTCGCGCGCGTTCGCCGCTGACCTGTGAGACCCGTGTTGGTGTCTGTGCGACCTGTTATGGTCGTGACCTGGCGCGCGGTACGCGGGTGAATATCGGTGAAGCGGTCGGTGTTATCGCAGCGCAATCCATTGGTGAGCCGGGTACCCAGCTGACCATGCGGACCTTCCACATTGGCGGTACGGCGCAGGTCTCTGAGCAGTCCTTCGTTGAAGCCACCAATGAAGGTAAGATTGCCTTCAAGAACCCGTCCACTGTGACCAATGCGGATGGCGACCTCATCGTCATGAGCCGTAATATGCAGGTCACCATTGTTGATGGCGAAGGCAAGGAACGCGAGGCGCACAAGCTGGGCTATGGTACCAAGCTGCGTGTCAAGGAAGGCGATTCCGCCGAGCGCGGTCAGCGCTTGGCCGAGTGGGACCCCTACACCGCTCCGATCGTGTCGGAAGTCGGTGGTAAGGTCCGCTTCGTTGACATCACTGACGGCGTCTCCGTGAAGGACGAAACCGATGAAGCCACCGGTATCTCCTCCAAGGTGATCATCGACTGGCGCACCGGCTCCAAGGCAAGCTCCATTCAGCCGGCCCTGGTTGTCCAGGACGAGAATGGTGATCCCATCAAGCTCGCCTCCGGATCGACCGCGAGCTACATGCTGGCGGTGGGCGCAATTCTCTCCGTCAATGACGGTGATGAAATCCGCCCGGGTGACGTGATTGCGCGTATCCCGACCGAAGGTGCGAAGACGCGTGACATTACCGGTGGTCTGCCGCGTGTTGCCGAGCTCTTCGAAGCCCGCCGTCCGAAAGATCACGCGGTTATTGCGGAGATTACAGGGCGCGTTGAATTTGGTCGCGACTACAAAAATAAGCGTCGTATCGCCATCGTGCCGGAGGAAAATCCGGAAGACGGTCGCGTCGAATATCTGGTACCAAAGGGCAAGCACCTGACGGTTCAGGAAGGCGACATCATCCAGAAGGGCGAATACCTGCTCGATGGTCACCCGGCACCGCATGATATTCTGGCGATCCTGGGCGTTCCGGCACTGGCGGATTACCTGATCAATGAGATTCAGGAAGTCTACCGTTTGCAGGGTGTTCCGATTAACGACAAGCACATCGAGACGATTGTTCGTCAGATGCTTCAGAAGATCGAGATCCGCGATCCTGGCGACAGCTCCTTCCTTGCGGGCGAGCAGGTCGACAAGATTGAGTATCTGGAAACCAATGAAGCGCTTGAGGCCGCGGGCAAGCGTCCGTCCTCCGGCGATCCGGTTCTGCTGGGTATTACCAAAGCCTCGCTGCAGACCCGCTCCTTCATCTCGGCGGCCTCCTTCCAGGAGACCACACGCGTCCTCACTGAGGCTGCAGTCCAGGGTAAGGAAGACACGCTGGAAGGTCTCAAGGAGAACGTCATCGTGGGCCGCCTGATTCCGGCGGGTACCGGCTCTATGATGCGTCAGTACCAGAAGCTGGCTGATGATCGTGACGACGTCATGCTGGCAGAGCGTGAAGCTGCAGTTGAAGCAGAAGGCCTGCCGGCGGAAATCGCCGAGGCTGCTGAAGCTGAAGCGGCCGGTGGAGACGCTGCCCAATAAGGCTTAAATCGCCTGATTTACAAGGAAAGGTCGCCGCATTGCCGGCGGCCTTTTTTTGTCAGGGCCCGGCTTAACCATAAGCATCGCAGAAAAAGTCTGTACCGGTGCTTGACGTTTGCGAGTCGCATGCGTAGTTTCCGCGCTCGTTTTCAGGGCGGGCCGTAACCCATCGGGTTAAACGTCGCTCACCGTAACGTAAAAAACCACGGGTTCCGCCGCGCGGGCTTTATGCTCGAACGACGGAGCCGTTATTTGCACCCAGCAGCGCCCGAAAACGCGCTGAGGGGTGTCGCTATTGAGATAAGAAACGGATTAGAGCGGGATGCCGACAATCAACCAGCTCATTCGCAAGCCGCGAAAAGACAAGCCGAAGCGTAACAAGGTGCCGGCCCTGGAAGCCTGCCCTCAGCGCCGCGGCGTTTGCACGCGCGTTTATACGACGACCCCGAAGAAGCCGAACTCGGCTCTCCGGAAGGTCGCGAAAGTGCGTCTGACCAATGGATATGAAGTTGTGTCCTATATCCCGGGTGAGGGTCACAATCTTCAGGAACACTCTGTCGTGCTTATTCGCGGCGGTCGTGTGAAGGACCTCCCGGGTGTTCGTTATCACATCCTTCGCGGCGTTCTGGATACCCAGGGCGTCAAGGATCGTAAGCAGCGTCGTTCGAAGTACGGCGCTAAGCGTCCGAAGTAAGGGAGACGGTCATGTCGCGTCGTCACCGCGCAGAGAAACGTGAGATTCACCCGGACCCGAAATTCGGTGATCGTGATCTCACAAAATTCATGAACTACATCATGCTCGACGGTAAGAAGTCCGTTGCAGAGCGCATCGTCTACGGTGCGCTGGACATCGTTGAGGATAAGCTGAAGCGCGAACCTGTTCGCGTCTTCCACGATGCCCTCGAGAACGTCTCGCCTGAGGTTGAGGTTCGCTCCCGCCGTGTTGGTGGTGCGACCTATCAGGTGCCGGTCGAGGTTCGTTCGGACCGCAAAAAGGCGCTGGCCATCCGTTGGCTGACGGCTGCCGCTCGTGGTCGCAATGAAAACACGATGCGTGAGCGTCTTGCTGCTGAACTGATGGATGCTGCCGCCAATCGCGGTGTCGCTGTCAAGAAGCGTGAGGACACTCACCGTATGGCTGAGGCGAACCGCGCGTTCGCTCACTATCGCTGGTAACGGCTTACAGATCGCAACAGGACCCCGACAATGGCCCGCGAATATAAAATCGAGGATTATCGTAACTTCGGCATCATGGCTCACATCGATGCTGGCAAGACGACGACGACTGAGCGCATCCTCTACTACACCGGTAAATCTCATAAGATCGGTGAAGTGCACGATGGTGCTGCGACCATGGACTGGATGGAGCAGGAGCAGGAGCGTGGCATCACGATCACGTCCGCTGCGACGACCTGTTTCTGGAACGACAAGCGTCTGAACATCATCGACACGCCCGGCCACGTCGACTTCACCATTGAGGTTGAGCGTTCGCTGCGCGTGCTTGATGGCGCGGTTTGCTGCCTCGATGCCAATGCCGGTGTTGAGCCTCAGACCGAGACGGTTTGGCGTCAGGCGGACAAGTACGAAGTACCGCGCATGATCTTCGTCAACAAGATGGATAAGCTCGGTGCTGACTTCTATCAGTGCGTCGACATGGTTGAAGACCGCCTCGGTTCCAACCCGCTTCCGGTCCAGCTGCCGATCGGGTCTGAGAACGAGTTCGAAGGTCTTATCGATCTGGTCAAGATGAAAGAGCTTGTCTGGCACGGTGAGGATCTCGGTGCGACCTGGGACGAGAAAGACATCCGTCCGGAGCTTGCTGACAAGGCGGCCGAGTGGCGCGAGAAGCTCGTCGAGACGGCTGTTGAGCAAGACGAGGAGGCTATGGAGGCTTACCTCGAAGGCGAAGAGCCTTCCGAGGAAAAGCTGAAAGAGCTGATCCGCAAGGGCTGCATCAACCTGGCCTTCGTTCCGATGCTTTGCGGTACGGCGTTCAAGAACAAGGGTGTCCAGCCGCTGCTCGACGCCGTTGTGGATTTCCTGCCGTCTCCGGTCGAAATCCCGGCGATCAAGGGTATCGACGTCAAGACCGGGGAAGAGATCACGCGTAAGGCGTCGGATGACGAGCCGACCTCTTTGCTGGCCTTCAAGATCATGAACGACCCGTTCGTTGGTTCTTTGACCTTCGCACGCATGTATTCCGGTCACCTGGAGACGGGTACGTCTCTGCTGAACACGGTGAAGGAAAAGAAAGAGCGTATCGGTCGTATGCTGCTGATGCACTCCTCTGAGCGCGAAGACATCAAGGAATGCTTTGCTGGTGACATTGTTGCTATCGCGGGTCTGAAAGACACCACGACGGGTGACACGCTCTCTGATCCGCTCAAGCCGGTTATTCTGGAGCGTATGGAGTTCCCTGATCCGGTGATCGAGCTGGCGATTGAGCCGAAGTCCAAGGGCGACCAGGAAAAGCTCGGCGTTGCGCTGCAGCGTCTGGCGGCTGAGGACCCGTCCTTCCGCATGAAGTCTGACGAAGAATCTGGTCAGACGATCATTGCCGGCATGGGCGAGCTTCACCTCGACATCCTTGTCGATCGCATGAAGCGTGAGTTCAAGGTTGAGGCGAATATCGGTGCGCCGCAGGTTGCTTACCGCGAGAGTATCTCCCAGGCGGGTACGGTGGATTACACCCACAAGAAGCAGTCTGGTGGTTCTGGTCAGTTCGCCCGCGTCAAGATCGAGTTCGAGCCGAACGAAACCGGTGCCGGTTTCGAGTTCGACTCCAAGATCGTTGGTGGTTCGGTGCCGAAGGAATATATCCCGGGTGTCGAGAAGGGCCTCAAGTCCGTTATGGATGGCGGTCTGATCGCAGGCTTCCCGGTCATCGACGTCAAGGCGACGCTCGTTGATGGTGCTTACCACGATGTTGACTCCTCCGTTCTGGCCTTCGAGATCGCGGGTCGTGCTGCCTTCCGTGAGGCCAAGCATGAATGTGCTCCGAAGCTGCTCGAGCCGATCATGAAGGTCGAGGTCGTGACGCCGGACGAGTACACCGGTGGTGTTATCGGTGACCTCAATTCTCGCCGTGGCCAGATTGCTGGTCAGGAGATGCGCGGTAACGCGACGGTTGTGAATGCGATGGTTCCGCTGGCCAATATGTTTGGCTACGTGAACAATCTGCGTTCCGCCACCCAGGGCCGTGCCCAATTCACCATGCAGTTCGACCACTATGAGGCAGTGCCGAAAGCGGTTGAGCAGGAAATCATTGAGAAGTCCGCATAAGCGGGCCTCTCGGCTAGATACACAGACGAGATTTCGGAGAGAGATCGATGGCTAAAGAAAAGTTTGAGCGCACAAAGCCGCACGCGAACATTGGTACGATTGGTCACGTTG
>JAAEZM010000001.1:0-1446 GCA_018222865.1 Alphaproteobacteria bacterium
GCGCCGGTCTCGCCATGGCGCGTATTGAAAACGGCCAACTCAGCTGGACGCATTATACCGGCGAGCAGGGTCCGGGCATTCCGGCCTCCGCCGACACGCTGTTCAATACCGGCTCCATCACCAAAACCATCACTGCAGAGCTGACCCTGCGCCTGGCCGATGCCGGCCATATCTCCCTCGATGAACCCATCGCCAGCGAATATATCCACCCCGATCTTGCCGAGGATCCGCGCTATAATGACCTCACCCCGCGCATCATCCTCTCCCACCAGTCGGGCCTTTTGAACTGGGCTTATCAATACGAGAATTTCGAGCTCGCCTTCGTCCAGGATCCGGGCAGCGGCTTCACCTATTCCGGTGAGGCGTTTGAAATGCTGGTCGCCTTCCTGGCCGCCCGCATGGACAGCGATTTCGCCAGCCTGGTCGATACATATGTGTTTGACCCGATGGGGCTGGAGAATATGCATCTCGGCGCGACGGCCGCCGAGGGCCCCAACCGCGCCACCCCGATGGATGCCGATGGCGTTTATGGCGAGCCTGACCGGTTCGCCTTCCCGCCCAATTCAGCCGATAATCTCTTCACCACCCTGGAGGATTATACCGACTTCCTGATGGCCATCATGGCGGATGAAGCCCGCCGCGATGACCTGTCCACCGCCCGCCGCGCCATCATCTCCAACACGGATGAGCAAGCCCCCTGCTTTATCGAACCGGCAGAAAACTGCCCCACCACCACCGGCTATAGCCTGGGCTGGGCGGTCTATGCCTATGAGGACACGACCGTGATCCATCATGGCGGGTCAGACTGGGGCGAAAACGCCTTCGCCTATTTCGATACGGCCGGCCAGGACGGTTATGTGATCTTCGGCAATGGCGGCAATAGTATGGGGGCGATTTTCACCCTGCTTGAATGGCTCGACCCGCAAGACCGAGCAGCCAGCTATTTCCTCGCCCTGCCCCCGGTCCAGGCCAGCCTGGCGCAGATGCGCGGAGAGACCGCACCATAAGCCAGCCCCTCGCCGTCCGCAGACGAAGCCGACACAAGCGACAATTCGCGTGCCTTGTGGACGCGTGACCGATAGGCTTGTCGCTGGACAATCGGGGGAAGCCAATGATCCAGTCTCTTTTACTGGCCGCAAACATCGGAGCCGGCCTCTTCATGGCCGCGCTCATCCAGACGGCGCCGATCCAGCCAGCCGACCCTGTCACCACCGAGACGCAGCCGCGCCAGCTCATCGCGCTGGACGGCGATGCGGCCGATGACGCGATCGCCCGCGCGCGCGCCGAGGTCTGCGGCGATGGCCCGTGCGATTATGTCTTCACCAATCCGGCCGAGATCGCCGGGTCCATGTGCTGGAATGATGAGCAGGCCGGTGAGACCCTTTGCCGCGCCGTGGTGGTCGGCCTTCACTTCGCGGGCGGTGCAGCCGCGGTCCATGGTGCGCG
>JAAEZM010000001.1:1456-291736 GCA_018222865.1 Alphaproteobacteria bacterium
GGTGAAACCTATTGCCGCGATGCGGTGGTGGGCCTTCAGGTCGAGGGCTGTGAAGCCGGGCCTGATGGTGCGCTTTATGATTGCTGGATGGTCGAGATGATGGAGGGCCAGGTCAGCGAGGGTATCGCCAATGATCCGCGCCTCTCGGCGGGTGAGCTACGCTGGATGAGCTATGATCGTGGCGGTGATGCCGCCTTTGACATCATGGAGTCCGCCTATTGCGCCGAGCCGCCGCGAGGCGCCTGCAGCCGGATCTATAATATCGGCGTGATTTCCCGCGAAGATGCGGACGGTCACTCCCTGGTCTTCGACCATTGCTGGGATGATGCGGCCAGCGGCCGCGCCCAATGCCGGCAGGCGATCATTGATGTGGTGTATTAGCATCCACCCCCGTTTACGGGGGAGGTGCCCCGGAGGGGCGGAGGGGGTCAGCCCCCATCGGCCCGATGCTCACGCCTCGGTCCACTTCCCCCGCAAGCGGGGGAAGAATTTGGCGCTGAGCGCCTAAGAGGCAGGATGACCGGCAGACTCCGGCTCATGGCCAGGGGGAATGCGGGTTTATCCCTGTTTTTGCGTTTATATTCTTGCGAAAACACGTTGCCGAGGCTTGTTTTTTCTGGCGATCACACCCGACGGCGTCTAGTTTCGTGACGACAACAAACCCATGGAGCCCGATATGCTGCGAGACCTGCCTCGCCTCGCGATTATTCTCACTCTTCTGGCTGCCTTCACTCCCAATGCACATGCACAGAGCGTAGAGCGCGGCGGACGGACCTATGAACTCGTGGAGTTCAGTGTGCTGGCCAGCCCGAACGGTGCCTGGGGCTGGGAGATCGACGGTCCGAGCCTCTTTGCTGGTCGTCACATTGTGACCCTGGGTTGGCTCAATAGCGGCTGCTATCTCCGTCAGGACGGCTCGATCTCTAATCCGGAGGATCAAAACGGCATGTTCACCGCCGATCCGGCGCAGTTGCGACTTTGGTGGGGCGATTATACGGGCAATCGTTATGGCGGCGATCACCGCTCTACCTTGTCAGAGGATTGCTACGCTTTTGTCGAGCAAACCGGCATTGGACGACCGGTAGAGATCCTTGTCTTGATCTATGGCGAGGTCCGCAATGGTAGCGGAAGAAACCAGCTTTACTGTAATCGAGATGACCAGCATCAGGACTATGTGCAGGGATGCAATCACATCATAGTCCATCGCATCGAATTCGCCGATTTCGCGCGCGACCGCGACGGGCGCTCAACCGCGGCATGGAATTCCCTGATGGCCGACGCCATCCGCCTTGGCGGAGAAGCCGCCCTTCGCTATGCACTGCGGGTAAGGTGAGCTGAGGCGATCCGCCCCAGTTGGGGGAACTCCAGAGCATCGACAACGCCCCCCGCCCGCTAGAGCACGCGCGTGTTGACCGTCTCCACAAAGCGCTCAAACCAGTCCAGCCGGGCGAGAAACTCGGTGATCAGCCCGGTCATGATGGCCAGGAGAAAGGTCGAGATCGCGCCCAGGATTACAGCGAAGACCCGGCTGATGCGCGAGAGCAGGGCATTGGCCACATCGGCATGGCGGGTGAAGGCATAGCGCAGGGTCTGCACGGACCACAGGATGAGCAGCGCCCAGAGCACCAGCGCATTGACCGTCCAGTCCGGCATTTGCGCATTCAGGGTCGGCAGGGTCCACCAGTCGAACAGGCCGATCCGCAATGTCCCGGTGAGATACTCGAAATAACCCGAGAGGGTCTGCATGGCCGGGGTCGGCTCGATATCCGCCACCCGCCATAATAATCCGATCAGGGCCAGGAGCCCGATCAGCACACTCAAAATCGTCATGCCCCAGGACACAAAACGCATCACCACCCCCCTGATTTGACGAAATGACGTCTTCAGAGCCTCAGTTTAGCGGAACCGGCCCGCCCCGGAAATCCGTTTCGCCTCGCACGGCGTGTTGTGGGGGTGATTGATCTTCCCCATTCATGGGGAAGTGGGCTCTTCGCAGCGTTAGCGAAGAAGAGGTCGAAGGGGGCGAGCGCAGCGAGCTTTGGCGCAGCCTCCGGGCGCAGCCCTGCGCCCCCTCCGTCCCGGCGCTCCGCGCCGGGCCACCTCCCCGCAAGCGGGGAGGATTGCGTGCGCCTCGGGGAGAAGGATGACGCCTTTCCCCGGACTTGTTCCGGGGCCTGGCGGAGACGAAGACGTCGATGTCTCCAGGCGCTGACGCCCCCCAGAGTCATCCACGCCGGGAGAACGCCAGCCCCCGACATGACGTCGGGCGAAAGCTCTGGTTTAGTGGAAATAGGGGTTTTTTTGAAGCCGGGCGGCCGGGGAAGGGGTGTGCGCGTTTATCGTGCATACGAACCCCATCAGCTACTTTTAATTTGCGTTGCCCTACGTAACCCGCTTTGGTGGATGCCGCAGGGAGGAGACATATGAAAGTTTTTCTGAGCCATGCGTCAAACGACAAACCAATCGTTACTCGGATCAATAAGGACTTGCGTACGCATGGGATAAGTACGTGGGTAGATCACAAAATCATTACTGGTGGAGACGGACTCCCGGAGCGAATACAAGTCGGACTGGCAGAATGCAGCGTACTACTTTTGTTTATGAGTCGGCACTCCATGGTTAGCCCTTGGGTTAACGCAGAATGGAATAATTTCTTCACACGCCAGATGGATGGAGAGCCGGTTGTTATTGTTCCAATACGAATTGATAAGGAAGCTCAACGACCGGGCCTCTTGCGTCATTTACTTTACATAGACTTTGCAGAACCCGTTGAGTATGAAACCGCGCTCTCTAATCTACTTAGAAGTCTGTCGAAAACAAGAACTACAATAGATGGCGGCGAAATCGAAATCAGCCCAAACAATGTAAATGTTTCAAGATATACAAAGGAATTACTTGAGGATTTGAATGACGAATTCATTTCACTTCCATCTATCGCACGGATTCCGATAATTGACAAGTTAAAGCAATTACCAAGATCTGGAAAAAAGGTCCGAATTTCTGGCCTGAAGCCCAAAATTCGAATTCGATCAATTTATGATCACATTCTCTCTATTGCCCACTCGGCAGACGTTCTGTTACCTGTAATGGATCATAATGTGAAAAATAATGAATACAGCGAATTAGCGCGATGCATTGCATTTCACGAACTAAATGAAGTTGTACTAGGCGATATACCAACATACACGCCGCTATCCGAAAATAAAAGAAAATCAGCAAGAATATATGCCGAAAACCGATTGCGAAGCATTCCACCAAATCAAAGACAGAAAATTGCTGATGAATTTATATGGATGTTTCTACAAGAAAAAAATAGAGCATCCCTAAGCCATGTGAATACTATATTGAATAACGAAAATCCTATATCCGTTACGTTTCGACTTTTGGACAAAATTGATCCCATTGTTGCGATCTGGCGATACCTGCACACTCACAGGAATTCTGAGCGGTTTCCGGCTGAAGGTTTCCTGAGGAGAACAAAGGACTTTTTCGAAAATCCAGATGTAAAGAACTTCGCAAGGTCAATGAATTTTGATAATAAAGTTTATAATTTGATATTAGACTTACAGGATAGAAACAAAGCCTTATCTTACTTTGAGAATCCTGACTATTTTAGCGAATCGAAAGAACTTTTTTCCCTCCCGCACTCAACCATTAAGGAACTAATTGAGGGCCGCGAGATTATTTTTACGGAGTTCAATCGCAAACCCTCTAGGCCGCAGCGCTAGTCCCCATTCTAAAGCTGCCTTATGGGTGCCCTCAAGCTACAATCCAATTCAAAGCACATTCAGACACTCTGTATAGAGGCAGGTCCAAGCTTAATATCGCCCTGAGCTATAACCTTTCGAGGGCCGTATATTGCTACTTTGCTCCCTCAGCTATGCTCCGACCAGGCCGAGGCCTTCGTGAAAAATAGCAGGTATAAAGATTCACCCCACCGCAGGTTGACCTAACCAATCCCCTCCCGCTCACTCCCCGCTCTCACTCAAATAAATCTCACTCCCCTTCGCCTTGAACTCTTCGGCCTTGGCCTGCATCCCCTGCTCAGCGTCGGAAATCTCATTCGGCGCGCGCGCAGAACCAAACCGGTCCCGGATTTCCTGGGTGATTTCCATGGAGCAGAATTTCGGCCCGCACATGGAGCAGAAATGGGCGACCTTGTGGGCCTCTTTCGGCAGCGTCTGGTCGTGGAAGTCTCTTGCGGTTTCCGGGTCCAGCGCCAGGTTGAACTGATCCTCCCAGCGGAATTCGAAGCGCGCGCGGCTTAGAGCGTCATCGCGGATTTTCGAGGCCGGATGGCCCTTGGCGAGATCGCCGGCATGGGCGGCGATTTTATAGGTCACCACGCCAACCTTCACATCATCGCGGTCGGGCAGGCCGAGATGTTCTTTCGGGGTCACATAGCAAAGCATGGCGCAGCCGAACCAGCCGATCATCGCGGCGCCAATGCCCGAGGTGATATGGTCATAGCCCGGCGCGATATCCGTGGTGAGCGGCCCCAGCGTGTAGAAGGGGGCCTCATGGCACTCCTTGAGCTGTTTATCCATGTTTTCCTTGATCTTGTGCATGGCCACATGGCCGGGCCCTTCGATCATCACCTGGCAGCCCTTGTCCCAGGCGATCTTGGTGAGCTCGCCCAGCGTTTCCAGCTCGGCAAATTGCGCACGATCATTCGCATCCGCAATAGATCCGGGGCGCAGGCCATCGCCCAGGGAGAAGGAGACGTCATACTTGCGCATGATATCGCAGATTTCCTCGAAATGGGTGTAGAGGAAGCTCTCTTTGTGGTGGGCCAGGCACCATTTCGCCATGATGGAACCACCGCGCGAAACAATCCCGGTGACCCGGTCCGCCGTCAACGGCACATAGGCCAGGCGCACGCCGGCATGGATGGTGAAATAATCCACGCCCTGTTCGGCCTGTTCGATCAGCGTATCGCGATAAACCTCCCAGGTCAGATCCTCGGCAATGCCATTGACCTTTTCCAGCGCCTGGTAGATCGGCACCGTGCCAATGGGCACAGGCGAATTGCGCAATATCCACTCACGGGTGTTGTGGATATTCTTGCCGGTGGAGAGATCCATCACCGTGTCAGCGCCCCAGCGGATCGCCCAGACCATTTTCTCCACCTCTTCCTCAACGCTGGAGGCGACGGCGGAATTGCCGATATTGGCATTGATCTTGGTGAGGAAATTGCGGCCGATAATCATCGGCTCGAGTTCCGGGTGGTTGATATTGGCCGGGATGATGGCGCGGCCGCGGGCGATCTCGTCGCGGACGAATTCCGGTGTCACGAATTCCGGGATGGAGGCGCCGAAACTCTCGCCATCAGCCATGCGCTCTTTGGCGCCCTCAACGGCAGCCTTACGGCCGAGATTTTCGCGCTCGGCCGCATAGACCATTTCCTCGGTGATAATACCGGCGCGGGCGAATTCATACTGGGTGATGGGCTGGCCTTCGAGCCCGCGCAGCGGGGTGTGCTGTTGCGGAAATTCGCGTGCGAGATATTTTCCCGTCGCACCGCCATTATCGAGCGGGGAGAGCGGGCGCCCCTCATAGGTTTCGACCTGGCGGTTTTTATACCAGTCCAGGCGCTCACGCGGCAGACCCTTTTCAACATCAATGCTTTGCGCCGGGTCGGAATAGATGCCGGACGTGTCATAGACGCGTACGGGCGGTTCATTGGCTGTTGGGTGAAGATCGATCTCGCGATGCGGGACTTTCAGCGCCGGGGCCGCCTTGGGCGAGGTATAGATGCGGCGCGATCCCGGCAGGGGACCGGTCGTGACCTTGGGAGTCTCGAATTCATTCTGGGAAGTGGGCTTGTTCATCTGGGTCTCCCTCTCAATCTTCATGCGGGTGCACGCCCCGCTGCTCACCCGGCCGGGTGAAAAAGTCTTCTGAACTGGCTGTGACAGCGCCGGGCAGGCGTATGGGCACGTGAATTCCCGTCACCTCATCGGCATTAATTCGCTCACGTAATACCTCTCCACCCCATTGCTGGATCAACCAGTAGGGGGGAAAGGCGCGATGCGTGGTCCGCGCCTGGAAATGGGCGTGTTGCGCCGCATAGGGTGCGGCATCGGGCGTGGCATCGCCCATATGCATCACCGTGGCTTCATCGCGCAGCGTCACGCGATAGGCCATGTTCTGGATATGCGCCCGGCCAGCCCCACCGGCATGGGGGATGTGGACGGCCTCGATCTGGAGGGCGCGCGCATCACCATCCGCACCGATGGTCAGGCTCTGCGGTCCGGAAATGAAGGACATGACGTGAAGCCGGGCCTCAAGGCTCTCATCCCAGTTCGCAGCCGCGCGCATGTCCAGCCGGGCCTGGAAGGGGATGACCGCAACCGTTTCGCTATGGGTGGCGAGATAGGTGTTGAGATCTTCGGCATCGAAATGATCGCCATGGATATGACTGATGAAGACGGCATCCACACCATCATAAGGCGCTTCACCGGCCATCAGGGCGGCGCGCATGGCCGGGTCGACCAGCGGGTAGTTATTATAGGACTGGGTATAGAGCGGATCGAAGAGGATTTTTGTTTCACCCGCGAAGACCAGCACAGCCTCATTGGCAAGGAATTGCGCCGTCGCCGGGTCGTCCGCGACCGGATGGGCCGAGGCGGGCAGTGCAAGCAGGGATGCAGCCACAAGGCTCGCCACATAGGCGATCTGGCATTTCATGTCCGTTCCTCCGCCGGTGCTAGCCGGATCAGGTTCTAAGGGTACGTCTCAGCCCCGACAGTCCGGGGCGCCCCTCGGCGCTCTTGAACAGAGAAAATGGACAGGATTGCCTGATTTGGCAAGGAAAGCCGGTGAAGCCGAGCGCAGTGAACGCGCCAGTAAGCGTGACCGGCATCACGCTACTGCTGGACGGCCTGCCCTAAAATGACCTCATGCCGCCCCGGGGGGACGGCATTGGAGAGCTCCGAGCCAACGCCCAGGTGATGATCGCAGGCGCGGTCAAACTGGCCCCTGCCCCACTTGCCGGACACACGACCGGCACTTAGCCCAATGCCGACACATGCAGGGCTTATGGGGGCCGGCCGGTCCCTCATCCGGCTTCGCTTGCGCGACAGCCCGGACTCTCCGTCCGCCCCCACTTGATCGGAGCTGAGGTTTATTCAGACCCCCTACTCAGCCCGCGCGAACTCATGCCCGCGGAAACCAAAGCCGGTGACCCGGCCATTGGCATCACGGGTAAAGCGGACGGCTTCTGGCACATCATAGGGAACATTCCGTGCGCCAAAGAGGTCGGCCTGCGCCGGCTCCAGCACAAGATGATGGTCACCCATCCACATGTTCAGCACGCCATCGCGGACCCCGAATTCGGCATTGAAATAGCTGACATCCGTCTCGAAGGCGCCGACAAAGTCCGACAAGTCATCCTCTGTCGGGCTCCAGCTCCAGCCGCCCCAGGCCTCATCCGCACGTGCTTCCGCCGTGCGATTGGCGATATAGTTCTGCAGGCGCTCGACCTGGCGGGGATAGAAATCCGGGCGCTGCTGCTCACGCACATCCGCTTCGGGATCATCCGTGAGGAATTGCAGGTACATATCAATCGTACGGCTGACCACCCAGCCGGTCATATTGTCGGAGTTCGAGAAGGCGGCAATGCCAATGCCCAGATCCGGAGAGAAGGCCATCATGGACCGCGCGCCGGTATAGCCACCCCCGTGAATGTAGAGCGCATTGCCGTTCATCTCGCAGAGATTCCAGCCCAGCGAATAATGAGAACAGGATTGTTCGTAAGCGTTACGCCCATCTTCCTGATGCGTCTCAGCCGCCGGGGCGAGCGCGGTGGCCAGAGCGCTATCACTGATACCGCTGCCGTCCGGTGCCTCACCACGCAACTGGATCTGCAGCCATTGCGCCATGTCGAGCGGGGTGGTCATCATGCCGCCCGCCGATTGCATCATCGCATCGGTTTTCGGTGCCACATCAAGCCAGGCCTGGTCTTCTGCAAGCCAGGTATGGTTCCAGGCGAGTTCCGCCGGCGCATAATCTGATGTCCGCGCAGAGGTGCGGTTCAGCGCCAGCGGAGCAAAGATCTCATCGGCCAGCCAGTCCTGCCACATCCGACCGGTCACGGTTTCCAGAATAGCGCCGTAAATATTGTAGCCGAGATTGCCATAGTCAAAGCCGGCATCGCGGATCTGGGCATAGCGCTCGATCAGCGCCGGATAGTCCGCAGGCTCAACGCGCGTGACATAGGCTTCCAGCTCAACAATCTCATCAACCGTGATCGGCACCTGGTGGCTCAGAAGATCGCGCATCGTCCACTCGGCCGGATCAACGCCCTCAGGCATGACAATTCCGGGCCAGTGTTCAGCGATCGTACTGTCGAGGGAGAGGATGCCGCGCTCATCAAGAACGGCCGACAGCAAGCCCATATAGGCCTTGGTCTGGGAGGCGATATACATCGGCGTATCCGCTGTCATGGGCGCGCCGGTGGTGATGTTGCGCACGCCGGTCGCACGGTTCATCACGATCTCATCCGGCGTGACGATGACCACAGCATAGCCCGGATCAAGCCCCTCAAATCGATCAAGGAAAGCATCAAGGCGTTCGGCGGCCGCTTGCGGCGTTTCCGCCAGGGCGGGCAGGCTCAGGACGAGCGCCGAGCTCGCAGCAAGGGCAAGGGATTTCAGCATTTTCACGCTCCGTATATCGGGTATCAACTGCGCACAGATTGACAAGTCTTGCAGGGGCCGGCTTGTACGGATGTAACCTGACAGCGGTTTTACGCTGCGAGCAATTGCTGCAAACGGCGCGGCGGCAGCCCCGTCTCTTTCTTCAGCCAGCGATTAAGATGGCTTTGATCTGCAAAACCCGCCTCCGCAGCGGCTTCCGCTAGACGATCACCCTGTGCCATGCGCGAGACGGCAAAAGCCATGCGGCTGCGGGCACGATACAGGCTGGGGGACAAGCCAAAATGCCGGGTGAAAGCCCGGGAGAGGTGGACGCGATGTACACCGCCCTCAGCCGCCAGAGATTCAAGATCCGGGGCTTCCGGCGCGTCCCGCAATTGCTCGCGCACACGGCTCAGCCAGGCGGGCGGACAGGCGGTTTCACGCACACCTTCGCCCTGCTCCAGAGCCAGGAGGTCAATGATTGCGGCCTCGGCAACATCCCCGCCCTCACCGATCAGTCCAAGCAGGGCTGCCGCCGGTGCAGGATCGGCCGGGCTCCAGCTCCAATCGAGCTGATCGGTCGGCAAGAGCTTGGCGGTCTGTTCAAGATCCAGATTGACGCTGAGCAAGAGCGCGCCTTGGCGCCCGTATATATTCGCATGCAAACAATCAGCAGGCTTACTGCCGCGCGCCGCGGTCAATATCTCGCAATCGCGATGGCGAACATCTTCGAAGACTTCTCCTGCCAGAAGCCAGGAGACCTGATGGACATCATGTTCATGCGGCAGCATGCGTTCACCTGGGCTGTAATAGCTCAGGCGAACGCAGACGCCGGGGGATTTGTGTAAAGTCGTTTGTTGTTTCGGCATTCCAGTTTCCGGTCTTTGACCGTCGTGTGTGAAACTTAGATGCCTATGCCACTCGATTTGGATGCTGGTGAGTGAATTTTTGGTCAGTTAAACGCCATTGCACCGCGACCATGACAAGCGTCAAACAAGGCGAGGAAGGCGTCGGCATCAGAGCTGCCGGCATCCGCCGCATCGCGAAGATAGGCGCGGGCGCGGTAGGGATCAGCCGGCCCTCGCTCATCAGACAGCATCAGCCCGGCGAGAAAACCCGCATAGACCTGCCCGCGATCCATGAACATGCGCTCCAACGCAGCCTCGGCCCGCGTTTCATGCCCCTCCCAGCTATATGTCGCCAGTGTCAGAAGGGCCAAGGACCTCATGGAGGCAGGATCGCCGGCCCGCATGAGATCGCCACCCCAGTAAAAGGCGGCCGCCTCGACAGGTACATTACGTTGCTGCGCCATCTGATTCACCGCCTGGGCCATGGATGCGCCAGCGCGGTAGAGATAGGCATCGCGATGGTGCTGATAGCGATCGCAATCGCTCGCCGCGGCATTGCCGGCGAAGAGAAGGCATGCACCGGCACTAAAGGCCAGGGCCAGACCCAATCGGTTTTTCTTGCGGAACATGTGAGCTCTCCCTCGTCTGAGCGAGGAAGAGACTGCGCGTCCCCCTTTAAACGGAATTCAATTTTGGATCCGAAGTTTAAGGCGAATTTTCAACAATTTAGACGATGACTACCCTGAGGTGCGAAGCCCTGTGACACCGGCACGCGTCTTGCGAGAATTACGGGAAATTGAGCAAAAGGTTTCAGATGCTTAAGACTCTTGTTTCAAATGGGCACGGCCGTCTCGCAGACGGCAATAATCTGTTTACCCTTATGCGGATCGGTTTCGCACTTATTGTCTTGGCCGGTCATTCAGTTCAGATATCGCGAGGATTGGAATTCGCACCCGGCTGGCCGCAATCCCTGGACTATGTCGTTCATCGCTGCCTGGACGGGTTTTTCATCCTCTCCGGCTATATGATTACCGCCAGCGTTCTCAATAATGGCGATATCAAACGCTACACGCTCTCACGACTTTTCCGGATAATGCCGGGCCTGATCGTCGCCACCCTCATTCTCTGGCTAATCGTCGGACCGCTCTTCACCGCTCTAACCCCAGCGGCCTATTGGAGCGATCCGCAGACCCTTAGCTTCCCGCTTCTCATTCTGTCACAAGCGGAACCTCTGGCCGGCCTACCGGGTGTCTTCGACGCATCGCCGGCGGGTGGATATGCCAATGGCCCGCTCTGGACCATACGCTATGAAATCCTGGCCTATATCGGTGTCGGACTTCTTCTTGTCCTTGGGCTTTACCAGAAGCGAAGCCAGATTGTGTCCTGGAGTGTGGCTGCGATTGCCGGTGCGCTGGTCTATCAAAGTGTCGGTTATGTCGGCCCGGGCGATGACACGATCGGATCAATGGCGCGCTTCGCCCCCGCCTTCATGATCGGTGCAGGCTTTTTCGCGCTAGGAGACAAACTCCACCTCTCCCCCGCCACCCTTGCGTTTTGCACGCTGGCCGCCCTCCTCGGAGCAGACACAATTGCCGGGCCGGTTCTCGAACAGATCGCGACAGCGGCGATCATTTTGTGGCTCGGCTATCGCGTGCCCAGCGGCAAGATTGGGACAAGGCTGACCCGGATCGAGGATATTTCCTACGGTATCTATATCCTGCACTGGCCAATCGGAATGATGGTGTTCAGCCTGGCGCCAGGCATGAATACACTCACCGTGTTCGCGCTAATGCTGCCGCTCAGCCTTGTGGCAGGCTGGCTTATGCGTGTCGGGATTGAAAAGCCGGCCATGCGCGTGAAAGACGCGCTCAGCACACCTCGCTCGGCACAGCCGGTCTTCAGCAGCTAACCCCGAAACGGATCCTGCATCAAAATAACGTCCTCGCGCTCCGGTGAGGTCGATACCAGGGCAATCGGGCATTCGATCAGCTCTTCCAGGCGGCGAACATATTTCACCGCTTCCGCCGGAAGCTGCGCCCAGGAGCGCGCGCCGGCGGTTGAGCCGGACCAACCTTCAAGCGTCTCATAAACCGGCTTCACCTTGGCCTGGGCTTCCTTGCCCGCCGGCAGATAATCCAGGCGCTCGCCATCAAGCTCATAGGCGACGCAGACCTTGATCTCTTCAAACCCGTCGAGAACATCCAGCTTGGTCAGGGCAACGCCGGTGACACCGCCCTGCGCGAGGGTCTGGCGCGTGATGACGGCGTCGAACCAGCCACAGCGGCGCTTGCGCCCGGTGACAACACCGAACTCGCGGCCCGCCTGGCCAATGCGCTCACCGGTTTCATCATTCAGCTCGGTCGGGAATGGCCCTTCACCGACACGCGTCATGTAAGCCTTGGCAATGCCCAGAACATAACCGACATCTTTCGGTCCGACCCCGGTGCCTGCGGCCGCCTGGCCGGAGTGGGTATTGGACGAGGTCACGAACGGATAGGTGCCGTGGTCCACATCGAGAAGTGCGCCTTGCGCGCCCTCGAAGAGGATTTTCTGATCCTGTTTGATCGCGGCCTGCAGGTCACGCCAGACGGGCGCGGAATAAGGCAGGATTTTCGGCGCGATCTCCAACAGCTCTGCCACAAGCTTGTCGGCATCATATTCCGGCTGCCCCATACCGCGGCGCAGGGAATTATGGTGGAAGAGAATATCGGCGACGCGGGCGCGCAGGGCTGCTTCATCGGCCAGATCGATGACCCGGACGGCGCGGCGGCCGACCTTGTCCTCATAGGCCGGGCCGATGCCGCGACGCGTCGTGCCAATGGCTTCACCATCATCGCGGTTCTCACGCATGGCATCGAGTTCGCGGTGAATGGGCAGGATCAGCGCAGCGGTCTCGGAGATCTTCACGACATCCGGATTAATGTCCACGCCCTGGCCCTTGATCCGCTCGACCTCGTCAATAAAGGCCCAGGGGTCAACCACAACACCATTGCCGATGACCGAGAGCTTGCCGCGAACCACGCCGGACGGCAGGAGGGAGAGCTTGTAGACATTTTCGCCCACGACCAGGGTGTGGCCGGCATTATGCCCGCCCTGAAAGCGTGCCACGACGTCCGCACGATGGGATAGCCAGTCCACCAGCTTGCCCTTGCCCTCATCGCCCCACTGGGCGCCCACCACGGTCACATTCGCCATGCCTGTCTCCAAGAATTACGGGATGCGCATGTTTGTCACGAAGCCGTGACGCGGGCCAGATCTATTTGCACGATATCGCCCCTATTGGCACGATCATGCTGCAAACTGCGCGCAAATGCTCAAATTGGGGAGTCAGACATGACCGCGAAGACTTTGTTTTTCTCACTGCTTCTCACCAGCACGCTCGCCTGTCCGGCGCTCGCACAGCAGCCCGTGGCGGTCTGCCAGGACGAACCACATGATGATTTCGACTTCTGGGTCGGGACATGGAATGTCTATGCGCCCGAGGATGGCCCCTATCAGGGTGAGAACAGGATTGAACGGATCAATGGCGGCTGCCTGATCACCGAGCATTGGAACGGTGCGGGCGGATCCATCGGCGAGAGCATGAATTTCTATGATCCCTTCCAGGAGGCCTGGCGGCAGGTCTGGATCAGTGCAGGTGCGATTATCGACTATACGGGCGGGCTCAATGCCGAGGGTGAGATGGTGCTGAACGGCGAGATCCACTACCCGGCCAATGGCAATCAAGCGCCCTTCCGCGGCACCTGGACACCGCGCGAGGACGGCACGGTCCGTCAGCATTTCGAACAGCAAAACCCTCAAGGCGAATGGGGTGTCTGGTTCACCGGGATTTATGTGCGCCAGGATGATGACCCGCGCGCAGCGGAGGCTGAGGCAGCTCGGGGCGGCTAGATCCAACAAAAATGGCGCATCGCTGGGCGACGCGCCATCTTGGAAACAGGTTTTGCCCGCGCTTACCGACCGAAGCGATAGCTCAGACGCACACCGGCATTATCAAGCGCCTGATTACGTCCATCCGCGAGGATCTGGCCGTGCGAGATGTGCTCGTAATAAACGCCCAGAGCCCAGGTTTCATTGAGCTCGTAGTCCAGGCCAAGACCGTTATAGAAAAGGATCTCATTGCCCATCAGCGCCCGTGTGGTGGCGAGGCGGATCCGCGTCGGATCACTGGGCAGCGAGTTCTGATCGATGTCGACGACACCGTCATTATAGGACAGGCCGAACGTGTATTCGAGGTTCAGACGGTCAGCAAGTTCCCAGTCCCAGGCGAGCCCGGCAGCGCCGAAATTCGTCAGGCCATTCGTGTTGAAGGAGCCATAGAGGAAAGGACGCGGCGACCAAATGCCTTCCAGGAAATCTGGCGAGGCGAAAAGGAGCTCAAGCGTCACATTCGGACCATCTTCAACGTGATCGGCGAGATCGTGGGCCGTCACACCGAAACGAAACTCCATGCCGTCATGACCGTCAGCATGAGCGGCACCGGCGAGCAGGGCCGCAAGGGCCGCGGCGGTCATAATACGTGTCATGTATCCCCCAGATGGAATGTGATGAATCTTCAGTCTCCTGACCTAACCCTTTGAGACGACCGCGTCCAGCGCCTCCCCATAGGCCCAGTCAAGCCACGGACCAAGTGCGGCTAAATCGTCACGCTCTATGGTCGGACCGCACCAGACCCGTATCCCCGGCACGCTATCGCGATGCATGATGATATCGAGCGCGGCATTCTCGCGCTCAAGCAGCGCGAGAATCTTCTTCGACAAGGCCCATTGCGTTTCCGTATCGAGCGCCTTCACAGCGGGATCGCTATAGGTCAAGGCGACGGAGACTTGTGAGCGGTGCGCCGCGGTCTGGCACAGATATTCTGCCCACTGGCTGGTCTCGACCCACTCATTGAGCGCAGCGAAATTCGCTTCACGGCGCTTGATCAAGGCTTCCAGCCCGCCAATTTTTGCCGCCCATTTGCACGCTGCGAGATAGTCCTCGACCGCCATCAAGGACGGCGTATTGATCGTTGAGCCTTCATACAGCCCCATATTCGCCTGCCCGCCCTTGTGGAGTTGGCAAATGGACGGGATGGGCCAATCCGGACGGTGCGTATTGAGGCGCTCAATCGCGCGCGGTCCCATGACGAGCATGCCGTGTTGCGCTTCTCCGCCCATGCATTTTTGCCAGGAGAAGGTGAGCACATCGATCTTCGACCAGTCGATATCGACCGCAAAGGCGCCCGATGTCGCATCGCAAATCGTCAGCCCCTCACGGTCTTCATCAATCCAGTCATAGCCCGGGATCCAGACCCCGGCGGCCGTACCATTGAGGGTGAAGATCGCATCGCGTGTCCTGTCATACTGGCTGACATCAGGAAGCGTGCCGGCGCTTTCCTGGAAGACGCGCAAATCCTTGAGCTTGAGTTCGTCCCGGGCATCCAGCGTCCAGCGATTGCCGAACACATCCCAGCTGAACACATCCACCCCGCGCGCGCCCAGGAGCGACCACATCGCCGCCTCCATAGCCCCCGTATCAGAGGCCGGGATCAGCGACACACGGTAATCCTCCGGCATGTCCAGAAGCATTTTCGTCCGGTCGAGCGTTTCCTTGATTCGCGCCACCGGAGCTGCGGAGCGGTGCGTGCGGGATAATTGCGCATCCGCCAGCGCATCCCAGCTCCAGCCGGGGTATTTCTTCACCGGGCCACAGGAAAAGCGCGGATCCGCCGGCTTCAGAACAGGTTTGGCAAAACGCGATTGAGTGGGCGCAGTCGTGATATCAGACACGGGGGAGATCTCCCTTTTCAAGGCATGGTCTTTTTCACTCAGCACGTTGACGCCGCCCGGCCAGCCGGGCAAGAGGCTTGACCATGGTTCCAACATTTTTCGCGGCGTGACGTGATGTCTCATCCAGCATCGCCTCCGCGGCCCACCTTTGAACACTGGCTTTTGCTTGGCATCCTCACCGTGCTGTGGGGGTCGGCTTATGCCTTTATCAAACATGCCGTCGACTATCTCCCACCGGCCGCGCTCATCCTGGTGCGTATTTCAGGCGCTGCGGTGCTGCTGACGGCCTGGGCAGTCTTACGCGGGCGGCGCATGCCGGCGATCAATGACAAGCGCTGGCTCTGGTTTGCCGGCTTGGGCCTGTTCGGCAATACCCTGCCCTTCTTCCTCATCTCCTGGGGCCAGCAGACACTTGATAGTGCCCTGACCGGTATTCTCGTCGCGGTGATGCCCCTGATCACGATTGCACTCGCCCACCCCCTGGTGCCGGGTGAGCGCATGACCTTGCAGAAATCGCTGGGCTTCCTGATCGGCTTTGTCGGGGTCATCATCCTTTTGGGCCCGGCCGCACTGGAAGGGCTGGGCGGTCCGACCCTGGTCTCGCAATTGGCGGTCCTGGGCGCTGCGGCCTGCTATTCCATCAACGCAATCCTGGCACGCCTTCTGCCTGAGACCTCGCCCTCCGTCTCCGGTGCGGGCATGCTGATTATGGCCTCAATCCTCGCCCTGCCCTTTGGGCTTTATGAGCTGATGCAGGTAGAAGTCGTACCGGTCAGCGCCTGGGGCGCTGTCGCCTGGCTGGCCATCGCCCCGACCGCGATCGCCTCGGTCATGCTGATGCATGTCGCCCGTACAGCCGGCCCCGGCTTTCTTGCCATCGTGAATTATCTGACCCCGATCGCAGCCGTCATCACCGGTGTGATTATCGGCGAGACGATTGGCTGGAGCGTCCTCCTGGCGCTTGCGATCATCCTCTCCGGTGTCTGGTTGTCGCGGCGGAACTAGTCTTTCAGCATCCAGAAATGATCGACCGGGCCGTGGCCTTGCCCAAAGCCGGGCGCGCGCTTGATGGCTTCGTGCAGATACTCACCGGCGCTCTCCACTGCCTCGGGCAGGGAATGGCCTAGCGCGATGCGCGCCGCTATGGCCGAGGCCAGCGTGCACCCTGTTCCATGCGTATGCCGGGTGTGAAGCCGCGGACGTTCCATCACCTCCAGCCCCCGGGATGAGACGAGTACATCGCGTAAGGTCTCGCCCTCCATATGTCCGCCCTTGACCAGGGCCGCACCGGCTCCCGCATCAATGAGCGCCCGCGCCGCCTCGATCTGGCTGTGAAGGTCGGTGATTTCGATACCCGTAAGGTGCTGAGCCTCAAGCGCATTTGGCGTGATAAGCGTGGCGCGCGGCAAGAGCTGGTCTCGCAATGCCGTTTCTGCTTCCTCATTGATCAGCCTGTCACCCGAGGTCGCGACCATGACCGGATCGAGGATGAGCGGCAAATGCGCCGCCTCCTCTTCCAGCACACGCGCCAGAGTGTCGATCAGCGACGCCGTCGCCAACATGCCGGTCTTGATGGCATCCGCGCCGAGATCGCCCAACACCGCGCGCATCTGGTCCGCGACTGTCTCATCAGGGATGGGGTGGATGCCGCTGACACCCAGCGTGTTTTGCACGGTAATGGCGGTGATTGCGGTCATGGCATAGCCGCCCATGGCGGAGACCGCCTTGATATCGGCCTGGATCCCGGCCCCGCCACCGCTGTCTGAACCGGCGACGATCAGGACACGTCCGCGATGTTCCTGACCTTCAAGCATTTATTGGCCTTCCAGCGCCCGCGCGCGATTAATCGCGGCAGCCGCCTCCGCGTCGGAACGCGCATGTGCGGCAGCTTGGCGATAAGTGCGTGCGGCGGCCTCATGATTGCCGGCAGCCTCCTGCATTTGCGCGAGGGCAAAGGCGATCGCCGCGTTTTCCGGCTCAAAGGCGAGCATTTGTTCGTAAATCCCGGCGGCGGCGACCACATTACCGGCCTCCCGCAAGCATTGGGCATGTTGGATGAGCGCGGCATCATTCCAGGGATCTGCGGCCACGGCAGCTTCAGCCGCCTCACACAGGCTTGGCGGTGTGACATTCTCCGGCGCGGGCGGCGTCTCGCTGCCCGGCGACGCCGGCGCGGGTTCGGCCCTATCAACAGCCTCCTGGCGCGTGGTCCCGGCCGTTTCAGACGCCGAAGCAGGAGCTGGCCTAGCGGGCGCAGACGCGCTTGCATCAGGAATACTGGGATCCGAAAGACCGGGAGGCATAGCCGCCGCGCGCGGCGCGTCTATCGCCGCCCGGAGCGTCACCGAGACAAGGACACCGCCGCGATACACATCCGCGCGAACCGCGTCCCAGATTCCCGATGCGATAAGATCAATCTGCGCCCCCTCTTCAAGCGGCGTCAGGCTGACAGACAGGACGAGCTCATCATGAGCGGGAGAGATTCGGCGCTCTTCAATACGCACGCCCTCAATCATCAAACGCGCGCCAGAGGCGGTTTGTTCAAGGGCGACCGATTGCGGCTGGCTGTCAAACCCGATGAAAATCTGCCCCGCCTGGCCCGCAGCGCTCGCGCGCAACTGGGTCAATTCGGCGAAGGCCGGAGCCGGGAGAAGGAAAGCAAAGGCGATAAGCAGGAGAAAGCGCATGTGGAACCCCTGCAAGCTGCGGCTTAAGACCGGGTTAATCCACCCGGCGCGGCGGCAATATCGGTTGTATCGCACGCATCATGGCCGAAAGCGCCGATCAACGTCCCATCGGCATGCCGCACGCTTTCATAGACGAAACAGCCAGCGCCCAATTCCGGGATGTCGCCGCGTACAAAAACCGGGTCGCCCTCACCAAAGATGGCATCTGCAGCATCAAGCTGTCGCAGGGAATTAATCGCCTGGTCTTCATCGCGCAGCGCACACTCCCAGGTCTGCCCCTCGCCATCCACCATACGAACACCGCTGGAACCGCCGGGCATGGCATACGCCAGGGAGACGTATTGGATCGCATCGCCCATCTCTTCCAGACACATATCGATCGCGGGCAGATACTCCATGAGATAGCTGCTCCAACGCTCCTGTGTATTGCGTTCCAGCGCACACCCCGTCACGGCGATGGAACCGACACGCACGGCAGCGAAATGCGTAAAGCGCTCACCGGCCTGTTCACAAGGACCCGCTTGAAGACGGACAGCCACCTCGCGGCCATCACTGGCGACGCCCTCATACCGACGCACACCGTTTTCCATATAAGGCATGGCGATATCCAGCTCGCCCTCGGCATCATCACTGCGCAGGGACGCGTAGCTGAAATCCACCTTCGCGACGCCGCCGACAGATTGGAAGTTCAACAACCCGCTCCAATCCTCACCGCCACTCAGCTCATAGCCAAAGCCCGCTCCGGCGGTGCGCGCACTTCCAGACGGCGCGTAATCGAAAAGACCGGACATCGCCCCATCGCCCATTGGCGCTGATGCACAGCCTGCCATTACGGCGCAAATCGAAAGGATTGTGATAAAGCGGTTCATGATCTGTCCCCCGGCCATCCGCGTAGTAAGCATCAAAACCCTACCACATGAAGGGCGAATGAATGCAGGGGGAAATCACGACATTTTCGCGTCTCAAATTCCGTCTTTGAATGCGTCAGCGAGATGATCAACAAAAAGGCGGACCCGATGCGTGAGATAACGCGATGAAGGGAAGACCGCCCACAGATCGCGATGGTTTGCATCCCAGTCGCTTAGTATGGGCTGGATTCGGCCTTCCTTGATGGCTTCCTCTGCCGCCCATGCGGGAGAACACGCGATCCCGGCGCCGGCCGCCGCCGCCTCGACCGCACAGATGGCACCATTCAGGGTCAAACGCCCTTTGACCCGGACCTCCGCTTCCTTGCCGCCCTTGGTGAAGCTCAGCAATTGTGGCGTGGCGGCATTCTTGTCGATGATCACATCATGATTAGCCAGCTCATCGGGATGGGTAGGCGTCCCGGCACCTTGCAGATAGGAGGGTGAGGCTACGATCGTCATGGGCGCAGGCGCCAGCTGTCGCGCAATCAGCGCGCTGTCGGTAAGATTGCCCAGGCGAACGCCGACATCAAACCCCTCGTTGACGAGATCGACCATGCGATCGCTCATCGTCAGGCGCACTTCGACACCGGGCCACCGATCCATAAATTCTGTGACAGGTTTGACCAGCTTGCGCGCGCCAAAATCAACCGGGGCGGAGACACGCAGGACACCGGCCGGGGCGGCAGAGACCTCAGCAATTCCCTCTTCCAGAGCATCATACTCATCCAGCCATGGCTTCACCCGGTCCTGAAGCGCTGTACCGGCATCGGTCAGGCGCACCGAGCGGGTCGTGCGTTCAAACAGGCGCGCCTGAAGGCGTGTTTCCAGAGCGGTGATCTGTTTGGACGCTGCCCCGGGCGTAATACCCTCGCGGTCCGCGGCCTGCGTAAAGGAGCCCAGCTCTGCCACAGAGCAAAACAGGCGAAGCGCATCGATCCGATCCATTATTTCCCCCAGAGAAATTGTATTGCGCAAAACTACCGGATTATCGCTGCGGGGTCAAAAGGCTATCTCTGGCGCATCGAAACACACCGCACGGAGACGCACATGTCTAACGAACAATCCCAGTACGGCGTGACGCTGCTTCGCGTCAGCCTCGGCATCCTCTTCCTCGCTCATGGTCTGCTCAAGGTCATGGTCTTCACCCCGGCCGGCACCGTTGGCTTCTTTGAGAGCCTCGGCCTTCCCGGCTTCTTCGCTTACCTGGTCATCCTTGGTGAAATCCTGGGTGGACTGGCCCTGATCCTGGGCGCCTATACACGCCTGGCAGCGGCGGCACTCCTGCCGATCGCCCTGGGCGCCACCTATTTCCACCTCGGCGCTGGCTGGGTGTTCTCGAATGAGGGCGGCGGCTATGAATTCCCGCTCTTCCTCGCCCTGACGACCTTCGTCCAATTCCTGCTGGGCTCTGGTCCTCTGGCCATTCGCCTGCCGGAAATCCCGTATCTGCCGCGGACACTGCAAGCCTGATGCCCGCCCCCCTTTTCATCTCGCATGGTGCGCCGGACGTGTTGATCAAAAACACACCGGCGCATCAGGCCATGAAGGCTCTGCGCCATCATGCAGAGCCCTTGGCCTATGTGATCATCTCAGCGCATTGGCAGTCGGGAAACCTCAGGATTACGGCCAGCGATTATCCGGCGACCATCCATGACTTTCATGGGTTCGGCGCTCAGCTTGATGCTTATCGTTATCCGGTCCCCGGAGCGCCCAGGCTGGCGAGTGACATACAGGCGCAGCTGAAACGCCATGGCTTGATGGCCGAACTGGAGATGAAGCGCGGCCTGGATCATGGGGCCTGGATCCCGATGGCCTTGATCCGTCCTGAGGCGGATATCCCGGTCATCCAGATTTCCCTGCCGCGTCAGGATGACCAAGCCAGCCTGACCCTGGGCGATGCGCTCGCAGATCTGAGGCACCAGAATATCCAGATCATTGGATCTGGCGCGCTCACACACTCACTCAGCGATAGCCTTCCCATGCCCGAGACCGCAGCACCGGCGAGCTTCGCCGTCGCCTTCCGGTCATCCTTGGCGCCTGCAATAGAAGCCGCGGATACTGAGCGCATCATGCAATGGCGCACCCTGCCGCATGCACATCGCAACCACCCAACGCCAGAGCATTTGAGACCGCTGCTCGTGGCGCATGCAGCCTCAGGCCGAGAGCCTGGCAAATTGCTTCACACCTCCTGGAGCCGAGCCGCACTGGCCATGGATATATGGGCATTTGAGTAGCCCGGATCCTCAGTCCTCCATCACCTCATACCAGTGATCTACGGGCGCATCCCCGACCACGGCCCGGGCGCGGCGCCGGACTTCCTCCGGCGTCATCCAACCCCGGGCAATTGCGGAATGCAGCCAGTCTTCATACCGGCCACCGGTCTGATCAAATCCGTCTTCCCGCATTGCGTGATAAAGGGCTGCGGCAAGCATATGCATGCCGCCATCATGCTGCCCCCAGCGCGAGCCGGGGTCGATGGCGAAGCCCAGACGCTCGGAAACGAACTGGTCGAGCGCTTGGGTCGACCCTTCATTGAGCAGGCCCTCGAAGGAATTATAGCCAAACGCCGGATTATGGTTCTCGACGACAGAGCGCATCCAGGGATCCTCGGACAGCTCCCTCAGGGAGGAAAACAGGCCCTCATCTTCCACATCATAGGGCGGATGGAAGATTTCATGGGCGGCGACGCGCAATTGTATACCCGCCGGGTAGCTGTAATGCGCGAGAAAGCGCTGCCCCGCGATCCGAATTCCGTAAGGCTGGGAAAAAGCCAGAATGCGGATCTCGATCAGAGGGTCCAACTCGCGCCCCAAAAGCCGCGCCTGCTCCGGGATCACATCATGGGGCTCAACGGCCTGACGTGTCTGGCGGATCCCTTGCGCGATGAGGTCGCCATAGCTCTCCTGATACCAGCGGCCAAAATCCATCGCCTGGAAAGCTTCGAGCACTGTTATGACATCCGGCATTATGACGAGGGTTTCTTCATAGCGCCCCTCTGGCCAGCTGATCAGCAAGTCGAGATTGGGCGCGATGAAGCGGTCAGGATCACGTGCAGAGGCGAGGACGTCCTCGAGCGTCTCGAAAGGCCCTGCAGAAAAGAAATAGGAAAGGCTTGGCCCGGTCAGCCCCTCATTCTCAATTCGGATCGTTTGATCGATCCGCGCCGCGGCCTCCAGCGCCTCTGAAGAGAGCTGCTCACGAATAAATGCGATTTCATCGCCATATATGCTCGCCTGGAGGGTATCGCCTGAAATCGCGCCGAGCAGCAAAATCGCATCCAGCCCCTCTGCCGAGCTGACAGACCATTCAGTGAAAAAGTCCGAAGCATCTGATGTATCAGCGGCGGGCTGGGACAGGGCTGTTGGGTGCGAGACCAGCAGCGCGGTGATGAAGAACAGGACAAAAGACGCAGATCGCAAAAACACAATACACTCCCGGGAACAGATTGAATGCCCTAATGAACACTGTCCCCGGCCGCCGTCTTGAACGGAATTGATCTAGGAGGCGAAGCGCCTGGGTGTCAGCCCGGTCATGCGCTTGAGCGCCCGGGTGAGATGGGGTTGATCTGCAAATCCACATTCTGCCGCGACGTCCGCCGGCCGGGCGCCATGGCGCAGGGACCGGATCGCTTTGCGTAGCCGATACTCTTGGCGAAGCTGGACGGGTGTCAGGCCGAACCAGGTTCGGCAGACGCGTCCTGCATGCTCGAGCGAGCGTCCCTGGCGCCGGGCGGCCTGGCCTGCTGGCATGCCAGACAGAATGTCGTGCAAGAACGCGGTCAGCCAACCCGGCGGGTTCAAAGCATCCACGGCGTCGAAATCATCCAGAACACCGTCTGGCAATCGGCCCTCAAAGCTCTCTGCAACCTTGCGGAAGCCCGAAACATCGCCGATGTCCAGAACGCCATATCCGATCAGATCCACAGCCTGATCATCCAGCGGTATATTGACGATCATCGCCCCACGCTCACCGACTGCATCGCAATGCGCATGGAAGGAGGGATGGATGACCATATGCCCGGCCTGACAGAGATGACGACCATCCGGACCGACCTCTTCATACCCACCCGACAGGATAAGAGCGGCATAGGCGTTCGCATGGCGATGCAGGCCAAGCGTCCGGCCTGGTGCGAGCACGTCCTCTGATATCCTGTCGATACGGATCATTGCGCAAGGGTGAGCGCTTTCACTGCGCGTGGCCAGTGAAGATCTTGTCAGCTTTTGATCATCGGGATTTTCTGGCTGAATGGCGAGGCGATGAAATCATTGCCCCATACACCTACCGCCCGTCCCTTCCTGTTACAGAAGGCGGCGAGCGGCGGCGTTGCTTCCGGCTGTACCTTTTTACGGGCCCTGGCCGTCCACGCATCCCGCACCTTTCGGTGAGGGACCCAGCCTCAGGCTTTCGCCCCTGGCTGTCGACTTTGACGGGCTTTGTTTCCTCAGCGCGGTCATTGTCTTTCCCGGCTCGTCTTCCGGGACCCGATCCGTCTTTCAACGCACCGTCGGCTCATGGTGGGCACCGGTACCGATGCCTGCCCTTCACCTGTCTCGTTTCCGCTGCGGGGCGGAGCCTCTGCCAAGCAGCGCTCCTTTCGCTCGCTTCCGCCACCGTTGCCGGTGGTTTTCACGCACGCCCCCGGAGTTTCCCCGGGACCAACCCGGCCTGAGCCGAGGTTGAGACCTTTCGTCCGCATACGGAAGTATGCGCTCTCCAGATCTGCCGCTGGCCGCCTCTGTTTTTGCCTTTAAAGACAAGGTGTTCGGCGCCGTCGACAAGAAAAAGTTAATCAAGAGTTAAAGCGATCGTCAACGAAAAAACGACTCGGAAATGTGGAAAAACCGAATCGCCCAACTGATTCAATGAAAAAGCCAGATTCTTTTTCTCGTGCTTCACAGCTTTATCCGCCGTCGGACAGAATAGGTGAGCAGTCCGCCTGGCTCGGAAGAAGAGGGTCTTGTTTGAAGTGGGCGGTCTAATCCGCTTTTGGCGCCTTGGCAGTGCTCAACGCGTCGGTTTGCGCTGGGCGATCATTTGCTCAGCCTGACCCGCACGGATCTGCTCGATCTGCTCGCTGGCATGGCGCGCATCATACACAGCCTCACTCGCCAGCACGATGAGGAGAAGCGTCAATCCGAAAGCCCCCGCCCAGCAGGCGAGCGCGAAAATGCGAAATGGGTCTTTCACATAAGTCACGGCGGCTTGGATCATGAGACGAAACATCTTCTGCAATAGCCATCAAGAGCTTCGTATTCTTCCCATCCGACGCCCGGTTGCATCTAATAATTGATGAATCGTTAAGGCCATCGCGCCGGATGGAGTTTCCCGCTTACCTTTCAGTGGTTTATTTCGCTCGGCTAATTCGGAAGAATTTTTCCTCATTCCCCTTTTTGGCGAATCTGTTGCCTTGCAAGACCAGAAGACGAGGCCTTTTGCACCCTTCAGCGTAAAGAAAACCGGCCCGGGCTGAGCCCGAGCCGGTCTTCTTATTCACCTCGGTCCTGTGGGCTTATTCAGCCGCAACAGGCTCCGGCTGCGGCGCGAAACGGCCATAGAAGGTCTCGCCCTTCTCTGCCATTTCCCGCAGAAGCGCAGGCACTTCGAACTGATCGCCATAGGCGGCTTTCAGCGCGTCAGCGCGCTTGACGAAAGCGGCTGCACCATAGGTGTCGATGTAGGACAGCGCGCCACCGGTATAAGGCGCAAAGCCCCAGCCCAGGATGGAGCCAACATCGGCCTCACGCGGATCAATGACGATCTCTTCTTCCATGCAGCGGGCCGCTTCGATGGCCTGGGTGAAGAGGATGCGATCCTTGATCTCGTCAGCAGAGGGCTGGTCTTCGGCATATTTGCCGCCCGGAGCAAACTGCTCCAGCTCGGTCCAAAGACGCTTCGGCTGCCCCTTTTCAGACGGGTAGTCATAGAAGCCCTTGCCGTTCTTGCGGCCAAAGCGCTCATATTCCTCAACCATCTTGAACAGGATCGGCTCGGTCGGTGACGGTTTGTAATCATCGCCCAGATCGGCCTTGGTCTGCTTGATCAGCTTCACACCCAGATCCAGCGCCACCTCATCCTGCAGAGACAGCGGACCAACCGGCATGCCAGCCATACGGGTCGCATTCTCGATCAGAGCCGGATTAATGCCTTCGGCGAGCATGTTCATGCCCTCGCCAATAAAGCGCATCACACAGCGGTTGGCGTAGAATCCGCGGGTATCGGACACGACGATCGGCGTCTTCTTGATCTTGGTGACATAGTCGATGGCACGGGACAGAGCGTAATCGCCCGTATTATCGCCCATGATGATCTCGACGAGCATCATCTTCTCAACCGGTGAGAAGAAGTGAATGCCGATGAACTGGTCTTCGCGCTTGGACGCCTTGGCCAGATCGGTGATCGGAATGGAGGACGTGTTCGACGCGAAGACCGCATTCTCCGGGATGACCTCTTCGGACATCTGGGTGATCTTGTTCTTCAGCTCGGAATTCTCGAACACGGCTTCGATGACCAGATCAACGTCGGAGATCAAGGAATAATCCGTCGTCGCGGTGACCAGACCGGTCATGCCGTCGGCCTTCTCCTGGGAGAGCTTGCCGCGCTTCACACCCTTGGCGAAGTGATCTGCAACATGTTGCTTGCCCTTGTCGGCGCCTTCCTGATTGGCGTCGATGAGGACGACCTCGATACCGGCCTGGGCCGTCACCGTGGCGATGCCTGCACCCATGAAGCCCGCACCGATGATCGCGACTTTCTTGACGTCAGCCTTTTCCTGGCTGGCCGGACGACGGCCACCCTTCTCCAGCGCCTGTTTGGACAGGAAGATGGAGCGGATCATATTGCGGCTTTCCGGACGCAGAAGCAGCTTGGTGAAATAGCGGCTTTCAATGCGCAGACCCTGATCGATGGAGACCTGAGAGCCTTCATAAACGCAGGACAGGATATAGCGCTGGGCCGGGTAGTTGCCGTAGGAATTCTTGCGCAGCATCGGAGAGGCCGCACCGAAGACCTGGGCACCGGCAGGATGGTAAGGACCACCGCCCGGGAATTTGAACTTGTCGCCATCCCACGGCTGGGTCGCATTCATCGGATCTTCCTTGACGAGCTCTTTCGCCTTGGAAACCAGCTCCGCCATCGGCACGGTCGCGTGGGCAATGCCCAGAGCCTGTGCAGACGGACCATCATGCTGCTTGCCCTGCAGGAGGATCGGCGCAGCATTCATGACACCGACGAGACGCGGCAGGCGCTGCGTGCCGCCACCGCCCGGCAGGACGCCGACCATGGCTTCAGGCAGGCCGACCTTGGCCTTGGGATTATCATTCGGCATGACGCGGTAATGGCAGGCCATGGTGATTTCGAAACCACCACCCAGCGCCAGGCCATTGATCGCAGCCGCGATCGGCTTGCCGCAGGTTTCCAGCTCGCGCAGCGTCTTGTTGAGACGGTAGCATTGCTCAAAGAGCTTCGCCTTCATCTCGTCTTCGGGAAGCTTGGCCATCTCGGAAGA
The DNA here is from genome assembly GCA_018222865.1 of Alphaproteobacteria bacterium. GTDB lineage: Bacteria > Pseudomonadota > Alphaproteobacteria > Caulobacterales > Maricaulaceae > Maricaulis. Next base: position 27,814 of record JAAEZM010000001.1, read on the forward strand.
GCCACCGCCCAGCTCGGACAGATCCGCACCGGCACAGAAAGCCGACTTGCCGGAGGTGAGGACCACGCCTTTGACGCTGTCATCAGATTTGATCTTGTCTGTAAGCTCTACGAAGTCATCCATGACATCCGCAGATATGACATTCATCGACTTGCCAGGGCTGTCGAACGTGACGAGAGCGATACCGTCGCCATCGATTTCAAACGTGAAGTTTTTCATTGGTCTTTTTCCTCGCTTGATCCTTAAACGCGCTCGATAATCGTGGCCGTGCCCATGCCGCCACCGACACAGAGCGTGGTCAGAGCGGTTTCCTTGCCGGAACGCTCCAGCTCGTCGAGCACTGTACCCAGGATCATCGCACCGGTCGCACCCAGCGGGTGACCCATGGCGATGGCACCACCATTCACATTCATGATGTCGTGATCGATGTTGTAAGCCTGCATGAGGCGCAGAACGACCGCCGCGAAAGCTTCGTTCAGCTCCCACAGATCGATGTCGCTGGCATCCATGCCGGCTTTCTTCAGCGCTTTCGCGGTGACCGGAACCGGACCCGTCAGCATGATGGTCGGCTCGGAACCCACAGACGCCATGGCCTTGATGCGGGCGCGCGGCTTCAGGCCGGCGCGCTCACCAGCTTCCTTGGAGCCGACGAGAACCATGGAGGAACCATCCACAATACCGGAGGAGTTGCCGCCCGTGTGGACCCAGTTGAGATATTCCACTTCCGGATAGCGCTGCGTGGCAACCGCTTCGAAACCGACGAAATCAGAGAGATCCTTGAAGGCAGACTTCAGCGAGCCGAGGCCCTGCATGTCCGTGCCCGGACGCATGTGTTCGTCATGGTCGAGAAGGGTGAGACCCAGCTGGTCCTTCACCGGAACAACCGTGTTCTTGAAACGCCCCTCTTCCCAGGCGCGCGCGGCACGCTTCTGGGACTCAACAGCGTAGGCATCGACATCATCACGGGAGAAGCCGTGCTTGGTCGCGATCAGGTCGGCCGAGACACCCTGCGGGACGATATAGTGATCGAAGGAGATTTCCGGGTCGGAACCCATTGCACCGCCATCCGAGCCCATCGGGACACGAGACATGGCTTCCACGCCGCCGCCAATGGCGAAATCAGCTTCGCCGGACATGACCTTGGCCGCTGCGACATTTACAGCTTCCAGACCAGAGGCACAGAAGCGGTTGAGCTGATAGCCCGCAGTGGTTTCCGCGTAGTTGGCATTCATTACAGCGGAACGGGAGATATTGCCGCCCTGTTCGCCGACCGGCGAAACGACACCCATGATCACGTCATCGACGAGAGCGGTGTCGAGCTCATTGCGATCACGGATCGCTTCGAGCTGCTGGGTGGCGAGCTGGAGCGCGGTCACTTCATTAAGCGCCCCGCCCTTCTTCTTGCCGCGCGGTGTGCGCACGGCGTCGTAGATATAAGCTTCAGTCATTTCATGTCCTTTCCGCTTCGCGGGTTTGATCCTTATCGACACAAATCAGTTTGGCGCTCTTCAGCGCTTATTCCCGTTCCTCGACCATGTGATAGGCGACGGCATGTTCACCGCGCTCATTGAGCGCATCGGCGAGACGGAGCCGTTCTGCGACGGGTTTATTCTGCGAAAGCTTGGCCTTGCCCTCGAGGCGTTCAATTTCCAGCTCGAACGGCTGAATAGCGGCTTCGAGTTTGGCCCGCTTCTTCTCTTCAATGTCAGTAATGCGCCACTTCTCTTCGAAATCCGCGATTTGCGAGGACAAGGCGCGCTCCGCATCCTCACCTTCGAGCGGCACCAGCCGTCCAAAAGCGTGGATGGCGATATAATTCCAGGTCGGAACATTCTCCGTTGGATCGGAGTACCAGGTGGGCGAAACATAGGCATGCGGCCCGGTAAACACGGCGACGGCCTTCTGCCCGTCTTCGATAGCTTTCGTCATCGGATTGGCCCGCGCGACATGACCGACAAGCGCCTGACGCTCATCGGCCAGTTTCAGGGGCAAATGCGTCGCCGCCAGATCATCGAGCCCCGGCACGAGAAGCAAAGCAAAATCATACGACCGCATCAGCGAGCGCATCTCCGCTTCATCATCCATTTTGAAGGCCGGGGGGATGTACATTAGGTGCCTGTCTCCGTGCAAATGTAGTCGACAACCTCGCCATTTATCAGGCGGGCATCGCCTTGCCGGGTCCAAATTTCGCTGGATTGGGTTGGTGGATTGGAACCGATATAGCCAATGCACTGCGTCTCGACGCGAAACCCGCCTGACGCTCGGTCCCGCGAAATGTCTCTGAAACTGCACGATAGGACGTTCTCATAATCGTATCCCGAAGGCAGAATACCGACACCGCTGGTACACCCCTGCGCACCCCACTCTGCCGAGAAGCAACGATCGAAATCAGAAACAACTTCCCCGCCGAAAGGCCAATCTCCGTCACCGACACAAGCTGATGTGTCGTGTTGGGGAACCGGCGTTGAAGCACAGCCCACAAGTCCCGAAATCGCTAAGACAGAGATAAGCCGCATAAACTAAAGCGTCCTTCCGATCAGAAGTTTCATAATTTCATTAGTGCCGCCATAGATGCGCTGGACGCGGCTGTCGGTCCACATTTTGGCGATGGGGTATTCCTTCATATAGCCATACCCGCCGTGCAGCTGCACACACTCGTCGATCACTTCATTTTGAGTATCCGAAACCCAGTACTTCGCCATGGAGGCCGTGGCCGCATCCAGTTCGCCCTTCATCAGGCGTTCCGAACAATGGTGGACGAAGACCTCAGCAAGGGTCGCCTTGGTCTTGCACTCGGCCAGCTTGAACTGGGTATTCTGGAAATTGAACACCGGACGCCCAAAGGCCTGGCGCTCTTTCACATAGGTCACCGTCTCATGCAGGGCGCGCTTCATGGCGCCAACGCCCTGAACGCCGATTTGCAGGCGCTCCTGGGGCAGTTGCTGCATCAGCTGAATGAAACCCTGGCCTTCTTCCGGGCCCAAAAGCGCATCGGCCGGCACCCAGACATCCTCGAAGAAAAGCTCTGCCGTGTCCTGGGCTTTCATCCCGACCTTGTCGAGCAAGCGGCCGCGGCGGAAGCCTTCCACCTTGTCCGTCTCGACCAGAAGGAGGGAGACGCCGTCATAGCCTTTTTCCGGATCCGTCTTGCAGACCACAATAATGAAATTGGCCGATCCGCCATTGGTGATGAAGGTCTTCTGGCCATTGATGCGATAGCCGTTTCCATCCTTCAGCGCGGTTGTCTTGACGCTTTGCAGGTCAGAGCCCGTGCCCGGTTCGGACATGGCGATCGCGCCAATCAGCTCGCCGGAAATCATCCGCGGCAGAATGGACTTCTTTTGATCCTCTGATCCGTAATGCACGACATAAGGTGCGATAATGGAGTTGTGCAGACCCACGCCCCAGCCCGCGGCACCGACCTCGGCACCTGCGGTATGGAAAACATATTCATGGCCCCAATCGCCGCCAGCACCGCCATATTCTTCCGGTACGGACGGACAGAGGATGCCCGCCTCGCCAGCCTTGGTCCAGACCTCGCGATCGACCATGCCCTGCTCTTCCCAGCGATCGGCATTGGGAACGCATTCCTTGGCCATGAAGCCGCGAACAGATTCCTCGAAAATCTTCACATCGTCCCGCTCGAGAAATGCAGGCCGAGGTACATTGAGTGGATCTTGAAACATGACCATTCTCCCCAGAGGTCAAAAATCTATCGACCAGGCCGGCGGGACCGCTTTCTTTTGACGAAGCGTGCCCCGAACCGGACCAATCCCGTTTTGAGGCGTTAAAAGGCCTCAGCGTCGAGGGCCATCATCGTGTCAGCCCCCGTTTTAAGCTTGGCAAGGTGCATCGGACCTTCCGGCACCCAGCGATCAAGGAAGTAACGCCCGGTGGCCAGCTTGTTGGCATAGATCGGGTCACTCTCGCCGGCAGCGACCTTGGCTGCTGCCACCTTGGCCATCTTCGCCCACATATAGGTCAGGCAGGTCAGACCGAAGAGGTTGAGATAATCATGGCTGGCAGCGCCAGCATGATCGAAATTCTGCAGGGCATTATTCATCAGCCAGTCCGTGCCGTCCTGCAGCTGGGCGCGCAGCCCGGCAACCGCATCGACGAACGGCTGGGTGGTTTCGTCACCGCCCTCGGCGATGAAAGCATCCAGCTCACCCATAAAGGTGGTGATCGGACGCATGCCATTCATCGCCAGCTTGCGGCCAACCAGATCGAGCGCCTGAACGCCATTCGTGCCTTCATAGATCAAGGTGATGCGGGCATCACGCAGAAGCTGGGACGCGCCCCATTCCTCGGTGAAGCCGGAACCGCCATGGATCTGCAGGCCGTTGGAGACCATGTCATAGCCCTTGCCGGTCAGGTAGGACTTCACGATCGGGGTCAGCAAGGCCATGTAGTCGCCGCCCTTTTCGCGGGTGGCCGCTTCATCGGATTTTTCTTCCAGATCGCCGTGCAAGGCCGTCCAGAGCGCGAAACAGCGGGCGGCCTCCACGAAGGACTTCTGATCCATCAGCATGCGACGCACATCCGGGTGCACGATGATCGGATCGGCAGGGCCATTCGGGTTTTTTGGCCCGGTCAGGGAGCGACCCTGGAGGCGGTCCTTGGCAAAATCGAGAGATTGCTGATAAGCAGCCTCGGCCAGGGCATACCCCTGCAGGCCAACGCCAAGGCGGGCTTCATTCATCATGATAAACATGATTTTGAGGCCCTTATTCTCCTCACCAACCAGCCAGCCGGTGGCGTCATCATAGTCCATCACACACGTGGAGTTGCCGTGAATGCCCATCTTGTGCTCCAGGCCACCACATTTCAGTGAATTGCGCTCACCCGGATTCCCGTCTGCATCGGGAATGAATTTCGGCACCACGAAGAGCGAAATCCCCTTCACACCTTCCGGAGCACCCTCAATGCGCGCCAGGACAAGGTGGACGATATTATCCGCCATGTCGTGCTCGCCGGAAGAGATCCAGATCTTCTGACCGGTGATCTTGTAGGACCCGTCCGCCTGCGGGACGGCCTTGGTGCGCAGAAGCCCCAGATCTGTACCGCAATGCGGTTCAGTCAGGTTCATCGTGCCGCCCCACTCACAGGAGATCATTTTCGGCAGGTAGAGCGCTTTTTGCTCATCGGTTCCGCCCGTGTGGAGCGCCGCAGCGGCGCCGAGCGTCAGGCCCGGATACATGCCGAAGGCCATATTGGAGGAGGAGACCATCTCGTTGAAGGCGAGATTGAGGACGTGCGGCAAACCCTGGCCGCCATATTCCGGATCAGACGACAGCGCTGTCCAGCCGCCTTCGGACATCTGCTTGAACGCATCCTTCCAGCCCGTCGGCGTGGTCACATTGCCATCGGCATCACGCGTACAGCCTTCCACATCACCCACTTTGGAGATCGGAGCGAGGACGCCTTCACAGAATTTGGCACCCTCTTCCAGGATGGCATCAACCGTATCGCGGTCCGCGTCAGCGAAGCCAGGCAGGTTGGAATATTGAGAAATGTCGAGCACATCATGCAGGACGAATTGCTGATCACGGACAGGGGCGCGGTAAGCGGCCATTGGATTTCCTCCACCTCAAGGCTTGCCGACCATCAGGCCGGCTGGATTGTTAGTCTGTTGTACCGGTCGAAAGTCCGGTCCAGGGGTCCAGGCGCGCCGTTGCCAGGGCTTCGAAAGCCCGGGCGCGGCGTTTGATTTCTTCAGAAGGCTCGTTTTCGTTCAGCCGGGCGTTCAGCCAATCGAGCCCGGCATTCATTTCTTCAAGCGCGCGCTCAACATCTTCGCGCTGCTGCTCAAGGACACGGATGCGACTTTCAAAACGCCCAATCGTCGCGGCCAGCACATCCGGATCTCGGCTCATGGTGAAACGCAGGTCCAGCATTTCCTTGATCTCATCAAGCGCAAAGCCGACCCGCTTTCCCCGCAGGATAAGCTCAAGGCGCGCCCGGTCCTCGGCAGAATAAACACGAGCTGCCCCACGACGCGTTGGCGAGATCATCCCCTTTTGCTCATAAAAGCGCAGGGTGCGCGGCGTCACGTCGAACTCCTTGGCGAGTTCGCGGATGGAGAATTCAGTGTCGGGCGATACAGGCTTGACCATGGCTGAACAATGTTCACATCTTAACGCGAACGTCAACGTCAAATTTGTGACATTGCCTAGGTCACGAAATCCTCTGATATTTTCGATCCCGCAGGCTTTTTCAAACTCTTCACTTTCCCTGAAAGACGAGACACGTCACTCTCTAGCCATGCTGTTTTCTATCCGCGTCATCCGCCCGTTCTTTCGCCCGCTTTGGGCATTCCCACTTGCCCTCACGCTGGCAGCAGGTAGCGCCTTGGCGATCAGCGCCCCGGGCCTGGCACAGCAGGATGATCCCTTCTCCATTCTTGCACCGCCGAGCGCCCTGCCCGAATTCGCCACCACAGCACCGAGCGCGCCGGCAGGGCCGCACTTGACCCGGGACGCGTATTTCGAGCACCGCGGCAGCGAAGGCGATGTCAGACTCATGACGCGCTGGCGGATTGAGGAGACGGCGCTGGACGGCACCGTCCTGTCAACGCGAACGCAGCGGATCGGATTGGGTGAAGATTTCGCCTGGTCCCAATCCGGTGAGGAGCGGACCATACTGGACTTTGAGACTGACCGCGCCCTTACCATTGGGCCGGACGGGGTTTTGAACACCGATCTGACGGCTCATGTCCATCAACAGATGGAGACGTTCAGCCGCTTTACTGCAAATGGCACGCGCGCGGAAATTACCGGTCCGAGTGGCGCTGTGTTTGAGCGCTTCTGGATTGAAGCGGCGATGGGTGTGCGAGCCAGCGAAGTGACCATTCTCGGCGATACGGATGAAGAGGGAAGCTGGCTGCTCCGTCGACGCGAGGACACACCGCCCATCATCCGCATCACGCCAGGTGAAACAGGCGATAATAGCGATGCTGGCATATTCGCATCCTGGCTTCGCCATAACGCGCCCATCCACCCGGACGCGCTGGCCTATTTTCAGGATCTGGATGCCCTTCCCGACGCCTTTTCCTTTGTCGTCTTCAGCCCCTCCAGCCCGGATGGGCGGCGTGAGCGCTGGACTTTGATGAGCAGTGCGCAGCCGGTCGGTGGGCTGCCCTGGCCCGAAGACGCCGCCCCCGCATCCGCAGAAAGCTATGACCTGCCCTCTGAGGCCATGACGCAGATCCTCGACCTCGGCCTTCGCGCTGCAGCCGCCAACGCGCTGATCGTGGATGATGTCTTTCTCAATGAGGCGCAGGCGTTCAATCAGGCCGGGGACAAGTCCGGCGCCTATCTGACCCTCTACCAGGCCAGCCACCACCAGCAAGCCTGCACCCCGCAGGTCAACACGCCCGTTTGCCGGCAACTCAATCGCGCCATTGTCGGAGCGATTGGCGATGCCCAGATGGAGGCATTGATCACGACGGTCTCCTCCGGAATGCGCGACCCGGCCTCCATGCTGGACAGGCTTGAACCCCATGTCGAGCGACGCGGAATGGCGGGAGCCGCTGCGAACTTGCTCGCGGCTCAGGCCGCCGCCGCCCTGTTCGAGGCGGGCACACCATCAGACCATGACCCGCTGAGTTTCTTCCTCCGCGCAGCCGAATCAGATCCGGCCACCCCGATGATTTACTGGCATGCGGGCCGGTTTGCTGTGATCAATCGCGATTATGCGACCGCCTGGCTGTTGTTTGACATCGCCCGGAGCCTGCCCGCTGAGCAGTCCGGCATCGCTCGTGGAGATGCCGGCGCATTGAAATCCCAGCTCGAATCCGTCGCTCCGGCCTATTTCGGCCCACCCACACGGTCGGCACTGCCAACACAGCCCTAGTTATCAACAGGTTTTACGGCGAATTAACCGAGTCATCTCCTTGTCTAGACTCAGGTTTTTCCAAGGCCGTGGCGATTCGCTGAATTTCTATGTGGAAACACTAGATCTAGTGGGCCCTGCCTTGGTTTACACAATATTAACGGGCCGATAGCGTGACCCAAACTAGTAAAGTGAGCGATTCGGATGTCGTCTGGGGGCCCCTGGAGCGTTAAGGGAATTGACCCGCGTGCAAGAGCGCGGGCCAAATCTGCTGCACGCCGTGAGGGGCTGACTCTCGGCGAGTGGCTGAACCGCGTCATCCTCGATGACGGGGAGAATCCCGACCTGCCTGCGCAAGACTGGGATGATGCCCTGGAAGCCTTCCCGGGCTTCTCGGAGACCTCTGGCGCCGCGAATGATGTCGATGACCGTTTGATCCGGGCGATGATTACGCGCCTGAGCACGCGGATTGAGGAAAGCGAAGAAGCCTCCCAGAAAACGCTGTCCGATCTGGATCGCGCGATCAGCCAGCTCGCATCCAACATCGTCAAATCCACCCAGAAGCAGAGCGAGAAGCTCAATGCGGCCGATCAGCAATTTGCTGATGTGAAACGCTCTCAAAGTGAATTGGCCGCGCGCCTGCGCTCGCTGGAGAGCGAGACCGGTGGCTCTTCGCCAGACCAGGTGAAGGCGATTGAAACGACGCTCATGAAGCTCGCGCGCCGGGTTTATGAGCACGAGAACGAGACCAATGCGCGACTGCATGATCAAGACGAGCTGGGTCGTGAAGCCTTCCGTCAGTCTGAAACCCGCCTCGATCAGCTGGAAGCGCGTACGGAGAAACTGGCCGATCTCGCGGAGCGTCTCGACACCTCTGGTCGCGGCAATGATGATACCGCCCGCACGCTTGAGACCGCCTTTGCCCGTCTGGACGAGCGCCTGCGAGCGCTAGAGAACCGCAATGCATCCGATAATGTCGATCTGGAGCGGCGCTTTGATCGCCTCTCCGACGACGTGGCCAAGGTTATCGCTGATACGCGGGCGCAAGTCGGTCAGACCGCAGGCCGTGTCGATGACGCGGAACGCCGCCAGGCGGACAGTCTGGCGCGGCTGGGCGATGATATCTCCCGCTTGGCCCAGGCCATTGATACGCGACTGAGCGACAGCGAACGCCGCGCTGAGGAGGCCCGCCGTGATCGCCGTTCCGAAGAGGCTCTGAATACCCGCATTGACGAGGTAAGACAGGAAAACCGCGACAGCATGCGCCGTATGGGCGAAGAGGTGACCCGTCTGGGACGCTCCCTCGCCGATCGCATTGACCGGACGGAAAAGCGTGCCGCCAGTGCCGTCGCTGATGCCAGCCAGCGCGTCAGCGATGCCGTGGAGCGCATCGAGAAAGCCGCACCTGCGCGCGAAGAGGACCTGGAGTCCCGTCTGCGCGCATCGGAAGAGCGGACCGCACAACGCATTGAAGACGCCCTTTCGGGTGTTCAGGAAAATATCACCTCAATCCGCGCCGAAGCGGAGGAGGCGATGACACCCGTGCAACGCGCGATGACAGCACTGGCAGATCGGCTCGAGGCGATCGAGAAAAAGACCGAACCCGAGGCGACGCCTGCTGAACCCATCGTAAACCCTGCCCCAGCGCCCATTTCTGCGCCCGTTTCTGCATCGGTCGCCCAACCGGTTGACCTCAGCCAACCGCTGGGACCGCCGCCTCAGGCTGAAGTCCCTGCCAGCCATTTTGATGCCGGCAAGGAAGACCCCTTCCTCGCGGCACCATCAGCCTCCACGCCACAGCCGGCTTCACCTGCGCAGGCGCCGATCGAGGCGCCGGTTCTGCGTGAACCTCAGGCTCCGGCCTCACCGCCACCAACACGGCGCAAGGCACGACGTGCGGCCGCGGCGGCTCGTAAAGAGGCCGACCAGACACAAACTGCCCCGCAGCAACGCCCGCAGCCCAAACGCCCGCCGGCCCGCGCTGGCGCCACAGCGGATTCAGATTTCCTCGCTGCAGCTCGTGATCGGACCCGGTCGAGCTATGACCCCTCGGTTTATGACCGTCCACAAGGACAAACCAAGTTCTCGCGGGCGACGCTCATCGCAATTCCCCTGGCAGCGCTGATCATGCTGGGCGGAGCGGGCGCAATCCTGCTTTGGGAAGCGGTTCAGGGCAGCGACACCACTTCGATTGCCGCATCTGGCGATGAGGTAGATTTCGTCGCGCAGTTTGAAGCAGATCTCGCCGTGAGCGAAGCGCCGGCGGAAGCTCCCGCACCTGTCGAGGCTCAGCCTGACCAGACTGCGGTGGCCACACCCGATACACCGCAGCCCGATGCCTCCCAGGCCCCGGCCCGCCCACCGGCCAACATGGTTGCAGACGCATCCGGTGCGATCACACCCGCACCGGTCAATTCGGCGCCAGCTGAGACACAGGCCAATACCGGTTCAGCATCCGCCAACCCGTTTGCAGAGCGCACCACGCTGCAAAGTGCGGCCGCCGACGGCGACCCGGTCGCGCGTTACCAGCTCGGTGTTCAGCAATTGGAAGCGGGCGATGCGCGATCTGCCGCCATTCTTCTGCGCCGCGCTGCCGAGCAGGGCGTACCCGATGCACAATATCGGTTCGCAAAATTGCTGGAGACAGGCGAAGGCGTAGATATCGATCTGGAGGCGGCGCGCCGCTGGACAGAGCGGGCTGCCAATGCCGGTCATCGCCGCGCCATGCATAATCTGGCTGTGATGTATTATTATGGCAGCGGGGCCGAGCGTGACTTTGAAACAGCCGCGCGCTGGTTCCAGGATGCCGCGCTTCTGGGCCTGCGCGACAGCCAGTTCAATCTGGCGCTTCTCTTTGAAAGCGGACAGGGCGTTCCCTTAAGCCTTCCAGACGCCTATGCTTGGTACATGATCTCTGCATCCGAGAATGATCCAACCGCGATTCAGCGGGCCCAGGCACTGGAAAGCACGATTGAGCCCGCCGCTTTGGAACAGGCTCGCCAGGTCGTGGCAGGCTTCAGCCCGCGCCCTCTGGATGCTGAGGCGAACGGGCTTTATCAGGACCAGGCTTGGGATCGCACGACAAGCACGGCTGCAGCCGATGTCGAACGCGTCCAGGGTTTCCTCTCCGTCCTCGGCTACAATCCGGGACCGATTGATGGGGATATGGGGGATCTTACCCGCACCGCGATCATGGCCTTCGAGGCTGATCAGGGATTGCCGCGCACGGGACGCGTCGATGCTGTTCTCATGGAACGGCTCGAAAGCGCCGTGAACGGCTAGAGGCCGGGGTGCAGATCTACCTCCCGATCGCCGAAGTATCGGTCAATATTTTTCTACTTTTGGGTTTGGGTGCTGGCGTTGGCTTCCTGTCCGGCATGTTTGGTGTCGGTGGCGGGTTTTTGATGACCCCCATGCTGATGTTTATCGGCATCCCGCCGACTGTCGCGGTGGCGTCTGAGGCCAATCAGATCGTTGCCTCCTCTGCATCTGGTGCCTTGGCCCACTGGGTCCGAAAATCCCTCGATCCGAAAATGGGGCTGGTGCTTCTGGCCGGCGGTATTGTCGGCTCGGTCTTCGGGGTGCAACTCTTTGCCTGGCTATCAACGCTGGGGCAGATCGACCTCATCATCCGGCTGAGTTATGTGGGCTTTCTTGGCATAATCGGCACGATCATGCTGATCGAAAGCCTCAGCGCCATTCACCGTCGCTCACGGCCTGATGCGCGCCGGGAGGGCGGCAGCGTGCGCCGCAAGCGCACCTGGATTGACGCCTTGCCGTTTAAGATGCGCTTCCCGCGCTCCGGTCTCTACATCTCGGTCATTCCCCCGATAGCCATCGGGTTTGTGGTCGGCACGCTGGCCGCGATCATGGGGGTTGGCGGCGGCTTCGTCATGGTCCCGGCGATGATCTATATCCTGCGCATGCCGACCAATGTGGTCGTGGGCACCTCGCTGTTTCAGATCTTCTTCGTCTCCTCCCTGACCACCGTGCTTCAGGCCGCACAGAACCAGACCGTTGATGTTGTCCTGGCGCTACTGCTCACCGTCGGCGGGGTGATCGGCGCACAATTCGGGGCCAGAGCCGGCCGTTATGTAAAAGCAGAGGACCTCCGGGCCCTTCTCGCCTTGATGGTGCTGGGTGTGTGTATCAAGGTCGGGTTCGAACTCGTCCTGACCCCATCAGACCTCTTCGTCGTGATGCCTCGCGGTATGGAAGGAGCGCATTAGTGCTGATCGCCCTCCTCGCCAGCCTGATGATCCAGCAGACCGCTCCGGAAGAAGCGCCCATGATCATGGCTGCGCTCACCCAGGAGACGGTCGAGATCCGCGAGAATTTCTCGGGCGCGGAGCTCATCCTTTACGGCGCGACCCGGGGTCTGACGATTGAGGATGAGATCGTCGTTGTTTTGCGCGGTCCAGACAGCGATCTGCGCGTAATGCAACGCGAGCGCAATTTCGGGATCTGGGTCAATCGCGCGCCGCGCAATTTCGAGGCCGTGCCAAGCTATTATTCAATTGCCTCCACACAGCCGCTTGAAAACATCGCGACACTCGAAGCCCTCCAGCGGAATGCGATCGGCTTGCGTCAAATTCTCTCTGAACCGAACCAGACAGAAAGCGCTGAAACGCGCGCCTACCGCGAAGCCATTGAGCGCGCCGGCAATCGTGACGCCCTCTATTCGACTGCACCGCGTGGGGTAGAAGTGCTCGATGGAGGTCTGTTCCGGGCGACACTGGTCCTGCCACCAAAAATCCCTGTCGGCACCTATGACGCCGAGGTCTACCTTTTCCGCGATGGCCGCCCCATCGCCAGCCGCACCACCAGCCTGCGCGTAGTCAAGGCAGGGTTTGAGCGCTGGATTTATGACATGGCTCACGACTGGCCGCTTCTTTACGGCCTGCTCTGCGTCATCCTCGCCGCCTTGGCAGGCTATGCGGCAGCGGCGGCTTTCAGCCGCCGCTAATGGGAAGCCCGGCGGTCGAAGGTTAGCCACTCTATGATCGCCCCCTTCGACCCGATGCTGGCGCATCGGCCCACTTCCCCCAAATGGGGGGAAGATGAGGAAACGCCCTCTTGCCAGCTTGGTCCTTACCGCCATATTCCAATGCCATGAGCGACAAGACCAAAATCCCAGCCTCCGCCCTTTATTTTGGCCTCGCGGGTCTCCTCCCGTTCTGGGCACCGGTCGCGGCGAGCCTGTGGTCGCTATCGGCGGACCGGTCGAACGCCGCCGAAGCCTGGATTTTCACCCTTTATGCCGGGCTGATCCTGACCTTTCTGGGCGGTGTGCGCTGGGGTGCAGAGATCGTGCAGCAAGACAAGCCGGACGGGCGGGTTCTGGCACTCTCCATCGCACCTTCCCTGATCGCGCTTCTCGCGGGGCTGGTACATTTTCTCGCCGGTGCTGCGGTAGCGGCCTGGCTGCTTTTGATTATCGGGCTCTTCCTGCAATATCGCTGGGACACCAATAGCGCGCGCTCAACCGTCCTGCCCATCTGGTATGGTCGGCTGCGGGTGATTTTGAGCGTTGGCGCAATCAGCGCCTGTGCCGCCATGGTCGTTATCACCCGGCTGATCTGATAGCGCTGGGGATCAGGCGCGCAGCCGCGGCCGATCCGGAACGCATTGCTTGGCGGCGATGACATGCACGGCATCCCGCCCCATCACCAGAGCATCCGGCGTGCGGCCAAAGCAGGCTGAGAACGCGTCATCCCGGATATTGAGCCCGCCGGTATAGGCACCAAAGGCCGGCATGATCAGGCGTGTCCCATCCGTCGCAAAACAGCGTCGACGGACGGAGCGACCACGCCCGCGCACCTTGGCACAGGGGTGAAGATGCCCGGCGATCTCGCCTGGCGCGACGCCTTCAAGCGGTTCGTGGCGAAAGACGAGACCGCCGAGTTTAAACTCGAACAAGATTTCTCCGCCCAGATCTTCAGGGGGTTGCGGATCGTGATTACCTTCAATCCAGACCCAGTGATCAATCCCGCCGACCAGGGTTTTCAGCGCAGCACGGTCGCGCTCATCCATGCGTTCATCGGCCCACATATCATGGAAACTGTCGCCCAGAGCGATCACACGATCGGGTCGGTGCGCCTCAATCGCCTCACCCAGGCGGCGCAATGTCGTGCGCGTATCATAAGGCGGCAGCATCTGGCCTGACCGGGCAAAGGCCGAGCCTTTCTCGAAGTGAAGGTCCGAAACAATCAGCGTTTGATGGTCTGGCAGGACGAGCACGCCATCGGCATCGGCAAGGGCGGGCGTGCCGACCAGTGTGAAACTAAAAACGTAGCGGTCCATCAGGCTGAAATCTCTCCATAGGCCTCAGCAACAAGCGCATCGGATGCATCTTCCAAAATACTCTCCTGCGCTTCGCCATAGACGGGCTCCTTGCCCACTTCGAGCATAACGGGCACGGCCAATGGCGAAATGCGCGATAGCGGCTGATGTACGATCTTGCCGGCAATGCGTGACAAAGCCTGTCCCAGGCGCCGGATATCCAAAAGCCCCGCAGCTGCATCCGCCCAGGCTGATTGCAGCAGGACGTGATCCGGTTCGTGCTCTCGCAGCACATTATAGATGAGATCAGTGGAGAAGGTGACCTGGCGCCCGGTTTTCTCCTGCCCCGGAAATCGCCGCTCAATCAGGCCAGCGATCACGGCGCAATTCCGGAATGTGCGCTTCATCAGATCGCTCTCAGCCAGCCAGGAATCGAGATCATCCCCCATCATGTCCTCGGCAAACAGGGCATCGAAGTCCAGGCCCGACATATCCTTCAGCCCCCATACCGCCAGCGTGTATTCATTCGCGACAAAGCCCATGGGCCGCATGCGCATGCGTTCCAGCCTTCGCGTGATCAGCATGCCCAAGGTCTGATGCGCCAGACGCCCCTCAAACGGGTAACAGACCAGATAGTATTTGGCCGCGCGCGGAAAGGTTTCGACCAGAAGACCATCAGCCTGGGGCAGGCGGGATTTCTCGCTTTGAAGCTGCAACCAGTCTTGCACCTGGTCGGGAAGGCCAGCCCAGGCATTCGGGTTTTGAACCATGGCTCGGACCTGTTTGGCCAGATAGGTCGAATAGGGAAACTTGCCGCCCTGATAGCTGGGGATTTTCGGCTCAGCATCACGGGTCCGGGTCACCCGAGCGCTCATCTCCTCCAGGCCTTCAAAGCGCAGGACCTGGCCGGCAAACAAGAATGTGTCGCCCGGCACCAGCTGCTCGACAAACCATTCCTCGACCTGCCCCAGCCGATGCCCCCCTCGCCCGCGCGAGGAGATGACAACATCAAGCATGGGCGCCTCAACAATCGTACCCACATTGAGCCGGTGGCGCTGAGCGATTTGCGGATTGCGCGCCCGATATCCGCCCTCGCGGGTTTTCACCAGGCGGCGGAAGCGTTCATAGGAGTTAAGCGCATAGCCGCCGGTGGCAGTGAACTCGACGACCCGATCAAAGGCCTCGCGCTCGAGACAGGCATAGGGCGCGGCAGACCTGACCTCATCAAAAAGCGTTTCAGGGTCAAATGCCTCGCCACAGCCTCGCCCCATGACATGCTGGGCCAGAACATCCAGGGCGCCCGCCTGGAGCGGATCTCCATCGAGCACGTTATCCGCGACGGCATCGCGCGCCGCGGCACACTCCAAATGCTCAAACCGGTTGGTGGGAACCAGCAGAGCACGGGAGGTTGCATCCAGACGGTGATTGGCTCGTCCCAGCCGCTGGATCAGACGGGAGGAACCTTTGGGCGCACCCAGCTGGATGACGAGATCGACATCGCCCCAATCAATGCCCAGATCGAGCGTTGACGTGCACACCACTGCCTTGATGGAGCCTTTCGCCATCGCCGCTTCCACCTTGCGGCGTTGCTCCGGCGATAAAGAGCCATGATGAAGAGCGATGGGGAGATTGTCTTCATTCATCGTCCAGAGCGCCTGGAAAACCATTTCGGCTTGGGCGCGCGTATTGACGAAGACGAGGCACATGCGCGCCGCCTTCAGCCGATGATAAATCTCCGCCATGGCATGCTGACCGGAATGCCCGGCCCAAGGAATACGCTCAGACGGATCCAGGATTTCGACCTCAGGCCGCGCACCGGTATCACCGCGCACGATCCGGGCGAACTGATCCTCATGCGTTTGGGGCGCCAGCCAACGCGCCAAGCCTTGCTCATCGGCAACCGTCGCAGAAAGACCGACGCGCTGTGCGCTTGGGGCCCATACTGAAAGGGTCGCCAAAGCCAGGCTCAGCAAGTCCCCCCGCTTCTGCGGCGCCAGGGCATGGGCTTCATCAATGATGATCCGCTTGAGGTCAGCAAAGAATACCGCCGCATTCGCCGTGGCGCAGAAGAGCGATAATTGCTCCGGCGTCGTCAACAAGATGTCTGGGGGATGGGCGCGTTGTCGTTGACGCTTTGATTGCGAGGTATCCCCGGTCCGCGTCTCAATGCGCAGATCCAGGCCCATCTCCTCAACAGGCGCTGTCAGATTGCGCGCGACATCAACCGAGAGCGCTTTGAGCGGAGAGATATAGAGCGTGTGAAGCCGGTGGGGGCGCTGCTTCTGACCACTCAGCGCTTCCAGATCGATCAGGCTGGGCAGAAAACCGCCAAGCGTTTTGCCGCCGCCCGTCGGCGCGATCAGGAGCGCATGCTCACCAGCCTTCGCGGCCTCCACCATTTCCAACTGATGCGCGCGCGGTGCCCAGCCGCGACCGGCAAACCAGTTTTCAAAACGATCAGGCAAACGGGAGGAAGCGCTCGGCATCGCCGAAACATAACGCGCCCAGCGCGCCATTCAATCACCGCCCGCTTGCAGGGGATGATCAAAATGCGTGTCCCTCTGCCGCCACGCCGCGTTTTCGCCATGCTTAGCTCTCAAGAGTTGAGTGCGAGGGATTTCAGATGGACCATCCGGTCATTGAACGCTTCAAGGCGTTGGATCAACGTTTCGTCGAGCGCGCCAAGCGCGGTGACCGGCTGACGGCACGCTTTGCAGCTTTGACCTGCCTGAATGCCCGCCTTTCCCCTTCCGACATTGTTGATCGCAGCTTTGAAGCCCGCGATGCATTGAACCATGCCCTCGGCAATTGGCGAGCACCCAGCCGGTCGATGCGCCTCGTCTTCGCTGCCGCGCTTGTCTCTGCGGAGCGGAACGTCGAGAATTTCCTGGAGGCGCGCGCGGCTCTGCAAGAGCGACGGCGCACCCGCGGCAGCCGCAGCCTCTCCCATGGCGGCGCCTGTGCGGCTCTGGCACTCGTGGCTGCCGGCGGCCAGCCGCACCAGGCTGATCAATTCTATGACACACTCAACGCGATCGCCGGCCCCTGGTGGCGCCGGGACGCGCATCGTGAAGAAGTCGTCGCTGGCGCTCTGACAGGCATGGGAGACATGCCGGACGAGGCAGTCGGTCGCCTGATCGAAGCGCGCCAGGCCCTGCGTGATGCGCACATCCCCCCCTCGGCAGCGGACCCGGCCGCCTATGAACTGGCCTTGCAGGCGGAAATGCGCAGCGGCGATGTGGCGAGCGCATGGATTACGCTGAACACGGCGGTTCGCGGGCGCTCAGCCCTAAAGCACGGCATCGGCCGGACCGGCCTGGCCATTCTGTCAGCGGAGGGCGATGGTCAGCGTGCGGCGGATGCCCTTGTGCGCAGTTTCGAAGCCCTGCGCGAGATTCGCCCGCGAGTATCCTCCGATGTGGCTGCCCGGATTGCCCTGCGTCTGGCACAAGCACAGCTCGGCCGCCAACCAAGTCTTGGACCGGCAAGTGATCTCGCGGCCATCATCTCGGCGCAGATGGCGATGATTGCAGCCGTAACGGCGGCCAGTAGTGCAACCGTCGTGGCGGTCGCCTCATAACGCAGGTTTCCGATACAGAACCGGTGACAAGAGCGGAGCATGCGGGCATTCTGCCGTCTGCGGACCATGGGGGACGCCTGGGGGAAGACTTGCCGTTTAGATCGCTCGACTCTGCGCATATACTCGACACGCTCGAACGGCTTGCCGCGCGCGTGGACGAGCGCTTTCCCGATGCCAGCCTCAACAATGTCATCTCCGAGCTGACCGCTCTGGGTCAACGCGATCGCAGGCGCACGCAGCGTCTGGCTCGTCCCTATTTCTTTCTGCGCTTCGGGATAATCCTGGCCGTCGTTTCAGCCTTGGCGGCCCTGGCATATATGGGATATCGGCTGCTGGACACCTATTCGATGGCCGAGAACCGGGCCGATATCTATACCATTTTCGAAGGTGTGGAGGCCGGGCTGAATATTGTCATCCTTGCCGCTGTCGCGATCTTCACCTTGACCCGAATTGAAGAGCGCCTGAAACGCTCGCTCGCCCTGGATGACCTGCACGAATTGAGATCGATTGCGCATGTCATCGACATGCATCAGCTGACCAAGGACCCGACCGCGCTTTTGCGGCTGGGCCCGCGCACCGCCTCCTCACCGCATCGGGAGATGAATGAGTTCGAGTTGAGCCGTTATCTCGATTATTGCGCGGAGCTTCTCTCACTCGCCGGAAAGATCGCAGCGCTCTACGCCCAGAATTCACGCGACCCGGTGGTCATCGCCTCCGTCAATGATATCGAGACCCTCACCTCCAATATGGCATCGAAGATCTGGCAAAAGATCATGATCATTCGAACCGGGCGTCCCAATGAGGTGATGATGCCCATTGAAGACTAGCACTTCAGGCGAGTGTTGAATTCTCGGATTCCCCTGACCCACGAAGCCTGCTAGATCGGTTTGTACAGACATGTGCAGGGGGCAGGAATGGATCCGCAAAATTTCATGAATCAAGAAACACTCTCGGCGCTGATCACGCGCGGTATTGAAGCAGGAACAAGCATCGCCCTGGCCGCGCTGATCCTGATCGTCGGCATGATTGTAGCCGGTACGGTTCGCGGCACGATCCGCAAGGCGGCCACACGCAGCGAACGCGTCGACGATACACTCGGCAATTTCTTCGCCTCGCTGGCCTATTACGGCATTATGGCGATCGTCCTTATCGCGGTTCTCAACCGGTTCGGCGTTGAGACAACCAGCATGGTCGCCGCACTCGGTGCTGCTACCCTGGCCATCGGCCTGGCCCTGCAAGGGACACTCTCCAATCTCGCGGCAGGCGTGATGATCATCTTCTTCCGCCCCTATCAGCTCGGCGATTGGGTTGAAGTGGCCGGTCAGGGTGGCTCTGTGAAAGACATCAATCTTTTCACCACCGAACTGGCCACGGGTGACAATAAGAAGGTCATCATCCCCAATGGCGCCGCCTGGGGTTCAGTGATCACCAATTATTCCGCAAACGATACGCGCCGTGTCGACCTTGTTTTCTCCATCGATTATGGCGATGACATTGAAGCTGCCATGCAGATCATCCGCGATACGATCAGCGCTGATGAGCGCGTCCACAAGGATCCGGAAGTCTTCACGGCCGTCACCGCGCATGGTGCTTCATCGGTTGATATTGTCACGCGCGCCTGGTGCGACACGGGTGATTATTGGGGCGTCTATTTCGCGGCGATGAAGAATGTGAAAGAGGCCTTCGACAAGAAAGGCATCTCCATTCCCTATCCCCACCAAGTTAATGTCGCACGCGAGGGCTAGTTTGACGTGCTGGCTGGATGGAGCCGGGCGCTCGATCCAGCCACGCCGTTATTGTGCCGCAATTGATGCTAGAGTGTTTTTATGACCCAGGATGCTTCACCCAACCCGCGCGACGGGGATACGGATTCAAGCCCGACCGCCAAGCGCAGCTTCGTGCAGAGGCTGACCCGGTTTTCAACCGCGGACATATTGCGCCTCATCCTGCTTTGCCTGATCGTCGGGCTCGTCCTGGCCGCATTCAATGTCGACCCGGCAGAGCTTTGGGTCGATTTCTTCGGAACACTGGCAGACAGTATCTCCAGCGTAGTCGAGACGGTTCTGGGCAGTGCGGATCGGGCAATTGAGTATTTCTTGCTCGGTGCGGTGATCGTTATTCCGATCTGGTTGTTCATGCGTATTTTGGGTGCAATGCGCCGCGATTAACGCCAGACTGACCGTATGACACCGGAAAGACAAACCTTTCTCAATCAGCTCGCTGAGTTGCTGGTGGATGGCTCACCGCATGCGAGTGCGCTCGGCCTGACCCATGAAGAGGTCGGCGAGGGAAGCGCGGTCATGCGGGCGCCCTACAAGGCCGAGCTGATTGGCGATCCAGAAACCGGCGTCCTTCATGGCGGTGTTGTGACAGCACTGCTCGATCATGTCTGCGGCCTTGCCGCTTTCACCGGTTTTGGCGGTGAAGACATGCCCGCCACTCTGGATTTGCGGATCGATTACATGCGGCCGGCCAAGCCAGGGCTGGACATTATCGCTGAAGCGGTCTGCCTGCGCTCGCATGGTCTTGTCGCAGTCGTACGCGCCACAGCGCATGATGGTGATGCCGATGATCCTGTCGCCACCGCACAGGCTGCCTTCATGATCACGCGCGCGTCCAAAGAAGCCCAGGAGCGCGCGGAACGTTCAATCCAGCGAGGTGAGAGCCTTGGCTGAGACCTCTTTGCTACAAACCCTGTTGGACGCGCCTTACGTATCGCGTTTTGGCATTGAGATGCATCTGAGCGGTGACGAACTGACAGGTGTCTTGCCCTTCCGCGATGACATTGTCGGAAACCCCCTCATCCCAGCCCTTCATGGGGGGGCTGTTGGCGCGTTTCTGGAAGTCGTGGCTGCGGCATCCTTGATCACCAGCCAGGAATTATCGCGCCTGCCCAAACCGATTAATGTCGCAATCGATTATCTGCGTCCCGCACGCGCTCATGATGTGTTTGCCCGCGCCCAGGTGGCGCGCAGCGGACGTCGTGTGGCCAATGTTCGCGTCGAGGCCTGGCAAGGCCGCCGCGGCAAGCCTGTCGCGACTTTGCACGGGCATTTTCTGATCGCTCCCGCGCTGCGCGGTGGGTCCGGCGAATAGACCGGCCGATTCCTGTGACGTCCTGGTGAAATGGATCACCGCTTTTTTGCATAACCACCCTGCCAATGCATGCGTCAGCGTGTCATAGCGCTGTTACGGAGCCCTGCGAGTTACGCGCTCATTGATTACCGATGGCGTCGGGCTGTCGGGATCACGCCCTAAAAGGTTCCTGCCATGCTCCTGCGTTCCACCACCGCCCTCCTCATCGCCCTGTCCGCTGCTGCTTCCGTTCAAGCTCAAAATGTTCGCAGCGAAGTCATCGAGTACGTTCCGGCTACCCTGACCAGCGAAGCGGGCTACAATGCCATCGCTGCTGAAATCCGCGCTGCGGCTCGCCGCGTTTGTGATTTCGACAGTGTTCGTGGCGCCGCCCAGGCCCGCGCTGCGCGCATCTGCTATGAAGAAGCCATCGCGCACGCTTTCGGCCAGATCAATGACGAAGTCGCAGAGCAGTCCTCTGTCCAGCGTGTCTTCGTCCGCTAAGACAATGATCGTGCCGCCGCCCCCGCAGGTGCGGCGGCACGCCGCCTTTTCCGATAGGCTTGGCGCTCTATATTTGAGTTCATGAGCACCAACGCCCTTCACGCCCCGATCATCGCCTATTACGACGCGCTTTGTCCCCTATGCCGCAAGGAAATGGGTCATTATGCGAAAAAGGCACCGGATCTTATCCTGATGCAGGATTGCAATGGCGATGACCTGCCCTCAGACATCGACCGTGATGCGGCTCTGAATTCCTTGCATGTCCGTCTCCCCGACGGGTCTGTCGTAGATGGCTGGGGTGCCTTCATCGCCATCTGGGACCGCACGCCGGGCTTTAAATGGCTCGCTACGCTCAATCGTCCCTGGATCATCCGAAAACCACTCGATTGGATTTATCGGCGCCTTGCACCGCTTCGTCCCCGCGATAAATGCCGGGACGGTGTATGCGAGGTCTGAGCTTGCAGCTGTGACGCTGCCGGTCTAAGCCCGGACACATGTCCGATATGCCTTTGACGCGGCTCAGCGTCCTCTACAAAGCCTGGCCTCTCATCTTCGCGAATGCCACCGTACCGCTCGCCGGTGTGGCCGATACATTTGTGCTCGGTCTCAGTGGCGACAAGGCCGATCTGGGCGGCGTCGCCCTCGGCGGTGCGCTTCTCTCCGTTTTCTACTGGAGTTTCTATTTTCTGCGCATGGGCACGACCGGCCTGACAGCACAGGCCGACGGGGCGGGCGATATCGCAGAAGCCCAGCGCACACTCCTGCGCGCCACAGTGATCGGCGCCGTCCTCGGCCTGCTCATCTTGCTCATTCGCGATCTGATCGCCCTCGGCGGTTTCGCGATCTTGCAGGGCACGCCTGAGGTCGAAACACAGGGTGAGGCCTATATGCTGGCCCGGATCTGGGGCCTGCCAGCAATCCTGGCGGCATTTGCCCTGAGTGGCTGGCTGATCGGGCTTGGTCGCAATACCGAGACAATGGTGATCTATGCGGTCTTCAGCGCCGTGAATATCGGTCTGGATTTCTGGTTTGTGCTGGGATTTGGCATGGGTCCCGCCGGCGTCGGTGCGGCGACGGCTATTGCGGAGTGGGCCGCCTTAGTCTTCGCGCTGGCCCTGGTTTGGCGCACCCTGCGTCAACAGGGCGGGTGGGCGTCAAATGTGCTGGATCGCGACCGGCTTCTCGACCTGCCGGCCTTGCGGCAGCTTTTCGACGTCAACTTCAACCTCATGATCCGCACCTGGACGCTGGTGATCGGCTTTACCTGGTTTGCGAATGCCGGGGCGCGCCAAGGCACGGCAGCACTGGCGGGCAATCATGTGCTTTTACAGATCATCACGCTCTGGGCATTTGTGCTGGATGCATTTGCGTTTGTCGCAGAGACCGAAGCCGGACGCGCCTATGGCCGCAAATCCCGGGAAGCCCTGCGTCGCGCTATGCGGATGACGGGCGAGCCCATGTTTGCAGCTGGCGCCGTCTTCGCGGTCCTGACCCTTTTATTCGGGGATGAAGCGCTGAGCCTTGTGATCCAGGACGAAGAGGCGCTCGCTGCAGCCATTACCTATCTGCCCTGGTGTGCCGTTGTGCCCTTCCTGGGCGCAGGGGCCTGGTTGCTCGATGGGGTCTTTATCGGCACGACGAGTGGCAAGATTCTGCGCAATGCCGGGGTTGCTGCCGTACTGATCTATCTGATCGCCGACTTCTTTCTGGCACCGGCCTTTGCCAATCACGGTGTCTGGGCGGCCTTCCTGATCTTCTATATCGCGCGAGGCGCCTGCCTGGGCCTGGCCTACCCGGCGCTTGAGCGACGTCTTCAGCCCGCCCCGACGGCCTCGGAAACAGACGCGAAACCATCTGCCTGAAGCCGCTCAACAAGTCCGCGCTTGATCTCCTGAACCAGGCCCGGACCGCGGTAGACGAGCGCGGTGTAGAGTTGGATCGCATTCGCGCCAGCACGGATTTTGGCGTAGGCCGTATCCGCATCGCTGACCCCGCCAACCCCGATAATTGCCAACTCCGGCCCGGCCGCCTGACGGAATAGACGAACCAGCTCGGTGGAGCGTTCAAAAACCGGCGGGCCAGACAGCCCTCCCTGCTCACCAGCATGGGCAGAACCAAGCGTTTCTGGTCGCGCGATAGTCGTATTGGAGACGATCAGACCATCCACTTTATGATCCTGGATCACGCCCACCACATCCGCGACATCATTATCGGTAATATCGGGGGCGATCTTCAACAGGACAGGCGCGCTTGAACGCACAGCATTGACCCGGGTGAACAGCTCATCAAGGCTTTCGCGCGATTGCAGATTACGCAGACCCGGCGTGTTGGGTGAGGAGACATTGACCGTGAAGAATTGCGCCAGCTCTCGGAGCCGTTCCAGGCAGATTGCATAGTCTCCGGACCGGTCCTCGCTATCGAGATTGGCGCCGAGATTAACACCGACAATACCGCTCTTGCCGGTGCGCGCTGCCAAGCGAGACTCAAACTGGTCCAGCCCCTCATTGGGGAAGCCCATGCGATTGATCACGGCCCGGTCTTCTTCCAGGCGGAAAACGCGCGGTCGCGGTTTTCCGTCCTGCGCGCGCGGCGTGACAGCGCCGCACTCTACAAAGCCAAACCCGGCCGCCAGGAGCGGATCGGGTGCTTCGGCATTCTTGTCAAAACCGGCCGCAATCCCGACCGGATTGGGCAGTTTCAAACCCGCAAGTTCTGTAGCCAATATCGCCGGATCAGCGGCGCGCTGGCGCGGCCCCAGACCCATTTGCAGAGCACGGATACCAATACGGTGTGCGGTTTCCGGCGGAAAAACGCGCAACAGGCTGGCCAATTGGTCATGCATTACGACGCGCTCCGTAAATCCTTGGGCAAGACCCAATCGCCCTCATCATTGCGCAGCAAGTGTCTCACCGAGATCACCGCGCTGACCGGAATTTCACCGTAAACATGCGGGAAAAGCGCGCCGCCACGCGAGACTTCCCACTTCACGGTCTCGCCGAGTGCAGCAAGATCCACTTCGGCAAGAACCAGGCGTTGATGCTGATCATAATGCTTCAGCAAAGTTCCCTCGACCTGGTCAGCAGCGGACAGGTGGATGAACCCGTCGGCGATGTCGTGAGGCTCGCCCTTGAAGACGCCGGCTAGCATCACCTCGGCCCAACGCTCCGGCGTGGCCAGTCTGAAAGCAATCATTTCGGTCATGGCGCTGGCCTATCCTCGCTCCGAGTTTCGCGCAAGCCCTTCGCGCCGTGTACGGTTTGCGCAAGGACTGTTTTCCTATTAGCCTTTTGCGATCCGGGAGCCTTGTCCCATGTTCACTCATGAGCAAATCTGGCGCGGCATTGATCTGATGGCGGCCCATGCACAGACCAGCCCCTCCGGGCTGGCGCGTCGAGCCGGGCTCGATGCCACCACTTTCAATCCCTCCAAACGCGTCTCGGCGGACGGCGCCAAACAGCGATGGCCCTCAACGGAGAGCCTCGCCAAGGCAATGAGCGCCGCCAATCTGGACTTTGCCGGTTTCGCCGCTTTGGTCATGGGACAGTCAAGGAAAGGCCTGGAGACGAAAGGCTTGCGAAGCTTTGATCTCGCCGAGCAACCCCACACCCCCGTATTTCGTCTCAGCGGACAGCTTGCCGGGGGCACGGAGCTACCCATGCCGCAGTTTGATCCTGACCGGCACCAGAGCGTACGGGTTAAGGGCGATGAAATGTCCCCGCTATACCGGGACGGGGATATCCTCATCCTCGACATTTCTGCCGCCCCAACAACAGGAGATCGGGTATTCTGCGAGCTTCGCACAGGCGAGACCGGGGCGTTTGAGCTGCGCGCTCTGGAAGTCCAGTGGATCAAGCTGCGGGGTTTGACCCCGGACAAGCCGGCCAGGATGATCCGGATGGAACATCTCGCGACAATGATGAAAATCGTCTGGGCAAGCCAATAGCGGCTACATCACCATACGCCGATTACACCATTCGCGTGCCGCGCGCGGATCGCTGACGAGCTGGCTGAGCGCCTCAGCCTCATGAATAATCCCGGTTTCAAACGCATCACGAGGCTCCAGCGTGACGGCAATATGGAGCTGTTCAGCCGCAAGATTCAGATCGCCGCGATCGCCCAGCGCAAACAAGGCGACAGCCAGGAAAAAGCGTGGCGCTGGATTATACGGATCCAGGGCAATGGCCTGGGTGTAATAGCCAATTCCCGCCTCAATCGACGCATCGAGCGCATCCAGCCCACGGTCCCCGCCCCGGCGGGCGACTTCAAGATGCCAGGCCCCGAGCATGCCCACAGCCCAAGCATGATTGGGATCGTTCTCAACAATACCTTCGATCAGGCGTCGACCGCGCTGCGGGATCCGACGCATATAGGCGCCGATACCGCTCATATAACGTCCGCGATAGCCAAGGGCTCCGGCCAGACGGAGCCGCGCCTCCACGTGTTCGCGATCGATGCGGTAAGCGGCCTCCGCCAGCTCCAGGGCCTCGTCAGCCAGCGCTTCGCGGCCTGCAATCTCCGGCTCGACCATGAGCTGAGCGATTATGGCTCCCGCCGCGAAAGCATACCCTTCTGCACCGCCCGCCGTTTGAGCCAGGAGTGCCGCATCCGCCCACCGCCCTTCCTGATAGGCTTGCCGCGCCGCCCCGAGGTCGGCGTGTGCAGGAGGGATGATGAACAGCACCAATATGAGGCTGATAATCCGCATAACTCAAAAACTAGGGCAAGCTCGCCACCAGGCCTAGACCTTATTCAATCTTCTGTTTCTCCCAGCGGATACTGAAACACGGTGTCGAGCGGGACTTTGAATGCGTGCGCGATCTTAAAGGCAACCTCGAGCGAGGGAGAATATCTGCCCTGTTCGATCGCCAGTATGGTCTGGCGCGTCACCCCGACCCGCCGCGCCAGCTCGGCCTGGGTCATCTCATCCGCATCAAAACGCAGGCGGCGGATCTCATTGGTGATCTTGGTCGGTTTTGCCATTCTAGACGCCCCGCATATAGGCGATTTGCTTGACGACCGCTCCAGCGATTGCGCTTGCCCAGGCCCCGAGGAAGAGAATGTGCGCGGTGGCAAACAGGGGATGCTCAAACCAGATGGTCACCAGGGCCGCGATCACCGCGACACTGAGCACATTGCCGCCAACCGCATCGCCAAGCCGGCTGATCTGCTTGTCGCGCTCATCTTCTTCGCTCATCTCATCAGAGACGGCGGCCTCGCCCTCGCGCACACCCGTCCAGATCGCTGAACCGACGCTGACGAGGATTGCACTTACGATGGAGAGTACGATGCCAATCCCGATCGCAACCATCATCGGACGCGCGAACGCAATGTCGTCCAGCGCAGTGGTCGATAAGAGCGGAAGGATTTGATGCGCATACCAGGCGAGGACCAGCAGGCCGGACGCCATCATGGCGAGATTAATGCGTTGCGCATAAGACATGTCGATCTCCTTAGACACGATGTATGATTTTCTTTACATCACCCCATGTAAGGAGACATCGACTTGATGTCAAATTTTTTTACCAGGGACTGAGCGGCTAGCGGTTCCACCTCAAGCGGACATTAAAGCTCGGCACATTATCGACATCGACACGCGCGAAATCGAGCGGCGTACCCAGAGGATCATAGACCGAGGTAAAGCCTTCACGCGTCCGGCCGGTACGAACATTCAAACGCAAATGAACTTCATCGCGCACCTCATATTCCGTCCAAAGCGAATAGAAGGCGCCATATTCACGCTCGATCGTATTCGTCAGCACCGGGCTGGCTTGCGGCGTTCGAACACCGTCAAAGACCTGGCGTTCCTCGGTCACCGTTTCCGGCAGGCGGATCCAGAATCCGGTCCGCCAACGATCCGTATGACGCCACTCGCCATTCACGCGCGTCTCCAGCCCACGATCCTCGCGGCGGATTTGGGTGAGCCAGTAATGGGTCGCCGGCGCGTCTTCTTCCAGCTCGAGGCCAAGCACATATTTGCCGTCGGCAAATTCCTGACGCAAAGAGACTTCGATCGTATAATCACTATGTCCGGAGGTTTCGCGCTCAAAGCCCTGGAGTTGGTCGACACGTTCTGAGCGGCGCAGGATCGCCAGACCGTCGATAAACAATCCCGGATTACCCAGACGGCCGAGGTCAAACTCGAAAGCCCCTTCCAAGCTGTCATAGGTCTCCGGCCCGATATTGGCGGGTGTGACATCACCTTGCAGCGTCAGGGTTCGAGAGATCGGGTTTTCAACTTCACGGCGTTGAGCCTGCAAGCGGATCAGACCGCGCTCACCAAATCTGTGTTCCAGCTCCGCTGAGTAGGTCCAGTCGCGCTCCGGCTCCAGCGTCGAAGCGCCGGCCGTATTGAGCGCATTGTCCAGATTGGTCTCGGCAAGGAAAAGGTCGAGATCCAGCTGCCCGACCTCACGCTCAGCCGACAGGCGCAAAACCCAGTCACGCGGCATGGTCCAGGTGAGATCGGCACGCGGAATGATATCGGTCAGAGACAGCTCATCGCTGGCATTGGAGGAGTTCAGCGTAAACTGTTCAATACGACCACCGATATGGATGGAGAGGTCAGGGCGCGGGGTCCACGTCGCCACTGCGAGCGCGGCGATCCGGGTTTCCTCGACCGAGGCATCAGACCCGTCAATCGTCTGCACCACACCGTCGATTGTGGCGGATGACGATCCATCCAGCGTATTGAGTGCCCAGGTGCCGCCAGCTTCAAACGCCCAGGCCTCGTTCAGACGCCAGCGGACAGTGGCCCGGGTTGCGGTTTCAGTGGTCTCCTCGCCGGATGCGGATCGGCTGAGGATGCCATTCTCGGTCAGACTGTCGGCGCTCTCCTGCTCGCCATCGGTTCGCGTGAGGACAGCGAGGAGGTCAAACGTCTCACCAATCGGACCGCGATACTCGACACCAAAACTCGTATCGGCGTTTTCGAATTCAGTGGTTTCCTGGAGCGCCGCGCCGGATTCCACTTCTTCAAAAGTGGGGCGTTCAGTTTCAGCATAGCTGTCATAGGCCCCCGAGACGGTGACGCTGCGGCCCGCGCCCAGCGGTATACGTGCAGATCCCTGAGCGTCACGTCGATAGAGGGTTGTGTCGCGATCCGGAAGCAAACGTGCCGTCGGATTGTCCGCGGTGGCCGCGCGCACATCCTCATAGTCGATCAGGGCTTCCTCATAGAGGTCGATACTGCCTTCAAGATCAAAACGGCCACCGGTCATGGTGCCGCCAAGCGCCAGCTGGACCTCGTCACCGCCATTATCGCGGGGCTCCAGCTCCATACGCCCATTGACACGGCGAGCCGTGGTCTCTCTCAACACGACATTGAGCAGGAGCGGATAGCCCTGCATGTCGATATCACGCGCGCCCGCTTCGATCAGTTCAAGCCGTTCGATATCCTCGACGCGAATGGAGGTCAGGCGCGCGGACAGGGAACCGGAGCGCGGCGGCGGACGGCGACCATTGATCAGCACATTACCCTGCGCCCCGGAAAGGCCGCGGACTTCATCGCCCTCATCCACCTGAAAACCTGGCAGACGCCCGACGACGTCATTGGCATTGCGCGGTAGAAATTCGGCAAAAGCGGACGGCAGATAGATCTCGACCCCGGTTTCGACACCCATGTCCGGCGCTTGCGCCTGAACCGGTGCAGACACTACGAAGGCCGCGATAAACACCATCGCAGCGCTCGCGCGAAGGCGCGATCGATCCATCCCCTCAACTCCACTCTTAGCCCAAAGACTGCGTTGCTACGCCGTGCCCGTTACTGACACATTACGCGCAGGGAAGGCAAATGGATCAAAGCCCGCCAAAGTCACGCATAAATCATGCGCGATGCAGTTCTCCAGACAGTCCTTTTTCCACCAGCGCGATGGTTTCGGGAATGCC
Organism: Alphaproteobacteria bacterium; assembly: GCA_018222865.1. Taxonomy (GTDB): domain Bacteria; phylum Pseudomonadota; class Alphaproteobacteria; order Caulobacterales; family Maricaulaceae; genus Maricaulis. The sequence continues at coordinate 56,972 of JAAEZM010000001.1, forward strand.
ATAGATTGCCGCAAAAGACCCGAAGCGCGGCCCCTGGGACTGGCCAAGCAGGACTTCGTAAAGCGCTTTGAACCAGTCCCGGAGGTTTTCGAATTCCTGCGACTTGCCGGCCGAAAACACCTCGGTCTGGATCACTTCCGCGTCTTTCTCCGCCGGATCGAGTGCTTTAAGGCGGGCAACCAGATCTTCCATCGCGGCGCGTTCCTGATCGGTTGGAGCCCGAAATGATTTCGTTGGCTCGACAAAGTCGGTGAAGTACTGCACCGCAAACCCGGCCAGCTGGTCCAGCAAGGGATGCGTTTCCGGCGAGGCCCCTTCGACGTATCGACCGATAAAGCCCCACATCACATCGGTGGAATGCGCGCTGGCGGCCGAGGCCAGATTCAGCATCAAAGCGAAATTGATCGGCGAGGCCGCTGCAGGTGGCTGGCCGCCATGAATATGCCAGGCCGGATTATCGAGCTGTTTGTCCTCAGCCTGACCGGCATAGGCAGCAAGGTGTTGCATATACTCGTCTACAGCCCGCGGGATAACGTCGAAATAAAGCTTCTTCGCCTGGCGCGGCTTGACGAAATTATAATAGCTCAGGCTCTCCTGAGGTGCGTATTTCAGCCATTCCTCAACCGACAGTCCATTGCCTTTGGACTTGGAAATCTTCTCACCCTTATCATCGAGAAAGAGCTCATAGACGAACTGGGTTGGCGGTTCGACGCCGAGAATCCGGCAAATGCGCGAATACACCGGCGCATTGGCCTGGTGATCCTTGCCGAACATCTCGAAATCAACACCCAGAGCCGCCCAGCGCATGCCGAAATCCGGCTTCCACTGCAGTTTCACATGGCCGCCCGTCACCGGGAGGGTGAACTCTTTGCCGCTCTCATCATCGAATGTGACCGTCCCTGCTTTCGCATCCACGCTTTTCATCGGGACGTAGAGCACATGTCCGGTTTCCGGATGAATGGGCAGGAAAGGTGAATAGGTGGCGCGCCGCTCTTCTCCCAGGGTCGGCAACATAACCCCCATAATGTCATCATACTTTTCCGCCGCCTTGAGCAGCATCGCATCAAACGCGCCGGACGTGTAAAGCTCCGTCGCCGACTTGAACTCGTAGGAAAAGCCAAAACTGTCGAGGAAGGCACAAAGACGCGCATTATTATGATGCGCGAAACTCTCATGCGTACCGAACGGGTCGGGGACTTGGGTCAGCGGCTTTTGCAGATAGCCGGCCAGCATCTCTTGCTGAGGCAGATTCTCCGGCACTTTACGCATTCCATCCATGTCATCCGACACACAGATCAGATGCGTCTCATAGGCGCCGCCGGTCAGCTCTTCAAAAGCCCGGCGAACCATGGAGGTGCGCACCACCTCGCCAAAGGTTCCCATATGCGGAAGCCCGGACGGGCCATAGCCGGTCTCGAAAACGACCGGTCCCGATTTTCGTCCCAGCTTGTCCAGACGCTTTTTCAGCAGGCGCGCTTGTTCAAACGGCCAGGCTTTCGCGTTTTGGGCAAGATCGGTGGACATGTCAGATCGCTTTCTGTGATGGAAATAAAGGGAAGGTTCGCGAGGTAGAGGGGAAGCGGGGGGGCGTCAAGAACAGTTGAGACATCATTGGCCGCATCCGCATTGCGCGCCTCGCAAAACCACGCCGCTCGCAATTCATTTAAAATGATTCTCGAAGGCGCCATGGTTAACGGTTTCGAACGTGAACCAGAGTTCAATTACCCCACATTCTGGCTCCCCCGTCCGACCGTAAGGAGACGTCGACAATGTCCTTACTTTCTTTGCGCACAAAACTCATTACCTGTGTTCTTGCGCTGACAGCGATCGCGATCTCGCTCGTCGCTGCAGCAGCCTATACAATCATCAGTCAGTCGGTCGATGAACGGGTGGCTGATGCGCAGGAACTGAACCTTCGCGTGGCCGCGACGACGATGCGGGAGGCGATTACCGATCTCGATGTCGCCTATGATGGCAGTGGTTCTATCTCATCGCTTCGCACTTCCGGTATCCCGGAGTTTGGATCCCATGACCTGATCGACAGCGTGGCGCAGCAAACGGGTGAAACCGCAACTGTCTTCGTTTGGGATGAAACGGAACGCGACTTTTATCGTCGAACCACCACTATCCAACGCGCAGACGGCAGCCGCGCTGTTGGCACCCCTCTCGGGGCGGGTGTGGTCTATGATGCGATGATGCGTCAGGACGGGTATCGCGGCGAAGCCACCATACTCGGCATTGACTATTTCACAGTCTACCAGCCCATTCTGTCATCATCCGGGGAAACCCTCGGCATTCTATATGTGGGTGTGAAGAAGTCCGAAGTCATCGCGATCCGCAATGCCCTGGCGCTTCTGATCGGTGCCGTTGCGCTCGGAGCCATGGCGTTCACTGCCTTTGTCTCCTGGCTGGTCACGCGGGCCTTGCTCGCGCCCTTGAACACCGTCACTGAAACCGTGAACCATCTCGCAGAAGGCCAGCGCAAGCTGGAGATTGGGTTCGCCAATCGGAATGACGAGATCGGGCAGATTGGCTGCGCGCTGACCCGCCTCGATGAGGAGTTGAGTACGGCCGACCAACTGCGCGATGAGGATGCCAGCACGAAGGCCGCGGAAATGGAACGCGCCAAGCGTCTCGCTGATGAAGTGGAGAGCTTCCAGCGCAATGCAGAAAGCGCAGTTGAGGCCTTCCGCAGTGTCACTCGCCGTGTGACGGAACAGATCGCGGAAACCCGACGGACCGCAGCTGATGGCCTGGAGCGTAGCCGCTCCATGCGCGGTGCCGCGCGCAATGCAAGCGGCGAAGCCGAGAGCATGGCAGCGTCGGCGGAGGAAATGAATGCGTCGATCAATGCGGTCACAAGCACCGCCAAACGTGTTGCCGATTTGAGCGAAGGTGCGGCCGAGCGCACACGCAGTAGCCAGGCAATCATGGCCGATATGGGTCAGGCGCTTAGCGGGATGGCAGAGATTATCGCTGGCATTAACGGCGTGGCTGAACAGACCAATCTTCTCGCGCTGAATGCGACGATTGAGGCGGCTCGAGCGGGTGAGGCCGGTAAAGGCTTCGCCGTCGTAGCCTCGGAAGTCAAAACGCTCGCGGAGCAGACAACACGCCTGACCGAGACGATTGCCGAACGGATCTCGCATTTCGAATCCCACGTGCAGTCCGCGTCAGACGGGGCAGATACCATCGTGGACGAGATCGGCCAGATAACGGCGGCATCCGCGGAAACCGCTTCCGCTATCTCCCAGCAAACCGCTGCGGTCGCCGAGATCAGCCGGTCGGCGCAATCAGCCGCTCAGAGCGCAAACACTGTGGACGAAGACAGTGAAGCCGTGTCGTCCGGCGCGGACGCGACACTGACAGCCTCAGACGAGGTCGCATCCCTGTCCCAGGAGCTCGACGCAACAGCAGAAGCGCTATCCGATCAGATTGCCGGCTTTATTGAGGCGGTCCGCGCGGCCTAACCCCCTCGCCTGCAATCACACTATTGCGGCATTTAGGCCGGGAATTCGATTTTTCGGCCTAAACGCGCTTTTTGCACTTGCACAACTGAATAAGTTTATGCATAAGCCGCCTCCCAGTTTGATTTTTGCCTCCGCTGCGGAGCGTTCGCTTCACAGTTCCGGCGCGAAGAAGAGTTAGAGACAAGTCCGAATGCATATTCAGACGATGACATATGAGCTCACCGTACAGCCGCTCTGGCTGGCGGGCTTCGCGCAAGCGGAGGGCACTGGTTTCACCCGATAGACTGATCCCCCATCAGTCCCGGTGAAAGGCCCTCCCGAGCCAGGCTCGCGGAGGGATTTTTGTGCTGGCATGCCTCCTCCCCCCCTATGGCAAGCCGGGCATCGCAAGGGAGGGGTTTTGCCCCCAACGAGACCCCTCCCGGACGCGCTTGCCAACTCGAAAAAGCAATGCGTCCCCTTTTCCATTAACCGCTATCGACCTCCCAGCGTTAAATGCCGCAAGGATCAAGCGATACGCATGCTGGTGAACCGGCGCGACGGAAATGCAGCGCTTGCGCGTTCTACCTGTATCGGAGCCGGCAATGACGAACCGGTTTCGCGAACTGCTTGGAGCCCATCTGTCTCCCACACCCCTCGGGCCAGCAGTTTAGGGGGAGGCGGCCCCTCGCGCCGTCTCCCCTGTTTTCTTGCGCGGTCTATCCTTCTTCATCATCGAAAATCTCCTCGATACGCTTGTCGAAAAGACGTCCGATCTTGAAGGCGAGCGGCAAGGACGGGTCATACTTGCCCGTCTCCAGCGCATTGACCGTTTGTCGCGAGACGCCAAGATGATCGGCGAGTTTTTGCTGCGACCAGCCTTTATCGCCGCGAAGATCACGCAGGATGTTTTTCATCGCATTCTGAATTCCTGCCACAAGGCGGCGGCGCCATGAACCAGAGCCGCGATGGGCAGGAGCAAGGCCATATTGAACGGCTCCATCAGCCCGAAGAAATCGGCTACCCCCAAAACGGCGCCGAGCAGCAGGACGACGAGTGCAGAGACCGCAGCGGCGCGGATTTGCATCCGCGCGACAAGCTCGTCGCTCGATCGCGTGAAAACAATGATTTCATAAGCGGCCGCAAAAAGCGGAAGACAGGTCAGCAAGACCAGCCCCGCTCCCGCCCAGACGGAGAGAGGCTGCCATAACGACAACCGCTCCTGATCGAAAAAGACCAGGAGCAGCGCGAAAATGATCATCAGCGCCGAAGTTCGCCACAAATAGCGATTTCGGGCTGAACGAAGTGGGTTTGTGGCGCTCAAGGACGTCTCCCAGCGAATCCATTTGCAAGCAGCATCATAATCCGGGCAATAGCCATGATGCCAAGAATGAATGCGGCAAGGCCGGCTATTCTGACTTCAGCCGAAAGGGTCGCTAGCCAGTCGCGCACCGCGTCGAAGGACAGTCCTCCCCAGGAAATAAGAGCCAGAATACCGAAAAAGAGGACCGCGAAGCCGGCAAGGGAAACCAGGGTCGGCGCCTCGTGGGAATGCTCATCATGGTCTTTCATATTAGGACTCCTCTGCGGATTTGCGCTTACCCGTGAGCCGGGCCCAGAATGCTTTGCGATTGGCGAAGATCGACCAGCCGGCAATCATCGCGAGGGCCCAGATCAGCGCCTCGGTCGCGAGCGCAGCGATCGTGGCTGCAATCGTTCTTGCGGCAAGATCATCGGTGGAGGTGACGGTCACCACCACATTGATCCAGGCGCCAACGCAGATCAGTACGACGAGGCTGAGCACAAGTTTACGTATTTGTTTTCCCATAACTATCTCCTAGTTCGATTGACGATTGGGGAGGGTGTGGGCCGTCAGCTCCTCGAAGGTGTAGACAGCGCCATTATTGACCACGTAGGCGACATCGCGCGCGCGGCTCAGGTCGAGCGTGGGATCGGCATTGAGGAAGACAATGTCGGCTTCATATCCCGCTGCCAGCTGGCCGGTGACATCGCCAAGGCCCATACCTTGAGCATTGCCAGACGTGGCGAGGCGCAGGACCTCCCAAGGTGGGATGCCGGCCTCTTCGTGAAGCTTCAGCTCTTCGGCATAAAGAGGGCCGCCGCCATTGCCGTCCGTTCCGATCATCAAGGGCACATCAGCCTCGTAAAGCCGGTAGGCAAATTCGAGTACCCGCGCGAGCGCTGCTTCGGCCCGGACATAATCCTCATCACTCCAGCTGGCTCCGGACAGGGCAAAGAAGTTGAGCGCGCCTGCTACGGTGGCTGGGTGATAATAGTGCCGATCGGACTCCGGGAAGCCGATCGAGCCTGGGTCACGATCATAGCCAAGGACATTGACAAGCAAGGTCAGATCAACCTCGATCTGCCGCTCCGACAGCGTTGTCGCAAGCTGCTGGATTAGCGGACCCTCGAGATCGACATACTCAAACCACTGATATGTAAATCGCGCATCCGGTCCGCGCGCTGCGAGATAGGCCTCTCGCGCTCCCGGCTCAAGCAAGTCTGCACTGGTGGGCAATGCATGGAGGAGCCCGTCTATGCCAAGTTCAGCGGCCGCCTGCCAGCTCACCGCATCAAGATGCGCGATCGCTTGCATGCCATGCTCGTGGGCAACGCGAATACCGGTGGCGAGCTCTTCCTCGGTCAGGCTCTGATAGAGTTTGAAATAGGTCATGCCGAGCTCGGCCTGACGCGCGGCCTCTGCCTGCCATTCCTCCTCGCTGGTCGGATAGACGAAAGCATTGCCACCAAAGGGCGGCGGCTGGACCACGGCCCCGGCATGCAAGGTTTCCGGGCCGATCCATTCCCCGCTGGCAATCCGCTGGTCGTAATCGGCGCCGGCGGCCGGATCTCCGCCTGGATTGCGAACCGTCGTCACGCCAAAGGCCAGCGCTGTCAGCGCGTGATACTGTGTGATCTCCGGGTCGCTCTCGATCGTGACGGTCGGGCGATCATCGATAACGTCGATAGCATGCGGGCCAGCGACGATATGGCCGTGGGCGTCGATAAAGCCCGGCAATGCGTAAAGCCCGCTCAAATCATGAGTAGACGCATACTCCCCCGCTGGCGGGGCACCCTCTCCCATCTCGATGATCACCTCGCCCTGCATGATCAGATAACTGTTGTCAGTGCGGGTTTGGGCGACCGGGTCGAGACGGGTGAAACCGGTCAGAAGGATTGGCGCGTCGTCGTGAAGATCGGCCGCCACGACCGGTGAGGTGAGAAGGCTGATGGCGCCAACAGTGGCGAGGAGGAGAGATTTTTTCATCGGGAGACCCTTTGATGTGTCAAGTCTCCTTTCCAATAAATGTAAAGCCCGCTTGTCGTCAAGCTTACTTTACAATAATCAGCATGGAAAAAGGGCGCCAGAATCCCTCCTAACGCCCCTATTCCAAAATTTATTGAATTTATTCAGCCGGTTCGTCGACCTTATTCGGCTGCTTGGTGACACGCAGATAGGGTTTGATCTTGTCATAGCCTGCCGGGAAAAGCTTATCGGCTTCCGCATCGGAGAGGCTCGGAACAACAATCACGTCCTGGCCATCTTCCCAGTTCACCGGCGTTGCGACCTTGTATTCGTCAGTCAGCTGCAAGCTGTCGAGCAGGCGCAGGACTTCATTGAAATTCCGGCCAGCGCTCGGCGGATAGGTGAAGGTTGCGCGGATTTTCTTGTTCGGGTCGATGACGTAGACCGAACGCACCGTAAGTTTCGGATCCGCATTCGGGTGGATCATCTGATACAGCTCCGACACTTTGCGATCCACATCGGCGATGATCGGGAAATTCATTGTAACGGACTGTGTTTCCTCGATATCAGAGATCCAGCCCTTATGGTCCTCAACGCTATCGACGGAGAGGGCGATCGCCTTGGCATTGCGCTTGGCAAACTCGTCCTTCAGGCGGGCGGTGAACCCCAATTCGGTTGTGCAGACAGGGGTGTAATCGGCAGGGTGGGAGAAGAAGATCACCCAGTCATTGCCAATCCAGTTGTGAAAATTGATCGGACCTTCATTCGTTTCGATGTCGAAGTCCGGTGCGAGATCACCAAGCAGAAGTCCCATAATGCGCTCCTTGAGGTTCTGAGGGGGCAATTGTCCAACCTCATCTAGGTGCGCCCTGCGGCGCTGCAATACAAGTGCCCCATCGACGACTAGCAAAATCGTGATATCCGTCTCTAGCCGTAAGCGGCACGAATGCCTTGGGGGAATGATGGACAAGCTGTTGATTTTGATGCGACACGCAAAGGCGGTCGACCGGCTTGAGGCGGAAGATGATTTTCAGCGCGGCCTGACCGCGCGCGGTCGCGTAGATAGCGAAAGCGCAGCACTGGCCTTCAAAAACGCCGGACTGGGGGTCGACCTTGCCCTGGTTTCACCGTCCTGGCGCACACGGCAAACCTATGACTTGGTAGGGGAGACCCTTGGCGCAAGTGAGGTCGATGATCCGATGGCGCTTTATCACGCCTCTAGCGAAATGCTCGAGCGCGCCGTTCTTACTGCCTTCCAGCGCGTAGACCGGGTAATTGTCGTGGGCCATAATCCAGGAATTGGCGGGTTTGCGCACGCGCTCGCCAGCCGAGCTGGAGCGGCCCGCACCCTCCCGCCAGGTTACCCCACCGCAACAGCGGCAGCCTTCAGCCTGACTGAGAAAAGTTTCGACACGCCCAAGATGGTTTTCACTTTCAACCCGAAAGCCTAGAATATCGCCTTTTTCGCGCATTTCCTGTATATGCACTCTATGGATGCATTGTGGGGTTACTGCGAATGGACGGCGGAACACAGCATGCGGCAGGACGCCTGCGTGAGCGGCTCTGGGCCTCGGAGGCGGCGAGCGGTCTCGCGACCCGTAAGCCGCAGCATTCCGCACGCCTTGCCCTGACGCGCAGCCAGGGTCTTGTTCTCACCCTCAGCGCGCTCGTCCTGGCAGGAGCGGTCCTTTTCCAGCCGGCTGTTGTGATAGCCCTGTTCAGCTTGGGTTTCCTGGCCCTTGTCGTGCTGAGGCTTCATGCAGCCTTCAGCATCCCTGAGCGATGCGCGCGCCAACCGCTTCAGGACAGCCTTCTTCCTCACATCGCCCTGCTTCTTCCGGCTTATAAGGAAGCCCCGATATTGCCACATCTGGCCCGGTCGATTGCAGCCCTGGACTACCCGGCGGATCGATTGGAGGTCATCCTGGCCCTGGAAGCGGAAGATGAGGAAACCTGTCAGGCCGCTCAGGAGCTTGTCCTGCCCCGCCATTTCAAGATCGTCCGGGTGCCCGACGGCTTCCCACGAACCAAGCCGCGCGCGCTTAATTTCGCGCTGCGACATAGCCAGGCGGATATAATCGGTATTCTTGATGCGGAGGACCGCCCGTCGCCCCAGCAAGTGCGAGAAGTCGCCGAGACCTTTGCAACAGCGCCCGATGACATAGCCTGCCTTCAAGCCCCGTTGAACTGGTATAATCGGCAAGACACCTGGCTGACCGGTCAGTTCGCGATGGAATATGCGGCGCACTTCAATGTCATGCTCCCATTGTATCAAAGACTGGGTTGGCCATTGCCGCTCGGTGGAACGAGCAATTACTTTCGCCGCCAGAGTCTGGAAAGTGCGGGCGGATGGGATGCTTTCAATGTGACCGAGGATGCGGATCTGGGCTTTCGCCTTGCCGCACACGGCCTGCGCACTGTCATGATTGGCGAGCCGACCCTTGAAGAAGCCCCGCTCCATGTTCGCGCCTGGGTTATGCAGCGGTCACGCTGGCTGAAGGGCTATGCTCAAACCCTCGCCGTCCACCTTCGGCGACAGGACGGTGCGCATCCAACAATCCGCTCGCTCTCGATCATTGTCAGCCTTGGCGCGGCGCTCGTATCAGCGCTTGCGCATGCGCCGCTGGCCCTATTCAGCATCATATATCTGTTCGGGGGCTGGTCTGGAGGATGGGCGCAGTGTTTCGCCCTGGCCTTCCTGCTTAGCGGATATGCCTCAACCGCATTATGTGCCTGGATAGGATCAAGGCGCGCTGGATTCAGACCGCGTCGGCGGGACTTCCTGCTCATGCCGGTCTACTGGCTCTTGCAAACCATTGCTGCGATACGCGCCTTGTGGCAGTGGGCCATCAATCCCTATCTTTGGGACAAGACGGAACACGGGCAGAGCAAGGCATGTACATCCCCCTGAAAATGACCTTGGTATTCCTGGCGGCAGCGCTCGGCCTTTTCGGCACCGCGCGATGGAAGCTGTCCCAACCGATTCGTCCCGAGAATGGCCCGCGCCTCATCCCCTGGCGTTTTGTGGCGATTATTGCCGGGACCCTCGCCCTGTTGATGGCTGTAAATCTGATCGTATTGGCCGGCTTCGAGCCCACCCGTCGATTCTAAAACAAAAAGCGAGAAATCCGCTCGGTTTTCCTTGGAAACTGAATAATCAGCCCGCTAAACTCCCTTGCGGTCGGAGACATTATCCGAAGACCTTCAACTGGGGGACAGTTATCGATGTCGAAAATACTACTCGCCGGTACAGCGTGTGCCGTTCTTCTCGCTGGTGCGCTCGGAGCAACCACCACACTTCAGAATTATAGCCTCTCGCCAGCCTTTGGTTCGGTGCAATTGCGCGCGGGCTTTCTTCCGGATCCGCATTATCGCCATCTCACCGCGGGCGGCGCGATCCGTGCGCAAAGCCGGTTTAGTGAGTGCCGTGGCTATATCGCTGACGCGCCGGACTATTCATTGTATTACACCGCCGGCAATCAGGATCTTTTCATCAATGTCGACTCTGATCGTGACACGACTCTGGTCGTCAACGGTCCGAATGGCGAATGGTATTGCGATGATGATGGCGCAAACGCCGCGTTCAACCCGCTGCTATATTGGCCTAATCCGCGCTCCGGCCGTTATGACATCTGGGTCGGGACATATTCCCAGGGCTCGGGCGTTCCGGCCACACTTTTCATCTCCGAACTGAGCGAGCATACGCGCCAGTCCGCGAATGCCTATCCGGCACGTCGCACCGGCGTCGATATCTCGCGCAATGCCGTCTACGGCAATGTCTATCTCAATGGCGGCTTCCTACCTGACCCGCATCGCGTCCCACTCACGGCCGGCGGACCCTTGCGTGCAGCGAACACGATTTCATCCGATTGCCGCGGCTATATCAGTGCCGCCCCCAGCGTTGAGCTGACCTATAACGGCTATTCCAACCTGCATATCTATACCGAGGGCACAGCCGATACGACGCTGGCCATCAACGCTCCGGATGGCCGCTGGTTCTGTTCTGATGATGCAATCGGGACGGATGCCGGGCTGACCTTCACCTCTGGTCAGAATGGTGTCTATGACATCTATGTCGGCACCTATGGCGCCAGTCAGCGCAATACGACTTTGATGATTTCCGAAATCCAGCTCGGCTATAATCCGGGCGGAAAATAAGCGTTTATGCGTGCATGCCCGGTGAAACCTGGGCATGCACCCAGCTTTCTGCCGCGTCATACGCCTCGAAAATCCCGACGCGCTTTTTGTATTCAGCGATTAAGTCAGAGACCATGGGCTTGCGGCGAGTGGCAAACTCGGGCGGCGCAATATAGGCGAGACTGACATGATCTGGCAGGGCATTCAGGCTGTCCTCCCACATCTCCTTCGCGAGGCTGTCGCTTGTATCCAGCGCCACCTGGCGCGCATCCATAATCACGCCGGCGAAGTTTGCATTCACGCCCAGCGCCAGGATCTGATCGTGAATTCCCACGATTTGCGTCCGGGTGACTGGCCCAACCAACCGTACCAAATAGACGCCATCAAGCTCCCCAGGCTCGATCACAACACTCATTTCGGTTACCCCACTTACCGCGTATGGGCGGTTCTACCGCCGTCTTTGTGATTGGCGACACTTTATCAGCCCACGCGCGAAAATGATTTAAGGCCACGGCGGATTCATAGCATATGAGCTATGAATATCTTAGGTTGCCGCTCCCCGACAAACACGCGAAAAGAACACCTTCTAGGCCATTGATATATGGGACATTTCACGGCTGGACTGGAGCGGGTGAAGGGAATCGAACCCTCGTCTTAAGCTTGGGAAGCTCCTGCTCTACCATTGAGCTACACCCGCCCTGGGTAACCATGAACAGCGACTATATCGCGCGTTCTTATGAGCGCAATCACGCCTCGCTGGAAAAGAATTTCGACAGCTTCAGGCCTTGCGCCTGATAATTGGACGCGACCTGGCCATAGGCCTGGCGCGGCGGTGCTTGCATGCGCTCGAAGACCAGGCGCGCAATGGGCTGGCCATGCTCAAGCATGAAGGGCACATCACGCCCACGAACCTCCAACACAGCTCTTGATCCGCTGCCGCCGGCCTCGGCCACGCCAAAGCCCGGATCGAAAAAACCGGCATAATGAGCTCGAAACTCACCAATCTCGGTCGCGATTGGCGCCATCTCTGCCGCCTCATCGAGATTGATCGCCACAGCTTCACGCGAAGCCAGGATGTAGAACTCACCTGGATCAAGCACTAATCGGCGATCCGGTGCCCTCAAGGGCTCCCAAAAGCGATCACGCGGGTGCGAACCGATTTTTCCCAGATCAACCAGTCCGGAATGGCGCCGGGCCCGATATCCCACAATCCCATCTGGCCCGCCCTCCAGATCAACGCTGACTGTCACTTCTCGCGTTGGCCTATGATCCCCTTCGCGAAAGCGGATCTGACTGAGCCGGTCGCCGGTCCGGGCCAGGATCGAAAATGTCCGCGGGCTGATCTCTGCATAGAGCGGACCTTGATAACCGGCGGGCGCTTGATCGAAGGCCTGCCCTTCATCAGTGATCACGCGGGTGAAAACATCGATACGGCCCGTCGAGCTTTTCGGGTTCATAGTGGCACCGACCGTCGCCGGCAGGCGCAAGCTTTCCTGCAAGGGCGCCAGATAGACGCATCCTGTCTCCAGCACAGCGCCCTGGGTCAGCTCGACCTGGTGCATGACAAGATCATCGGTCAAACGCTCGCTGACCTTGCGGCCCTTGCCCGGCAGGAAGCTCGCTCGCAGACGGAAGGCGCATTGCCCCAAGCGCAGATCGATACTGGCAGGCTGAACCTGTCCCGGCGCAGGCGGGGCATCAGCTTGCAGTATCCCGGAGTCGAAAAGCGTGATCAAACGATGATCTGGGAGTATGCCGTCGCTCATTTCATTCGACTCAGCTGCAAGGCGGTAGGCTGCGATCTTGCCGATCAGAACGCCCCTGTCCAGCGGCGCTGTCGGTAAGGCTTGAGCCAATCGCACGGGCTTGGGATGATAGTCAGGCGATCTTTTTTCTCGCGGGGGATAAGTTCAACATGTACGAGCTCGAGACAAAGGGCGTGAAAATCAGCGTTGAGCTGGATTATCTGGAAGACGAGTCCGCCCCCGACGAGAGCCGTTTTGTCTGGGCCTATACAATCGACATCCAGAATACATCGGACCAGGCTGTGCAATTATTGTCGCGCAAATGGGTGATCACGGACTCCATGGGGCGGACCGAACATGTCCAAGGCCCCGGCGTTGTCGGCGAACAGCCGGTGATCGAACCTGGTGAGCGCTTTCGATATACGAGTGGTACGCCGCTGCGTACCGATTCCGGCTTCATGCAAGGCAGCTACGAGATGCGCAGCGCCAGCGGTGAAAGCTTTGCCGCGATCATTCCGAGCTTCTCACTGGATCGCCCGGACGAACGGGTCCAGCTCCACTAGAGACGGAGAACGCTGCTTGTGACTGGCTCTTTACGCCCTGTCCTGTTTGCCATTGGCGTCATGGTGGCGACGCTCGCTCTGGCGATGCTCATCCCGGCGGCGATTGATGCAGCCGCAGGATATCATCACAGCGCATCCGCCTTCTTTCTCTCCGCCATTATGAGCCTCTTCTTTGGAGGAGCGCTGGCCTTGGCCACACGCTCAGAGGTGGAGACGCTTTCCCCCCGTGCTGCCTTCGTGCTGACGATTGGCGCCTGGCTGGCCCTGTCCATCAGCGCCGCCATCCCGCTTCACCTGTCCGGCCAGAATATGAGCTGGACGGATGCGATCTTCGAGGCAGTCTCCGGACTGACAACGACAGGATCGACCGTCCTGACGGGACTTGATGATCGACCGCCAGGTTTTCTGATCTGGCGGGCCATACTGCAATGGATTGGCGGGATCGGGATTATCGTAACGGCCATGGCCTTCTGGCCCATGCTTGGGGTTGGGGGCATGCAGCTCTTCCGCCTTGAGAGCTCGGATGCATCTGACAAGGTTCTGCCCCGCGCCACTGAAATTGCTGCGGCGATTTCCATAATCTATCTGGTCCTCACCCTGGCCTGCGCCATCGGCTATGGCTTCACCGGAATGGGCTGGATCGACTCGATCGCACACGCCATGACCACCGTGGCGACAGGCGGCTATTCCACCTCTGACAACTCGATCGGCGGGTTTATCGATGGGGGTGCAGATATTGTTGCGACAGTCTTCATGCTGCTCGCTGCCCTGCCCTTTGGCATGTTCCTGCTGGCAGCACGAGGCAAGCCACAGGCGGTTTGGGATGATGCCCAAGTGCGCGGCTTCTTCCTGGTCGTGATCCTGGCCTGTGCTGGCTTGACCCTTATGCTGATGGCAAGCGGTGCCAATGGCGAGATTGCGGCCTGGCGCCTCGCCACTTTCAATGCCGTCTCCATCATTACAGGTACGGGGTATGCGACCGCGGATTACGGTTTGTGGGGGCCAGCCGCGAATGCGCTCTTCTTCATCTTCATGTTCATCGGTGGATGCGCGGGCTCGACCACCTGTTCGGTGAAGATATTCCGCTACCAGATCGCGGGGACGGCGATCCGCCGCCATATGGAGAACCTGCTTCGCCCCAGCGCCATTATTCCGATCCGCTATAATGGCCGCATCGTCCCGGACAGCGCCTTGCACGGTGTGTTCGGCTTCTTTTTTGTTTTCTTCGCGGTCTATGCGATCAGCGCATCCATGCTTTCAGCGATTGGTCTCGATATGACCACCGCACTCTCCGGCGCTGCCACCAGCCTGGCCAATGTTGGTCCCGGGCTGGGCGAGATTATCGGCCCGTCGGGGACGTTCGAAAGCCTTTCTGATCGGGCGAAGTGGATCCTCACCGCCAATATGTTTATTGGCCGACTGGAAGTCCTCGCAGTCCTGGTATTTCTCAGCCCGCGCTTCTGGCGAGGTTAGGACCGGACGGCCTTCACCTCTTCTTCGCTGAAGCGCCAGTCGCGATTACAGTACTCGCACGTCATTACGACCTCGCCATCGCGCACCATATGGGCCTGATCATCTTCAGAGAAGCTGGCGATAATACGTTTCAAACGCTCATGGTCGCATGCGCAACGACGCTGCAAAGACGTCGGTTCAAATATCCGCACGCCGTCTTCGTTAAACAGTCGATAGAGCAAGGCGCCTGCGGATAAATCGCTATCAAGCAGTTCTGAATCCTCGAGCGTATCGAAGAGGACGCGGCAATGCTCCCAGTCCTCGTCAACACTGCCTCGCGTTTCATCGCCGGCGACGGCTTGCAACAGAGCACCGCCCGCACGCCAGCGGCGACCCTGCGCATCCCATTCCTCGCCAACGGCCACGCGCAGACGCGTGGGTGTTTGCTCGGATTGCTGGAAATAGGTCTCGGCACAGGCCGCCAGGGTTTCACCCTCAAGCGGGACGACACCCTGATAGCGGTCCATCTTGTCGCCTTGATCAATCGTCAGGGCCAACATGCCATCGCCCAAGAGCGTCTGGACCCAGCTGGTCCCTTCTGCACGCGCCGCAGCGGCCTGCTCGAAGGCTTCACGGTCGATCTTGGCATATCCACGTACGCCCTCGCCCGTGACGTATTCGGCCACGACGAACGCCATAGGGCCCTTGCCATTCGCCTGAACGATCAAGCGCCCTTCAAACTTCAGCGCATTCCCGATCAGCGCCGCAATCATGATGGCTTCGCCAAGCATGCGCGCCACAGGCTCAGGGTAATCATGCGCCGACAATATCTGATCAATCACCGGCCCGAGGCGGATGATGCGGCCACGAACCGCCCGGCCTTCAACCTGAAAGCCGGCGACGATGTCGTCGTGCTCGCCGAGCGGATCTTGCGTGGCCTCACTCATCAGGCGTTGGCCTGCAATTCGCCGAGAGCCTCATCCATGATCGCGACAGCTTCACTGGCATCATCCTTGGTGATGATGAGCGGCGGCGCCATACGCGAGACATTGTCACCAGCTGCACCCAGCAAGAGCTTGCGCTCCCGGCAAAGCCCGGCAAGCTTCTTCGGGTCGAACCCGTCTTTCAGCTTGATGCCTACAAGCAAACCCTTGCCGCGGATCTCTACAACCTTGTCCGCGTGGCGGTCTGCCAGGCCATGCAATTGCTGGCGCAGGAAGTTGGACACTTCCACCACATGATCCATGAAACCGTCAGCGGTCAGCTCGTCGAATACGACATTGCCGACAGCCGTTGCCAGCGGCCCGCCGCCATAGGTGGACCCATGCGTCCCGACGACCATCCCGGCAGCAGCCGCCTCTGTGGCCAGGCAGGCGCCCATCGGGAAACCGCCACCAATGCCCTTGGCTGACGCCATGATATCCGGCTCTGCACCCTCGACCCATTGATGAGCGAAGAGCTTGCCGGTGCGACCCGCGCCGGACTGGACCTCATCATAGATCACCAGAATACCGTGTTCGTCCGCGAGTTCGCGAATGCCGCGCAAACAGGCTTCCGGCAAGGCGCGCACACCGCCCTCACCCTGCACGGGCTCTACGCAGATCGCTGCCGTTTCCTCGGTGATCGCAGCCTTGAGGGCGTCATGATCGCCAAACTCAACCTGGTCGAACCCCTCCATCGCCGGACCGAAGCCTTCGAGGTATTTCGGATTGCCGCCCGCATTGATCGCACCATAGGTGCGGCCGTGGAATGCACCGGTGAACGTGATGATGCGATAGCGCTGTGGATTGCCGTTCACATAGTGATAGCGCCGAGCCGTCTTCAACGCGCATTCCATAGCCTCAGCGCCGGAATTGGTGAAGAAGACCCGATCCGCGAATGTGGCATCCGTCAGCTTCTTGGCGAGTTCAATGCCCTGCGGAACTTTGAACATGTTGGACAAGTGCCAGAGCTTTTCAGACTGAGCTTTTAGCGCAGCAACCGCCTTGGGATGCGCATGACCCAGACAGTTCACCGCAATCCCGGAGATGAAATCGAGATAGCGCTCACCCTTATCCGTAATCAGGCGTACGCCTTCTCCGCGGTCGAAAACAAGATCCGGCGGGGCATAGGTGTCCATCATCGGTGCAGGCATGGGTGATCTCCGAAAGCTGTGGGCCAAGAACGGTGCGAGCGCCTGTTACCCGGCGCTTATAGCCAAGGTCTATGCCCGCTCGCTCAGCTCTTCAAGCGCCATCCTGCACGAAGCACACCATAGCTGATCACTGCCAGGACAATGTTGATTGCCGCGACCAGGACAACGCCGATCCAGAGCTGGCTGTCCGCCGTGCCGGTAAATCCATAGCGGAAGCCGTCAATCATATAGAAGAATGGGTTGAAATGACTGATGGTCCGAATGGGCTCGGGCAGCATTTCAACTGAATAGAAAGTGCCGGAGAGAAAAGTCAGCGGCATGATGATGAAGTTGGACACCACAGAAAGGTGATCAAACTTCTCCGCCCAGATGCCGCCGATCACGCCGACCATGCCCAGCATTGCCGCCGCGCCCAGACCAAAATAAAGCACCGCCCATATATGGGTCGGAAGGATGGATGCGAAGGGCAGAAGTGTTAGCGCTGTAGCCCCGGCCACCAGAATTCCGCGGGTGATCGCGCCGCCGACAAAGGCAATGAATAATTCTGCCGCCGAAAGCGGTGGCATAAGGAAATCAACGGTATTGCCTTGCACCTTGGACACCAGCAGCGTGGATGAGGAATTGGCGAAGGCATTGTTCAAAATGCCCATCAGCATCAGGCCCGGCGCCAGAAAGTCCGGGAAATCCACACCATTAATCGCAGGCCTGCTTGACCCGATTGCCACTACAAAAACCAGCATGAAAAGTAGGGTAGTCGCAACCGGCGCCAGGACGGTCTGGAACACCACTTTCATAAAGCGGCGAACCTCTTTTTTATAAAGAGTCCAAAGGCCTAGCCAATTCACGGCACCGAATTCGCGCGGTTTGGTAATCTCTGTTTCCAAATGATTGCTCATAACGAATGACTCTTAATCTCTGGGTAACCATCCCCGTTAACGATTGCCCTGGCAAGAGAGCTTTCCACAGGTGAGGTCATAGGCGGATCTTGTGGTAGGCGCCGCACTGGATACAATATCTAGTGTAATTAAACATGAATTGAGGCATGCGCGATTTACCACCATTAAAGGTAGGGAGCGCCACTCACCGGGAGATCTAGTGCGATGGCTTGGACGGACGAACGTGTAGAACAACTCAAAAAGCTCTGGGCTGAAGGCCTGAGCGCGAGTCAGATCGCTAAACAGCTTGGCGGTGTGACCCGAAACGCAGTGATTGGCAAGGTTCATCGCCTTGGCCTGTCCGGCCGTGCTACGCCGTCTCGCCCGACACGTCGCGCAGCGAAACCTTCTCGGCCGCGCACAACAACGGCCTCCACCGCGCCCGCTGCTCGCACAGCGCCGCGCCCCTCATCCCCCTCCGCGCCGCCTGTACAGGCAGAAGCGCCGGTGGAGCCTGCCGTACTGCCATCTGGCGATTATGCAACGGTTCTCACCCTCCGGGACTCGATGTGTAAATGGCCGATCGGTGACCCTGCCTCGTCGAACTTCCGCTTCTGCGGACGCAAGACGTCAGGGGAGAATGCCTACTGCGAAGCGCACGCCAATATGGCCTACCAGCCAAGTCAGAAGCGTCGCCGTCGCACATCGGATGCTGCAGCCGCGCTTGATGCGATTGCAGCCACACGACGCTACAACTTCTAACCGGACACCCCTCACCCCCTCGTCCGGTAGATAAGCGGCCGCCTCTCCCCCGAGGCGGCCGTCTTTCTATCCAGCGCGCAAAAGCAATCTCGGCCGATCAGACAGCCGAGATACTTATAGCCGAGTTTGGGTGGATATGCTGGCTAGCCAGCCTTGATGTCGAAGGAATAGCCCGCAGAGCGAACCGTACGGATCGGATCGCGCTCTTCCTTGTTATTCAGGGCCTTGCGCAAACGACCGACATGCACATCAACCGTCCGGGCCTCGACATAGACATCCGCGCCCCAGACCGCGTCGAGCAATTGCTCACGTGAGAAGACCCGTCCGGGGTGCTGCATGAGATAATCGAGAAGGCGGAATTCGGTTGGTCCAAGATGGATCTCGCGATCCGAGCGCCGCACACGGTGGGCAACCCGATCCATCTGAATGTCACCAGCCTTGATAATGTCCTCTGCAAGGCCCGGGCGGATCCGGCGCAGCACCGCGCGGATGCGCGCAAAGAGTTCGGTCATGGAGAAGGGTTTGACGATATAATCATCAGCGCCTGTATCCAGCCCGCGGACCCGGTCAGTCTCCTCACCACGCGCGGTCAGCATAATGATCGGAACATTCGCCGTTTCCTGGCGGCTTCTCAGCCGACGGCAGACTTCGATGCCGGAGACTTTCGGTAACATCCAATCGACCAGAACAAGGTCCGGAGTTGTCTCCTCAGACAGGATCAGAGCCTCTTCGCCATCGCCGGCAACAGAAACATCATAACCTTCTTTTTCCAGATTGTACTGAAGCAGGGTGGCCAGGGCATCTTCGTCTTCGACAACAAGAACATGCGGGTTCATCACGCGTCTCCTAGTCCGGGTCTTTGTGTACCGGTGACTTACTCATTTCCAGATGCGTGCCGGTGACCATGAAATGCACCGACTCCGCGATATTCGTGGCGTGATCGCCGACACGCTCGAGATTTTTGCCGACGAACAGGATATGAGCGCCAGGCCCTACCCGGTCGGGGTGTCGCGTCATGGAAACCAACACATCCCGGGTAAGCGCATCATAGTGCTCATCAACTTCATCATCGGCCCGCCAGACACGCAGGGCCGGCTCCAGCTCGTGCGAGCTCATCGCGTCCAGGACTTCACGCAATTGTTTCGCGACCAGCGCGCCAAGACGTTCGACCTGTCCCGCTTCATCCATCGGCGCAAATGCAGCCATGTCCTGGGCGCGATAGGCGATATTCTTGGCGAGATCCCCCACACGCTCGAGGTCTGATGAAATTTTCAGAGCCGACAAGGTCATGCGCAGATCGTTGGCCATGGGCTGACGCAGCGCAAAAAGGCGGATCACCCGTTTTTCGATCGCATCGGTCAAGGCATTCACCTTCACCTCGCGCTCGCGCACGGTGGCTGAAACAGACGCGTCGCGGCGCGCAAACGCACCCAATGCCTCGGCGAGCTGAATCTCCACCAGGCCACCCAGCCGCGCGAGTTCATCACCGAGCATTTCAAGCTCAGCGCCGTATGCAGACACGATATGCGTATTTTGGGACAGCGGCATAAGCCCTCCTCTAAACACCATCGACACGCGCAAGGGTCTCGAAGTCGCAACGTCCGGCTTGCCCGGGAACGTCCTTCTGCTTTGCGCCAGAGATATCGACGGTGCTGCGAGGCTTTATGACAATTCGACTACTGTTTTGTGACAGCGACTGAGCTTACTCGTCAGCCGCAGCGGCCTCAGCGCGCTGCTTTTCGTCCAGCTCTTTGAAAAATACTGAGAAAACCGAGCCTACTTCTGGCGCACTCTCAACCGTGAAACCACCGCGGTGGCGGTTCACAATATGCTTTACGATTGCCAGGCCGAGCCCTGTTCCCTCTTTGGGACCGCTTTTTTGGCCATCAACGCGGTAAAACCGCTCCGATAATCGCGGCAGATTTCGGCGTTCTATCCCCTTGCCGCTATCTCGGACACGCAACACGGCAAAGTTTTCGCCAGGTTCAGACGCTGGCGCTGCGAGCGTCAAACGGCTGGACTCCCCCCCAAGCTGCAAGGGTGGACGCTCTGCCTCATCCCGCCCCATTCCCGTTTCAAGCTCAAGCGAGAGCTGGGCGTTCTCGGGTGAATACTTGATCGCGTTCTCGACAAGGTTCTGAACCACTTCCGTGATCTGATCCCGGTCCCCGATTATCAGAGCGGAGGGTGCCAGCTGCACAGTGAATTCGATCGACTTCGCAGCGAGTTGCGGCCGCAGCATATCAATCACATCATCCGCAGCGGTTCTCAAATCCGTCTTCGCGCTCGGAGGGACGTGCTCATCCATTTCGATGCGAGAGAGGGAAAGCAGATCATTGATCAGGCGCTGCATACGCTCTGTCTGATCAAACATAATCCCCAGGAAGCGCTCGCGCGCGACCTCATCATCCTTGGCATGCCCGCGCAGTGTTTCAATAAATCCGGCCAGTGACGCCAGCGGGGTGCGCAATTCATGGCTCGCATTGGCGAGAAAGTCGGCCCGCATACGGTCTGCGCGTTTGATCGAGGTCTCATCCAGCAGCACCAGCATTGCGCGCCAGGGTAAAACACTATCCGTCGGCATTGAGATCGGCGCGACGAACGCGCGGACATGGCTCTCCACCGGCGCCATGTTTGAATACTCTACAGTTTTGACCTCGCCGCCCCGCAGCGCCATGCTTACCGCTTCAAGCACTTCAGGCTGGCGCAAGACGGAGGAGAGATGTCCCAGGGTCGAACCAAGGCCCAAAAAGCTCCGCGCAGCCGGATTGGCGCTGTCGATACGCCCCCCACCCCCAATCATCAGCACCGGGATCGGCAATGTCTCCAGCATGGCTTGCGCTGAGACAGTCTGGTCTTCTTCCTCGTCTTCAACGGTGACGGCAATGCTTGTTGCTCCGGGATTCAGTGTCGTGCTCACGGTCAGATAATAGAAGACCGACAGGGCGGCGATCGTCGCGATTGCCACGATTGTCGGCACAAATCCCAGCTCGCCAAAAATCCAAAGCAACAGCAAGACCGTACTGCCTAATGCTGCGACCGCAGCGGTATCGCGTCTCCGAATTCGTACGGACGGCTGGGACTCGTTCTCGACCTTGCTCAAAGTTCACTCGTCATTTTTTGCCAAATGCGGCAGGGAACAACCAAATCGTCATGAAAGGTGGTCATTTTCCCGGCCTCTATGGCACAGACCGGGCCAGAGGTGAAACGCCACTGTTTCAAAACAAGGAATCCGTATCGAAACCCGCCAAAAAGCATCTCGAAAATCGTGACCTTTTTCACGTCAATCGATAGGCTTTTAGTGTTTTTCGATAAATTTATGTTGACTTTCGCTATGCAGCTCATAGGATGCGCTGCATGTAGAGCTCCAGACGTGCGGGGACAACGCATGCGTAAACACATTTTAGTAGTCGCCACGGCCCTGACGGCCGCATCCTGTGCAAGCACACCGGCATTCCAGCCGGATCATGTCCTGCCGGATGCACCCCAGAGCTGGGTGGCCGCGCCACAACAACAAGGCGTCGAGGCCTCGCGAGATTGGGTTGGTGCCCTTGGTGCCGCGGAATTGTCTCCTTTTGTTGAGGAGGCCTTCCGGGCCAATCCGACACTGGCGCAATCGCTGGCGCGTTATGACTCTGCGCTGGCTTCAGCGCGGATCTCCGGCGCCAACCGGCTGCCAAGCTTGAACGGTTCCGTTGATTACACCCGCAGAGATGCCAATAACGGTCCTGGCTCCGACAGCTACTCCCTTGGCCTGTCGAGCTCCTGGGAGGTCGATCTTTGGGGCCGGGTCCGCAATACGGCCAATGCCGCTGAGCTGGATGCCGATGCCTCCGCCCAAGATCTGCGTGGTGCACAATTATCGATCGCCGGCCAGGTCGCCCGGGCCTGGTTCTCGCTGATCGAGGCACGTCTGCAGACCGAATTGGCAGAACGTGATTATCAAACACAAAATGACACGCTGGCTTTGACCGAACGGCGTTTCGCTCGCGGCCTTGTGCGCAGCTCTGATGTTCGCACCGCGCGCAGCTCGGTTGCCTCCGCCGAGGCAACGCTGGCATCGCGCCGTCGCAGCGAAGCCTCAGCAGCGCGCACACTGGAAACCCTGCTCGGCCGCTACCCGTCCGCGCGCATTTCCCGTGACGGTGCCCTCCCCGATATGGGTGAGCTCGGGAATATCGGCTCGCCGATTGATCTGCTCTCGCGTCGCCCGGATGTCCTTGCCGCCGAGCGCCGGCTGGAAGCCTCAGGTCTTCGGGTCGATGCGGCACGCGCGGCGCTTTACCCAAGCTTGTCCCTGACCGGTTCGGCAGGCACGGGCGGGGCCAGCGCCGAAGATTTGCTGGACGTCGACACGCTCATCTCGACCCTGGTGGGCTCCATTGCCCAGCCCATTTTCCAGGGCGGCCGCCTGCGGGCCCAGGTCGATCAGGCCGAAGCCAACGCTGAACTGGCGATCGCATCCTATGTCGAGACCGTTCTGAGCGCATGGCGCGAAGCCGAGAATGCCATTTATGCCGACCAGATCCTCGCCGAGCGCGTGGACAGCCTGGGACAGGCCTTCCAGGAGGCGGCCGAAGCGGAGGGGCTGGTCACACGCCAGTACGCCCGCGGTGTCGCCACCATTTTTGACCTGCTGAACGCCTATTCGCGGCGCATCAGCGCAGAAAGCCAGTATATCTCGGCCCGCCGCGATCGCGCGACGAACCGGGTTGATCTTTACCTCGCCATCGCAGGCGATTTCGTCGTGCCGGGCGCGACGGCTACAGGAGAATAATCATGGGAAGCTTCATCGGACGTTCTATCATCGCCATTGTTGTCGGCGTGATCGTTTTCGGCCTGGCTGCGATGATCTTCGCGTCAGCGCCTGAACCCCAGCGAGCCAATTCGGAACCCCGGCCGGTCGCTGTTTTCGTCGAGCCAGCAGCTCGAGAAACCGTCGCGCTCACCGTCACATCCCGTGGCGAAGCCGAGCCGCGCACCCAGATCAACCTCGTCCCGCAAGTCGCCGGTCGCATCACCTATGTGAACCCGGATTTCATTGAGGGCGGTTTCTTCGAAGCCGGTGAAACGCTGGTGCAGATTGAGGATGCCGATTATCGCCTCGCTGTGACCCGCGCTTCCGCCCAAGTGGCCCAGGCTGAACAGGCTTTGGCACGCGAGCAGGCTGAATCCGACCTCGCCGCCTCTGAGTGGGAACAGCTGGGCGAGGGCGAAGCCTCTTCCCTGACGCTGCGTGAGCCGCAACTGGCAGACGCGCGCGCTCAGCTCGCTGCCGCCCGCGCTACGCTTCAGTCCGCTCGCCTGGACCTTCAGCGCACCCGCGTTTCCGCGCCTTTCTCCGGCCGGGTTCGCAGCCGCGCCGCTGGCCTCGGCCAGTATGTCGCGCCGGGTACGCCGCTGGGTGAAGTCTTCTCGACGGACACGGTGCTGATCCGCCTGCCACTGACCGATTTCGAACTTGGCCTTCTGGGTATTCCCGTTGCCTTCAATGCCGCTGAAGAAGGGGAAGGCATTCCGGTCACGCTCACCGCAAACCTGGCCGGCCAGCCACAAACCTGGATGGGCACAATCACCCGTACGGACAGCGCCATCGACCCGCAAACCCGCGTTCTCTACGCGATTGCCGAAGTCGAAGATCCCTACGGCGCGGCTGCGACCAATGGTGTACCGCTGGCTGTCGGTCTCTTCGTCAACGCCCAGATTGAAGGCCGCGAGATCGAGAACGCCTATGTCCTGCCACGTGCAGCCCTTCGCGGCGAAGACAGTGTCCTTGTCGCCGAACCGGGGGGCCTCCTGTCGGTCCGCACCGTCAATGTCGTGACCTCAAGCTCGGAACGCCTGGTCATCTCTTCCGGTGTGAGCGCAGGCGAAATGGTTATCATCTCACCGGTCCGTGGTGCCTCTGACGGCATGCGCATCCAATCCCTCGACTCCGACGGCGAAGTGATCGCGGCCTATTCCGCGACCATAGAAACCCCGGAAGAAGAAGAAACGGTTGAAGGCCTGGCCGAAACCGAAAGCAGCGACGACAACGCCGCGACGAGCGCTGGCTAAGGCCGGCCCAACTCCCCAGCGAGGACACGTCAATGACTGACCCGAACCAAACGCATGATGAAGCGCCGAAAGGCATACTGGGATGGTGGGCCCGCAACTCGGTCGCGGCCAACCTCCTGATGATCGTGGCCGTTGTTGGCGGCTTCATGGGCTATAACATGCTCAACCGCGAGGTCTTCCCGACCGTCGCCGTCAACGGCGCGACGGTCTCCGTCGCCTGGCCTGGCGCCTCCCCGCAAGAGGTTGAGGAGCAGATCATTGTTCGTATCGAGGAAGCGATTTCCGATATGGACGGGATTGAGACCGTTACGTCGACGGCCCGCGAAGGCGCCGGTTTCGTCAATATCGAAGGCCAGCGCTCTATCGATATTGGCGAATTCATCGATCAGGTGAAGCTGGAAGTCGACTCGGTCAATAACCTGCCACCATCCTCCTTCCGCCCCGTAGTCAGCCAGTGGCGCTCACAGGATCAGGTGGTCGGATTTGCTGTTCACGGCTTTGTCGATCGGCGGGACCTGCAACAAATCGCGCGGGAAGTTCGCGATGAGGTCGCTCAATTGCCGGGCGCGTCCATCGTCAACCTCTGGGCGACGCTTGACGAAGAAGTCGCGATTGAACTCTCCGAGGACAATCTTCAGCGCTATAATCTGACCTTTGACGAGATTGCGCGCGCAGTCCGTGCCAGCTCGCTAAACGCTTCTGCCGGTTCAGCGCGGACCGCACTGGGGGATATCAACTTCACGGCGCGCCAGCTCGCTGACACGCAGGTCGAGTTCGAAGATATTATTGTCCGCCAGACTTCCCAGGGCGGCACGCTTCGCGTTCGAGACGTGGCCCGCGTAACGGATGGCTTCGTTGATGCCAATCTGGCAGCCACCTTTAATGGCGAGCCCATGGCGCTGGTCGTTGTCGAAACAACGCCGAATATCGATGTGGTCGATGTGTCCCGCGTGGTCCATGAATATGTCGAGACCAAGCGCCTGGAGCTGCCCGACGGGGTCTCCATCTCCATGTGGTGGGATAATTCCGAGCTGTATGAAGGCCGGATGGAAACGATCCTGAATTCAGCCCTGATCGGTGGTGCGCTGGTTCTGATCGTACTCTTCCTCTTCCTGCGTCCAGCCGTCGCCTTCTGGGTGACAATCGGCATTTTCATCGCGTTCGGCGGTGCCTTCCTGCTGCTGCCGATGATGGGCGTGACGCTGAACATGCTGTCGCTATTCGCCTTCCTCCTGGTGATCGGTATCGTTGTCGATGATGCCATTGTGGTCGGGGAGAATATTCACGACAGGGTCGAACGCGGCGAGCGCGGTCTGACCGCCGCCGTAGTCGGCACGCAGATGGTCGCCAAGCCGGTGATCTTCGCGGTCATCACCACCATCATGATGTTCTCGCCCTGGATGCTGCTGACTGGTCCGGAAGTTCAGTTCACCAAGCAGATCTCACTCGTTGTGATCGCGACGCTGACCTTCTCCCTGATCGAGTCCCTGCTCATCCTTCCGGCTCACCTGTCCCACCTGAAGCCTCAGTCCAAAAAGGGACTGATGGGTCCGTTGATTTCGGTCCAGCGTGCGATTGCGTTTACGCTGGTGGGCGTGGCCCGCTACGTCTATCGCCCGTTTGCCAAAATGGCGATCCGCAACCGTTATGCGACGGTGATTGCCTTTATCGGCATCTTCTTCGTGGCCATTGCATTGGTTGCGACGAACCGTGTCGGTTCCGTCTTCATGCCGCAGATCGAAAATGACACCATTCAGGTCAATATTCAGCTGGCTGAGGGCACGCCTTGGAGCCGCACGGAACAGGTGCGGGCCCAGCTCGACTCGGCACAAAATGAGGCTCTGGAGTATTATCGCACCCAGTATGCTGGCGAGATCGACATGATCGAGAGCCGCTCGACACTGGCGTCCGATGGTCGTATCCGCGCCTGGATCACGCTTGCTGATCCTGAGGTTCGCCCGGGCGGTCACCCTACCCGTGACGTCGCTCAGCGGATCCGCGAATTCATGGGCCCGGTTCCCGATGCTGAAGAAGTCCGCTTCGACTCCACCATCAATAATGGCGGCGCCGGCATGCAGTTTGCGATTTCCGGCGAGGATCTCGACCAGCTGCGAGCCGCTGCGGAAGACCTGAAAAACCAGCTTCGCAGCTATGACACGCTCTATGACATCGTCGACAGTCTGCAGTCCTCGACCGAGGAACTGCGCTTCAGCCTGCGTCCGGACGCTCAAGCACTGGGCATCACGCTGAATGACGTCACGCGTCAGGTCCGCCAGGCCTTCTATGGCGAGGAAATCCAGCGCCTTCCGCGTGATGGCCAGGATGTCCGCGTCATGCTGCGCCTGACAGAGGACTCGCGTCGCTCGCTCGATACGCTGCGCGATTTGCGCATCCGTACGTCAGACGGCCGAGAGGTTCCGCTGTCCGCTGTCGCGGATGTGGAATTCGCTCCAGGGCTCAATGTCATCCGCCGCCGTGATGGCATGCGGACCGCGACGGTCAGCGCCGAGCTTGCAGACCCTGCCGCTCGCGGTGAGATCGAGACCAGCCTGGAAAACGAGTTCTGGGAGGGCTGGGAGCAGCGCTTCCCGGGTGTCAGCCATGACGAGATCGGCGAATCTGAAGGTCAGCGCGAATTCATGGCAGAGGTTCTCAACCTGACCGTTCTCGCTCTGGGTGCCATGTATATCCTGCTGGCGGTGGCCTTCCGGTCCTACTTCCAGCCGCTCTTGATCATGGTCGCCATTCCCTTCGCCTTCGCAGGGGCCGTGTTCGGGCATGCCTTGTTTGACATGCCGATTGCGCTCTTCTCCTACTTCGGTGTTGGCGCAGCAGCGGGGGTTGTGATCAACGACAACCTGGTCCTGATCGATTTCGTCAACCGACTGCGGCAAAACGGGGTCGGGGCTTTCCAGGCCCTGGTGGATGCTGGTGTCCAGCGTTTCCGCCCGATCCTGTTAACCTCGGTCACCACCTTCCTGGGGATCTTCCCAATGATGGCGGAGCAGTCGACCCAGGCTCAATTCCTCAAGCCGATGGTTGTTGCGCTTGGATTTGCGGTGATCTTCGCCCTCTTCCTGACACTACTTCTGGTACCGGCGCTCTATGCGATCGGAGTGGATATCGCCCGCTTCTTCCGCATGCTCTGGACCGGAAAGAAGCAACCGTCTATCGGCCATGATTACTACGATACGGATTTCGCTCACGGCGAAGAAGCCGGACACCTGTCTGGCAAGCCAGCGGAATAAGTGAGACTTTCCCCCGCATCTGCTAAGGTGCGGGGGATTTATTTTTGAAACGGGGCAAAAATGAAAAAACTGCTTTTGAGCACAGCAGCACTTCTGGTGCTGGCCGGATGCGACCAACTTCAATCAACATCACAAACCGAAACGGTTGAAGACACCCAGATTGCTGCGACCGCGGTCATCGGCGAATGGGGTTTTGATATGGACGGCATGGACCTGTCCTATCATCCAGGCGACGACTTTTTCCGCTATGCCAATGGCACCTGGCTGGACACGACGGAGATCCCGTCCGACCGCTCCAACTGGGGCATGTTCTCAGTGCTCGCGGACGAGGCGGAAGAAGATGTTCGTGCAATCATTCTCGATCTCGCCGGCACCGATCCGGAAGCCGGTACGATTGAGCAGAAGGTTGGCGACCTCTATGCCAGCTGGATGGACACGGAGACTGTCGAGCAACTCGGCCTGACACCGATTCAGCCTTATCTTGATGAGATCGCCGCTGCTGAAACCCATGCGGATATTCGCGGCCTGTTTGCGACCATCCACTACATGTCGCCTTTCGGCGTCGGGATTATTCCCGATCCGGCTGACACAACCCGTTACACGGTGTTTGTGGGGCAAGGCGGTCTTGGCCTGCCGGATCGAGACTATTATCTCGATGAGGAAAACGAGGCTTATGCGCGGTATCGCGAAGGCTATGTCGATTTCATCGCTCAGATGTTCGACCTCGCGGGCATGGAAGACGGCGCGGCGCGTGCGCAGGCGATCATGGACCTTGAAACGCGCATTGCGGCTGTCCACTGGACCCAGGCCCGCTCGCGCAACATCCAGGAAATCTACAACCCGATGCCGCTGGACCAACTGAGCGCGCTTGCGCCCACGCTCGACTTCACCGGCGGGATGGCACAGCTCGGCCTTGATAGTGTCGCGACCTACCTTGTCGCCCAGCCCAGCGCTATTGAAGGCGCTGGCATAATCTTTGATGAGACGCCAGTTGATGTCTGGAAGGACTATATGACCTTCCACTTCCTGCAGGCCAATGCCGGTGCACTGCCCTCAGCCTTCGATGAAGCGAACTTTGAATTCTTCTCGCGTACGCTGAATGGCATTGAAGAACAGCGTCCTCGCGATCGCCGCGGCGTTCTTCTGGTCGGCAACCAGCTCGGCGAAGCGGTTGGACAAGTCTATGTTGATCGGCACTTCCCGCCATCCTCCAAGGAGTCGATGGAGGGCCTGGTCGCCAATTTGACCACCGCATTTGAAGGCCGCCTGAACAATCTGGAATGGATGGATGACGAAACGCGCGAAAACGCTTTGCGCAAGCTGTCCACCTTCGAGCCGCGCATTGGCTATCCGGATGAGTGGCAGAACTACTCTGAGCTGGACATCTCTGCGGATGACTTGTTCGGCAATATGATGCGGATCACGGAGTTCCAATGGCGCGAGCAAGTCGCCGATCTGGATGGCCCCGTCGATCGTGCGGCTTGGCCCTACCCGCCACAGACGGTGAATGCATCATACAACCCGCTGATGAACCAGATCACTTTCCCGGCCGGCATCCTGCAAGCCCCCTTCTTTGATCCGGCCGCTGATCCGGCGATGAATTACGGTGCGATCGGCGCCGTCATCGGTCACGAAATCGGCCATGGTTTTGATGATCAGGGTCGTCGTTTCGACTTTGACGGCTCGATCCGGGATTGGTGGACCATGGAGACCAATGCCCGCTTCGAGGAGCGCGCAGACCGTCTGGGGTCTCAGTATGACACCTACTCCCCGATCGAAGGCATGTTCGTGAATGGTGAGTTCACCATGGGCGAAAACATCGGAGATCTGGGTGGTGTTCAGATGGCCTATACGGCCTATCGCAATTATGTCGCTGAAACCTATGAAGGCGGCGAAGCCCCGGTCATTGACGGCTTCACCGGCGATCAGCGTTTCTTCCTGGCCTGGGCCCAGGTCTGGCGTCGTCTCTATCGCGAAGACAATCTGATCTCGCGCTTGTCCACGGACCCGCACAGCCCGTCGCAATATCGCACCAATGGTGTCGTGCGAAATCTGGACGCCTGGTATGAGGCCTTCGGCATCACCGAAGAGCATGCGCTTTACCTGCCGCCGGAAGACCGCGTGCGCATCTGGTAAAGCGATCTCGCTTATCGCAAGCAGGAAAGCCCGGAGCCTCGGCTCCGGGCTTTCTTGTTCCTGTCATCGGCGCCTCACCTCACAGAAGCGTAAGTTGCGATTTGCGTCCTGAGGCCTAGGTTCGTGAGTTGACCTTGAATTCGGGCTTTCATCGGGGAGTTAAAATGAGAAAGATCCTGCTCGCGAGCGCCAGCGTCATGCTGCTTGCCGCCTGTAACCCGGCATCCACGCCGGATGCCGCAACTGAGACCGAGACCACGGAAACGCAATCCGCTGCAATGCCGGCGGGCGCGCCAGAGCTCGGCAGCTGGGGCGTTGAAACCCAGAATGTTTCTGAGACCGTGCATCCCGGTGATGATTTCAACCGCTTCGTCAATGAAGGCTGGCTGAACACAACGGAAATGCCGCAAGGCTTCTCTCGCTATGGTGCCTTTACCGAGCTTTTCCTGCGGTCAGAGGAGCGCATTCAGGGAATTATCGAAACGGCCAGCGCCGCCAATGCGGAAGCCGGTACGCTGCAGCAGCAGATTGGTGATCTCTACTCCTCCTACATGGACACCGAAGCGCGCGCCGCACTCGGTTTTGAGCCTGCGCGGGAGATGCTCGACCGCATTGCCGCGGCAGAAGACCATAATGCCATCGCCGATCTGATGGGGCAGCCGGGCACCACATCGATCCTCTCGGCCTTTGTCGGCCGCGACCCGGGCAATCCTCAGCGCTATATCGTGTCCGTAAGCCAGTCCGGTCTCGCCTTGCCCGACCGCGATTATTATCTGCGTGATGATCAGCAATTCATCGACTATCGCGACGCCTATACCAGCTATATCGCCGACACGTTCGAGATGGCCGGTTATGATAATGGTGCCGAACGCGCCCAGGCGATCCTCGATCTGGAAACCGCAATTGCGCAAATCCACTGGACGCGGGCGGATAGCCGCGATCGGGTTCGCACCTATAACCTGACCGAGACCGCTGATCTGGACAGCCAGTATGGCGGTTTCCCCTGGGAAACCTTCATGACGTCACTTGATTTTGCCGATCAGGACGAAGTCGTCATTCGCCAGAACACTGCGATTGAAGGTCTCGCCCAGCTCTTCGGCGAAATTCCGGTCTCCACCTGGCAGGATTATCTCAGCTTCCGCTACCTGTCCTCCAATCGCAATCTGCTGACGCCAGAATTCTACGATCGCTCCTTCGACTTCTGGCAACGCACGCTCAACGGAACGGAACAACCTCGCCCGCTTGAGAACCGCGCCATCCAGTTCGTCAACGGCAATCTCGGCCAGGCTATCGGCCAGATCTATGTCGAGCAGTATTTCCCGCCGGAATACAAAGCCCAGATGGATGAGCTGGTGGAATACCTGCGCCGGGCTCTGCGTGAGCGCATCGAAACGCTTGAATGGATGGATGACGAAACCCGCGTTGAGGCCCTCGACAAGCTCGAGAAATTCCTGCCGAAGATCGGTTATCCGGACCAGTGGCCGGATATTTCCTCCATCGAGATCATGGCCGGTGATGCGTTCGGTAACGCACAGCGTGTAGCGGCGTGGCAGCGCGCCGACAGCCGCGCGCGTCTGCGCGGCCCGATCCGCTCTTGGGAATGGTTCATGTCACCACAGACAGTGAACGCCTATTATTCCTCGACCTCGAACGAGATCGTCTTCCCGGCGGCTATTTTGCAGGCCCCATTCTTTGATCCCTATGCCGACCCGGCAGTGAATTTTGGCGCGATCGGTGCCGTGATTGGTCATGAAATGGGTCACGGCTTTGACGATCAGGGCTCTCAGTCCGATGGCGATGGCGTGCTGCGTAATTGGTGGACGGATACCTCCCGGGCCAATTTCGAAGAGCGGGCTGACCGTATCGTCGCCCAGTACAACGAATTCTCGCCAGTTGAAGGCCTGTTCGTAAACGGTCGCCTGTCACTGGGTGAGAATATCGGTGATATCGGCGGCATGTCGATGGCGCACCGCGCGTATCAGCTCTACCTGGAAGATAATGGCGAAGCACCCGTGCTGGATGGCTTTACCGGCAATCAGCGCTTCTTCATGGGCTGGGCGCAGGTCTGGCGCAATCTGCAAACGGAAGATGCCCTGCGCACACAATTGCTGCGCGGCCCGCATTCCCCGGCGCAGTTCCGGATCAATGGCGTCGTGCGCAATCAGGACGCCTGGTACGAAGCGTTTGGCGTCACTGAAGGCCATGCGCTCTACTTGCCACCTGAGGAGCGTGTCTCCATCTGGTAAGCCGCAAGCATTGCACGCAAACAAGAACGGCCCGGAGCAGCACGCTCCGGGCCGTTTTTCGTCAACTGGAATGCCGGACTAGTCGGCGATGCGCACCAGACGCCAGAATTGGCCTGTCACATTCTGGCAGCTATCCATAAAGGCGGGCACGTTATGGCCTTGAGAGGCGGGGTTCATGCTCTCCAGACATTCGTCATCGCCGCGCCACATCGAGTGGAGGCGGACAAGGCCGCCCGCAATCGGCTCAACGCGCCAAAGCTGCCCGGAAACGTTCTGACAGCTGTCCATGAAGGCCGCTCCGCCATGATACCCGCTTGAGCGCTCATTGCTTTCAAGGCATTCGCCCTCGCCACGAAACTCGTTTTGCAGACGGAAATACCCATCATTGGCCGGGACAAAGCGCCAGCGTTGGCCGGTGACGTTCTGGCAGACATCCATAAAGGCTGCGCCACTATATTGTGAGGCGCTGGCCTGATTGCCCTCAAGACAGCGATTAGGGCCGCCAAACTGGGTCTGCAGGCGATAAACCCCCGTCAGTTGCCTGTCACCGGCCTGGTAGTCGCTTGGCCAGTAGAAGCGGTCCCGCTCGGTAATCTCATGACCCTGCTCAGCGCCGACTTCAGCACGCACCTGGGTGCGCAGCATACCCTCGCAATTGCCCATCATCATGGAAAACCCCTCGCCCCAGACCGGGCCGTCGAATTCCAGCTCGAACCGGCCCCAGTGTGAGGACCGCAGCCCATCCGGGCCCGTTTGGACTTGTGAACACGCCCCACCCGCCGTCTTGGGCGCTTGCGAAGTATCCAGGAACCAATACCCGGAGAAGACACCGGACCGCTCCTCATAATTGCCGGCAAGCCTCTCAACATAAAAGTGCTGGATGCCACGGGGATCATCGTAATTGATCAGCACCGCCACCGCGCCGAACTCGCCCATATAGTGAATATCACCGATATCGGACCGCCAGGCCTCATCGGCCTGCGCTGCCGCGCTCAAAGCGCCTGCAATCGCCAAGGATGCGAATATCGCTCTCATCGTCTTCCCCCGTTTTCCTGGAGGCGAGATTAAGAAGCGTTTGACGGCACCCGCAAGCAAATTTCGGCCCGCGCGAATGCCGATTCGAAATCCCGATGAAGGATAAGGTTGATTTCATCCTGTATTCACGGTGCATTCGAGAAAATAACCGACCGATGCAAGGGGAGACCTCGGATGGCCGACAGTTCAACGCCGGTGCCGGCCAAGCGCCGCGGCGCCTTTACGCGCTTTCTTGATGGTGTGGAATTTCTCGGAAACCTCCTGCCCCACCCCGTGACCCTGTTTGCCTGGCTGGCGGTCTTTATTGTCCTCCTGTCCGGCCTGTTTGGCTGGATGGGTCTCGCCGTGGAAGACCCGCGACCTGCGGGCGCGCGCGGCGTGGCGGAGGACGGCATGATCCGGGCGGTTAGCCTGATGAATGCCGACGGCGTTCGGCGGATCTGGACCTCGCTCACCACGAACTTCACCGGCTTTGCTCCGCTTGGCGTCGTCTTGGTCGCCATGCTGGGCGTGGGTGTGGCGGAAAAATCCGGCCTGCTCTCGGCCGCCGTGCGCGGCATGGTTCTGGGCGCTCCGCGCCATGTGGTCACTGTTGCGATTGTCTTTGCCGGCATTGTGTCCAACACCGCATCGGAAGTCGGTTATGTGGTATTGATCCCCCTCGCCGGCGCGATCTTCTACGCCCTCGGGCGCCATCCGCTGGCGGGAATGGCCGCGGCCTTTGCCGGCGTCTCGGGTGGCTATAGTGCGAACTTGCTGATTGGCACGATCGACCCTCTGCTGGCCGGTATTACCCAGGAAGCTGCGCGCCTGATCGATCCGACCTATATCGTACTTCCCACCGCCAACTGGTATTTCATGGTCGCTTCGACCTTCCTCATCACGGTTGTCGGCTCGCTGGTCACGATCTTCATCGTGGAGCCCAAGCTCGGTGAGTATGACAAGTCAAAGGCCGATCCGACCGTTCTGGACGACCGGATGATGGAGCCCCTCAGCTCCGGCGAGAAAAAGGGGCTTTTCTACGCTCTTCTCGCCTTGCTGGCCGTACTCGGCGCCATGGCGCTCACCTTGATGCCCGAATGGGGGATATTGCGAAATCCGGAGACAGGGGATCGATTCAACTCGCCCTTCTTCCGTGGTTTCGTGGTCTGGATCTTGATCTTCTTCGTGGCGACCGGCTTCGCCTATGGACGCGGCGCGGGCACAATGAAGAATGACCGCGATGTGATTGACGGCATGGCGACCGGCCTCTCCTCGCTTGGCCTATATATCGTACTGGTCTTTTTCGCCGCGCAATTCGTCGCTTTCTTCGGCTGGACCAATCTGGGCGCCATTACGGCGGTTTCCGGCGCGAACTTCCTCCAGGACACCGGGCTGACCGGCCCGCTGGTCTTCTTCCTCTTTATCCTGATGTGTGCGGTGATCAATCTCTCGCTCGGCTCCGCTTCAGCGCAATGGGCCGTGACCGCGCCAATCTTTGTGCCGATGTTGATGCTGATCGGCTACGCCCCCGAGGTGATCCAGGCCGCGTACCGGATCGGCGACAGCACCACCAACATCATCACGCCAATGATGAGCTATTTCGGTCTCATCCTGGCCTGGGCGACCCGCTATAAGAAGGATCTCGGTGTCGGCACCATGATCGCCATGATGCTGCCCTACACGATCTTCTTCATCCTGACCTGGAGCACATTCTTCTTCATCTGGACCTTCGGCCTCGACATGCCAGTCGGCCCGGGCTCGCCAACCTTCTACGAAGTCCCGACCGCTGGATAGAATTTCTGCACACCCCATTTCCAGGCGTGGCTTCGGCCACGCCTCTTCTTTTTTCGGAGTGTTCATGTCCAAGCGCGATTTCATGATTGGTTATGGTTCCATTCTCAGTCGGCATAGCCGCGAGACCTATTCCAATATGACAGGTGCAGCGCTGAAAGTGGCGCTGCCGGGATGGCGTCGGGCCTGGTCGGTGCGTTATCGCGATGAGGGAGCGACCTATCTCGGGCTTGTGGAGGACACAGCCTCAGAGCTTCATGCGGTTCTCGTTCCCGTCGAGATCAATCCGGACATGCGTCACCGCGAGCGCGGTTATGACTGGATAGAAATAGCGCCTGAGCGCCTTGGCGGATCCGATCTGCCACAGGGCCGGTTCTGGATCGTGGTCAATCGCGATCACCTCCCCGCCGATGCCGACCACCCGATCCCGCAATCCTATGTCGACACCTGTTTGATCGGCGCCTTTGAGACCGGTGGTGAAGGCATGCTGCGTGATTTCATCTACCGGACAGATCACTGGGATACGCATTGGCGCGATGATCGCCATGCGCCGGTCTATCCGCGGCGAACGCCTTTAAGCGATCAGGAAAGGGAGATGATTGATGATCATCTCCATGCCGCGGGTGTTTTAAAACACCGACGCTAGGCGGGCCTAGCTGAGCAGAAGCTGGTCGGGAAAAGCGGGCGCTGGCGCCGGCGCATCCTTGTGTGACCACATGCCCGTGCACGGTTCGTAATCATAGTCCTGCATCAAGGTTTCGGCATAATCGGCAAGGTGGAGCACTGCACGGATCAAGCGCTGCACCTCCTCCTCCGACATTACCCAATGCAGGCTCACCCGGCACCAGCCGGGACGGTCACCGGCTTGACCACTGAGGACGGAGCGGCGGATAGACTGGGTCGCGTCATCATCAATCCCCAGAAGGTCATGCCCATAAGGCCCGGCGCAGGAGCACCCCGCACGGGACTGGATCCCGAAATGATCATTGAGCAGAACAGTAAGCAAACGGGGATGAAGACGTTCGCCATCACGGCCGAGAATGTTGAAGGAGACAATGCCGAGCCGGGATTCCGGATCAATCGGCCCCAATACTTCAATTTTCGGATGCGCCAGCCACTGGCTGAAGGCACCGCGCAAAGCCGCCTGCTCGCGTTCTTCAATCAGATCAAAGCCAATCTCGGCCTGCAGCTTCATCGCCAGCGCAGCGCGCACAATTTGCGGCACGCCCGGCGTACCGGCCCGTTCGCGCGCTTCGATATCCTCAATGAAATCATGCCCATCCTTCCAGACATATTTCACCGTACCGCCCGCGCTCTGCGTTGGAGGCAAGTGCGTGCGATAGAGATCGGGATTGAAGATGAGCACACCGCAAGCCCCTGGCCCGCCTATGAATTTATGCGGTGAAAAATAGACCGCATCGATCGCTGCATCCGGGTCATTTTCCGGATGCATGTCGATTGGGGCATAGGGCGCACTGGCGGCACAGTCGAGGCAGAGAATGGCCCCATGAGCGTGCAACAAGCGCGCCAGGGCGGGCACGTCGGTCTTGAGGCCCGTAACATTTGATGCCGCCGAAAAGGCGCCAATCTTCTCGCGCCCCTCAAAGGCCGGATCCTTCAAACGCGCGGCAAGGTAATCAAGATCAATACCGCCCGTTTCATTCAACGGAATGCAGACCACTTCAGCCAGACTCTCGCGCCAGGACAATTCATTGGAATGGTGCTCATAAGGCCCAACAAAGATGACAGGCGCCTGATCAAGCCTGGGCGCGCCAAGCCGCTCTGCCGTCGCCGGCGCCAAAGCCAGCCCGAGGATCTCCTGGAGTTTGTGGATTGCGGCTGTGGCGCCTGAACCCGTCGCGATCAACACATCCTCATCGCTGGCATTGACGCAGGCCTTGATGGTGCGAACCGCCTCGCGCATCCAGCGACCCGACTGGCGTCCCGTCAGACTGTCTTCCGTATGCGGATTGGCATAGAGCGCTTCGAGCTGGGCGATCTGCGCATCGACCTGTGCAAGCGCCCGGCCCGATGCCGTATAGTCGGCGTAGAGCATGGGCTTGCGCCCCATCGGCGTTTCGATCTCCAGATCGCGCCCAGCCAATCCCTTTCGGACGGCCTCTATGGCCAAGGATGATCCAAAAACGCCGTGCATGCTTCTCTCCTTGCAGACGCATTATTCAATCATCATTCTGGAAGCGTTTTTCGCCAATTTTCACACACTACAGGACGTGATATGAGTGAATTTCACCATCATGGCGCCGAACTATGCAGATTGACACCTACGACCAACACATATTGCGACTGCTTCAGGATAACGCAGACCGGACCACTCAGGAGATCGCCGACGCTATTGGCTTGAGTGCGACCCCCACCACGCGGCGGATCAAGCGTCTGGAGAGCGAGGGGCTGATCCGCAAACGCGTGGCCCTGCTTGATCCAGATGCGCTGGGACTACGCGCCACACTCTTTATCACAGTGCGCACAAGCCATCATGATGCCGCCTGGCTGGAACGATTTGCGCGCGGCGTGGAACGCATGCCCGAAGTCGTTGAGTTCTATCGCCTGAGCGGGGATATCGACTACCTGCTCAAACTCGTCCTGCCGGATATCCGAGATTATGATGCGGTCTATAAAAAGCTCATCGCCATCGCCCCATTAAGCGATGTCAGCGCGTCTTTTGCGATGGAAGCGATCAAGAACACGACCGAATTGCCGGTGTAGGTGGCCAGGCGATCGGGACAAGCGGACAAGTATCGGAAGAAAAGAAGTGGCGCACCGGGGAGGATTCGAACCCCCGACCCCCAGATTCGTAGTCTGGTGCTCTATCCAGCTGAGCTACCGGTGCAGGCCGTGTTCGGGGCGACCCCCGAAGAGGCGCGGAAACTAGCTTCGCCCCATGAGCTTGGCAAGCCCTTTAAACGGGCAATTGCAGAGGCGATGTCAGTGCTGCAATTGGCGCCGGGACTCAAGACGGCTGTGCCAGATGAACACCGCGGGCGATGGCCCGCGCCAGACAGTCTGCCGCCAGATTGCCAAGTCGTGCCAGTGTGTAATCCCGCGGGTCGGGAAGGTCGCGCTGCGCGGTCGACAGGGCGAAGACCACATCACCGTCAAAGGGCGTATGCACGGGCCGGATGGCCCGGGCGAAACCATCCTGCGCCATAATGGCGACACGCTGAGCCTCAGCCGGTGTCAGCGCAATATCGGTTGCGATACAGGCAATGGTCGTATTCTCCCGAGGGGCCGGATTGACCTTGGCTTCCCCCCAATCCTCGCCATGCAAGACATAGTCTGCAGCCGGACGTGCACCGCCGAACTCACCGGCCACCTCATAGGGCCAGGCCCAATAGGCATCGGATCCGGGCATGCGAACCGAGCCGAAAGCATTCACCGCTACCAGTGCGCCAACGCGCAAACCATCCTCGGTGACAATGCTCGCGGATCCCGTTCCGCCCATCAGCGCCCCGGCGCGGGCCCCATAGCCAGCGCCCGCCCGGCCCAGGCGCAGGGGTTCGCCGACTGCTGCCAGGGCGGCGCGGCCAAGATCGCGATAAGGCGGGGTCTCGCCCCAGGCTTTGTCGCCGCCATTGGCAAGGTCATAGAGAATGGCCGAGGGGATGACCGGCGATTTCGGCACACCAGGCAGATCAATCAGTCCAAACCCCTGACCGCGAGCGCCCAGGACCGCCGCGACACCATCAGCTGATGCCAGCCCGTAGGAAGAACCGCCTGACAGAACAACCGCATCCACGGCATCAACAAGCGTATGCGAGGCCAGGGCATCCGTCTCGCGAGTACCCGGGCCGCCGCCGCGCACATCCACAGCGCAGACCGCCCGCTCGTCAGGCAGAATGACGGTAACGCCTGTCTCCACCTGATGGTTTTCTGCCTGACCAATGGAAAGGCCGGGAATGTCGAGCATGCTGTTATCAGGACCTGGCAAAGCCATCATACGCCTCTTAACTCTTCAGATCTGGGTGCTATCGTGCCTGTAGATCCACCGGGGGCAAGCGTTATGATTCCTTTTTTCCGCACTTCAACGGCTTTGGCGGCCATCTTATTGCTTAGTGCCTGCGGCGCAGAGCCGGGTGGGAATACGGAGACAGCGCGCGAGCAAGAGCCCGCGGAGACCGCGGTCGCAGGTGATCACGCTACAGAAATGGTGGGGCCGGCCATGGTCGCTGCCGCCAATCCGCACGCTGTTGAGGCGGGCCTTGAAGCCCTGCGCCAGGGCGGTGATGCGATCGATGCAGCGATTGCAGTCCAAAGCGTTCTGGGGCTGGTCGAGCCCCAAAGCTCCGGGCTCGGCGGTGGGGCTTTCCTGCTCTATTTCGATGCCGAGAGCGGTGATTTAACCGTTTATGATGGTCGCGAAACCGCACCCGCCAGCGCTTCACCCGCCCTCTTCCTCGACGAAGACGGTTCACCGCTGGGTTTTTTCGACAGCATTTTCTCCGGCCACTCTGTTGGTGTTCCCGGCGCTGTTCCGGCCCTGCATGCCGCGCACGAAGATTATGGCCAGCTTGAATGGGCCGCCGGATTTGATCATGCGACACGTCTGGCCGAAGACGGGTTCGAGATCTCGCCGCGCCTGGCCGGTTTCATTGAACGCGTCGCACCGCGCACCCCGCTGGATGAGTGGGAAGCGCCACGCACCTACTTCTTTGATGCCGATGGCAATCCTCTGCCAGAAGGGCATTTGCTCACCAATCCGGCCTATGGCCAGACAACACGCGCCCTGGCGGAAAATCCCCGCGCGCTGCATGAAGGTCCGATCGCTGAAGCGATCATCGCAGCGGTCCAGGCTGAACCGCGCCCGGGCGGGCTGACCCTGTCCGATCTTGAAGCCTATCAGATTATAGAGCGTGATCCGCTTTGCCGGGATTATCGCCAATGGACAGTCTGCAGCGCGCCGCCACCAGCCTCGGGCGGGGTTACCGTCAATCAGATCCTGGGCTTGCTTGAGCCTTATGACATGTCCGAAACCGGGCCGGACACGCTGGAAGGCTGGCGCCGCTTCATCGAGGCGAGCCGCCTCGCCTATGCAGACCGAGACGCCTATGTCGCTGATGCCGATTTCGTCCCGGTGCCGGTCGAGGGCCTGCATGCGGCAGACTATATCGCGCAACGCTCAAGCCTGATCGATCGGGACAGTGCGATTGAAACCGTGTCTCCCGGCGTGCCCGCCGGCATTGATCAACCGGGCGCGGACGCGACGCCGGACAGCCCGGGCACCAGCCATTTCGTTATTGTCGACAGCGATGGCGATGTGGTGTCCATGACGACAACGGTGGAAAGTGTATTCGGCAGCCACCGCATGGCCGGCGGCTTTTTCCTGAACAATCAGCTGACAGATTTCTCCCGCAATCCGGTGGATGCAGACGGGCGCCTCGTGCCCAATCACCCCGATGGTGGCAAACGTCCGCGTTCCTCCATGAGCCCGACCATCGTCTTTGATGAAAACGGCGAATTTGTTCTCGCAACCGGCTCACCCGGCGGCTCCTCCATCATTGCCTATACCGCAAAAACTCTGGTCGCCATGCTGGACTGGAACCTGTCCCCGCAAGAGGCGATCGAACTCCCCAATATTGTAGCACGCGGAGATGTGGTGAGGATTGAACAGGGCCTCGACCAATCCCTGCTGGACGGGTTGGAAGGCCTCGGCTTCACCCTGGATGCCAATCGCGGCGAGAATTCCGGCATCCATATCGTCCGGCGACTGGAGGATGGCTCCTTGATCGGTGGCTATGATCCGCGTCGTGAAGGCCAAGCCCGGCTGGTGGAGGAGTAGCCGCTAGCGCTGCAGCTCCACATCCCAATAGAGGTAGTCCATCCAGCTTTCGTGCAGGAATTTCGGCGGAAAGCGCCGACCTTGCGACTGAAGCTCATGCATGTTGGGCCGCATGGGCGGGCGCTGCAAAGGCATGCCCGCCTCGCGCGGCGTACGGCCACCCTTTTTCAGATTACACGGCCCGCAGGCTGCGACGATGTTTTCCCAGCTCGTCTTGCCACCCGCACGACGCGGGATGACGTGGTCAAAGGTCAGGTGTTCAACACCCTGCTTGCCGCAATACTGGCACTGAAAACCGTCACGCAACCAGATATTATACCGCGTGAAAGCGGGAGCCCGGTTCTGGGTGACATAATCGCGAAGCGCCACCACAGAGGGCACATGCATCTCAAAGCTCGGCGAGTGGACGACCTCATCATAATGAGAGACGACCGCCACGCGTTCGAGAAAGACATTCTTGATCGCTTCCTGCCAGGGCCAGGTGGAAAGCGGGTAATAGCTCAAGGGCTGATAATCGGCGTTCAATACAAGACAGGGCATGCCTTGCGGCGCCTCATTAAGCACCTGCATGGGAGCCTCCCTCATTCTGGCCAATAGGCCGGCCAAAGAGGGGGCGCGTATGTTGGACCCAAGTCCTGAAAGCACACCTCCCGTCAAGTCGGGCGCTGGCTTCAAACCGTCCGATTCATAGATGAGAATCAAACGTCACCCGAACTCGAGCCCCCTTCTACAGGTGTTCGTGTGACAGTCCTATGACTCTCGCGCGAATCTTGTGTGTAGACCTCCCGGTGTGGCCTCGCGGTAACGTCCGGAGAAGGCCGCCCGCAGGAAATCAAGGCCCAGCTCCAGCCCGTCCGGCCCGATGGAATGCGGGATGCCGGCCGAGATATGAAAGTCGACCCCATGGCCCGCCGCAGCAATGGACTGGGCCGCATCCAGCATGAAGGGCAAAGGCAGGACCGGGTCCTGATCACCATGGATCAGGCGGATGGGCGGCTTGGACCGCATTTCCTCTTTCAGCTTGTGGCCGCCGGGAAGAGCGCCTGAAAACCCGAGTATCCCGGCGATCTGCGCCTCACGGCGGAGCCCGGTATGAAGCGAGAGCATGCACCCCTGGGAAAACCCTGAAAGCACCAGGTCCTGCGGCCCCAGCCCATAGCGCTCCAGCTCCTCGCTGATGAATTCATCCACGATGGGCGCCGCGCTTTGCGCGCCCTCTTCAATCCGCTTGGGATCGAGATTGGAAATCGGAAACCATTGATAGCCCATCGGGGCTCCGGGCACCGGGTCCGGCGCGTTGGGCGAGACCCATTGCACATCCGGCAATTGGGGGGCCCAGTGCTGCGCGAGGCCAATGAGATCATCGCCATTGGAGCCATAACCGTGCAGGAGAATAACCAGTTTTTTCGGCGTCTCACCGCTTTGCGGCGCCAGGCGCGGTCCATCAAGTTTGCTGGGCATATACGTCTCCTCGTTACGCGATTGAGGTGGCATCGAGAGCGCCCCAGCGTCAATGGGGCCGGCTGAAAACTCCACAGTGAAGCGCTCCATGGCGCTTGGCGCCTGGAGTTGAAGAGGCATGCAGGAGGCCGGACGGGCCGGATAGCGTTATTAATGTGAGTGGTTCGACAAGCCTCCCGCACGCGGAGTTTTCCCGGGCGCTCTCGCCCCCGTTTCCAAATCAGCCGGTATTCAGGTCGGGCGTTTAGTGCCATCGGACCGGACTGACCGCCTTGCCGGACCTTGTGCCGCGTCACCGGCCAAGGGCGGACAAGCTCCGCACACCCATCCCCGCAACTGACGTCGTCACGCCTCTTCAGTGGAATGGATCGAGGGGGATTATCGCTCAGGTTTTCGGGGCGGGGATAAGGGACGGGTTATCCTCTTAAGCGCTGCCCCCTCATCGACCCGGACTGGCGTCCGGCCCACTTCTCCCCTGGGGGAGAAGGATAAAACACCACGCCCATCCCTCTCCCCCAAGGGGAGAGGTGCCGCGAAGCGGCGGTGAGGGGGTAGAGAAAAGACTTACACCACTCACCCCACCCTAAACGTCATCCCGGCGCAGGCCGGGACCCAGTTCAAAGGGAGTATCGGCACCAGGCTCGCTGC
Organism: Alphaproteobacteria bacterium; assembly: GCA_018222865.1. Taxonomy (GTDB): domain Bacteria; phylum Pseudomonadota; class Alphaproteobacteria; order Caulobacterales; family Maricaulaceae; genus Maricaulis. Next base: position 99,755 of record JAAEZM010000001.1, read on the forward strand.
GCTCGCTCCCCCTTCGACCCGATGCTGACGCATCGGCCCACTTCCCCCGCACGCGGGGGAAGAAGAAGCAGTGCTGCGCCCCTCCCCCTTGACCTTCAACCGCAAACCATCGTCATGAACCCCCATGACCTTCCGTACCCGTTTCGCGCCCTCTCCCTCCGGCCATCTTCATCTTGGCCATGCCTTTTCTGCCTGGACAGCCTGGGAGGCTGCTCAGGCGGCTGAGGGGGAGTTTATCCTTCGGATTGAGGATATCGACACAACGCGGTGCAAACGGGAATTCGAGCAATCCATATTTGAAGATTTGATCTGGCTGGGCCTGGACTGGCCGGAGCCGGTGCGTCGCCAGAGCGAGCATTTTGCTGATTATGATAGCGCCCTGGAGCGCCTCAAGGCGCTGGGTGTTGTCTATCGCTGCTTCAAGACGCGGCGAGAAATTCTGGAAGATATTGCCCGCGCACCGCACGGGATGGGCGAGGTTTATCGCGGCCCCAGCGAACCGATCAGCCCGGCCGAGGAGAGCGAACGCGTCGAACAGGGCGAAGCCTTTGCCTGGCGGTTATCGCTGGATCACTGCCGGGACCATCTCGGGGCGGCTTACACGGCCATGCGCTTTGTCGATACCGAGCGCGGAGAACAAGCCGCCGATCCGGAAGCTTTGGGCGATGTCGTGCTGGCGCGCAAGGATGTGGGCACAAGCTATCATATCGCCGTGGTGCATGATGATGCCTTGCAGGCCATCACTCATGTGATCCGCGGCGAGGATTTGCGGGATGTCACGCCCTTGCATGTGCTTTTACAGACGCTGCTGGGACTACCCGTGCCGACCTATACCCATCATCGGCTTTTGCTCGATGACACCGGCAAACGTTTTGCCAAGCGCGACAAGGCCGCAACCTTGAAGGATATGCGGGAACGCGGGTTGAGCGCTCCAGACTTGCTCCAAGGTTTTCGATGATTGGCGGATCGCGCTGCGCAAGGATGTGCCTGAAACCCTGATCGGCTCGGACCGCTTGCAGCAGATCTGGCACGCGCGCGGCGATAATTAGCGGCCGGCCAGTCGCTCGGGCATCTCGAGGCTTTCATCAACCCGGCGCAGCGCGCCGTCACGCCAGGCATAATCCCGTACGGCGATGCGGGACCCGCCAGAGATCAGGCGCTGAGCCGCGCGGACCTGGAAGCGCGGCTCTGTATAGTGCGCTGCTGCAGCGATAGAGTTTCCTGACATTAGCGGGATCACCTCCCAGCCGTCCTCCCGGGAGATTATCGCCGGATAGGCGCACGCCGAAGCGCTGCAGAAATAGGCGACGGAGGACCGGCCGGGCGGCGCGCCGCAGCTGAGCTGGCGCGTGTCTATGGCATAATCCGTCCGGCCATCCTGATTGATGTCGATCTCGGCCCGCGGGGCGTGGGTGACAGCGATGACGCTGCAGCGCAACTCACCATCGGAGAGTCGGTCGGCATAATCGACAAAGGCCTGGGCCGCCTCTCGAGGCAGGCGGTCTTCCGGCAAGGGCATGACAGGGCTGGGCCCACATCCGGCCAACACCGCGCTCGCAGCCCCCAGGGCCGCGCCCCATCGCCGCAATAAGGGGCTTTTACTCAACATGTCTGGCGTCTCGCACTCGACGCCCCCCTGTCCGCAAGACTAGCGCATTGGGCCATAAAGTCACATTACAAGACCGCCGGGGCGTTAACCGGCGATTTGCCGCAGTGGGACAGTTTTCAGACAACTAGGCAAATCGGCAGACGGGGTTTAGAGAGTTCAGCCATGTTTTTGCGTGATCTTTGGTATTTCGGAGCGCTATCGAGCGAGCTCAAACCCGGCCAGCACCTGCACCGCGAACTGCTGGGCCGTCCGATCCTGTTTGGCCGCGACCATCAGGGCCGCGCCTACGCATTGCGGGACATCTGCCCGCATCGCGGCATTTTGCTCAGTCAGGGCGAGGTGCAGGAGCATAATGGCGAGACCCAGGTTGAGTGCCCCTATCATGGCTGGCGCTTCCGTACTGACGGCTCTTGTGCGGCCATCCCTTCACTGACGACGGACCAGGCCGAGGCCATGGATCTTTCCAAGATCAAGACCCGCGCCTTCCCCGTGCATGAGGATCAGGGTCTGATCTGGATCTATTACGCCGATGAAGAAGATGCGGAACCGATCATGGATCCACCCAAGATCGACCTGCCCGAAGGCGCAGAGCCGAAAATGGTCGTGCGCGATATCTTCAATTGCCATGTCGATCACGCCGTGATCGGCCTCATGGATCCAGCGCATATTCCCTATATTCACCGGCAATGGTGGTGGCGGACGGCCAAGTCTGTGAAGGAGAAGGAAAAGGATTTCGGTCCGGTCGAGCGCGGCTTCTCCATGCTGCCGCACGTACCTTCGTCCAACTCCTTCCTTTACAAATATCTTGGCAAGGATCGCTCCACGGAGATCCGCTTCCAATTGCCGGGCCTGCGGACGGAATATGTGAAGGCCGATGGCAAGCATTTCACCGGTTTTACGGCGGTGACACCGACCAATGAGAACTCCACGGCGATTACCATTGTCGTCTACTGGAACCACCCGCTGGTCAATCTCGTGCCCAAGGCGCTCCTGCGAAAAGGTATTGAGACCTTTGTCGGTCAGGACCGCGATGCCGTGAATGCCCAGCAGGTCGGCCTGGCCTATGACCCCAAGCTGATGCTCATCCATGACAGTGATGTGCAGGCGAAATGGTATTACGCCCTGAAGCGCGAATGGGAGAAGCACCGCGAAACCGGTGAGCCCTTCCGCAATCCGGTCAAACCCGCCAAGCTGCGCTGGCGCAGTTAAAGCTCAAATGGCCGCATGGACGGTGCGGTCTTCTCACCCTATATCGGCGCCCATGATTACTTTCTTTTCCGGCCTGCTCTACCTGACGATGATCGCCCTGGTCGGCGTTCTCGCTTTCGGTATCTACAATCTCTACAAGACCGGCGGCGAAGCCCGCTCGCGGTCAAACAAGCTGATGCGTCTGCGAGTTGTGCTCCAGGCCACCGCGATCGCCATTCTCGGTGCCATTGCCTATTTCCAGTCCCAGTCTGGCTAGGGGCGAGGCATGGTTCGGCTTACCAAGATCTACACGCGGACCGGCGATGGCGGGAAAACCCGGCTAGGCGATATGTCCGAGGCGGACAAGCATGATCCGCGCGTGGAGGCCTATGGTGATGTCGATGAGGCCAATTCCGCCATCGGCCTGGCGCAAGCAGCCCTGAACGGCGATCCGCTTGATCGGGTATTGGCGCGCATCCAGAATGATCTCTTTGACCTGGGGGCGGACCTTTGCGTACCCGAAAGCGATGAGAAGCTCGACTGGGAACCGCTGCGCGTCAAAGCCGAGCAGGTCGCCGCGCTTGAAGCGGAGATTGATGCGCTCAACGCCCGGCTTGAACCCCTCAACTCCTTCATCCTGCCTGCGGGCAGTGAAGCCTCGGCGCGCCTGCATATCGCCCGCACGGTGACCCGCCGGGCCGAGCGGAAACTGTCTCGCCTGATCGCATCGGGTGCGGGTGTGAACGCGGAAGCGCTGAAATACCTCAACCGCCTTTCCGACCTTCTCTTCGTCATGGCTCGGATCGCGAATGAAGACGGCCGCTTGGACGTGCTCTGGGTGCCGGGTGGCGAGCGCTAGTTCTGATTGTTTCCGTGACGGAAACACGAAATTGTCTAATGAAGACTCGATCTCCGGCCTGGATCGCCTATCTCTAGCTGCGACAAGTTTACGCAGCTGGAGACCGTCATGATCCGTTCAATCCTCGCCGCCGCCCCGATCGCTCTTCTTGCCGCTACGGCTGCGATTGCCGAGCCGGTAAATTACACCTTCGACAAGACCCACACCGTGGTGCGCGCCTCCTGGGATCACCAGGGCTATGCGACCATGTCCATGGAATTCACCGATTATGACGGCACGCTGGCGCTGGATTTCGACGATCCGAGCAATTCCACCGTCGATGTCACCTTCAACATTGAAGGCGGTTTCTGGGTCGGCGCCAATCAGGACCGCTTCATCGGCCATCTCAACTCCGCCGATCTCTTCAATACCGAAGAACACCCGACCGCTCGCTTCGTCGCCACGGGCTTTGAGACCGAAGACGGCGTGACCGGCACGATGACCGGCGATCTGACCCTGCTGGGCAACACCGGGCCGGTCAGCCTCGACGTCACGCTTAACCGCACTGGCGAAACCAGCGATGGCAATGCCAAGCACGGCTTCACCGCGACCGGCATGATCATGCGCTCTGAATGGGGCCTGGGTTATGCCGTTCCGTTCGTCTCGGACGAAATCGACCTCTTCATCTCAACCGAACTGGTTGCAGAATAGGCCAAGCGGCCATGCCGCAGACTTCCCTGCAGCGAGAAAAATCAACTCATAGGAAGATCAGGCGCGCTCCTTCTGGAGCGTGCCTTCTTTCTTATGTTTCCGAGCCATATCGTGAGCCGGCCGGGATTCACTTACAGCTTACGTCAACGTAAACGTTACCCGGCATTGACTTCACCCCCTGTCACAGGCAGTTTCGCCGCCTATTCTTAGTAGATGCGCGGCTATTTTCGCGCGGCCAATCGGAGCCCCGGCATGAAAATTCTCGTCCCCGTCAAACGGGTCGTTGATTACAACGTGAAGGTCCGAGTGAAGCCCGATCAGACGGGTGTCGACCTCGCCAACGTCAAAATGTCCATGAACCCCTTCTGCGAAATCGCTGTCGAAGAAGCGATCCGCCTGAAGGAAAAAGGTGTCGCGACGGAAATCGTCGTCGTCTCCATCGGACCGGCACAAGCCCAGGAAACCCTGCGCACCGCTCTCGCCATGGGCGCGGATCGCGGCATTCTGGTCGAGACGGATACGACGGTTGAACCGCTCGCCGTCGCCAAAACGCTCAAAGCCATCGCTGCCGAGGAAAATCCGGACATCGTCCTGCTCGGCAAGCAGGCGATTGATGATGACGCCAACCAGACCGGTCAGATGCTCGCAGCCCTTCTGGACTGGCCGCAAGGCACGTTCGCCTCGGAAGTCGCGATCGCAGACGGCAAGGCCAATGTGACCCGCGAGATCGATGGCGGCCTGCAGACCGTCGCGCTCGAGCTGCCGGCCGTGATCACCACGGACCTGCGCCTCAATGAGCCGCGCTACGCGTCCTTGCCGAATATCATGAAAGCCAAGCGCAAGCCGATCGACATGAAAAAGCCGGACGATTACGGCGTCGATTTCACACCGCGCCTGGAAGTCGTCAAAGTCACCGAGCCGGCCAAGCGTGAAGCGGGCATCAAGGTTGCCGATGTCGCCGAGCTGGTCTCCAAACTCAAAGACGAAGCGGGAGTGATCTAATGGCTGTTCTGGTTATCGCTGAACACGACAATTCCGCCCTGAACGACGCCACCCGCGCTGTTGTGACGGCTGCCAAGGGCCTGGGAGGCGACATCCACGTCCTCGTCGCCGGCTCTGATGCTCAGGCTGTTGCCGATGCTGCTGCCAAGCTCGACGGTGTCGCCAAAGTCCTGCACGCAGAGGCTGACGTCTTTGCCAAGCCTACGGCTGAAGCGCTTGATGCGCTCGTCACGCCGCTGATGGACAATTACGATGCTGTGCTTGCCGCCGCGACCACGACAGGCAAGAATTTCATGCCGCGCGTCGCTGCCAAGCTCGACGTGATGCAACTCTCCGACATTACTGCGGTTGAAAGCGCCGACACCTTCGAGCGCCCGGTCTATGCCGGCAATGCAATGATGACGGTGAAATCCACGGACGCGAAGAAAGTCATCACGGTTCGCCCGACAACCTTTGAAAAGGTTGGCGATGGCGGTTCGGCCAGTGTCGAGGACCTGGGCGCCTCTTCCGGTCCGTTCAAATCCGAATTCGTTTCCGAAGAACTGTCCAAGTCTGATCGCCCGGAACTGACATCCGCGAAAATCGTCATTTCTGGCGGTCGCGGCATGCAGTCTGGCGATAACTTCCACCTGCTCGACACCATTGCCGACAAGCTCGGCGCAGCGGTCGGCGCATCGCGCGCAGCGGTCGATGCGGGCTTTGTCCCGAACGACTACCAGGTCGGACAGACCGGTAAGGTCGTGGCACCGGAGCTCTACATCGCTGTGGGCATTTCCGGTGCAATCCAGCACCTGGCCGGCATGAAGGACTCCAAAGTCATCGTCGCAATCAATAAGGACGAGGAAGCGCCGATCTTCCAGGTCGCCGATTACGGCCTCGTCACGGACCTGTTCACGGCTCTGCCGGAACTGGCCGAGGCGATCGACTAAGCCTTCGGACACCCGAACAGAAAAGCCCGGCTGGTTCAGCCGGGCTTTTTTTATGGTTCACCGCGTCACCACATGCTCGACCAGCCGGCGCCACGTCCTCAGCTCACCGGGCCGGGCCGAGGCATCACGCAATGCGGCCAGCTGATCAGCATCAAGCCAGATCCCGTTTCTCATCACACCAAGCGGCGCGCGCAGCACGGCCAGATCGGTCTGCGGGTCACGGGGAAGAAGCATGAAATCCGCCGCATAACCCGGCGCAATGCGGCCGATCTCGTCCTCCATCTCCAATGCACGCGCCGGGATAAGCGTTGCCGCCTGAAGAGCCTCCAGCGGCGTCAGCCCGGCATCCACCAAGAGCTCAATCTCCTGGGACACTGAAACGCCATGCGGCGTGACCATTACACCCGCATCTGTGCCGACAACCAGCTCCACACCCGCCCGGTGCATCAGGCCCGTCATCTCAACATAAAAGGCCTGCATACGCGTCCGATCATCATGCGGGTAGCTGGCCCAGAAATCATAGGTCGAGCTCTGAAGGGTCTGCATGATCGGGCTGAAACTTGCCATTTCCGGCCGATTGAGGTGCTGGCCTTGGGTTTCAACAATACGCGCCAGATTCTGATGCACGATCAGGGTTGGCGTCACGCGCGCGCCCGCTGCAGCCATTTGCAATGCCAGAGCCCTCGCCCCGGCTGGGTCCGTGTCATCGTGCAAGGCGTGCCACACAATCGACTCCGTATGTTCAATCGTGACGAAACCAGCGTCCAGGGTTGCCGAGAACGGCAAGGGGTCAGCCTCGCTGCCTTCCACTGGATGGCCGGAAATCGTCATGCCCAGGCGCGCAGCCTCGTCCTGAATCGCGATGAAATTCTCTCGCGACACGTTCGAATAGAGCTTCAGATGGCGAAATCCGGCCTGGTATTGCTCCTGAACGATCGAGCGGACTTCGCGCTCACTGCCCGCCAGCGATTGCAGCGGATCGACATTGCGTCCGTCGCGATCATTGATGATCGCACCGGTAGAGATCATTCTCGGCCCAAGGAGATCACCCGCCTCAATGCGTTCCGCCATCGGCAAATGGAAGGGGAAGCCGCCCAAATTCCGGACCGTTGTCACCCCGTAAGCCAGGCTGGCTGCAAGATCCGCTTCATCATAGACATGCACATGCATATCGATCAGGCCGGGCATCATAATCGCGTCATGCGCATCAATCGTCCGCGTGTCCGGGCTCACGCCTCGAACCGGTCGCGAGCTGATATCGATGATCCGCCCGTCACGCACCTGGACATATTGCCCGGCCATCAAGGCGCCGCTCTCGATATCGAGGATTGTGGTATTCTCGAAAACGATATCGGCCGGCAGATCTGCATGGCGCTGCAGCTCCTGCGGGACACCGCACGCCGCAAGGCTCAATCCCAACAAGACGGACAAGACACTCCGCATAATGGCCTCCTTCAATCTGGAAGCCCGTCATAGGCGGTGATGCTTTGCCCCGTCGTCCGGAATACGGATTCCGGACGTGCGGAAATTGTCAGTCTGTCTGGGAGAGGCTCTGCGCGAAGGCAGACGGGGTCTGTCCTGTCTCACGCTTGAAGACCGCGTTGAAAACGGACTTCGAGCTGAAGCCAGCGGTATAGGCCAGGTCAAGAAGGCGCCGCCTTTGCCCCGTTGCGGCATCCTCCTGCATCATCACTTTGACGTCCTCGATGCGCAGCGCGTTGATATAGTCATTAAAGCTGCGGCCGGTCGCGGTTCGGATGAGCTGTGAGACCTGGCGCTCCGGCAATCCGCTGGCCTGCGCGAGTTCCGCGCGCGTCAGTCGCGGTTCGGTGAATAAATCCTGCTCACGCACCAGCGCATCAAGACGTTCAAAGGCCCGCGCATCAGCGGGTTCAACCTGTGCTCCCGGCCCCGAAGCGGTCAGCCCATCATCGCTTAGCCCCTCAAACAGGCTTTCGCGCCGGACCGCGAAATAGACCGTAAAACCGGTCATCAAAAGCGCGATCAGCAATTGGGTATTATAGGCCTGCGCACTGCCCAGCCAGGGCCAGTCCTGATGCAGCCAACGCGCATCCATGCGGATGACGTCAAATACGGAATTGGAGATGAAAACGGCGATCACCAGATAGAGGATACGCAGATTGATGCTCGCGGCATCAGAGCGCTTGTCTTCATTGGCCCGGTGGAAGCGATGCAGGATCCAGATCGAAGCCCCCGCATAGACGACCAGGCTGACACGCGCAGCATGCTCGACCAGGGAGATGTAGGGGGTTAGAGCCAGTGCCAGAAGGAAGGGAATGAAGTGCAGCCCGTCGATGCGCGTCAGTCCAGGCCGGGCGAAGATCATACTGCGCACCAGAAGGAAGAAGAGCGGCGGGTAGGCGAGCCGGAAGGCCGGTGTCACCAGCCAGATCTCTCGTGTTCCGAAGGCTTCTTCCAGGAGATTAAAACTCATCCAGACAGCGGCCATCGCCATCAGGGCCGTCGCGGCGCGCAGGCGCGGTCGACCCAGGGTGAGGATCATGCCGAGAAGACCGACCGTGATCAGGGCGATCTGGAAGAGATTGGCTAAAGCGAGGTCCATACCGAAGACCTAACCCGGTCTGCACCTCGCCGGAAGCGCCAAGATTACTGAGGATCGCTCAATTGGGTCCGCATCGCCCGCAGATCGACAATCTTGAAGTTCTGCCCCCCGGTGTCTTCCTCGTCATCCTGGACCACGAAGACGCCTTCAGGGAAGTCCGACCCCAGCGATGCCGCCGAGATTTCGAGCCCGTCCGTATGGGTGACGCGATCATGCAGACCATCGACAATCTGGAAACGCGCAGCCGGAGCGCCGGTCTCCAATTCATAGACAGCATATGTGTTCGCGCTCTGGCTGGAGACGACCAGCCAGCCCCCGGTCTCGCCCTCAGGCAGGATGGCCACGCCTTCAGCATCGGCATGCAGATGGACATTATCGACTTCAGCAAAGAGGCTCAGTTCGGTTCCCGCATCGGGCTCAGCACCAATACTCCAGACCGCAACATTCTCCTCGGCAATGTAAAGCATGCCGGTCCGATCATCAGCGACGCAGCCTTCCGTCGTTGAACCGGTCGCAAAGCGCCGGACTTCATCGCCGGTAATGACACCCTCGCCATCATAGCGCAGCAGTAATTGCACAACCGTACCCGGGTCCTTGTCCGTCACGAAGGCATAATAAGCACCGGTGGATGAATGATAGAGGCAGGCGCCATACGGATCGGCAAAGTCAGGCAGATCGATCAGCGGCCAGGCTTCAATCTCGCCGGTCTGCGGATCAATCATGAAAACCGCCAGACCGATATTGGTTCGCTCGGATGCGACGGCGATATCGCGCGCTGGCCCCGGCATCGGGAAGTTATAGCGCACATCGACATTATTAACCTCACCGACCGGCAAATTCTGGGCAATACTGCCATCGAGGCGATAAGCGTAGAGACCGGCCTGTTTATCGGTTCCCAGGATGAGGCTGTCTTGCGGATTAGGAGCAACCCAGACCGCCGGATCATCAGCGGCATCATCATTGGAGGCGACGCGCACTGTTTCAACGGCGGCTTCGAGTTCGAGCGGCGCTTCCCCGGCACATGACACCGCGATGAAACCAGCTGCAATTGGTGTGAGAATTTGACGCATGATAAGCTCCCCAGCGTAAGCGTGAGGCTCGTGAAAGCCTATTTTTCAAAGCAAATCCTGTGAAAGTTTTGTAACCTTGTGATGCAATTTCGCCGCGTCACAATTTTGATACGCAAATGCAGCGATAACGACATCCAAACGTCATCCGAGCGTCACGGTTTAGGATCATAGCACCCCCGAACCGCGCCCATACCGGGCGCGGTAACCGTTTCCGTTTGGGGGATACTATGAAGAAGACCATCGCCATGCTCGGCACGGCCTCCGTGCTGGCTCTCGCAGCCGCAACGGCTGCACATGCCGGTTCTGTTTCCGGCCGCGTTTCCGACGCATCCATGACCATCGGCCTGCAAGGCGCGACCATCCGCGTCCTTGAAACCGGTGCGAGCGCTGTCGCCGGCCGCGACGGTGCCTTCCGTATCGCGGGTCTGCCGGCTGGGCAGTATACGCTGCGTGTGAACTATGTCGGTGCGGACGCACGTGACATCACGATCACCATCCCGAGCGATGATGCCAACGTCAACACTGACGTGGTGATGGGTGATGATGTTGCTTTCCGCGAGAACATCCTGGTTATCGGTCAGCGCGGTGCCATCAACTCTGCCCTGTCTCGCCAGCGCGCGGATGATGGTGTTGTCACGGTCCTTTCTTCTGACGCTATCGGCCAGTTCCCGGATGAGAACGTCGCTGAAGCAGCCCGCCGCGCCGTCGGTGTCAACGTCCTGAACGACCAGGGCGAAGGCCGCTTCGTCTCCATCCGTGGTCTCGACCCGAACCTGGTCTCCACCTCCATCAACGGCGTTCGCCTGACCTCCCCGGAAGCTGAAGACCGCCAGGTTGGCCTCGACGTGATCGACGCGGACGTGCTGTCCTCCGTCGTCATCAACAAGACGCTCCTGCCGAATATGGACGCAGACAGCGTCGGCGGTAATGTCGAGATCGAGACCATGTCCGGCCTGGACAGCGATGGTCTTTATCTGCGCGGCCGTGTTGCGACCCTCTTCTCCAACCTGGAAGACAGCTTCGGCTATCGCGGCTCCATCAACTTCGCCAACAGCTTCATGAACGACCAGCTCGGTGTTGCTGGCTCTCTTTCCTATCAGGAGCGTGAGTTCGGTTCCGAGAGCTATGAAGTCGATGGCGGCTGGGACGAAGACAACGGCATCTACTTCCCGAACGAAGTCGAGATGCGGAACTATGAAATCACCCGCGAGCGTCTGACCGCGGTGCTGAATTTCGATTACGACTATTCCGACAATCTCAGCTTCTACTGGCGCAACACCTATTCTGACTTCTCCGACCAGGAATATCGTTCCCGCGTCGAGCTGAAGCTGGAAGATGCGCGCTTCGACTCGACCAATTCCACGGCGATCCTGCCGGTCTTCGTCGCTGACTCCAACGATCCGCTGGAAATCGACCGCGACATCAAAGACCGTCTGGAAACCCAGATGATCTTCGCGACCGATATCGGTGGTGAATACCTGATGGGCGACACGACCTTCGACTGGTCCCTGTCTTACACCTATGCTGAAGAAGAAGAGCCGAACCGTCTCGACACCGACTTCCGTGCTGAATTCGACAGCAATGAAGTCCTCGGCGTCAACACGGCGGCTGGCGACATCCCGCAGCTCGTTTATCAGGGCGGCGCGACGACCCAGAATATCTTCAACAGCTCCAATTATGAGAATAACGGCTTCGAGCTGACCAATGGTCTGGCGCAAGACCGTGAATATGCCGGTTCGTTCAACGTCCGTCATGACTTCGCCCTCGCCAGTGGCGCAGCCTACATCCAGACCGGTCTTCGCTTCCGCTCGCGCGACAAGAAGTTCGAACTGGACATGGAAGTCTATGATGATGCGAGCAATCTGAGCCTCGCTGACGTCGAGAACTTCGTTGAATACACCCAGGACCGCCAGGGTCCGGTGCCGAGCGCTGGCCAGACACGTGACTGGTTCAATGCCAATCGCGCCAGCCTGAGCCTGGAAGTTGAAGACTCTCTCATCGAGAATCTCGGCTCCTCTTACAGCTTCTCTGAAGATGTCATGGCTGGCTATCTCATGGCCGGTTGGGAAAGCGGCCCGGTCCGCATCGTCGGTGGTGTCCGTATCGAAGACACGGACATTGAAGCACGCGGCACGGAAGTGCTGATCGCGGAAGAAAATTCCGTCGTGAGCGGCGGCGTGACCCTCTCAGACGATGCCGTCTTCTTTACGCCAATCCGCGCTGAAGACGAATACACGGACGTCCTGCCGTCCATCCTGGCGCGCTTTGAAGCTCGCGAGAACCTCATCTTCCGCCTCGGCTATTACGCGTCTATCCAGCGCGCGAACCCAGGCCAGTTCGCCCCGCGCGTCCTGGTCGAGCAGAATGACAATAACGAGTTTGAAGGCGAGTTCGGCAATCCAGACCTCAACCATCTGGAAGCGGACAACTACGACATCTCTGTGGAATGGTATCCGAACAACGACTCCGTCGTCTCCCTCGGCTACTTCTTCAAGGAGCTCGAGAACGTCATCGCACCGATCGAGTACTCCAACATCACCCTGCAGGGTCGTCTGTTCGATGAAGCCTCTTCCTTCATCAACCTGCCGGACGGCGAAGTCTCTGGTTGGGAATTCAACTACCAGCAGGGCCTGGATGACTACCTGCCATTCGACGGTGTGATTGCTGGCTTCAACGTCACCTGGGCTAACTCTGACGCGACCCTTTCGGATGGCCGTGTCATCCCGCTGCCGCGCCAGTCTGACGTCGTATGGAATGCGGTCCTCGGCTATGACCAGGGTCCGTGGGATCTGCGCGCTGTTGTCTCCCATCGTGATGAGTATCTCGATGAGATCCGCGGCGATGCCGGCTCCGACCGCATCGTCCTCGAGCACACCCAGCTCGACCTGTCCGCGAAGTATAACTTCAACGACACGCTGCAGATCTTCGCTGACATCAAGAACGTCACAGACGAGCCTTATCATGCGGTGACGCGTCCGGACGGCCTGAACCGCGTAGAGCAGTTCGAAGAGTATGGCTGGTCCACCGTATTCGGCATCCGTGTGACCTACTAAGTCACGCGGCCAAAAGCCAAATTCGACTAGAAACCCCCGGTCTGCTGACGCAGGCCGGGGGTTTTCACATCCCGGCTGTAAATCGTCACAACGCTATCGCCTGAACGTCACAGACCTGTCGCAGAGCGCGATTACTACAGCGCCAACCCTCTCCTCCCCGAGCGGGTTGTCCGGTTTTGACATCCCTTCGAACTGGAAATCACGAGTAACTGGCCGCCCTTATCGGGCGGCCATTTTTTTGTGTTTTGGCTGGCGCGGTGGAACGCTGGAGCGGGTCGGACCTAGTGGAAACGAATGGCCGCTCGGATCAGATTGAACGCATCTTCATGGTCCCAGTGCGCGGGCGCGGGCAAGCGGCCGATTTCACGACCCTGCCGATCATAAAGCACGGTCATGGGCAGACCGATCGCACCGACCTGGGTCATGCTGGCAAAGCTGGCATCATGGATCAAAGGTAGGGCATCGAGTTCCAGACGCTCGAAGAATTCTGCAGCGTCATCAATACTGCGATCAAGGCTGACCGTGACGACCTGGAAATCGGCTCCGCCCAGCTCTTCCTGCAGCGTGTTCAGCGCCGGCATTTCTTCAACACAGGGCGCACACCAGGTGGCCCAGAAGTTCACGAGGATGACCTGGCCGCGATAGGCCTCCAGGCTGGTCTCGCCGCCATCACCCGTAGTGAAGGTGACAGCCGGCTGCGCGGGCGGCTCTGCCATCACCTGAAAAGCGCGCATTTCGCCACGGGCATAGCTGTCGAGTGAATTAGTGCTGGCGCTCTGCATGGAAGCTATGAATACATAGGCAATCGACACCAGACCGATGCCGAGCATGCCGAGAATGGCAATCTTAATCGGCGATACTTTCATTTAGACCTCCTTGGCGCAGCGCATGACAGACGAAACATCTACCAAGCCCTCCGCAACCAGCAGCATGTGGGGCGGGCGGTTCCAATCGGGTCCGTCCGCGGTAATGGAAGCGATCAATGCCTCCGTCGACATCGATCAGCGTATGGCCGAACAGGATATAGCCGGTTCGATTGCACATGCCGAGATGTTGGGCGCAACAGGTATTATTTCAAGCGAAGATGCCGCCGCGATACAGCGCGGGCTGGAACAGGTTCGCGAGGAAATCCGCGCTGGCGGCTTTAGCTGGTCCAAAGCGCTCGAAGACGTGCATATGAATGTCGAGGCCCGCCTCAAGGAGATTATCGGCGAACCCGCCGGTCGTTTGCACACAGCGCGCTCGCGAAATGATCAGGTCGCGACTGATTTCCGCCTCTGGCTCCGCGATGCCTGCGACCGGATTGATATGGCCTTGGCGGCGTATCAGTCTGCGCTGGTGGCCCAGGCGGAGCGACACGCCGATCAGGTCATGCCCGGGTTTACGCATTTGCAGACGGCGCAGCCCGTCTCCCTGGGACATCATTTGCTCAGCTATGTCGAAGCGGCGGAACGGGATCGTGGTCGCTTTCGTGACGCGCGGGCCCGCCTGAACGAGGCCCCGCTGGGCTGCGCTGCTCTGGCGGGCACCGCCTTTCCGATTGATCGGGAACGCACGGCCAAATCGCTTGGCTTTGACCGTCCAATGACCAATTCGCTCGACGCGGTCTCGGCGCGCGATTTCGCTCTGGAAGTTCTTTCGGCCGCTGCCATCTGCGCCGTCAATCTCTCGCGCTTTGCCGAAGAGATTGTCTTGTGGTGTACGCGCCGTTTCGGCTTTGCCAGCCTGTCAGACGCCTGGTCAACCGGCTCCTCTATCATGCCGCAAAAACGAAATCCCGATGCTGCAGAACTCGTGAGGGCGAAGCCGGGGCGTATTATCGGCTCACTCACCGGTCTTCTGACCGTCGTCAAAGGCCTGCCGCTCGCCTATTCAAAAGACCTGCAGGAGGACAAGGCGCCAACCTTCCAGGCCGTTGATGACCTCGAACTCGCTCTGGCCGCCATGGCGGGCATGGCCGCAGATCTCAGCTTCAATCCCGATGCGCTCGAACTGGCTGCGGGCGAAGCGTATTCTGATGCCACGGATCTGGCTGACTGGCTGGTCCGCGAGCTCGGCAAACCCTTCCGCGATGCGCACCATATCGCCGGCTCAATCGTCAAGGCCGCAGAAGCCAGGGATATCCCATTGGCAGAGCTAAGCCTGGCAGAGATGCAGGCCGTCGAGAAAGAGATCGACGAAAGCGTGTTTTCAGTGTTGAGTGCGCGAGCCTCGATGAACAGCCGTATCAGCTTGGGCGGCACCGCTCCGGTGCGCGTGCGCGAACAAGTCGCGCGCTGGTCAAATCATCTGGGCTTATAGCCTCACAGTCCGGCAAGAACGGACATGTCTTGGAGTAGAAGGGATCTGGATCGATGAAGCGTGTGACAAGCCTTCTTCTGGTAAGCTTGAGCGCCCTCGCGGTTGCCGCCTGCGGGCTGCGCGGAGATCTGGATCGTCCGCCGCCGCTCTGGGGCAATCCGGCTGAGGCCGAGGACAGTGTCAACGACGCTGAATCTGATGACGCTGAAGGCTAAGCCTTCATATCTCCAAAACTTAATGCAATGCGCACTCGCTCAATGGCGCGGGCGTGCTAGGTTTTGAGCATGCATCGCCGTGCCTTGATCACCGCTGCCATCGCGCTGCTCTGGGAAAGAGCTGTTCCGGTCATCTGGCCGGGTCTGACGCTGTTGGGCATTTACACCGTGCTCGCGCTTATCGGCACCTGGGAAGCCGTCGGCGATCCCTGGCGCGCCATTGCGGCTCTAACGGCCCTGATCATTGCCATTGCCCTCACCCGCCCGGGCGTCGCGAGCTTTTCATGGCCCAGCCGCGAGGATATTGCTCGCCGGGTCGAGGAAGATAGCGGCATCACCGCGCGCCCGCATGAGGCGCTGGAAGATCATCCAACTGATGATGACCCGGTTGCTCTCGCGGTCTGGGAAGCGCACCGCGCCCGAATGCGCGAGCGTCTGCGCTCTGCTTTCGCGCGCCGCCCCAAAGCCGCCTGGCTCGCCGCGGATCATTGGGGCGTGCGGGGTACGCTGATCATGTGTCTGACAATCGCCTGGTTTCTGGCCGGGCCGAATGCGCGCTTGCGACTGGATGATGCTTTCAGCCTCAACCCGATGTCCGCAGATCGCGGCGTTGTCAGCCTGGATGCCTGGATTGACCCGCCCGCCTATACAGGCCGCGCACCCGTTTTCCTGGATGATGGGGAGCGCAGTGTCAGCGCCCCCGCGAACTCCACCTTTGTTGCGCGGATCGCGGGGGCTCGCCGCGAGCCCAGGCTTCTGCGTCAATCCGGCGGTGAACGCGTACGCGCCGAAGTGACCGAGATTGGCAGTGGTGTCTATGAGGCACGCATCGACATGCCGGAGAGTGCAGACATCATGTTGCGCTCGGGCGGGACGCGAATGAATTGGTCGGTTCAGGTGCAACCGGATACGCCCCCGACAATCCGGCTGATTGATGTCCCGGAAGCGACCGCGAATGGCGAACTGGATATCCAATTCACCTCGGAAGATGATTTTGGCATCACCGCCTTTGCTGTCGAATTTCGCCCGGAAGAGGATGAAAGCGCGCCCTGGTCCAGCCTGGAACTCATCCCCTCCGGCATTGCAACAACGGATGTGGAAGGTGCACAGCGGGCCCTGGTTGAAACGGCTAAGCACCGCCTTGCCGGCAGTCGTGTCACCTTGCGCTTGGTGGCAGTCGATGCCGCCGGGCAGTCCGGCTATTCGCCGGAGTTAGGTCTCACACTGCCCGAACGGGTCTTCCTGGATGCACTTGCTCGTGCGGTCGCGGAACAACGCCGCCACGTCATCGCCGCAGAGGCCCCCTATGCGCCGCTTGAAGAGCGAGCCCCCCTTTACCAGGACGATATCCCGCCCGGACCACCGCTCCTGGCAGAAGAACCCCAGCGCCGCATCGAACGTGCGCCGCAAGCCTTGCAACAGGTCGCGGTCGCGCTGGATGCCATTACCGATGCGCCCGAATACTATTTCGATGATCCCATCGTCTATCTCGGCCTGCGTGACAGCCTGCACACGCTGCGCCGCGCCCGCGACCAGGACGATCTGACAGATCTCGCGCCCAATCTATGGGAGATCGCCCTGCGTGCAGAGCTGGGCTCGCTTGCCGATGCGGAGGCCGCCCTGCGCGCCGCTGAACGTGCACTTGCCGAGGCCTTGGCCCGCGGTGCGGACGAGACCGAGCTGGCGGCCCTGTTTGAAGCCTTCCAGCAGGCGATGGATAATTACATGGCCGCGCTGGCCCGCGAAGCCGCCGAAGAAGGCCGGTTTGCTGAAGGTGGCGGCGGCGATGGCGATATGAGCACGGACGGCTTGCAAGCCCTGCTCGACGCCCTCCGCGAAGCGGCGGAACTGGGCGATACCGCCGAAGCCCGTCAGGCGCTGGCGGCTCTGAGCGAGCTTCTGCGCAATATGCAGATGCAGCTCACTCAAGGTGGCGGCGGAGAAGGCGAGCCGGACGAGATCTCCCAAGCTATTGCGGAGGCTCTGGAAGAGCTTGGCGATGTGATTGGCGAGCAGCGCGACCTGCAGGACCAGACCTTCAATCTCAATGAAGAGCAGCAATCCGGTGGCCAGCCCCAGGCGGGGCAGCCGCAAGGTGGACAGCCACAGTCAGGCCAGCCCCAGGGTGGTCAGCCACAGGGTCTGGCAGAAAATCAGCAAGGCGGCGCGTCACGCTCCGCGCAATTGGCTGAACTACAGGCACAGCTCGCCGACGCGCTGCAGCGCTCCTTGCAAGCTCTGCCTGACGGGGCAGATGACAGCGCAGGCGAAGCGATCGGCGCGATGCGGGAGGCGGAGGACGCGCTGCGTGAGGGTGATGCCGGCGCCGCACTGGACGCCCAGGAAGAAGCGCTCGCTGAATTGCGCGCCGGGGCTGAAGAGCTGGCGCGTGAACTGCTCGAACGCATGCAGGAACAGCAGGGCGAGAACGGTCTGGCAGAAGGTCAAGATGAAGACCCGCTCGGCCGTCCGACTGATGGCACATTCGCGGATGGTGCAGGCGTCGAAATCCCGGACGAGCTGTCCCGGGCGCGGGCGCGTGAGATCCTCGAAGAGCTGCGCCGCCGCGCCGCTGAAGCAGGCCGACCACAAGATGAGCTAGACTATATCGAACGGCTCTTGGACCGGTTCTAGCCTCTAATGATGCCCAGCGTCGCGATGGGTCTCGTCAGAAGCTTGAGCGACCGTATCGTCATGATAATCTTCGGCCTCTGCCTCACCATGCCCCGCATCTTCCAGATGCGCCGTGATCGGATCGATCAGCGTGACCTCCACCTCAACAGTGCTTGGCGGTGGATCGGAAACGATCGTGCGGAAGGCCCGGACTTCGCCGGCGCTTACCGGGCCTTCATCCAGGCTGACAGTCCATTCCAGGAGCGTGTGCGACTGCTCATCACGAAGCACGGCCCGCAAGCCCGGCAGGGCGCGTGACCGGCGATCATAATTGTGCACGGAGCCTTCAATCACCAGGAGAGGAACTCCCTGATCGACCTCATGGTGCACCTCGAGCTCGCCCACGGAGATCCCGTACGGGTTTACTTCAGAGCCGATAGCGGCATAGGCCGAACTCGCCTGCGGCCAGAGGGTGACGATATCGACGCGGAAAAACCAGGTCGCCGCAAACAAAAGTGCGCAGGCCGTTGCCAAACCGCCCCAGGCCGTGCCAGCCATAGCAGCGGACATTTTTTGCCGTTTTTTCGCCTGACGCTCGCGATAAGCGGTATGAACGGGCTTGGGTTCTTCTATCTCCGGCGTGGCGTCCATCTCGGCCGCAGCGTCCACCGGGGCGGGCTCAAGCGTTGGCAATTCATTGGGGTCATCGACCTCAGCGGTCCAGACATAACCGCAGGAGGCACAACGCACACGACGGCCATTGGCACCGATCGCCTGTGGATCAGCGCGATAGCGCGTGGAACATGACGGACAGCTGAGTACTATGCTCATCTGAGTCGCTACTTAACCGGTTCAACGGAACCCATGGAGACATCCATAGACCCGAGTTTCTCAAACACGTCCTACGAGACTTCCGCGCCAGTCATCCGCTTCGACAATGTCGGGATGCGTTATGACCAGGGCCCGGAGGTTTTGCGGGACCTATCCTTTGATTTACCACGTGGTTCTTTCCAATTCCTCACCGGACCGTCCGGTGCAGGTAAAACCTCGCTTTTGCGGCTGATTTATTTGGCTGCGCGCCCGTCCAGCGGCCGAATTTCCTTCTTCGGACGGGATACCGCGACGCTTTCACGCGAGGAACTCCCTCACCTCAGAAGGCGAATTGGCGTGGTCTTTCAGGAGTTTCGCCTGTTGAACCATCTGAGTGTCTTCGATAATGCCGCCCTGCCGCTGCGGGTCGCGGGCAAAAAACGTTCAGACTATGCAGAAGATGTCGCGGAATTGCTGGCCTGGGTCGGTCTGGGCGACAAAATGAAGGCCAACCCCGCCACTTTATCCGGTGGAGAGCAGCAACGCGTCGCCATCGCCCGCGCGGTCGTGGCACAGCCAGAAATCCTGATCGCAGACGAGCCAACGGGCAATGTCGATAGCGAAATGGCCATGCGGCTCCTGCGCCTCTTTGTCGAGCTCAACAAGCTGGGCACGACCATCATCTTTGCGACCCATGATCTGCAGCTGGTCCGCCTGCTTGATGCACCGGTGATGAGTCTGGCGGAGGGGCATGTCCATATCCGGGCGCCGCGCAGCCAGCGCCAGGCTGAATATCAAAGAGCGGAAGATGAGGCCGCGGCCGGTCATCGCGAAGCCTTTGAGGATATTGGGCGCCCTCCGCTCGATAGTCCTGACGGAGCTGAGCGCGATGAGTGAGTTTGAAATACCTCCACCGCCCAAGGGCGGCGCCGGTGCGCTCTTGCCTCCTGATGCCGGGCGCGACCGCCCCTTATTCATTGTCGCCGCCATCCTGGTCTTCCTTGCCTGTATTGCTGCGCTTGGCGCACGCGGTGCCTGGCAACAATCGCAGCGCTGGACCGAAGACTTACAGACCTCACTGACCGTCCAGGTCCGCCCTGTTGAAGGCGGTAGCGCGAGTGAAGATGCACAACGGGCCGCCGATATAGCCGCCGCCATGGACGGGGTGGCCAATGCGACAGCGCGCGACCGGGCTCATGCAGAACGCTTGATCGCGCCATGGTTGGGCACTGAGAATATTCCCGATGACCTCCCCCTGCCGCTCATCGTCGAGATCCGCCTTGAGCCGGGCATTGAGGCTCCGCTCGATGCCCTGCGAGAGGCTTTTGACGAGGCGGGCATTAATGCCAGTGTTGATGATCACTCCCGCTGGGCCGATGCCGTACGCGGGGCGGCGACGCGCTCGCAAACCCTCGCCCTGGCGCTGCTGGCGCTATTGGCGGGCGCTGCCGCCGCAGTGGTCGCATTTGCATCGCGAGCGAGTTTGGCGGCGCGGGTGGATGTGATTGATGCGCTTCACCTTTGTGGGGCTGAAGATCGCTATATCGCCATCCTCTTCCAGCGACGCTTTTTCATGCTGGGACTGAAGTCGGGTGCTGTAGGCGCAATCATTGCCGTCATTGTCTCGCTGCTGGTCGGCACGGGAAGCCAGGCCGCCGATGCCAGTTTCTTCCTGCCAAGTTGGGAGAATAATCCCTTTGAATTCCTGCTTCTGGCGATTGCGCCCTTGCTGGCTGGCGCCACCGCTGCGCTCTCCGCAAGACTGGCCGTGATTACCGATCTGGGTCGGCGCTGGTAGAGGGGGATGAATATGCCGCACGCTTTGATATTGCATCCTTTGGGCCGCGCGCTCAGGGTAGGGTTTGGATAGCGGATGGGTCGGTGAGCGTGTCGAGTAAAGGTCTGCAGTTCATTGCTTTTTTTCTGCTCGCAGCTGCCTTGATTGGCTTTGCGAGTTTCTCCGGTCGTGTCTCCAGCATGAATTTGCCGGGTCCCGGCATTGGTGCGGATGCGATCATTGTCCTGACTGGTGATCAGGGCCGATTGGAAGCCGGGGGTGAATTGCTTCAGACCCGCCAGGCCCAGGTCATGCTGATTTCAGGCGTACATACCTCGGTTAGCGAAGATGACATCCTGCGCGTCACCCTTCTGGACCGCGCCACCCTTGATTGCTGTGTCACGCTCGGGCGTGAGGCACGCGATACAGCCGGTAACGCTGAAGAAACCGCGGACTGGGCAGATCTCAACAGTCATCGAAGCTTGATCATCGTCACATCTGACTATCACATGCCCCGCAGCTTATTGTTGATGGAACGCGCCATGCCCCATGCGGAACTCATCGCATACCCGGTCCGGACCACACCGCCCTGGCGCCAGCCCGCCAATCTGCGGGTCTGGGTTCTGGAGTACGCGAAATACGCCATGGTCTGGCTGTCCCAGCTGATGCAACGCTGAGCCTCCCACTCATGACGCTGATCCGCTCCATCCTGTTTTCCATCTATATGTACGGTCTGATGATCGTTTTCGGCCTGCTTGGCGTCCCGGTGCTTCTGGGGCCGCGCAGCTGGGCCCGCGCCATGCTCCGCGCCTATCTGAGTGTGTTATGGTTCGGTATGGGCGTGATTTGCGGCGTGCGCTTCGAAGTGCGCGGTGAGGTGCCCACCGGTGGTGCCCTGATCGCATCCAAGCATCAAAGCATGTGGGAGACCCTGGCCTTCTGGGGGATTTTGCCGGACCCGGCCATCATCCTGAAGAAGTCGCTCATCTATTTTCCCTTCTTCGGATGGTTCGCGGTCAAGCTGGGCAATATCAGCATTGATCGCAGCGGCGGCGCCTCGGCATTACGCGGCATGTTGCGACAAGCCAAGCAACGCGGCAGCGAAGGTCGGCAAGTGCTGATTTTTCCCGAAGGCACGCGCACAGCCCCTGGCGAGAATCCAGAGTACAAGCCGGGCATACTCGGGCTATATCAGGCGATGAAAGTGCCCTGCGTGCCGGTCGCACTGAATTCCGGCGTGCACATGACGAATTATTGCGGCCTGAGAAAGCCCGGCCTGATTGTGGTAGAATTTCTCGAGCCCATCCCGCCCGGACTCGACAAGAAAGAGTTCATGGAAGTGTTGCACCAGCGTATAAGTACGGCGTCTGATCAGCTGTTAGAGCCATAGATCAGCGTCTAAGGGAGTACAGCCTGTGAGTATCAATCTGCGTTTCGGGCTGATTATCGGCGCCATATTCCTCGTTCTGGCGGGCTATACTGGCTATTGGTTTTTCGCGGCAGGCCGGGTGGAAACCGAGATCCAGCGCTGGCTCGCGGACAAGGAAGCTGCGGGCTATGAGATCGAGTATTCTGAGCTACGCGTCTCCGGCTTTCCCTATCGCTTTGAAATCCACCTGAGCAATCCGCAGATCCAGCTTCCCGAGAGCGATGGCGGCTGGTTTGTGCAACTCGACGCGGTGCAAGCCAACGCCCTGCCCTATGACTTCTCTTTATGGATCGTCGCTTTTGATGGCCCCTTCCTCGTGGAAGGTGACCAAACCCTGCGTATCGATGCCAGCGATGCCCGCTTCAGCCGGAAGAGCAATTCGGGCGGGGAGATCATCCGTGTCGGTGCGGAAATCAACGCGCTGACGATCGAAGCGCTGGACGGTGAACCGCCCAATATTTCCGGCATTGAACAATTGCTCATCGCGGGTCAGGTGGGTGACGATAATATTCTGCGCGTCCAGGCCGAGGCCTCCGGGCTGCGCGCCTCCCAGGAACGCCTCGATCCAGGCATGGCCGCAGCATTCGGCGAGACAGGTGAACTGGCGCGCATGGCGATGGAAGTCACTGAGTGGAGCGAACTCGCGCGCGAAGGCGATGCAGCGCGCTGGTCGCGGGCGGGTGGTGAGATCCGGGTTGAAGAGGCTGTCTTCAATTGGGGGCCGGCCCAGCTCACCGGGGAAGGCCAGCTGACCGTCAACGAAATTGCCGAGCCGGATGGGCGCCTGTCAGTCCGGATCGCAAATCCCGATGCGCTGGCCGATGCGCTGGTTGAGGGCGGGCTGATTGAAGAAGAAAACGAACAGGCTCTGCGCCTGGCCGTCATGCTGGCGCCGCGCAGCGAAGAAGGGGTTTCACTGCCCTTCTCGATCACCGCAAGCGGCGTCTTCTTTGGCCCGGTCCGGATCACCTCGTTCGAGAACTGATCCGGTATCCGGCCTGCTCAGACGCTGGCTTTATACCGCTGGCGTCTTCGCCATGAAGTTGGACAAGGCATCGAGGAAAGCACGGTTTTCGTCCGCCTTTCCGACCGTCACGCGCAATGCATTGGGCAGGCCATAAGGCGCGACACCGCGCACGATCAGGCCTTTTGACGTCAGATACGCATCGGCTTCTGCTGCGGTCTTACCCGGTGTTTCGGGGAAATGAACCAGCACGAAGTTACAGACGCTCGGCGTCACTTCCAGGCCCAGACCACCGATCTGCTGACGCAGCCAAGCCACCCATTCCTCATTGTGATCAACCGAGGCTTTGACAAACGCCCGGTCCTTGATGGCCGCAATGCCCGCCTCGATCGCAGGCAGGTTGACATTGAAGGGGCCGCGGACGCGGTGCAGCACGTCAATGATGGACTTGTGACCATAGGCCCAGCCCAAGCGCACGCCGGCCAGACCGTGGATCTTCGAGAAGGTGCGGGTCATGACGACATTGTCGTACTCGCGTGCCAGCTCAATTCCGGCCTCATAATTCGGATCGCGCACAAACTCTGCGTAAGCTGCATCCATCACCAGAAGCGTTGACGCGGGCAGGGCTTCGCGCAGACGCCGAATTTCAGAGTTCGGGATCACCGTGCCGGTCGGATTATTGGGGTTGGCCAGGAAGACGATCTTCGCGTCATCGCCGGCCGCCTCGATCAGCGCATCAACATCGGTGGTGTAGTCTTTTTCCGGAGCCGAGACGATTTGCGCGCCACACTGCATCGCGACCAGGCGATAGACCAGAAAGCCGTATTGAGACTGGACGACCTTATCGCCCGGATTGAGATAGGCCTTGCCCAGAAGCTGCAGCAATTCATCAGACCCGCAGCCACACACGATATTCTCCGCTTCCAGGCCTTCTTCCTGGGCGATCGCCTCGCGCAGCGCTGTCGCGCCACCATCGGGGTACAGGTGAAGACGCGACGCGCTGGAGCGGAATGCGTCGGCAGCCTTGTCCGAGCAACCGAGGGCATTTTCGTTCGAAGAGAGTTTGATCGGGTTTTCAATCCCCGGAGCTTCCGCCGCTCCTGGCTTGTAGGGGCGGATGTCGAGAATGCCAGCGCGCGGTTCGATGCTCATGATTGACCTCTGTGTGTGGACACGTCCTTGGGTGTTGGCTTGGGAGATAGCGCGGCAGAGCCCGGCGCGGCAAGTACGCGCGCACGCGCGGGTGCAGTGCGCAGCGGTGGGTGTAGTGCGCCCGTCCGCTTAACAGCCTCGACCATGATCACCCCGCCCAGCCCGGCCCAGATGGTTTCGCCCACTTTTTCCCAGGCATTGGCCAAGCCTTTTTGGGCACTCCAGCGATAAGGTGGGACATAAAGCGCACGCGACCAGGCTGTGGTCTGGAACATGGCATCGCCAAGAAGCCGGGTCAGCTGGCCACGCGAGAAAGGACGGCCATGACCAAAAGGCGTGGAATCGACCAAGGCCCAGGCGCCCGCCCGCGCTGCGGCGACAATCACCAACCGACCCTCCGGCGCCATGACGCGCCAGGCCTCACGCAAAATCGCCTGAAGGCTTTCCGCCTCTTCCAGCATGTGGATCATCAAGACCCGGTCAAACAGCGCATCGGGAAAAGGCAGGTGGGTTTCGTCACCCAGGGCGGTCCGCGATGGTCCCGCCTCGACAATCGCGCCCTGGCTGGCCGGCATGAAGGCGACCGCACGGCGAGCGGTTGGACGCATATCCGCCAGATAGGGTGTCGCATATCCCAGCCCGAGCACATCCAGCTCGCGAAGATCGGGCCAGATCGTCGCCAAACGACGCTCGATCATCATCTTTGAGATCAAACCCCGGCGGCTGTTGTAAAATCGTTCGAGTTCAAGTGCATCGCGCCGCACTGGCCATACTCCCGGTCTATGCCCTAAACAGATAGCGCATCCTCAACCCGAACGGCGATAGGAAAAATGAGCGCTCTTGAGATTCGTCAATTCCCCTGCCTGTCCGATAATTACGGCTATCTTGTCCACGACCCGGTGAGCGGCGAAACCGCTGCGATCGACACTCCTGATCCGGTGCGGATCCTGGAGGAGGCGAAAGCGGCGGGCTGGACCATCACCCAGATCTGGAACACGCATCACCATTATGATCATGCGGGCGGGAATGAGGCTCTGAAAGAGGCCACCGGCGCCAAGATCACCGCACCAGGCTATGAAGCTGCGCGTATCCCGGCGATTGATCGCGAAATCGCAGACGGCGATACGGTCCAACTCGGCGAGCACTCGGCGAAAGTGTTTTTCACCCCGGGACATACGAGCGGGCATGTCTGCTATATTTTCCAGGAGAGCAATGTCGCATTTGTGGGCGATACGCTTTTCGCACTGGGCTGCGGGCGCTTGTTCGAAGGCACGCCGGGCCAAATGTGGAACAGTCTTTCGCGCCTGAAAGCACTGCCCGACGAGACCAAGATTTATTGCGCTCATGAATACACCCAGGCCAATGCGGCCTTCGCCCTCAGTGTTGACCCGGACAATCTCGACCTGCAGGCCTACTCCAAAATGGTCGATGCGGAACGCGCGCGCGGGGAACCCACTATTCCCACGACAATTGGCGCGGAAAAATCAGCAAATCCTTTCCTCAGGCCCGACGATCCTGGCATCAGAGCGCATCTCGGCCTCCCCGATGCAGATGATGTAGAGGTCTTTGCCGAGATCCGGCACCGCAAGGACGTGTTCTGATGCGTCAAACCTGTGCCCAAGACATTATTGACACTTTGAAGATGAAGCCCCATCCGGAAGGCGGCTGGTATGTAGAGACGTTTCGCGATGATCACGCTATTGCCGGACGCGCACGCTCAACTGCCATCTTTTTCCTGCTTGAGGCGGGTCAGACCTCGCACTGGCATCGCGTTGACGCCATCGAGATCTGGCACTGGCATGCCGGGGCACCACTCGAATTATCGATCAGCGAAGACGGCCAGTCCGTTCAGCGATTGAAACTTGGCGCTGACATACTCGCCGGGGAGCGTCCGCAGGGCATTGTTCCACAAGACGCCTGGCAAGGCGCACGATCACTGGGCAGCTGGACGCTGGTCGGATGTACCGTGGCACCGGGGTTTGAGTTCTCAGGCTTTGAACTGGCCCCGCCGGACTGGCATCCAGGTGGCGCGCAAGTGCCGGATTAGGCGTTTCCGTCGAGCAGAGCGCCCATGATGAATTCAGACGATGGTCGACCGGCATAGCCGTAATTGGGAGCGATCACGATGACAAAGGCCCGGTCATCTCGATAGGCGCCGGGTTCACTCCCGATGGTGACACTCACGCGATCAATACCGCGCACTCTGCGGCGCTCATCATCGATACGCTGGACCGCGATGGCCAGCATGCGAAACGCATCATATTGGACGCCCAGACCAGCGCGCGGTGCGGGCGCATAACCAAGGTCGATATTATCGCCCACCAGGTCCGCGAAATCTTCTGCAACCTGTTCGGCCAGCGCGCGCACTTCTTCAGGCGAGCGCGGCGAAGGCGCGAGCGAACCGGCGGCGCTGGCGAAATCAGCAATCACACCATTGGGCGCATCAGCCGGGAAATAGGTGGCACCACCCAGACCGGTCAGACGGATAACCTCGCGACCTGTGTCTGTGACGAATGCCGTCCCACCGCCCGGTGCCCGGTTCGGGAAGAGCACCAGGACCTCGGCAGTCGGGTCATCGCGTTCACGCAGCAGCGCGACCGAACGTGAGCGGTCGAAAAGAAAGAAACTGCCCGTATCTGCACGCTGATACCAGCCCGTCGTCTCTTGCTGGCGCGAACTGCCGAGCAAACGATCACGCAGCGGGTTTGATTGCAAACCCGCTGCAGTGCCTGCGATCAGCAGAACCGATAATATGGCAACAAAGAAACGCGTCATCCCACGCGACAATGTCACGGCTAACAGGGCGATTTTAGGGCAAGCGCTGCAATTGCGCCTTAAGCCATGTACTGGCCACCATTAATCGTCATGACAGAGCCCGTCATGAAGCCCGCATCATCGCTCGCGAGATAGGCAACAGCCTTGCCGATCTCGTCGGCCTCACCCAGGCGATTGACGGGAATGCCAGCGATAATGCTCTCAAGCACTTTTTCTGGAACGGCCGCCACCATATCGGTGTTGATATAACCCGGTGCGATGCAGTTGACGGTGATGCCCTTGCGCGCGGTCTCCTGCGCCAGCGCCTTCGTGAAGCCAATCACGCCGGCCTTGGCTGCAGAATAATTCACCTGCCCCATTTGTCCTTTTTGGCCATTGATGGAGGAGATGTTGATGATGCGGCCGAAACCACGTTCGCGCATGCCCTCGATCAGCGGGCGGGACATGTTGAACAGCGAAGTCAGGTCAACTCGGATCACATCATTCCACTGCTCCGGCGTCATTTTATGGAACATGCCGTCACGTGTAATGCCTGCATTATTGACCAGAACATCAATGGGAGAACCGGCCAATTCCTCAGCCTTCGCAATACCTTGCACACAGGCATCATAATCGCCAACATCAAATTTGACGGTCTCTATGCCGGTCTCGGCAGTAAAGGCCGCGGCCTTTTCTTCATTGCCTGCGAAATTGGCGATGACGGTGTGACCTGCCTCTTTGAGAGTCAGGGAAATTGCGGCGCCAATGCCACGGGAACCACCGGTTACGAGAGCTGTACGAGACATGTTTTCCCCCAGTTTTGTCGCGCCTGCGAACAGGGCAGCGAGCGCGGATTGTGTCTTCGCGCTTGCAGCAGGACGCAACAAGCGCTTAAACCCCTAATAAACAGATCGATGCCCTTGTCGAGCGAAGATCCGGTGACGGACACGTTATAAGGGCGAAAGGGGAGTTGGAAGTGTCTAAGAAAAAAGATCAGTCATCCTTGATCGTGATCAAGAAATACGCGAACCGCCGTCTCTATGATACCTCAACAAGTCAATACGTTACGCTTGATCATCTCCGCGATCTGGTAAAACAGGGCACTGACTTTCAAGTCGTTGATGCCAAGAGCGGCGAAGATCTGACTCGCGGCGTTTTGGCGCAGATTATTTTTGAGGAAGAAGCTCGCGGCGCCAATCTATTGCCGGTGGATTTCCTGCGTCAGCTGATTAGTTTCTACGGCGACAGCCTGCAGAGCGTTGTCCCGGGATATCTGCAGATGTCGATGAATAATTTTGCGCAGCAACAAGAAGAGTTCCGCTCTCGCATGACTGAGGCGATGACCAATCCTCCGGCGAGTATGGCGATGCTGGAAGAACAAACGCGCCGCAATATGGAAATGTTCGGCCAGGCCATGCGCATGTTTACGCCCTTCACACCGGGCGGCGCGCCTGCAGCAGGCGATGCGAACCCGGCTGCACCGGCGCAGCCGGCAGCGGAAAGCCAGGATGACGTCAATGCGATGCGTGCTGAGCTTGATGCCATGAAAGCCAAGCTGGACAAGCTGCTCGACAAGTAATCGGCGTTAACACTTCGTTTCCAAATGACACAGTGCGGCGTCGGGTCATCCCGGCGCCGTACGTTTTTATGCTGGAAAGTTGCCTTGCCGCACCAGAATCATGGTTAATAGACGCTTAACGTTTGGCACGCGCCTTGCGATGTACCGCTTATGACCATGATCCGAAGCCTTGTCCCTGTCCCGACCCCGACCAGCCGGCGTGTAGAACCGGCCGGTAAGGCTCGTCGATCTAACGACCGTCCGTCGCAGCCGAAAAACGCCCTGGTCCCTGTCCCGACCCCGGAGTCGTCCCAGCCTCGTGCGAAGACACTCTACAGGGCGCGCAATGCTGCGGCGGAGGTCGTGGTCCAGGCGATAGCCGGTTCCCCGCGTCGCGGTATTCGTGCCGAGGCGAGCGAACAGGATCGCTATCGTCGTGCCTATGCGCAAGCGGCCGAGCAGCCTGCCCCCCGCCACCGTTGGGAGCGTTCGGCATGATCCGGCAAACCGCAGCCCAGCAGCTCGACTTCTGGCGTGACGTCACCGTCGGCGCCGTGATGATCTTCCTGATCTTCTAGCCTGCATTGCCTGGTACGCTGCATGCGCAAGCAGTGCGACACAAAAAACGCCGCCCCGAATGGAGCGGCGTTCTTTTTGCGTATCGGTGTGAAGGTCTAGCCTTCTCCGCCAACAGCCAGGTCGCGGCGTGCTGAAACGATGGTGACCACGAAACCGGCAACCGTATCCATCAACGCCATCAATGTGAGCAGGAAGAAGGCGGCGGTACCGAACTGGCCAACCAGAAGGAAGAGGGTCAGCGCAATAACGAACACACCCATCGACAGGCCATGATTAAGAATGGTCGCCGTGCCGGAGCCCGCCGACTTGATGAGCTCGATGAAGAGCATAATCATGCCGAGAATGATCAGGATGTCGCCGACGGCCAGCGGCAATTGCGCATTCACCATCGGAACCACAAAGACCTGCTGGGTCATCTCGATACCCATCATTGCCACCACCGCATAGGCGATGACCGGAATTACCATTTTCGGAAAAACATTAAACATGGAGCCACCCCCGTTACTGCGTCCACCGCCCTGACCAGCGCGGTTTGCCGCCATCATACCCAACAATACGCCGTTGTCCCCTCCGGCCATATCGCATCCTTTCCTTGCACGGTGTTTCGCCGTGCCTCGCTAGACTTCATCCGCCCCACGCGGATTACGTGAGCGCGAATTTAACCACATCATTCCCATCATGTCTGTCAAAGAGGCGAAAAGACGGCCAAAATTCGTATATTTTGACGTTCCGATGGTCCGGTGACGGTGCGTTACGGGCCGGAATTCGCACTTATAGCCCTCGCGATTCATCAAAGCCGGCAGGAAACGGTGCTGGTGATCGAAGAAGGGAAGCTCAAGATATGCCTTGCGTTTAAAGGCCTTGAGACCACAGCCCGTATCATTGCAATCATCATTGAGCATGCGCTTGCGGATACCATTGCCGAATCGCGAGGCGAACTTCTTCCACGCAGAGTCCTGGCGATTGGCGCTCCGGTCGCCACCGACCAGCGCCAGATCCTCCGGCGCATCGGCACGCATCAGTGCATCGATCACAATGGGCAGGTTCTCCGGCGGGTTCTGACCATCGCCGTCCAGCGTCGCCACCACATCACCGCGCGCATGCATCACGCCCGTCCGTACAGACCGCGACTGACCGGCATTGTGCCGGTGGGCGACAACGCGCAAAGCGGTCAGCTCCGCCTTGGCATCAATGAGCTCCTGGCGGGTTGAATCCGACGAGCAATCATCAACGAAAATGATTTCGTAATTGCGGCCATCGAGCGCCTGAGCGATCTCTCGTGCCAGCGGAACAACATTGCCAGCTTCATTATAGGCTGGAACAACAACGGAAATATCTGGATCTTGGCCCATAGGAATGTCTGCTTGAACTTGCGTCTGGTGTGGTCCCCGTTACATACCGGGTTTATGACATGACGCGAGGGATTTCTGCGCCTCGTTGCATTTGGAGTAGATTATGGCGAGTCTGACGCGCGGTTACCGCCCCTATTTTATTCTCGCTCTGATCGTGGCGATTTCCGCTTTGGCAGGCCTGTTCACCCTGCCGCCCCTCGATCGCGATGAAAGCCGCTTCGCTCAAGCCACAGCTCAGATGCTGGAGACCGGCAATTTCGTCGAGATCAACTTCCTCGACACCGAACGCAATAAGAAGCCGATTGGAATTCACTGGCTCCAAGTGCTTACGGTCGGAGCGTTATCCGATGCTGAAGCGCGCGAGATCTGGGCCTACCGCATCCCCTCCATGCTCGGCGCGATCCTCGCGGCCTTGGCCTGTTTCTGGGGTGGGCAGAGGCTGATCGGTCGCGAAGCCGCCTTTGCGGGCGCAGCCTTGTTCGGGGCGACGGTCCTGCTCGGCATTGAAGCAGGTATCGCCAAGACGGACGCCATGCTCGCGGGATCTACAACCTTGGCCATGGCGGCCTTGATGAATGCGCGCGGCGACAATACTGCCGGCTGGAGAACCGGCCTGCTCTTCTGGTTCGCCATCGGGCTGGGAACACTGATCAAAGGCCCCGTCACGCCAATGGTGGCCGGGTTGAGCATCGCTGCCTTGCTCATCTGGGAGCGCAAATGGTCCTGGCTAAAGCCGATCCTGCAATGGTGGGGCCCGCTCCTGGCTATTCTTATGGTGCTGCCCTGGCTGGTGGCGATCCAGATCGCTACGGACGGCAATTTCCTGCGCGAAGCGCTGGGCGATGATCTTGGCCCCAAGCTCGTGTCCAGCCATGAGCGTCATGGCGGGCCGATTGGCTATCACCTGCTTTTGCTGCCCCTGCTCTTCTTCCCGGCCGTGCTGTTTCTCGTCCCCGCCGTGTCGCGCCTGGTGCGCTCTATTCGGGGTGAAGATATCGACGCGGCCGCCACGGCGCGCTTCCTTATCGCCTGGGCCGTGCCGACCTGGCTGGTCTTCGAGATCCTCCCAACCAAGCTGCCGCACTATGTCTTGCCCGCTTATCCGGCTCTGGCTCTGGCAGTGGGCTGGGCCCTGATGGACCTCACGAAAGCCAAGGCCTGGGAAATGTGGCTGAGCCGAGGGCTGTTTGTCTTTGCCGGTATTGTCTTTGCCATCCTCGCGCCAGTCGGTCTCGCCATGTATGGCAGCGGGGCCAGCTGGGATGCGGTGCGCCTCTCAATGGCGGGCTTCATTGGTGGGTTCGAGCTCGGTCTTGATCCGACAATTGTGGGACTTGTTGGCCTTGCAACCACGCTGTTCGCCGGTCTGGCCGGTGCGGCCTTGACGAACTCATTCAAACTGAAAGCCATTACGCCTGCCGCGCTGATCATCCTCGTGCTCGCAGGTCTGGCCTGGCAGGGCATGATCCGCGGCGCGGTCGTGCCCAATGCCCATGCCATGCGGCTGGCTGACCAAGTCCGCGCGGCGCGGGAGTATTCTGAAGCCATCACAGGCGTTCCAGCGTCGCAGATTATTACGGCTTCAGGCTATACCGAACCTAGCCTGGTCTTCTCGCTCGGATCAGATACGCACCTTGGCACGGCCGAGGAAGTTCTCGCCTTTGCGGAAGCGCGGGAGGCACCAACACTCGTCGTGCTGGACCTGTCCCGCGAGCCAGATTTGCGTCGCCTGATGGTGGAAGAGAATGCAGATGAGGTCGAGCGCAATGATTTCGCTGAGCGTCTGATGCTATTGGGCGTCTGCAGTCGAAGCCTGGCCTCGGGCACCAATTACTCACGCGGTGACGACACTGTTCTGGCAATTTTGTTCACGCGTTGCATTTGGCCCGAAGAGGCCGAATTTGAAGCGCTCGACCATACGGAACCCCAAGATGACCTCGAAGATTGAAATCGTTGAAGTTGGCCCGCGTGACGGACTGCAGAATGACCCCGTCCTTATGCCAACCGATGTGAAAATCGAATTCATTGAGCGCCTGATCGAGGCCGGGGTGAAGCGGATGGAAGCGGCGAGCTTTGTTCATCCCAAACTCGTTCCCGCCATGGCGGACAGCGCCGAGGTGATGACCCGTGCCCCGCGCGTTGAAGGCGTGAAATATATCGGCCTGGCGCTGAACGAAAAAGGCATGCGCCGCGCGCTCGATGCCAAGTGCGACGAGGTCAATTACGTTATGGTGGCGTCCGAAGGCTTTGGCCTGAAAAACCAGAACGCCACGCCGGAGCAGACGGCCGACGCTTTCGATCAGATCGCCGTGCTGGCACATGATGATGGCGTTCCGGTTTCCGTGACTATCTCGGTGGCGTTCGGCGACCCGTTTGACGGCGAAGTCGACCCAAAAATCCTCGGCCGCCTGGCCGCGCGAGCCCGTGCGGCTGGCGCAACCGAGCTGGCTCTGGGCGATACGATCGGCGTCGCAGACCCTTGGGCAGTCCGCCGCGCACTCGACATCGTGCGCGCGGAAAGCGGCGATATGCGTATCCGCATGCATTTCCACAATACGCGCAACACGGCCATGGCGAATATTTATGCCGCCATTGAGGCGGGTGTGGATGTGATAGATGCCTCGGCGGGCGGCATTGGCGGCTGCCCCTTCGCCCCTGCCGCCACGGGCAATGTCGCAACAGAGGACGTGGTCTATATGCTTGATCGCGCGGGCATTGAGACCGGCCTTGACCTGGACAAGCTCATCGCCACAGCGAAATGGCTTGAAACAGAGGGTTTGAAACATCCGGTAGAAAGCGCGCTGGTGAAAGCTGGCGGTTTCCCGAAAGCCTAATTCTCCGCGGCATCGCCGTTTTCACGCTGAGCCTCGCGAGCGCGGCGGTGCGCTTTCAGATCATGGACGGTTGCGCCTGTGGTCTCCACCCCGTCCGCCTTGGTGCTCGAGAGCTGATTGGCGAGGGTGTAGTACCAGACCCGCCCCCATATCGCGGCATAAATGGGAATGATCGCCAAAGCGGTCATCAAACGTTCGAGCGGGCCTGGATAAAACTTCCAGAAATACTTCACGAAACCAGAAGCTTTGTGCGTTTCCACGAAAAGCGGGCTCGAACGGCTTGTGCCGCCATAGTGGAGAATATTCGCACGCGGTTCGATAAAGACTTCGCCACCAGCTTCACGGACCTGCCGGCACATATCGATATCTTCGACGTGGAGAAAATACTGCTCATCAAATCCGCCCCGCGCGAGAAAAGCCGCGCGCGGCACCATCATCGCAGCGCCAGACACCGTCGGCACGCGGGACAGGCCCGCGGGAACGGGTCGCTTCTCCATATGGATCGCATCGCGCCCGAAGGTTGAACTATTATGGTTCAAGAAGCCCGCCATCGCTGATAGAGGCGTCAGCTCGCCGCGACGCCCGCCACGCTGCTCTGTACCATCATCATTGAGAATGCGGGCACCGATCACCCAATCCTCCAGATGCATACGGCCCGCAGAAGCCTTCAATGCCGCCGCCGCTTCTTCATTGATAAGGGCGTCCGGGTTCAGGAACAGAATGACGTCACCCGTCGCACGCTTTGCACCGATATTGCACCCTTTGGCGAAGCCCAGATTCTCGCCCGTCTCGATCAGGGTGAAATGATCATGCTCTGCCGCCATATCCCGCAGCATCGCCAGGGTTTCCGGAGGGTTTTCATGACTGACCAGGATGTACTCACCCACTGACGGCGTCGCCAGGACCGCCTCAATGGCATCCTTCAAGGACGGACCGCTCATCCAGGACACGGTCACGATACTCAACTGTGATGCACCGGGCATCAGACAACCTTCTCTAAATCGGACTTATCTGTGTCCAACATATTCGCCGCTTCAGCCTCGGGGCGAAGCATGCGCACTGCGGCAATCGCCAGCGCCAACGAGGCCTGATGCCATTCCTGCCAGACACCGTAGGAAAACACCAGAAGACACGCATAGGATGTCAACACCCAAGCCAAGGCCAGAACCTCGATCTGGGACATGGTTGTCTGGCGGCCCAGAACATCACCGACGGCCAACAGGCTCGCCGCCAGCAAAATCACTCCAACCAGCCCGGTTTCCAACCAGATATGCAAGGCGGCGTTATGGGGATGAAGCGGTAGGACATCCCAATTATAGCCCTCCACCTGGATGCCTTCACCCAGCTCACGTGATGCGTCCAGCCCGTACCCAAACCAGGGATTCTCGACGATAAGATCGCTGGCGAATTCCCAAATCTCCAACCGCCAGACCCAGGACTGAGGCAGTTGCCCCAGCATGCTTTCCGGAATGATTGCAATAAGGCTCGGCATGAAAACCGGCATGATGACAACAAAACCCGCCAAGGCGATAAAGATCGTCGGCAATGCCAGTCGGGGTTTGAAATAGGCAAAGGCAACCACAAGCGCGCTGGCAACAAACGCGATTGCATTAACGGCGAGACCAAAACTCATCGCCGCGATGAAGGTCAGAGCGAGAAGCGCGAACGCCAGCCGCGGAGCACCTCGCAACCAGAGAAGTATCGCGGCTGGACCAGCCAGCAAAACCAGAACGGCCACCCCATGACCCAGGCTGCGGCTCACCCTGTGTAATAAACCCCGCATGTCCGTGATATCTGCGTTTTCAAAACCGATCTTGAAACTGATGGTTCCATGACCGCCCGTGAGGCTCTCGAAAACGAACATCGTCGCGGCAGCAAAGACAAAAACAATCAGACACCCCAGGGCTCGCTCGCGCCAGGGGCCTTCCAACGCTCCAACCCGCCAGGCGAACAGAATATACAGCGGGATTCCCAGGACGGTTTTCGGGATCTGCTCCGGATTGTCATGAGGCGACCAAAGAAAGCTGGTCGCCGTCCAGAGCAAGAAGAGCATTCCGGGTATAAGGGGCCAGGCCCACTCGATCCGCCGATAGCTGATCGGCTGCAAAGGCGTCATCAGCAAGGCGCAAAACGCCAAAAGCGGCGCGATGAGCAACCCCCCGGAGATCGCCCCGGGAAAAGCCAGAAGGAAGGCGAAGCACGCCAGCAGGCCGACTTTCGTCTCTCGCCGGTTCATGCTCCGCCTCCGCTAATTCCTAGGCCAAACGCTTGAGGTCGGGCGCGAGCGCACGCTCGCCCAGAAGCGCAATCGCATCGTCGAGTGACATGATTTCCTGGGTCTTGCCCTGTTCACCAAGGAAGCGCAATGCCACCTTGCCCTCTTCCGCTTCCTTGCGGCCGACGACAGCGATGACCGGCACTTTACCGACCGAATGCTCGCGGACCTTATAATTGATCTTCTCATTGCGAAGATCCGTCTCAACCCGGATCCCGGCGTCAGCCATCGCCGAACGCACCTCTTCGGCATAGGAATCTGCGTCGGAGGTGATCGTCGCAACGATGACCTGGCGCGGTGCCAGCCACAAAGGCAGCTTGCCGGCGTAATTCTCAAGAAGTACGCCAAGGAAGCGCTCGAGCGAACCAAGAATGGCGCGGTGCAGCATGACCGGGCGGTGCTTGTCCGCGTCCTCGCCGATATAGGCTGCATCGAGGCGTTCCGGCAGGTTGAAGTCACACTGTATGGTGCCTGTCTGCCATTCCCGACCGATCGCATCTTTGACAACGAAGTCAAGCTTGGGCCCGTAGAAAGCCCCATCCCCCGGATTGTACTCATAGTCGAGGCCAGACGCTTCGGCTGCCGCCTTCAGCGCGGCCTCCGCCTTGTCCCAAACTTCATCAGAGCCGACCCGCATATCAGGGCGGTCTGAGAATTTGATACGCGGCTCTTCAAAGCCGAAATCCTCGTATACGGATTTCAGCAGCTCACAAAACGCGGTGACTTCGTCGGTAATCTGGTCGACCGTGCAGAAAATATGCGCGTCATCCTGAACAAATCCGCGCACCCGCATCAAGCCATGCAGGGAACCAGATGGCTCATAGCGATGGCAGGACCCGAATTCAGCCATACGCAGCGGCAAGTCACGGTAGGATTTCTGACCCTGATTGAACACCTGAACGTGACACGGACAGTTCATCGGCTTCACCGCAAGGATTTTCTCCTCCTGATCGATGGAAGAGATGAACATATTCTCACGATACTTGTCCCAGTGGCCAGAAGCTTCCCAGAATTTCCGGTCCATCAGCTGTGGCGTTTTGATCTCGACATAGCCGTTTTCTTCGAGACGCCGGCGCATATAATTCTCGACCGACCGATAAAGTGTCCACCCGGCGGGATGCCAGAAAACCTGGCCTTGCGCCTCTTCTTGAAAGTGGAAAAGCTCCATCTGCTTGCCCAAGCGGCGATGATCGCGCTTCTCCGCCTCTTCAAGACGATGCAAATGCGCCTTGAGCTGCTTATCGTCCAGCCAAGCCGTACCGTAGATACGCTGCAGCTGGGCATTGCGATGATCTCCACGCCAATAGGCACCGGCGAGTTTCATCAATTTGAAGGCCTTGCCGATCTTGCCCGTGGAGGGCAGGTGCGGCCCGCGGCAGAGATCAAACCACTCGCCCTGACGATAAATCGTGATCGTCTCATCTTCCGGCAGGTCGCGGATCAGTTCAGCCTTGTAGGCCTCGCCCATCTCTTCAAATTTGGCGATCGCGTCATTTCGATCCCAGACCTCGCGCTCAAACGGCAGATCGGCATCAATGATTTCGCGCATGCGCTTTTCAATCGCTTCGAAATCCTCGGTCGAGAACGCTTCTTCGCGCGCGAAATCATAGTAAAAGCCGTCTTCGACAGCCGGGCCAATCGTAACCTGGGTGCCCGGGAAGAGGTCCTGGACAGCCTGTGCCAGAACATGCGCCGTGTCGTGCCGGACGATTTCCAGGGCTTCATCATCCTTGCGCGTGATGAGGGCGACCTCGCTATCGCCCTCGAACGGACGCGTGAGATCCCATTCCTCGCCATTCACCTTCGCGAACATGGAGGCCTTCGCCAAGGACTTGGAAATGTCGTTGGCGAGGTCCAGTGGCGTTGCACCCTGGGGCAATTCGCGCGCCGAACCGTCGGGAAGCGTAACCTTAATCATAGTCTTCAATCCTTATCGTCGGCTGGCTGAGCCGTCGAAAGCCTCTTCATCTCAACTCGCGGGTGGGGCGAGCGAAACGCCCAGACTGCCCACCACGGCTTATCGGTGCTCTCCGTCGGAGCCGGGTCATATCCCCAGGTTCCGCCCGGCCTGCAGCGTCCGAACCGCCCCAGCGCCAACCAGA
Organism: Alphaproteobacteria bacterium; assembly: GCA_018222865.1. Lineage (GTDB taxonomy): Bacteria > Pseudomonadota > Alphaproteobacteria > Caulobacterales > Maricaulaceae > Maricaulis. The sequence continues at coordinate 137,454 of JAAEZM010000001.1, forward strand.
AGCCGCGCCATGCGCCCTGTGCCCGAACAGCGTCCATGGCATAGTTTGAACAGCTCGGCTCATGCCGGCACCGAATACCCACTGCATAAAAGACAGGCGAAATCAGTAATTGATAGGTGCGCAACACACCCATCGCCAGCCATTCGGCAGGCCCGTTCAGATTAAGATTTCGCTCGCTCGAACACATATGAGTCAAAGCTTTTAACGTGGCGAAACGCCCTGTCCACCTGTCAACTTGCCGGGACGCAGCCAGCCTTGTGAAATTTTGTGTTGGAATGCTGTTTTATTTCCGGATCGCGAACCATCGCCGGCTGGCATGGCCGGGGGCCGCGACCCTATCCAGTCAGCCGTGTAGTCGATGTTTCGCGCGCCGTTTCAATCGCTTCAACAGCCGCGTTGAACGCCAGCAAAATGGACTGATGACGGGCTGCGTAGTCGCGAGCGCCCTCCAGCACAGCCAGCTCATCAAACCGGCCGTGTGGCGCCTGGCCGCCGGTTTTGAGCATGTCGCGCAGCGCGTCGCGGGCTGCGAACACCTCGTCTTCGGACGCGCCAATCGCATGGCGAGCAAAGATCGAGGCCGAGGCCTGGCCCAGAGCGCAGGCCTTCACCCGCAGAGCGAGATCGCTGATCCGCCCGTTATCGACAGAGAGATCGATTTCCACTTCTGACCCGCATAGACGCGAAACTTTGCGCACGCTGGCCTGCGGATGAGCCAGCGCGCCCAGATGCGGAATATCAGCTGCCAGTTGCAGCACCGCATTGGAGTAAAGCGCGTCATTCATGAGGTCTATTTAGGAGAGAATGCCCGGCTTTGCCAATCATCCATTGCAATCGGGGTGAAACTCCCGGTCCGGCGACACGGGCAAAGCCGGACCGGGAGGGTGTGACGATTTAGGCCGCCGACACTTCTTTGAGGAATTCGCGGCACAGGCTCCGCAATTCAACAATCCGGGTTTCAAGATTCTCGCCGACCTGGGCAACCGATTGCGCCTCATCACTGGTTTCTTCAGCGGTGACGCGGATCGAGTTGACGCTTGATGCGGCCTCGCGGGTGCCAAGGGCGGCCTCATGCGCCGCACCGGCGATCTCGGTTACTGCGGCCCCTTGCTGGGTGACCACACTCGCAGCCGCGGCAGCTTGCGTGCGGATATCTTCCAGCGCACCGAGCACCTCGGTCGTCGCGCCGGTGACCGCGCCTGAGCGGGTCTGGACATCATTGACCTTCCGCGCGATCTCCTCATTGAGCGCCTGCGCCTGGTTTGCCAAGGATTTGACTTCGCTGGCAACCACAGCAAAGCCCTTGCCGGCCTCACCCGCACGGGCCGCTTCAATCGTGGCGTTGAGCGCCAGCAGATTGGTCTGCTCGGCCACATCATTGATCAGCCCGATCGCTCCAACCATTTCCTTCACCGCAGCTTCCATCTGCTGAAGGTCACTCTTGGCACCATCTGCCCGGTTGGCTGCGCCGCTGACGAGTTCGGTTACGCGTTCGCTGACCCTTTGGATTTCACCAATGGATGCATTCAGCTCCTCGGCCGAACTGGCGACGGTTTGGACATTTGCACTGGATTCCTCGGAACTTGCCGCCACCGAGGCCACTTGTTCCTTGCTTGAATCGAGTGAATTCGACATGTGCTGCGCGGCAACGCGCAGATCCTTGGCGTAATCGCCTACGCCATCGAACTGCACCGTAGCCTCATCATCAAAGGTCTGGACCAGCTGGGCGATCGCTTCAGACCGTTCCAGCTTGGCCTGTTGTTCTGCAGCCTGCGCTTCGCGCATGCCGGCCGCCTCGCCCAGCTGACAGCGGAAGCCTTCCAGCGCCCGCGCCAGCTCGCCAACCTCGTCAAAACGCTCCTGATCCTGGACGACTTGATCGTAATTCTCATCGACGAGGGTCTGGGTCGAGTTTGTAATGCGCTTCAGCGGCCGCACGATGGAGGAGGCGATAAACCAGGCCGCAACGCCAGACAGGATGGCACCAATAATTGAAAGCGCGATGATGATTGTTTGCGCATTGACCAGCGCAGAAACCGAAACGCCCTGGAGCTCAAGCGCCCTTGCGGAAAGCTCATCCGCCTTGGCTTCAGAGGCTTCGAGCATCATGGGGCCGATATCATCAAGCGTCCCTGTAAATACCAGATTGCGCGCCTGGATCGCTGACTGAAGGTCGGCGAGTGCCGCGGAAGCGGCATTTCCAGGCATAGCAGCGGGCCCACCCAGGTTTACAAGCTGGGAGAGCAGGCTGCGGGCTTCAGCAATGTCCTCGGCCTGATTATCGAGCAGGAAGCGCTCTGCCGCGAAAACCGCGCGCCCGGCCAGGCCCTGTGTCTGAAGGTCACTCGCGCTGGCCGTCAAAAGTTGATCGGCGGCTGTGCGATAATCGGAAAACGCCTGCTCGCGGCGCATCTGGTGTTCGACGGCCTGCTGGAAAGACACAGCATAGGCTTGGGCCATTTCCGACATTTGGGCCGCAAGTGCCGGATCGGTTCGGGAGAGCGTCGCGGAATCGCGGACCACTTCATCAAGATTTGCGACCACCTCGCTTGCCCTTTCCGGTCGCCCGGTCGCACGCCACCCGAAGGCCTCCAAACGGGCCTCTGTGACATCCTCCTGGATAGCCGAAACCAGCCGGTAGCTATCAAGTGTGTCTTGATACTCGCTGAAGCGACCGATCGTAGAATTCATGGTGAAGAAGCCTACAGCCCCCAGTACCAGAACCATGCTGACGACAGCGCCGAACCCGTAATACAGGCGGCTGGAGATGCGCATCTTTAACGACATGACCGAAGACCTCTCGCATTGCTTGGCAAAACCAAGCGCAGCGCGGGGTTAATGCGATCTTATCGCAATTCCACAGCTTTTTTGGAGGTAATAATTCAGAACCAAATAAATGGTTTATTTTTAGACACTTCGCCTTTTGATTGCACATACTCATAGAATATAAGCGCACGCGGAATGCGTGCCATACTCCCAGCACAACCCCGGATCAGATGCGAATCATCGGATTAATGTGCGTACTTGCGCTCGCTATGGCCAAGCACGCGCGGAAATTCATAATCCGGCGACACGGGCTCGCCCGTGCGTTGGCACTCATTGATCTCGGTGACGGCAAAATCACGCAAAGCTGCAGAAGCACGTGCGAGCGTTTCGGCCTCCACCTCATTTGCACTCACAACGCGGACAATCGTCATGAAATGTCCGCGTTCATCTGCACCCAGCAGAGATACCTCAAACACGTCCAGCTTCATGCCGCCCCTCCGAAGACTCTTGGATTGAGCCTATCGAAACTGGATGATTCGACAAAGAGGAGATCGGCCCGATGGCGGGATAGCGAATTACCGACGGGCTAGAACGCGTCCTCATCTGCTATCTCATCCTCGTCGAGATAGACAGGCTCGGTGCGCCCCAAAACCTCCGGCACATCACTGATATCGCCGGGCTCTACATCGTCAGGCAGCCAGACTTCCTCGGCCTCCACAGACCAATAACCTTCAGCCTGCGCTGCGCCGAGGGCGAGGGTTGCAGCTTGAGCGTCATCTGCTGCAACCACGCCAAAGGTAATGAAACAGGCGCCAACCGCATCCTCGGCCAGAACCATGACATTATAACCCTTCATCACCTCTCCTAACCGCGCTTGCGCCAGGTTGAACCTTCAGGCCCGTCATCGACTTGCACATTGAGCGCGTTGAGCTCATCTCGGACTTGATCGGCAAGCGTCCAGTCTTTTTCGGCACGGGCCCGGTTGCGAGCCTCGATGAGACCATCGATCTTCTCGCGTTCTGAAGGATCCAGATCCGTCAGACCGAACCATTCATCCGGATCGCCCTGGGCAAGGCCGATCAGCTTGCCCGCCGCCAATAGCTGCGCTTTCGCTTGCGCCTTGGCCTCAGGCGTCTCCGCCTTGTTAGCTTCAGCCGTGATCTGGAACAGCGCGGAAAGTGCTTTCGGCGTGTTGAGATCATCGAGCATGGGCGCCAGGAAGATTTCTGGCACGTCCACCTCGGCCACTTCGACATCGCTCAAACGGCGCAATACGCCATAGATGCGATCAAGAGACCGGCGGGTCTTGGCCAGCAAGTCCGCGGTCCATGTGAGAGGCGCCCGGTAATGCGCGGTGAGCAAGGCGTAACGCAGCACCTCGCCCGGCCACTCCTTGGCCAGATCATGGATCAGCTGAACATTGCCGAGCGATTTCGACATTTTGTCCGTACCCATGGTCAAGAAACCATTGTGCAGCCAGTAATTGGCCATGGTTTTTCCGCCATGCGCGCACACTGATTGGGCAATTTCGTTCTCATGGTGCGGGAAGACCAGGTCTGCGCCCCCGCCATGAATATCAAACGTCTCTCCGAGGTGTTTTTCGCTCATAGCCGAGCATTCCAGGTGCCAGCCCGGGCGGCCTCGACCAAACGGACTCTCCCATCCCGGGTCCCCGTCTGCGGCCGGCTTCCAGAGAACGAAGTCTCCTGGGTCTTTCTTATAGGGCGCAACTTCGACCCGCGCACCGGCGATCATGTCGTCGAGTGAACGTCTGGAAAGCTTGCCGTACTTCTCATAGGAGCTGACCGAGAAGAGCACATGTCCTTCCGCCTCATAGGCATGACCAGTGTCGATGAGACGTTGGATCATGTCGATCATCTCGCCGATATGGTCCGTCGCGTGCGGCTCGATATCCGGCATGGCAACGCCAAGCGCACCAACATCCTGGCGGTAGATCTCGCCGAAATGCGAGGTGATCTCGTCGATCGATTTGCCGGTCTGTTTGGACGCGTCGATAATTTTATCGTCAACATCTGTGATGTTCCGGGCATAGATCACCTTGTCCGCACCATAGATATGACGCAGCAGACGCGAGAGAACATCAAAGACGACAGCCGGACGCGCATTTCCAATATGCGCGTAATTATAAACGGTTGGGCCACAGACATACATGGTCACCCGGTCTGGATCGATCGGTTCGAACGGGCGCTTGTGCCGCGCCATCGTGTCGTAAAGGGTGAGCATGGTCATGGTGAAACTTTCTGAGAAAACCCGTTCTGAATTGAAGCTTGGGGAGTCGAAATACCGTGACGTGATTGGAAAACGTCAAAAGAGCGCCTACATAACCTGAAGCGCAGCCGCGCGAAACCGGAGGATTTCAGGCCGGGACTGTAAAAAAGTCTTCAGCCCTCCTTTGATCCGGAAACCGGAACTACGGCGTGATCGTATCACTTTGGGAGCGCCGACCCGATAACGAAAGGATCCATCCCGATGGACGCCATGACACCTGATGATGCCCGCCTCGCGGCGGAAGAAAAAACTCGCCCGACCCGTGAAGAGGCCGAAGCCGCTGTTCGCACCCTGATTTCCTGGGCCGGTGACGACCCGGACCGTGAAGGCCTGATTGAAACACCCAAGCGCGTTGTCAAAGCGTATGAGGAATGGTTCTCCGGTTATAAGGATGACCCAGCAAAACTGCTCGGCAAAAAGTTCGAAGATGTGCAGGGCTATGACGATATCGTCATGCTGACGAATATCGATGTGGAGTCTCATTGTGAACACCATATCGCCCCGATCCTGGGTGTGGCTCACGTCGCTTACCTGCCGACCAAGGCGGTTGTTGGAATTTCCAAGATTGCACGCGTGGTCGAGATCTTCGCCAAGCGCCTGCAAACCCAGGAAACCATGACGGCGCAGATTGCAGATGCACTCAATGAAGCCATGGAACCGCTGGGCGTGGCTGTCTATGTCGATGCCAAGCACCAGTGCATGACGACGCGCGGTGTGCACCACTCCAACGTCTCCACGATCACAACCACCTTCACGGGTGCGTTCAAGGAAGATGCGGACCTGCGCAATCGCTTCCTGCGTTTGATCGAGAAGGCCTAAAACCTCCTCGCATCAAACTCAAAAAGAAGGCGGCCCCTCCCGGAGCCGCCTTTTTTTTAATTCGTGCTGTTTGGCCGGCTAGCTGATCCGCTCCATCGCTTGCGGCTGTCCATTGCGCGCCGGCGTGACACGCCAGGCACTCTCGACAGATGTCTCATAGCGCGTGGAAAGAATATCCGATACCGCGATGTATTCCGCATCCATCGCTTCGTGGGTCAGCGTCAGGCGGATATAGCCATGCTCGCGCATATTACAGTGGCGCACAGCCGGATTGGCATCGGCAAACATATTGCCGTAATTCACGCCGGGCGCAGCAAAGCTGGAGAAAGGTGCCGGGCTGGTCACCGATGCGGTGACGAATTCGGACCCCATGCGGTGCCCGTCTGCGGCCAATAGGTCATTGGTCCAGTAAGAATGCACATCACCCGTAACGGTTACCACATCCGCATCGACCTCACGCAAGGCCGCATACAGGCGCTCACGCTCTGCGGGGAAGCCGTCCCACATATCAAGACCGAAGGGGATGGAAAAACGGGTGGAGTTGATGAAGCGGCGGGCAAATTCATTATCCCGGGTCGCGATCCAGCGCAACCAGCCCGGCATGGTCTGGGTGAAGTCCGGGAAATCGACCTTCGCCATGATGACCTGGTTGGCGATGATGCGCCATGGCTTGCCATTTTGCACTGACATCCCAAACACATCCTGGATCTCGCTGATCTGCTGGGCGCCGAGGAGTTCGCGGCTTTCATCACCAATAACATCCGCCTTCCAAGCATCCATGGCGGCGATGGACTCCTCGTTCATCTCCACATTCGGATCGATGGGAAGGTCACCCATTTCAATTGCCGGCGAACGCGCCATCAAACGCGTTTCCATAGCGGCGATTGTGCCGAGATCCCCGATCTCGAAGAAGGCGCGACGTTCGTGCAGGCGCACAGGTTCACGGGTCGGCGTCCAGTCATACCAGGCGCGCAGCGCCGCATCGCGACGGGCAATCCAATCGCCCTCGCCCTGATCCGGGTCATGATTTTCCGCGCCTGTTGCCCAGGCATCATTCGCGGTCTCGTGATCATCCCAAATCATCACCCAGGGTGCCGCCGCGTGAAGCGCCTGCAGGCCCGGATCGGTTTTGTACTGGGCGTGACGCGCGACGTAATCCTCGTAGGAAATGATTTCATGGACGGGATCGGAGACGCGATTGAGCTCCATCGATTGTGAGGAGGCATATCCGTCAGCGCCATATTCATAGATGTAATCGCCCAGGTGCAGGACGAGATCGAGCTCTCCGTTTTCGGCAGCTTCGCGATAGACGTTGAAATGCCCGGCCGGGAAGTTGGAGCAAGAGAAAACGCCGATGCGGAATTGCTCGATATGATCGGTTGAGAGCGTGCGGGTGCGCCCCACCGGAGAGGTCATGCCGTTAAAGACAAAACGGAAAAAGTACTCGCTATCCGGCTGGAGACCGGTCGCCATGATTTTCAGCGTGCCCAGAGGCTGAGGCGTCACATAGGCGATCTCTTCGCCTTGCTGGAATACGATATCGGTAAACTCCGCATCGCGCGCCACCTCGACACCGCGATATCCGCCGGCATCATCCGTAATGGCTGTCCAGAGCATAACGCTGGTATTGTCCGGATCACCAGAGGCGACGCCGTGGCGGAAAGGACCATCCGTCTGCGGCTGGAACGCATCGATCTGCGGTGCAGAACAGCCCGAGGCTGCAAGTCCCAACCCGGCTGCACCTACAAGTGCGCCACGACGTGTCAGATTAATCTTGTCCATGATCCTCCCCCAAAATTTCCATGCTAGAGCGGCTAGCACGATGCCCGCCGCATTCCAATTCAAAGATAAAGGAAACGGGGCAGGTTGAACCTGCCCCGTTCCACATTCACACGCGCTTAGTAGCTTACGCCCACACGCACGCCATACAGCGCCGGCGCACCCGCAATGAAGGTCGGGATACCGAAGGAGCCGCCAGTATTACCTGCATCAATGAGGTATTCCTCATCGGTGAGGTTGGTACCGTAGAGCTCTGCATGGTAGCGGCCCTGGGCATCTTCCCAGCGCAGCGTTGTGTTCAACAGACCGTAGCTGTCCTGCGTGAGCAAGCCACCGAGACGGTCATTGTCTTCATCAAAGAAGATTTCCGACTGCCACGTATAGTTCGGGCTGAAGACCAGCGTACCGTTATCATTATTCATCAGCTCGAAATTGATGCCGAGCGCGACAGAGTGCTCTGGAGAGTAACGGAAGGTATTGCCCGCCAGCTGCTGTGCATTTCCATTACTGTCCGTGTCATCAAAGGTAGCGTCAGAATAAGCATAGTTCACAAAGCCTTCGAAACGGTCGGTGAACTCGTAGAAGGCGTCGATCTCAGCACCGACCTGCGTTGCATTACCGGCATTGTCGACAACGAAAGTGACCTGGTTCGGGTCGAAGCGAGAGGACTGGAAGTTCTCATACTCAGACCGGTAGACAGAACCGGAGATCTGACCGTTCGGCAGCGTCCAGAAGAAGCCGGCTTCGAGCGAGTCGACGATTTCTGCCGGAGCAACCGTGAAGAAACTCGGCTGAGAACTATCAGCGGAAATCACATCCGGACGGCGACCGCGCGCGAAGCTGATCCAGGTATTGAGATCGTCATTCACCTCATAGCTGGCTGCCAAACGCCAGGTGACATCATCAAATTCGTCCGAAAAGGCCACCGGATTGCCTTGCGGCGTCGCCGGGATGATCAATGTCGGCGTGAAGGTGATCAGATTGGTTCCCGCCGTGTTCCAAGACTGCGCCTGGGACTTCTTGTCTTCATAAGTATAGCGAAGCCCCGCCGTAACGGTCAGTCGGTCGGTCACCTCATAAGACGCATCCGCGAAAAGGTCGTAGGACGAGTTCACAGCCGAGTTGGACGTGTCTTCCTGGTAGAAATCACGCAGCGGCACTTGGGCATTCTGTCCGAGGAGTGCAGCAATCGAGAAGGGGAAAGGATTGCTCAGATCGTCGATATCGGCACCGAGCAGGAATTCCAGGGTGGCAATATCGGTTCCGTTTGCCGCAGCGAGCGTGGGCGCCAACAGCACCTGAGCATAAAGTTCGGAAATGCCGAGCGGCACGAGCTGCGTGCCGGTTTCGTGGAAATAGGTGAAGCCAGCCGAACCAGTCAAACGACCGCCCGCATCGTAATTCAGGCGGAATTCCTGAGAAATCTGCTCGCCCGTAGCGTCTTCGGCAAAGACAAACATCGGCAGGGCTGTACCTTCAGGATCGAAGACTTCCACACTATCGAATTCGCGCCAGCCGGTAATGGAGTTGAGCGACCAGGCATCATTGATGTCGTAATCTACCAGCAGGGTTGCGCCATAGACACTACGATCGAGTCCGAGTTCGCGACCACCGAGGAAGTTACCGAACGTATTGAGTGACGCAGCGGTGAATGGGTTGGTGTCGCCGCCTACAGCCGGGATGGAGCCGGACTTGAAGGACGTGCCCGGGGGCGTGTCTTCCTGATAATTAGCGATGAAATCGAAGCTCAGCCGATCGCTCGGCTGGCCAGAGAAGACGAAGCGGGCCGCCCAAGTGTCGCGCCCCTGAAGGTCGCCACCCTCAGTGTTTTCGATATAGCCGTCGCGCTGACGGTGAACCGCAGCTAAGCGCACACCATAGCCATTTCCGAAGCCGTAATTGACATAACCTTCGGCTTCAAACTGGCCTTCATTGCCGAAGCCCAGCTCGCCAGCCGCGGAGAATTCATCCTCGGCCTTATTCTGAATGATGTTGATACCGCCGATCAGAGCGCCGCGGCCGAAAAGGGTTGGTTGCGGACCCTTGGCGACTTCGACGCGCTCGATATCGAACAGTTCGATATAGGAGCCGCGCGAGCGGGTGATGGAGACACCGTCCTGGAAGACCGCAACGCGGGTTTCGGACGTGGCCTCACCGCTGTCAGAGGTAATACCGCGAATGGAGTAGCCGGTATTGTTCGGAGACTGTTCCTGAACAATCAGGCCCGGCGTATAAAGTGCCAGGTCTTCGAAGTCGGCGATGTTGAGTTCATCCAGGCGCTGTTCGTCAAACGCGCTGACATTAATCGGAACATCAGCCAGAGACTGCTCGCGGAACTGAGTTGTCACCGTAATGACATCGGTAATCTCGCTGTCCTGAGCCCAGGCAGCCGTTGTTGCGAGTGCAGAAACACCTGCACCAAGAAGGAAACGTGTAGTACGACCCATTATCTTATCCCCACAGGAAATGTGCGCCTCTTAATTGGCGCGACCAACACGGGCGGGGCGTAGGTATGATCGGTGACACATCCGCGACGGTGACATCACAGAATTGCGACTTTGTGCGGTCGCAGCATACGACGTGCTCAATCGGCAACATTTTGTCTACACGAAGCAACTCAATCTGGTCTTCAAATGGAACACGACAACCAAAATAAGAATATTACTTCAATTAGTTCCGGAGAGATGGATGCCGGGGCGCGCATCGATAAATGGCTTGCCGATCAATTGGAGGCCCTTTCTCGCAGTCGCATCAAAGCCCTGATCGAAGACGGCCAATTGCGTGTCGACGGCGCGGTTATGACCGACCCGTCTGCCAAGCTGTCAGCCGGTCAGGCGATGGAATTGACCGTCCCGGCTCCGCGGCCGGACAAGCCGATCCCGGAGAAAATGGATCTTGATATCCGTTTTGAAGACGAGGATCTGATCGTCTTGATGAAGCCGGCCGGCCTGACCGTGCACCCGGCTGCCGGACACTGGACAGGCACGCTCGTGCACGGCCTTTTACATCACTGCGCCGGTTCTCTGTCGGGCATCGGAGGTGTGGAGCGTCCGGGGATCGTCCACCGGCTCGATATGGATACGTCTGGCGTTATGGTGGTCGCCAAATCTGACCGCGCCCATAAAGGTCTCACCGAGCAATTCGCCGCGCATACCGTTGAACGCGCCTATATCGCTTTCACAAAAGGGGCGCCCGCGCCCAAGGCCGGTCGGATTGAAACCCAGCTGGTGCGGTCCTCCAAGGACCGCAAGAAATTCGAAGTACCCTGGGATCCCGAGAGTGAAGCGGGAAAACACGCGATTACCAATTACGAGACGCTTGCGCGCTTCGGTCAGGACCCGCGGGCTGCAATCGGTACAGGCCTGGCCGCCAAGGTGGAATGTCGCCTTGAAACCGGGCGGACACACCAGATCCGCGTCCATATGGCCCATATCGGCTGCCCGCTGCTGGGCGATCCGCTCTACGGCTCCCGGCGTGGCGGCATCATCGCCTCCAGCGATAATGGTCGCGAACTGAAAGAATTTCGGCGCCAGGCGCTTCATGCAGCAATTTTGGGCTTTAAACATCCTGTTACCGGCCAATATCATCGCTTCGAAGCCGACATGCCGAAGGATATGCAGCGGCTTGAGAAATTCCTGGAGCGTTTATAGGAGACCCGCATGCCCAATGATAAAACCCAAACCACAAAGGGTGTCGGCGGCTCCACGGCAGAGGCCGAACTTGCCCGGCTCGATAATATGCTCAGCCATTGCGAGCCTATTCCCTTGGCGGAATATGAGACGCGTCTTGCGGGCCTGCGCCTGCGTATGGCGGCCGCCAATCTCGATGCTGTTTATCTCGATGCCGGCAGTAATCTTCTTTACTATACAGGCCTGCGGTGGAGTGGCTCTGAACGCCTTGTTGGGGCCATTATCCCGCACGAGGGCGAGATCACCTTCATCGGCCCCGCCTTTGAACGTGGCACGATTGAGGGCTTCATGCGTCTCGTCGCGCCGCTGGAGACATGGGAAGAGCATGAGGACAGCTATGCGCTGACTGCGCGTTGTCTCGCGGAGCACACACGCATCGGCCTTGACCCGGCCATGCCACTCTTCCGGGTGAGCGGATTGCAGAAGGCCTGCAGGGGTGAGCTGAGCGATGCGTCAGAGATCATTCTCTATGGACGCGCGCGAAAATCCCCAGCTGAGCTTGCTTTGATGCAGGCCACCAAAACCGCGACGCTGGAAGTCCACAAGGCTGCTGCGCGCATGCTTCGACCCGGGATTTCTACCGGAGAGGTCACAGAGTTCATTCATGCCGCGCACAAGAAGATTGGCGCGCCGGGCGGGTCGACCTTTTGCATCGTCCTGTTTGGTCCAGATAGCGCCTTTCCGCATGGGGTGGCTGATCCCAAGACGCTGGAAGATGGCGATACGGTGTTGATCGATACGGGTTGTGCGATCTACGGCTATCAGTCTGATATTACGCGTTCCTATGTGTTCGGGACTGCAACAGATGAGCACCGCCGCGTGTGGGAGGCGGAGAAAGCCAGCCAGATCGCGGCCTTCAATGCCGCCCAGCCTGGCACCCCCTGCTCCGCCGTCGACGCAGCGGCTCGCGCCAAGGCTCAGGAACACGGCTTCGGCCCCGATTACACACTGCCCGGCATTCCCCATCGCACGGGACACGGGATCGGGCTGGACATCCATGAAGGGCCTTATCTCGTCGGTAGCGATCACACGCCGCTGGAAACGGGCATGTGCTTTTCCAATGAGCCGATGATTTGCGTGCCGGGACAGTTCGGTATTCGACTGGAAGACCATTTCTACATGGCAGAGGACGGTCCGCGCTGGTTCACGGAGCCCTCAAAATCAATCGATGATCCGTTCGGATAACCGGTGGTTAGGCCTTGCCGCGCTTGATCGCCGCCTGAACCTTCAACGCCTGTACGGTCATCCGCACATCATGGACACGCACCATGGCGGCGCCGGCCTGAGCGGCGCGCATGGCGGCAGCCAGTGAGCCGCCAAGGCGTTCCATCTCATCGCTACCGCTCTCATCAATGGCGGCAATAAAACGCTTGCGAGACGCCCCGAAGAGGACGGGATAACCCAGCGCGATCACCTGATCGAGATCGTGCATGAGAGCGAGATTGTGGTCGAGCGTCTTGCCAAAGCCGATACCCGGATCCAGCCAGATACAATCGGCCTTCACCCCTGCTGCCATGGCCAGGTCTGCGCGCTCGGTGAGGAAGTCGCAGACCTCACCGACCACGTCTTGATAATCCGGCTTGTCCTGCATTGTTTTCGGTGTGCCGGACATGTGCATCAATATGACGGGAACGCCGAGATCAGCGGCGGTTTCCAGAGCACCGTCTTCCTGAAGCGCTCGCACATCATTCCAGATATCCGCTCCCGCTTCGATCGCGGCGCGTGCCACCGCCGGTTTGAACGTGTCGATCGAGATCCGGGCTGCGGTCTCATCGCGCAGCGCCTTGATCACGGGAATAACCCGGCGCAACTCCTCGTCGACGGGCACAGGGTCCGCGCCGGGACGGGTCGACTCGCCGCCAATGTCGATGACATCGGCCCCCTTTTCCAACATCTCCATCGCCCGGTCCACGGCGGCGGCAAGATCGACGAAGTCACCCCCGTCGGAGAAACTGTCCGGTGTGACATTCAACACCCCCATTACAAAGGGCATATCGTTTTGACGGCGAGGTTTGGATGTCGGCATGGATCTCTGGATTTCTTGGTGTTTTGCCGGACGTATACGCCGCTTCCTCTTGGCTGAAAAGAAAAACCCCCGGCGCGATGGCCAGGGGTTGATCATTTCCGGATCAGGCGCCTTGCGGCTCCGGCGGGGTGTCAGGCCCCTCATCCGTTGTCGGTACAGCGCTCGCCGGCGCAGTCGGCGGCGGCGTCGCGTCGCTGTCGGGACGCGATGGCGGTTTCCCGTTGAGCAGATCGGTAATCTCCGAGCCGGTCAGGGTTTCATACTCAAGCAAGCCCTGGGACAGCGCTTCCCAATCGCCATGCTTATCCGTCAGGATGCGGCGCGCCTCATCCATGCCCTCTTGGACCAGGCCTTTGACCTCTTCCTCGATTTTCCGGGCGGTTTCACCGGAGACAGACTTGTTCTGCACGATTTGCTGGCCGAGGAAGACCTCACCCTGCTGATCGGCATAATCGATCGGGCCAAGCTCCTCGGAGAAGCCCCACTGCGTCACCATCGCCTTGGCAAGGCGGGTCGCCTGCTGGATGTCAGAGGCCGCACCGGAGGTCACTTTTTCCTTGCCGAACTTCATCTCTTCCGCGACACGGCCGCCCATCATAATGGCCAGGCGCGAGGTCATTTCCTCGTGCGTCATGGAGAGTTTGTCGCCTTCCGGCAATTGCATGACCATGCCCAGTGCGCGACCGCGCGGGATAATCGTCGCTTTATGAACCGGGTCGGCTGCCGGCACATTCAGAGCAACGATCGCATGACCGGACTCGTGATAGGCTGTCAGCTCTTTTTCCTTCTCCGACATGACCATGGAGCGGCGCTCCGGGCCCATCATTACCTTGTCCTTGGCATCCTCAAACTCGGACATCGAGACGATACGTTTATTGCGTCGCGCCGCGAGCAGGGCTGCTTCATTGACCAGATTGGCCAGGTCAGCACCGGAGAAGCCCGGCGTGCCGCGTGCAATTGTCTTGGCGTCCACATCGGATGCCAGTGGGACGTCGCGCATGTGAACTTTGAGGATTTTCTCACGACCGGTGATGTCCGGATTGGGCACGACCACCTGGCGATCAAAGCGACCGGGGCGCAGGAGGGCCGGGTCCAGAACGTCCGGACGGTTCGTCGCTGCGATCAGGATAATGCCTTCATTGGCTTCAAACCCATCCATCTCGACAAGGAGCTGGTTGAGGGTCTGCTCACGCTCATCATTACCGCCGCCCAAGCCTGCACCGCGAGATCGGCCAACAGCATCGATCTCGTCGATGAAGATAATGCAGGGCGCGTTTTTCTTGGCTTGCTCGAACATGTCGCGAACACGGGATGCACCCACGCCGACAAACATTTCCACGAAGTCAGAACCGGAAATGGTGAAGAAGGGGACATTCGCCTCGCCTGCAACGGCGCGCGCAATCAGCGTCTTACCGGTGCCCGGAGGGCCGACAAGGAGCGCGCCTTTGGGGATCTTGCCACCCAGGCGCTGGAATTTGCTCGGGTCTTTCAGGAATTCAACGACTTCCTGAAGTTCTTCCTTCGCTTCATCAACGCCCGCGACATCGTCAAACGTCTTGCGGCCATGATGCTCGGTCAGGAGACGCGCCTTGGATTTGCCAAAGCCCATCGCACCGCCACGGCCACCACCCTGCATCTGGCGCATGAAGAAGATCCACACACCGATCAAGAGCAGGAAGGGGAACCACTGGATCAGCATGGTGAGGAAGAAATTGCCTTCGCGGGCAGGTTCCTCGACGCTGATATTGACGCCATTCTCACGCAGGATCGGAACAGTCTGCGTGTCCTGCGCCGGAATCATGACGCGTAATTGCTCGTTATTCGTCGTTGTTGCGATGATCTCATCACCCTGGATCGTCGCTGAACTAATCGTCCGGCGCTCAACACTGTCGAGGAATTCCGAATAGGTCACTTCCTGCGACGGAGCGGCCGGTTCAGTCGACTGATCAAGCATCTGGAACAGAGCCAGCAGCAGAACGACCACAACGGCCCAGATCAGGAGATTTCTCATTTGCATTCGACTTTATCCGTTCTTATCCGCATTCACGCCTACATATGGGCATTCCAGAGCCGAGTTGCGAGTCACCGCCTCAGTTTCCGGCTGATCTCATCTTTCCACGATCAGATCCGCATCAAACCATGCCGGAGCCGGTCCGGCAAAAGTCCGATGCATGAAACGTTGCACCAGAAGAGGTTCGCACTCTAGCCGCTCATGTCTTACCAATCCGGCAAGAGCCAAGATATTCCCGTCGCGGCGAAAAGCCATGAGACACTGCCGCGCACGACCCGGGACTCTCTGCAGCACGGTCCCATCTAGTCCGGAATAATCCTGCCCTAAAGGTTCAGCCTTGACGTCTGAGGGCAGATCAACCTTGAAACGCCCATCAAGAACATCCCCATCCTGACGAACGCCTTCGACCTTTCGGTCCACCCGGCCAAGCATGTCGCCAGGATCACGCAGGACCCAGCCAGATCCGCGCCAGTGCTCAATCATCACCCCTTGCGCCGTTGCCCTTTCCCCGTCGAGCAGTGCGGCATCAAGGTGATCAATACCGCGTGTTGAAGTCTGCGCTCGCCCGGACACGGCCGCGACGACCGCTTCAAGACAGCGCTGCCTTTGCCGCCCAGTGGCCGTCTTGTACGCATCGACCTGCAAGCGCGCACCGCCCCAGCCTGTAAACTTTACGGCCCGCATTGCAAGGCGTGCGGCGCTGAGCGCCTCGGCCCGGTCCACCTTCGCCAGTTGCGACGCCCAGTCAGCGAGACGACGCGGATCAAATCCCGCCTCGGACAGGCCCGTTAAAGCCTGGCGCGTGCGCACGCGTGTATACCGCCTGTCGAGATTGGACGGATCTTCGATCCAGCTCGTGTCCTGATGATCGAGGTAGGAGCGCAGTTCAGCGCGGCTGGCCTGCAAGAGCGGCCGGACCAAGGTGAGACCACGGCCTTTCGGCCAAACGGGAGATGGGGCGGTCTCGCGCATGCCCACGCAGCCCCGCCATCCACTGCCCGCCGCGAGGCGCATCCAGACCGTTTCGGACTGGTCATCCCGCGTATGGGCCAGAAGGAGATAATCGATATCACGTGCAGCGGCCTGCTGGGCCAAAAGACTGTGCCGGGCCTCTCGCGCTGCGGCTTGCAATCCGGTTGCCGGCTTGGCGCCCTCCCAGCGCAAGATGTGCGCTGCGACACCAATATGCTCGGCCGCGCGCTGAGCCTGCTCCGCCTCCTCGGCACTTTCAGCCCTCAAGGCATGATCGACGATGAAGGCGATCAGGGTGCGCCCGGCCTGGCGCGCCCAGTCCTGCGCAATGAGCAAGAGCGCATGACTATCACCGCCACCGGAATAGCCGATCCCGACAACCGGCGCATTGCCGGTCAGGCGATCAAGCTCTGCATGGACATGCTGTGTCAGGGAAGCGCTCACGCGCGCCTAGCAATTCGCTCGCACAGATTCGCGCGCTGCTCGGTCCCGCGAATCCGGACCCGCGTTCGGGAATTGGCGGGAGAAACGCCCCAGCGTGTCACAGGCCTCATCCACTCGTCCGAGCCCGCGAAGCGATGCCGCCAGACGTACGAGCGCGTCCGGTGCGCGCGGCCCATTGGGCTGGGTGCGTAAGGAGGCGATGTAATTGTCGGCAGCGGAGCCGAAATTATCGCGGACATAGAATGTCTCGCCGAGCCAATAATAGGCCTCACCGGCGCTGCCATGATCGGCGTGATCGGCAACAAATTGCTCGAAACCAAGCTGAGCCCCGTCGAAATCGCCATCAAGCAGACGCGATTGCGCGGACTGGAACAGGACCATTGGGTCCGCGACTGGCATGGCCTCAACAGGCCCACCCAGTGTCCCGGTCGCAGCTGCTCGGGCATCGGCAAAGCGCGGATCAGCCGTCGGAATGTCCTCCAATGGCTCGCCATCCTGCGGCATCGCCTCAAGGCCTTCGCTCATGAAAGCCGCGGCCGCATCATCGATTGCCGGAACCGGCGGATTGACCTGGCTGTCGAGCGCCTCGAGCTGTTGGCGCAGCTGCCGGTTTTCAAATTCCAATTGCTCAACCTGTCCCGTCATCTCACGGATCTGGTAGTCGAGAGCGTCCAGCCGCTCCATAAGCGTTTCCACCACCGGATCACCCGCGAGGAATTGCGCTTCAAGCTCGCCAATGCGCACTTCGGTCGCATCAATACGCTCCGCGAGTTCGCGACGAGATTGGGCTTGGGCCGACGTGGCCGCGATCGCGGTGACGACGACAGAAAGACACAGAAAACGGATCATGCTGTGCACCTAACGCAAGACAAGGGCAAAATTATGGGCATGGCGCCCGGGCCGACAACAGGCCTTTGAACAAAAAGCGCCCGCGACAATGACAGCCGCGGGCGCTTCTTTATTACGTCAAAACCAACCGTAACTTAGTTGGTGTAACCGCCGGTCAGAACGGTGGTCGCATTGCGGTTCACCGCCCAGCAACCCTCGTTGGACTCGCGGCACGTCGGACGCTCCTTACCGTAGGAGGTCGTCGTGATGCGTGCCGGATCAACACCCTGGCCGATCAGGTAATCACGAGCGGCGTTCGCGCGGCGTGCGCCGAGCGCCAGGTTATATTCGCGCGTGCCGCGCTCGTCACAATGACCTTCAATGGTGATGCGCGCATCGCCATAGGTCATCAGCCAAGCAGCCTGGTCACGCAGGACAGCGCGTGCTTCTGCGGTCAGATCATGGCGATCATAGCCAAAGAAGACACGATCTCCAGCGGTGGCCACGAAATGCTCAACAGACCCGGCAACCGGACCAGCAGGCGTGTAATCCTGGACAACCGGTTCTTGAGCCGGAGCCGGGATCGGCTCTTCAACAGCTTCCGGTGTGGACGCACAAGCAGTCGCAAACGCGGCCAGCGCGGCAATACCAAACAGTTTGATCTTCATGATGTGTACACCCTCATCCAGCCAAGTCGTCTTTATGGCGCTTGGCTTACTCCTATTAACGCCTCCTCCCAAACGAATAGAAGGCGCATGAACCGTCGGCCCCCCCACTGGTGCCGCACTTCCCCAGCACCCTACGCAGAAAATGGCTAGTCGATCAAGGGCGACCACGCCGGATCAGACGCCATTCCACCTGTCGCAAGCCTTCTGAGGTTAAAGCCTGCCAAATCGATACTCCAAATTTCGTAACGAGTGCCATTGGCACGCGGCTCACCACGCGTGAAGAGCAGGACACGGCCATTCGGCGACCAGGCTGGCGTGTCGACGTAATAGCCCTCAAACAAAATACGTTCGATGCCGGAACCATCCGAGCGGACAACCCCGAGCGAGAACATGCCGCCGGACTGCTTGGTAAAGGCAATCAGATCACCGCGCGGCGACCAGACCGGGGTCGTATAACGCCCTTCTCCGAAGGTGATCCGACGCGAATCCGTACCATCCGCATTCATAATATAGAGCTGCGATCCACCCCCGCGCGATGACGAAAAGACGATCTGCTCACCATCCGGGGAGAAAGACGGTTCAACATCATCTGCTGGATGTTGCGTCAGGCGCGAAAGCGCACGGGTCCGCAAGTCATAGAGGTGGATATCGTGGCCAGAGCGGGTTTCCACGGAAACCGCCAATCGCGTTCCATCCGGGGAGAAACGCGCAGACAGGCTTTGCCCGTCCGGATCAATACCAGAGACTGTGCCGCGGCCACCTGACGCAAAGAGCGCCTCCTGACGACCGGTCTCCAGATCGTAGAGATAGGTCGTTGCCTGACCATCCAGGAAGGAGACATAGGTGATTTCTTGCGCGCTCGGTGAATAGTTCGGCAATAGCGCCATATAAGAACGGTCAGTGAGGAAGGAGGGGTTTGCGCCGTCCTGGTCCATGATTGCGAGCTGGTGAATGGGCTCGCCCTCAACTCCGCGACCCTCGGCCACATAAACGATGCGGGTGTCGAAATAGCCCGCTTCACCGGTCAGCCGCTGATAGACCGCATCAGCCACCTTGTGGGCCACACGGCGCCAGTTTTCCGGAGCCGTCACATACTGCACGCCGAGGAGCTGGTCCTCCAGACGGGTATCCCAAAGCCGAAAGGCGACAAGAAGACGGCCATCTGCCTGTTCAGTCACCCGGCCGACAAGCAGGGCGGAGGCATTAATCACCCGCCAATCCGCAAAACGCGGCCGCAAATCGATATTCTCGATATCCTCGATGAAGGCCGCAGGGTCGACAGGCGCGAACAGGCCCGAGCTCGCCAGATCATTTGTAACCACACGCGTGATATCGGCTCCACGGTCAGCCGTATCTTCATTTTGCCCGATGAAATCAGGCAGCGCGATCGGCAATGGATCCAGATTGCCTTGCGTAATATCCACGCGCAGCGGTTCCTGGGCGGATGCGGTGGCCACCACCATCAAGCTGGCAATGAAAGCTGTAACAAGCTGGAAAATGCGGGTCATGAGGACAGGCTCCAGTGTCTCATTGAAAGATTAGCCGGCGGCAAGATCGACGTGAAAATTGACCTCTATAAGGCGCCACTGCGAATAGCGCTCCGGCGGAAGATTAAACGGTGCACAATCTATAACCGCGGTTTGAGCACGCTCAGCCGCGGTTAGCCAGAACGGATTACCCGAAGCGCGGATCCGGCCCATATTCTGAACACGCGGCGGACTGGCCAGACTGCCGTCCCGGTCGAGGCGGACTTCGACGATAACGCCGAGCTGTTCCGGATTGGGCATGTCGGCAACGGTTCGCCAGCAACGATAGGCCTGTGAGCGAAACAGCGTCACGATATCCGCCGTATTAGTATTGCCGCTGCCGACGGCACTGCGGCGATCCCCGCTCTCGGGTGTACCGTTATCCGTCCGGGCCTCAGCCACTTCGCGCTCAAGATCGCCCAGCAGGTCGGCAAGGGATGGTTCGGCAGGCTGGCGGGGTTCTGGCTGGACTGTCCGCGGTTCTTCGCGCACCGGTTCCGGTTCTGGCTCCGGCTCGGGTTCAGGCTCCACCGGCTCCGGTTCCGGCTCAGCTTCAGTGACCGGCTCGGGCTCAAGATCGATCACTTCCGGCTCGACCTCCACCACTTCGGGTTCGGGCGCTGGCGCGGGCGGCGGATCGGCAATCTCATCCTCGATCGTTGGCTCGTCTTCGACGATCTCCGGCTCTTCCTCCGGTTCCGGAGCCGCGGCGCGGACACTGGTGGTCTCACCCAGCTCGACAAGCTCGACCGATACGATCGGCGCACTCTCAAGCGTCACCGGCGCGTGGGGCAAATAGACCAGCCCCGCGGCGATAATACCGGCGTGTATGAGGAGAGAGGCTGCAAGACCGCGCACGTGTCTGCCCTAACGTTCAACCGGATCCGTCACCAGGCCGAGCCTGTTGAAACCGGCATCGGAAATGCGGGCCATCACCGGAGCGATCTGGTTCCAGTCGGCCTCTCCATCCGAGCGTATGAAGATACGGCTTTCATATCCCGCATCCGCAATCGCTGTCAGTCGGGGCACAAGCTCGTCAAAGCCAACAACGGTTTCCTGCAAATAGATCGTGCCGTCGGCGGTGATGGTAATGGTCAGGGGCTCTTCACCAGCGGGCAGGTTACGCGCCTCCGTCTCCGGCATATCCACTTGTACGCCAACGGTCAGGAAGGGTGCTGTCACCATGAAGACAATCAGCAAGACGAGCATCACATCCACGAAAGGCGTGACATTAATCTCGGCCTTCGGCTTCCAGCGGGCGCGACCGCGCCCGGAACCACCTGTATCGAGAGAACCCGCCATGGCGATTAGCTTTCCCGGTCCGACAGCGCCGACAGCTCATCGACAAAACCGTCGAGGCGCGCACCATATTTCGCCAGATTGGCAGACAGGGCATTAAAGAAGATCACAGCCGGAATCGCGGCCAGGAGGCCCAGCGCTGTGGCGAACAGGGCTTCGGCAATACCCGGCGCAACAACAGCCAGATTCGTGTTCTGCTCCGCAGCGATCGCGCGGAAGGAGTTCATAATCCCCCATACAGTTCCGAAAAGACCGACGAAAGGAGCTGCAGACCCAATGGTCGCCAGAATACCCAGGCCGTTTTCGCATTGGGTCATCTGACGGCTCGCTTCAGCGCCGGCCGCTTTGGACACGCGGCCACCAGGCGCATTGCCCTTCCATTCACGCAGGCCCGCTGCAAAGACGCGGCTGAAGGGTTCTTTCGGATTCTTGGCGAACTGGTCTGCAAGCGCATCCAGTGACCGCCCGGACCAGAATTCACGCTCAAACGCTTTGCCCTTGGAGTGCAGCCCCCGGAATTGCAGGGATTTATCGACCGCGATGGCCCAGGACCACACCGACATGAAAGCCAAGATCCCCATCACGGCCTTCACGACCCAGTCAGCCATCAAGAACAGGTCGAGGAAGCTGAAGCCCTCTACTGCCTGACCAATCTCAACCACACTGGTTTCCATTTAACTTTCCCTCGGCTTTCCCCGTCCCGGCGGACCGGATACGCACTGGATGACCCAATATCTGTTTAGACGGCACTTGCGCCCGTAAGACCGCATACAGCACCTGACAGCACAATGCGGCAAATTTCAGATGGTGATAACACAGGAGCTGCACCCGGGTGCAGACTCCTATCGCATGAGGGGAAAAAACCACGGCAATACGCGTGTGGACGCGCCTAGCCCCCAACTCCGCGACCGACATCATTGCCCGCCGTGCGGTTCATACGGTGCTCACCGGCAATATCCCAGTGCTCGACAATCTTGCCATTCCGCAGCCGGAAAAGGTCCGCTGCCGCAATGGATTGCCCGCGATATTGCATGTCTGAAAACACCGCAACAAAGTCGCAGCTCCCAACGACCTCATGGAATTTCACATATTTCGCACCGTCTTCACGGCGGACTTCCTGCGCGGCGAGGTCACGAAATCCAGAGGCGCGACCATGCATGTGCGGATTGTGCGGGATGAAGTTTTCTTCATCGACGAAATCGAAAAACCGCGAGATATCACCTTCAACCAGGCAACACTGCATAAAGTCGCGGACAATCTTTTTGTTCGTCGCTGCGTCCTCGTTTGGATCGAGATCGCGAGCGCCGGAGACCATTGTATGATCCGGATTGACGCGAACTGCGACGCGATTGGAGATCTGGTGCAGCATGCTACCGGAGCCATCATCGCAGATCTGCAGGAGACTCATGGTCACCCAGCGCTCATGGCCGTCCGGATTCTGAGCGATATGCATGAAGAGGCGATTGCCATCCTCGAAACTGCGAACAACTTCGAACTGGAAATTTGGCGGATAATACGCTCCACCGAGAGGTCCAAAATCGACCCCTGCGACATTCGTCATGTAACCAGCCACGCTTCTCTCCCCGCCAACGGGCGGTGCCTGCCCCGCAAATGCGCGACAACTAACCCCTAAAGGAAGCGTAGCCGGGCGTGATCAAGCTTGTCCAGAACTTTGATATACATTGATATACTGGTCCCATCGCGCCACCAAATCCTTCGGTGGACGGACCGCGCGACTACCGGGTCCAAGACACACAGCCTCCACCTCAGCCGTTGCAATTACAGCTCCATCCCGGGTCAGCGTTTGATCGATCATGAGGCGCGCGCCTTTGGACGGGCGATAGATGGTTTCCACGATCAAGGCATCATCAACTTTCGCCGCACTCACAAACTCAACATTCATGCGGCGGACAGCGAATGCGAGCGGTCGGTCAAGGGCAGCGAGTTCAGAATGGTGAATTCCCATACAACGCAAACTGTCCGTTCGCCCGCGCTCGAAGAAATGAAGATAGCGAGCATGATAAACAATGCCGGAAAAGTCGGTGTCTTCGTAATAAACCCGGACCGGCAGTCGATGCACTTTATCAGAACCAAACACGCCGGATGTCGGCTCAAGCGCCTCAAACTGTTCCATCGAGAACTCCCTCGCATTGCGCCTACGGGCTAGCCGAAAAGATCGCTGTCACCTCTGGGGCCAGCCGCGTCAGGGGCTTTCAGACCGAAATGCTCCCAGGCGCGCGGCGCCGCGACGCGGCCGCGCGGCGTGCGCTGGACAAAGCCCTGCTGGATCAAGAAGGGTTCGACCACATCTTCAAGCGCATCGCGCGCTTCTGCCAGGGCAGCAGCCAGGGTTTCAACACCAACCGGCCCGCCGGCAAATGTTTCCAAAAGTGCTTTCAGATACCGCCGGTCGAGGCTATCTAGGCCAATCTCATCGACCTCCAGACGCTTGAGCGCCCGGTCTGCGACAGCCGCATCGATTTCACTGGCCCCTTCTGCTTCCGCAAAATCGCGAACGCGCCGAAGCAAGCGGCCCGCCACACGCGGCGTCCCCCGTGCCCGGCGCGCCACTTCGTGTGCGCCCTCCGGGCTTGCCGCGATACCGAATTTCCTCGCATTGCGCGCGACAATCGAACCGAGCTCTTCAGACGTATAGAATTCAAGCCGGACCGGCACGCCAAAGCGATCGCGCAAAGGCGTCGCCAACAAGCCCGCGCGGGTCGTGGCGCCGACCAGGGTAAAAGGCGGCAAATCGATACGCACAGTACGCGCTGCGGGCCCCTCCCCGATCACCAGATCAAGGCAGAAATCCTCCATCGCCGGGTAGAGGATCTCCTCGACCGCAGGCGAGAGACGGTGAATCTCGTCGATAAAGAGCACGTCGCGGGGCTCGAGATTTGTCAGGATTGCCGCGAGATCGCCCGCTTTCGCGATCACAGGTCCAGACGTTGCGCGAAACCCGACACCGAGCTCTTTCGCGACGATTTGAGCAAGCGTTGTCTTTCCCAAGCCCGGCGGCCCGGAGAGCAGAACATGGTCGAGCGCCTCTTCACGACGACGCGCCGCATCAACGAAAACCTGTAGGTTAGCAATCGCAGATTTCTGCCCGACAAAATCTGAGAAGGCCAAAGGTCGCAGAGCACGATCCCGGCCATCGCCAGCCTGTTCGGCAGTTTCAATTATGCGGTCGGCATGATCGTTCATCATTATTCGCTTAGACTGATCCGCTGGGACTGACTATGCCTTAGGGAGCAAGCTCGCGCAGACTTAGACGCATGATTTCGCCCAAGCTTGCATCCTCTCCGGTCTCCCGAAGGACGGTCGCAACGGCCTGCCGCGCTGTACTTTCTGGATAGCCAAGATTGACCAGCCCCGAAACCGCGTCCTCACGTGACGCAAAGACCGGCTGGACTTCTGGCTCAGCCGGTGTCGTACCGGCGTCGTTTGGCGAATGCACGGGCAGCCCGATGGAAAAGCTTCGACCAGCAGGCGGCGCCTTGTCCTTCAGCTCTGTCGCGATACGCGTTGCCAGCTTGGGGCCGACCCCTTTGGCGCGGGCGAAGGTGGATTTGTCGCCGAGCGCCGCGGCATTCGCGATTTCAGAAACCGGAACAGCGTCAAGAATAGCGAAGGCAGCCTTGGCACCAACGCCCTGCACACTCTGCAAATGGACAAACCAGACGCGCTCTGTCTCCTCCAGGAAACCGAAGAGTTTGAAAGCGTCTTCACGGACATGGGTCTCGATATGAAGCTTAACTGCTGCACCCGGCTCAAGCCGCGCGAGGGTTTGACTGCCACAGGCGACGAGATAACCGACGCCGTTGACATCAATCACGGCCTCCTCGGCACCAACGGCCTCGACCATTCCTTTGAGCAATCCGATCATGCTGCGCTCCCGAGGCTATGTGCCTTGCGATGGTGACTGTGGCAGATGGCGATCGCGAGGGCGTCGGCTGCATCTGCACTAGCCTTGCACCCCGGAAGAAGCACACCGATCATGGCACCGATTTGAGCCTTGTCCGCAGCTCCGGTACCGACCACCGACTTTTTCACCAAACGTGCAGCATACTCATAGACCGGCACCCCGGCATGGGCTGGCGCAAGCAGGCCGGCGGCGCGCGCATGCCCCAGCTTCAAGGCTGATGACGCATTGTTCGCCATAAATGCTTCTTCAATTGCACACTCATCCGGGCTGTAGTCGGCGACCAAGGCTCCCATCTCGGAAAACAGCACAGACAGTCTTTCTGCCAGGCTGGCTTTGACATCCGGGCGTATGGTCCCGTGCTCAACATGACGGATGCGCGTCCCCTGGACCTCGATCATCCCCCAGCCGGTTATCCTGAGACCCGGATCGATCCCCAAAATGCGAATTGAATCTGATGACATAGCCGCCCTCCGCGGTGAGTCTAACACCGCTTCGCTCAGCAGAACAAGACACGAACATCGCCCGCAAAACACCCCGCTATTAATAACCACTCGCAAGTACAATGGAAATCATTCTCAAGTAATCGCACAAAGCCACGAAATCATTCGATTTTATTTTGAAAGCATTTGTTTGATCCCAAAGAGATCCCCTCCTAGAATTATTTCGGAGGCGCACGTTTTTAGCCGCAGCAGGGCGGCGAAACGAATAGGGGAGAATTCCATGGCCAAAATAGGCAAGCTCAGCCGTCGTTCATTCATGACCCGCGTTGCGGGCGCAGCACTGGGCGGCGGTGCTGTCGGTCTCGTCACCGGCAGCGCACAAGCGCAGAACTATACAGGACGCACCGATAGCGATGGCGGTGCCTATGCCGACGCCGTCGGTTATGGCCGCACGGGCGTAACCGATAGCGATGGCGGCTCAAATGCTGACCGTGTCGGCTATGGTCGCGGCAGCCGCTCCGGCATCACGGACAGCGATAGCGGATCCTATGCGGACCCGGCTGGCAATGGTCGTGGCAGCCGTCGCTCCGGCATCACGGACAGCGATAGCGGCTCTTATGCTGACCCGGCGGGTAATGGCCGTGGCGGATATCGCTCGGGCATTACTGACAGCGACACAGGTTCCTATGCGGACCCGGTCGGCAATGGTCGGGGTCGCCGCAGCTGTACTGACAGCGACACCGGTTCTTATGCCGACCCGGTCGGTCGCGGTGATCGCTGCTAAGACTTAAGAGCTCCAGCCCTGGCAGGCCCAGGGCTGGATCTATTCTGTTGGAGAGTATCAGATGGCGAAAATCGGCAAGCTTTCGCGCCGTTCATTTCTAACCCGGGTAGCTGGCGCATCCGTAACGCTCGGCACAGCCGGCGTGGTCAGTGGCTGCGCAACAACCGGTTATACCGATAGTGATACGGGTGTTTATGCCGATCCGGTCGGCGGTGGCCGCGGCGGTTATCGCAGCGGCGTCACCGATGCGGATACGGGCGCTTATGCAGATCCGGTTGGCAATGGCCGCGGTGGCGGTCGACGCACCGGGATCACCGATGCCGACTCTGGTGCTTACGCCGATCCGGCGGGCAATGGCCGTGGTGGTCGCCGCACAGGGATCACCGACAGTGATACAGGATCCTATGCAGACCCGGTCGGCAGTGGTCGTGGAGGGGGCGGTCGCCGTTCCGGCATCACCGATAGCGATACCGGCTCTTATGCTGATCCGGTCGGGAATGGTCGGGGCGGACGCCGCACCGGAATTACCGATAGCGATAGCGGATCCTATGCCGACCCGGCTGGGAATGGTCGCGGTCGTCGTCGCTCCGGCATCACGGACAGCGATACCGGCACCTATGCCGATCCGGTTGGAAACGGGCGCGGCTACTAGCCGCCCCGCGCCCTTGTGTCGCGATAAGCTTTCCTTGAAACACAGGCCTTTAGCGGTAGGCTGAAAAGCCTAACCGG
Source organism: Alphaproteobacteria bacterium (assembly GCA_018222865.1). GTDB lineage: Bacteria > Pseudomonadota > Alphaproteobacteria > Caulobacterales > Maricaulaceae > Maricaulis. The sequence continues at coordinate 164,448 of JAAEZM010000001.1, forward strand.
GGAGATATCCATGCCTTCGAATGCCTGGATGGCCGATGTTTTCGGCTATATGTTTGCGCCAATTTCGGCCGAAGAGTTTTTTCAAGATTATCACGAGAAGAAGGCGCTGATCTGCAAGCGCGGAGAACCGGGTCGCTATCTGGATCTTCTCTCGATTGAGCGTATCGATGAACTCGTCTCGACCCTGGACCTGCAAACGGGGCAGCTGGACATGACCCGCGCTGACCCGCCCGTCGATCCGTCACAATATTCCTTCGAAAGCGGGAAGATTGACCGCGGCGGTGTGGCAGATCAGTTCCAGAAGGGCGCAACTGTCATTCTACCGCAATTGCACATGAATGACCCGCGTCTGGCCAGCTTCTGTCGTGCCCTGGAAACGCGGCTCTCCTGCCACGTACAGAGCAATATCTATCTGACCCCGCCAGACGCGCAGGGTTTCAAAACCCATTATGACGACCATGATGTCTTCGTTCTCCAGGTCTCTGGATCGAAATCCTGGCGGCTCTATAATACGCCGGTTGAAAACCCGTATCGTGGTGAGAATTTTGAGCCCGGTGTGCACGAGGCCGGCGAGCCTGTTGAGGAATTCATCCTGGAAGCCGGTGATTGCGCCTATGTCCCACGCGGGCTGATGCATGATGCGCTGACCCATGGCGACGAACCATCCCTGCACATCACCGTCGGGCTGATCGTGAAAACCTGGGCGGATCTGATGTTGGAGGTCGTCTCCCAAGTCGCCCTTGAGACACCTGAATTCCGCCGCTCACTCCCGGTGGGCTTTGCCCGTCCTGATTTCGACCGCACCGCCTTGGCATCCGAGTTCCAAACGCTCGTCGCCGCGATCGGCGAACACGCCAGCCTCGACGAGGCGATGGATCTATTCACAGATAACTTCATCCGGTCGCGCGTGCCCTTCACCGATGGCACGATCGCACGCTTCAACCTCGCGAAGGATGAGAACCAGGCCTTCCGTCTGCGCACCAACCTGCCCTGGCGCTTCGCGGAAGACGGTGAGGAATTGGTGATTATTACCGCTGGCGGGGAAGTCCGCTTTCCGGCCGCTGCGGAAGCCGGCCTGCATGCGCTGCTTGATGGCGGCACGATCACCGCGGCCAGCTTCCCGGACCTTGAGCCGGAGCAACGCACCACGACAATGTCGCGCCTTTATGCGTACGGGATTGCTGAACCCGTCTGATCGGACGGGCTCAGCTCCGTTTTGATCAGGCCAGTTCAGCGTTGACAGCAGCGATAACCGCGTCGGTGGTGATCTCGAAATGCTTGTAGAGATCGCCCGCCGGCGCGCTGGCGCCAAAACCGGTCATGCCGACAAAACGCACAGAACGGCCCAGCAAACTGTCCCAGCCAAACTGCAGCGCGGCTTCAACGCCGATTACCGGCACACCTTGCGGAAGGACTTCAGCCTTGTAAGCCTCGTCCTGAGCCGCAAAAACGTCGAGGCAAGGCGCAGACACGACGCGGACCTTCCGGCCCTGCTCACCAAGCGCCTCGGCGGCCTCCACACCGAGCAAGACTTCTGAACCGGTCGCAACGATGACTGCATCCGGCTCACCATCACAATCGCGAAGAATATAAGCGCCCTGTTTCGAAAGGTTCACAGCGCCATCGTCTTCGCGCAGCACTGGCAAGCCCTGGCGTGAGAGCGCCAGAACGCTCGGCCCGTCTGTCCGAACCAGCGCCATTTCCCAGGCCTCTGCGGTTTCCAGGGCGTCACACGGGCGGAAGACCTGCATGTTCGGAATGGCCCTTAAGGAGGCAAGCGTTTCCACCGGCTGGTGGGTTGGACCATCCTCACCCAGACCAATGGAGTCATGAGTCAGAACATAAACAACCGGCTGCTCCATCAGCGATGACAGCCGCATTGAGCCACGGCAATAGTCCGCAAAGACCAGGAATGTCGCCACATAGGGGCGCAAACCGCCATGCAGTGCCATGCCGTTCGCTGCGGCCGCCATACCGTGTTCGCGCACACCGAAATGGATGTAGGGCCCTGCATAATCCTCCGCCGAAACCACGCCGCCATGGCTGGTTTTGGTGAGGTTGGAGCCTGTGAGGTCGGCAGAGCCGCCCACCAGCCCGGGCCAGCTTGGCAGGATTGCTTCGAGCGTCTTGCCCGAGGCTGCGCGAGAGGCCAGCTTTGGCTTTTCAGCCGCAACCTTCATTCGCCATTCCCGCAGCGCCGTCAGCGCCGTCTCATCCGGCTCACCGGAGAGTTGCGCCACTAATTCATCCGCACGGTCTGTGGACGCCAGACGGTCGCGCCAGGCGTCATGAACCTCCGGCGAACCGGTAGCCCGCCAGGCCTGATAAATCTCGTCAGGGATCTCGAAGGGAGCATGCGGCCAGCCGAGCGCTTCACGTGCACCGGCGATCTCTTCCTCGCCCAGGGGAGCACCATGGCTTCCCGCCGTGCCAGCCTTTGTCGGTGCGCCATAGCCAATGGTTGTCCGGCAAGCGATCATGACAGGCTTATCAGACAGGCGCGCCTTCTCGATCGCCGCATCAATCGCCTCATGATCATGCCCATCAACGCGCAGAGTTTCCCATCCGGCAGCATCAAAGCGCTTCACTACATCCGTGCTCTCCGACACATGCGTCGGGCCGTCGATGGAAATCTCGTTATCGTCCCAGAAGACACACAGACGATTGAGCTTGAGATGCCCGGCGAGGGATATCGCCTCATGGCTGACCCCTTCCTGCAAATCACCGTCTGAAGCGATGACCCAGGTGCGGTGGTCGACCAGGTCTTCGCCGTACTTCGCATTCAGCATGCGCTCGGCGAGTGCCATTCCGACCGCCATCGAAATGCCCTGCCCCAAAGGCCCCGTAGTGGCTTCAACGCCGGGTGTATGACCAAATTCCGGGTGACCCGCCGTGATGGATCCGAGCTGACGGAAATTCTTGATCTGCTCGATGGTCATATCCTCAAACCCTGTCAGGTGGAGGAGCGAATAGAGCAGCATAGAGCCATGACCGGCAGAGAGAATAAAGCGATCCCGATCCGCCCAAGCCGGCGCGGCAGGGTCGAATTTCAAATGGCGCGCCCACAAAACCGTGGCCACATCAGCCATGCCCATGGGCATGCCGGGGTGGCCGGATTTGGCTTGTTGCACCGCATCCATTGAAAGTGCCCGGATGGCGTTAGCCATATCCTTGTAACTGCTACCGAGTGTGTCGGTCATCTCGTCCTCGTTTGCCCCAAAATCGCCGATCAAATCGGCTCAAGAATAAAACCCGGTGCGCTCTAATAGTGCGCGGGTTGATGCGTCGTATTCGGCGGTATCGCCTTTAAGAATGCCGGTCGTCAGAACCTTGCCCAACTCAACGCCCCACTGGTCGAAGGGATTGATCTCGTTGAGCACGCTTTCAACGAATACCTTATGCTCATGCAGCGCGATCAAGGCGCCAAGCGCTGCAGGGTCCATATCGTCAAGCAAGATCAGCGAAGACGGCCGACCGCCTGGCATGGACTTGTGAGCTGCGAGCTCGGGCTCCTGATCTGCAGAGACTTCACGCCCCTCAAGCAGCGCTGCACCTTGTGCAATCATATTCGCGGCCAAAGCCCGTTCGCGCGGATCATCACTGGCGAAATGCCGACGGATCCCGACAAAATCGACGGGCGCGATATCCTTACCCTGATGCAACCACTGGAAAAACGAGTGCTGGATTTCAGTTCCCGCTCCGCCCCAGACCAGGGCGCCGCCCGGACCTGATGCGTCATCGCCTGCTGGCGTGACGGACTTGCCAAGGGATTCCATCTCCAATTGCTGGAGATAGTCCGCGAGCTTGGTCAGGCGGGCACTGTACGCCGCGACACAGCGGCTTGGATAGCCGAGCACTGCCCGATTCCAATAATCGACCAGTCCTTTGAGCACCGGCAGGTTTTCCTCAAGCGGGGCGGAAGCAAAATGCTCATCCATCGCCTGGGCACCCGCGCGGAACTCAGCGAATACATCTGGACCCAAACCAATTTCCAGACTCAAGCCGACAGCGCTCCAAACCGAGTATCGCCCGCCAACCCAATCGGGAAAGTCGAAGACGAGGTCAGGCGAGATACCAAAGGCGCTCGCCTTGTCGGGCGCTGCGGATGCCGCGGCGAAATGAGCGCCAGCGCGATCCGCCCCGATATGGCCTGCGAGCCAGTCCCGCGCGGCCTGCGCGGACATGAGCGTCTCTTGTGTTGAGAACGACTTCGACGCCACCACAAACAGTGTCGCCTCCGGGTCAGCGCCGTGAAGCGCCTGACGTAGATCCGACGGATCCAGGCTCGCCGCGAAACGCATTTCCGGCCCGGATCCAGCAAACTCGAGAAGCGCATCCGCCACAAGCCGGGGGCCAAGGTCAGACCCTCCAATACCAATATTCACGACGCGTCCGATATGCTTTCCCGATGGCTGGAATGCGCCGCTGCGAACTTGGTTCGCAAACTCTGCGGCTTGTGCCTGGGTTCGCTGGACAAGATCGGCTTCAGCCGAGCCTGTAATTCGCGCCCCGCTGCGATAAGCCATATGCAATGCCGACCGGCCCTCGGTCGCATTGACGATTTCACCGGAGAGAAGACGGTCTCGCTGCGCCTCGATTTCGCGCGAGCGGGCGAACTCAAAAAGCGAGCCCAGAGCCTCTGTGTCTAGCCGTTGCTTGCTGATATCAAGTTCGAGGCCGGCAGCAGAGTAGAAGAGTGGATTACCATCCTTAGCTCGAGTGGTTACGAGTTCAGAGAGCGCCAAATCAGACAGGTGATGCGCCCGTTCTTTCAGGTTGTTTCTGATCACAAGGAAGTCCGCCTTTAGAAGTCTCTGACACTAAAATGCACGTGCCTCTCGCTCAAGCGCGAGACTAGATCAAATTCGGTTCACCGCGTCTTGCCGGCTTGCTCTACCTCAAGAAGTGCCCCAACGACATGATAAAGAGTGCTCGTCGGCATAACCGAGCAGGCTTGCTGACCATTGCCGTCCACTTGATCAACCCAGCCTCCCGGCAATACAGACGAGAAATGCCTTTGTTGGCTAACTTTCAGACATTGTTCAAGTCGCTGCTCCGCACTTGCCTCTCCCCAACGCATCATCGCTGACGCTGCACGCATCCATTCTGTTTGCATCCAGCTCCGTGAGGCAGAGTTTACGACCTTGGCATCAACGGTCATGGCGGCATTCAACAAACCTGTTTGCGGGTTGATACCGACACTCATTGCTGTCTCGAACAAGCGCTGGGCAATAGGCTGCGTCCTAACGCCGGTCAGCCTATTGTACTCAGACAGTAGCCAGACCCACTCGCACGCATGTCCTGGCTCACAGAGATCGCCATCCTTGCCAGCCAGTCGGGACCAATCAGACTCGAAGAACTCTCTGACGACTCCTGCTTCGACATCCAGAAACAGGCCCTCGAACAATGCGAAAAGCGCATCCAAGCGGCGCCGATAGTCGGCACGCTTTGTCGCCGCATACAGTGCAAGCATGGCCTCGAAAAAGTGCATGTGGGGATTCTGTCTTCGCGGTCCCGGTTCGCCCCCTATCGACTCTACATACCCCCCGGCGGGAGACGCCATCATCTGATCGAGAAACTCAAGCGTTTCATCAGCTTGATCAAGATAGGAAGAATTCTGTGTCGCGGAATACAGTGTCCCTAGCGCCAGTAGGATAAACGCGTGGTCATAGAGATCGCGAACGCTGTCCAGAACCGAGCCGTCCGGATTCAGTCGGTGAACCCAACCCGGCTCCCCATCAGGCATAAATGCCCGTTCTGTCAGCCAGTGCATCGAAGCTTGCGCTTGCTGGGTGTAATCGCCCCAGCCGGCGCTCGTCAGAGCAGACAGAACGAATACTTGACGCGCTTGCACACGGACCCGGCGAGGCATGCTAGACACCGGAACACCGGAGAAATCCAACGCATCGAAATGTCCGCCGCGCTCAGCGTCCCAGCCGCGCGACAACCAAAGCGGAACACAGTCGTCTCGTCCCCATTTTAGGAACTGATGTAGACTTTCCACTTTGTCCCCCAGCCCTGCTTTTGGCGGTCAGTCCCTACTCGAGACTTGCCATGTCCTCGTCGGAAACATCGAAGTTCGCGTAGACGTTTTGCACGTCATCACAGTCTTCTAGTGCCTCCATCATCTTCATGAGAGTGGGCACTTTATCGGCTGGAACTTCAATCAAGTTTTGGGGTCGCCAGACAATCTTGGCAGAAGCAGGATCATCGTACTGAGCGGATAAGGCTGACACCACATCCATCAGGTCTTCGCGGGCCGTAAAGACCACGTGCTGCCCCTCATTCTCCTCATCGCCATCTTCGGAGGTGACATCTTCTGCCCCCGCCTCAATAGCAGCTTCCATCATGGCGTCTTCATCGGCCTTGGAAAGCGGATAACGGATCTCGCCGACATTATCGAACATGAAAGCGACGGACCCGGTCTCGCCCATATTACCGCCATTCTTGGCGAAAGCTGTGCGGACCTCTGCTGCAGCGCGATTGCGATTATCAGTCGACACCTCGACGATGACACCGATACCCGCGGGACCGAAGCCCTCATAGCGGATATCTTCGAAATCAGCCCCATCACCCCCGGAAGCTTTATCGATCGCGCGCTGAATATTATCTTTGGGCATGGACTGCCCTTTGGCGTTGGCAACGGCTAAGCGCAGGCGCGGATTGGCGTCCGGATCAGGCCCGCCCAGTTTCGCAGCGATCGCGATCTCTTTGGAGAGACGAGAAAAAAGTTTGGAGCGAACGGCGTCCTGGCGTCCTTTACGGTGCTGGATATTCGCCCATTTGGAGTGTCCGGCCATGGTCGGTCTTCCCTCAGTATGCAGTAGATAAAGCTTCCTTAGCGAGATTGCTGGCGAGACGCCATAGCTCAAACCACATTCCTGTTGGCTTTAAAGAAGGTCGAGCCGCCCATCATCTTTCAATCGCTGGACGATATTCTTCACCGATTGATCGTGATCGCGATGGGCCACTAGAACCGCATCATCAGTAACAATGACAACCAGACCATCACCACCCACAACGCCGACACGCTGCCCCGTCGAAAAGACGAGGGAATTCGCAGTCTGCTCCAGATGGACGTCGCCACGAACAACATTGCCGTTCCCGTCTTTGGCACAAACGTCCCAGAGGGAACTCCAGGACCCAACATCAGACCAGCCAAAATCAGCAGGCACAACAGCAGCGTTGTCAGTTCTCTCCATCACTGCGTAGTCGAAGGATATGGCTTCAGCCCTCTCGAATTCAGCAGCATCCAAAGCGAGGACATCACCATCTGACCTGGCGGCAGAGACAGCGCGGGCAGACGCTTCGTAGAGGCTTGCGCAATGCTGCATCATCTCCGCGCGAACAGAACTCACTGAGAACAGAAAGATGCCTGCGTTCCAGTAGTAACGACCATCATCAAGATAAGCCCGCGCTGTTGCTTCATCCGGCTTTTCTTTGAATGCGCCAACTTCATATCCGTCCCCGACGACGCCTCCTCGTAGAATATACCCAAAACCGGTAGCGGGCGCGTTCGGCCTGATCCCGAAGGTCACGATCCGTCCATCACGCGCAAGGCGCATACCGCGACGAACCGTTGCCAGAAACCCTGGCTCATCTTCGATATGGTGATCGGCAGGCATGAGCAAAATGAGTGCATCTTCCCCATACAGGTCAGAAACGATCTCTGCGGCAAGCGCAGCCACTGGCGCCGTATTCCGCCCAACCGGCTCAACAACCCACCGAGCAACCGCAAGGTCCAACTGCTCTACCTGAGACCTGGCCACATCAAGCTGGTCCTGGTTCAACACCACCACGGGCTCACAAAACTCCGCACCGGCCGTGTCGGTCGCCACGCGCGCAATCGAGTGCTGAATTAGAGTGAGATCCGTAACCAGCGCATGAAGCTGCTTAGGGTTTGCAGATCGGGATAACGGCCAGAGACGAGTCCCCGCGCCGCCAGACATGACCACAGGCACAATTTTCATATTGCGTCTCCCCATTGCGCGAGCGGTATAATCTCTGCACGCCCGAGGCGAAGGGTCCACATAAAAGGTAAATTATTCAGTCGACCAAAACCGAACAGTTATAATGCCGGGGCCGCCAGAAACACGGGTTGAGTCCGATACCACTGCGAGGCGCTAACACTCTCGCGTGAAAACACCTGAAGCGTATCGACCGCTGCAGTTTACACGTCAGACCAGGTCAAATGCTCGGCACTTGCTCCGCGAGCTGACCGCCTATGCGAATGGGCTCTACCCTGCGGGCAAGGCCGGTTGCCGGATCTGTCTCGACAAAAGTGCCACAGAGTGTCCCCTCACCGGTTGCCGGCTCGAAACGCGCCGTGCGCATTCGGGTGGTGAAACGACGGAGCGGTTCCTCTTTGTCCATGCCGATTACACTATCATAGTCGCCACACATGCCAGCGTCGGTCTGATAACCCGTACCACCGGGTAACACACGCGCATCGGCTGTGGGCACATGGGTATGGGTCCCGACGACAAGGCTGGCGCGGCCGTCGCAGAATACACCCATCGCGTTCTTTTCACTGGTCGCTTCAGCATGGATATCGACGATCACCGCATCGGCAACCTCGCCCAGGGGTGCACCCGCAAGTTCGCGCTCCACCGCCGCAAACGGGTCGTCGAGCGTTTCCATGAAGAGATTACCCATCACATTCATCACTAGAACGCGATGCCCGCTGGCGCTTTCGAACAGATTGGCGCCTTTTCCTGGCGTTGACCCTACGGGGTAGTTGGCGGGACGCAGAAGTCTCGGTTCGCGTTCAATATAGGAAAGCGCCTCGCGTTGATCCCAGGCATGATTGCCCAGCGTCAGAGCATCTGCCCCCATATCGAAGAGCTGGTTTGCAATACGCTCTGTGATGCCAAAGCCCGCGGCGGCATTCTCCGCATTGATGACCACGAAATCGAGCGACAGGCGTTCACGCAGGCCAGGAAGATGCGCCTCGACAGCCTTTCGGCCGGTCTTGCCGACAATGTCTCCGAAAAATGCAAATCGCATCGTGACCCGCTCCTGTAACTCACCCCCTCATATGGCGCATGCCGCAGGTGATGTCCAAGCGGGTAGACCAGTCAGGCGCTGGCAACTAGGCCTCGTCCAGGATCGGCGCGAGCGCGCGCTCCGCCTCTGCCAGCGTCCACCCCTTGCGTTTCGCGTAGTCTTCAACCTGGTCAGTCAGAATACGACCTACAGCGAAATAATGGCTATCAGGGTGCGACAGATAAAGGCCCGACACCGAAGAGGCTGGCGTCATGGCAAAGGAATTGGTCAAAGCGATACCCACTCGATCAGACGCCTCCAGGAGCTTGAAAAGCGTGCGCTTCTCGGAGTGATCCGGCTGGGACGGATAGCCGGCTGCTGGCCGGATGCCCGCATAGGCTTCACCAATCAGTTCGACATTGGAGTAAGCCTCGCCAGGGGCATATCCCCAATGGGTTTTGCGAACCTGCTCGTGCAGCCATTCCGCGGCTGCTTCGGCCAGGCGGTCGGACAGGGCGCTGAACATGATGCCGTTATAATCATCCTGAGACGCTGCAAACTCAGCGCTTTTGTCTGGATTATCGCCGGCGGTCACAGCAAATCCGCCCAGATAGTCCTTTCCTTCGCCCACAGGAGCCAGGAAGTCGAACTGCGCGACATGCGGATTATCACTCGTCTTGGCGGCCTGCTGTCGGAGCCCATAAAAGCGCTCGAGAACCTCTTCGCGGCCGTCATCTGTGTAGAGTACCGCATCATCGCCGTCGCGATTAGCAGGCCAAAAACCGATCACGCCCTTCGGTTGGAGCCAGTTCTCGGCCACCAGCCGCTCGAGCATCGCTTTCGCATCGGCAAATAGAGAGCGCGCAACCTCCCCTTTCTTCTCATCATCGAGAATGGACGGGTAGGTGCCTTTGATCTCCCAAGTGAAGAAAAATGGCGTCCAGTCGATGTAGTCTACCAGCTCAGCCAGCGGAATATCAAAATGCTTCACGCCCGTGAAAGTCGGAGCCGGTGGGGTGTAGGACTGCCAATCCGTGCTCCAGGCGTTCTCGCGCGCCTTGGCCAGCGGCAGACGGGCTTTGGCAGCACGTGCGGCGAGCCGGCGCTCCCGGATCCGCGCCAGGTCATCGCGGACACCGGCGGCATAGGCCTCACTCTCATCAGAGAGCAGCTTCGAAACAACACCGACCGCTCTGGACGCATCGAGAACGTGAACCACCGGCGCCACATCAATCACCGGATCGATTTTCACAGCGGTGTGAGCCGGACTCGTTGTCGCGCCTCCGATCAGAAGCGGGATATCGATCTGCTGCCGCTCCATTTCCTGAGCAACAAAAACCATTTCATCAAGCGAAGGCGTGATAAGACCGGACAAGCCAATAATGTCGGCGTTTTCCTTGCGCGCAGTCTCCAAAATGGTCTCGGAGGGCACCATGACCCCGAGATCGACCACCTCATAGCCGTTACACTGCAGGACAACCCCAACAATATTCTTGCCGATATCATGCACATCACCTTTCACGGTGGCCATGATGACCTTGCCAGCCGAGGTGATTTCTTCTCCGGCCGCGGCTTTTTCCTCTTCCATGAAAGGAATTAGATGCGCGACCGCCTGCTTCATGACGCGCGCGGACTTGACCACCTGCGGCAGGAACATCTTGCCTTCGCCGAACAGGTCGCCGACCACATTCATCCCCTCCATGAGGGGGCCTTCGATGACATGGAGCGGGCGATCAAATTCCAGCCGCGCTTCTTCCGTGTCTTCGATAATAAACTCGTTGATCCCATGCACGAGGGCGTGGCGTAGACGTGACGCGACCGCGGCCTCCCTCCAGCTCAGATCGCGGGTCATTTCAGCGCCAACGCCCTGCCCGCGATACTTCTCCGCGGCCTCAAGCAAACGGTCCGTTGAGTCATCACGGCGATTGAGGATCACATCCTCCACCAAGTCCCGCAATTCCGGATCGATATCGTCATAGATATCCAGCTGGCCTGCATTGACGATCCCCATATCCATGCCGTTGCGGACGGCGTGATAAAGGAAAACGGAGTGCATCGCCCGGCGCACGGGTTCATTCCCGCGGAACGAGAAGGAGATATTGGAAAGCCCTCCGGAAACATGGCAGCCCGGCAACCCTTCGCGGATCCGCTTGGTCGCCTCGATGAAGGCGATTGCGTAATCATTGTGTTCTTCAATACCGGTCGCGACAGCGAAGATATTCGGATCAAAGATAATATCTTCCGGCGGGAAACCGACCCGATCCACCAGGATGCGATAGGCGCGCTCACAGATTTCAAATTTGCGATCTGCAGTTTCGGCCTGCCCCGTTTCGTCGAAGGCCATCACCACGACTGCGGCGCCGTAAGACAGGCATTTGCGCGCTTGCTCCAGGAAAGGCTCTTCGCCCTCCTTCAAACTGATCGAATTGACGATCGCCTTGCCCTGCACGTTCTGCAGACCGGCCTCGATCACCTCCCATTTGGAGCTGTCGATCATAACCGGCACACGAGCGACATCCGGCTCACCAGCGATCATGCGCAGGAAGGTCGTCATAGCCTCGACGCTGTCGAGCAGACCCTCATCCATGTTGACGTCGATGATTTGCGCACCGCATTCCACCTGTTGGCGCGCCACCGCAACAGCATCAGCGTAATTGCCTTCGGTGATTAAACGGCGAAAGCGAGCAGACCCCGTTACATTGGTTCGCTCGCCCACATTCACAAATGTGGAAACAGAAATGGTCATCAATATAGCTTAGGAAATGAGTTCAAAGGGTTCGAGACCGGACAAGCGCATAGCTCGATCACGCGTCACAGGATGACGGGGCCGTGCGGGCTGTGAAGCTTGCGCAATCGCTTTTATGTGTGACGGGGTAGTTCCACAACATCCACCGAGTATGTTCACCAAGCCGGCTTCAGCCCACTCCTGCAAATGAGCGGAGGTTTCTTCGGGGGTCTCGTCATACTCACCCATATCATTGGGCAAACCGGCATTCGGATAAGCTAGGACGAGTGTGTCAGCCACCCGACTGATTTCCGCAATATAGGGTCGCAACTCGTCCGCACCGAGCGCGCAATTCAACCCAACCGCCCACGGCTGGGCGTGGCGGATTGAATACCAGAACGCTTCGGCCGTCTGCCCCGAAAGCGTGCGGCCAGAACGATCTGTGATCGTTCCCGACAGCATAATCGGGATCTCCTCGCCGGTTGCCTCTCGCAAATCGAGCACAGCCTTAATCGCAGCTTTTGCATTCAGCGTATCGAAGACTGTTTCGATCAGCATGAAGTCCACGAATTCTGCCATTGCCTCCGCTTGCTCATAATAAGCTTGGCGGACGACTTCGAAGCCGACATCCCGAAACCCCGGGTCATTGACGTCCGGCGAGATGGAGAGTGTCTTATTCGTCGGCCCAATCGCTCCAGCGACTGCCGATAACTTGCCTGTCCTAACCGCGTGCTCGTCGGCAGCTTCGCGGGCCAGTCGAGCCCCTTCGCGAGCGATTTCCGCGGCAAGGCCTTCCATATTGTAGTCAGCCTGCGCGATCGTGGTTGCAGAAAACGTGTTCGTCTCAACAATATCTGCGCCTGCTTCAAAATACGCTTGATGAATCGCCTTGATGGCTTCCGGCCGTGTGAGGTTTAAGATGTCATTATTGCCTTTGATGGGGCTAGCCCAGTCGACAAAGCGTTCACCACGATAGCCGGCCTCATCGAGTCCAAGCGCCTGAATTTGAGTACCCATTGCGCCATCAAGTATAAGGACACGCTCCCGCGCCAGCTGACGCAGGGCATCTACACGATTTTGTCGGTTCATGCGGCTTGACCTTGCAGAGGTTGCGGCTGCGGCTTAACGCCCAGCAAGTGGCAGGTGGACAGGGCCAGCTCGGCACGGTTGAGCGTGTAGAAGTGGAAATCATCCACTCCGCCCTGACGCAATTGATCACATAGCTTGGCAGCAATATGCGCAGTGACCAGCTGACGGGTTTGAGGATCATCATCCAGCCCGTCATAGGCCTCGTGAAGCCAGCCGGGCAGGCTGGCGCCACAAAGACCGGCGATACGCTTCAACCCCTTGAAATTCGGCTGAAGCATAATCCCCGGAATGATCGGAATGGTGATGCCCGCAGCGCGAGCGCGGTCGCGGAAATCGAGGAAGATCTCGGGCTCGAAGAAGAATTGTGTAATCGCTCGGGTCGCGCCCGCATCAATCTTTGCCTTGAGCAGGTCGAGATCATAATCCTGAGATGGGCTTTCTGGATGCTTTTCCGGATAGCAGCCAACTGAGATCTCGAAATCGCCGATGGCGCGAATACCCGCGGCTAGATCAGCAGCGTTCACATAGCCATTCTGAAACGGCTCATATCGCTCACCAATCCCCTCGGGCGGGTCGCCGCGCAAAGCCACAATGTGGCGGACACCGCTCTCCCAATAATCCCGAATGACCTCATCGACCTCCTGACGTGTCGCACTTACGCATGTCAAATGCGCCGCCGGTGCAATATCAGTCTCCTGCACGATACGACGAACCGTGCGATGGGTCCGGTCACGGGTCGAGCCTCCCGCCCCGTAAGTTACGGATACAAAGTCCGGCCCCAAGGCTTCGAGCTTGCGGATAGACGCCCAAAGGGTCTCCTCCATCGCCTCCGATTTGGGCGGAAAGAACTCAAATGAAACGACGGGATCTGACACTTTCGGGCTCCTCACCCCTGGAAAACCTGGGCACAACAGCGCCCACATCATTCGGCACCGCCAACACTATACGCACATAAAGATATCTTTATACAGTGTTTTTGACCAGTAAAATATGACAGCGCCGCGCAGTTCGGTGTAAGACGCTTGCATCTATCGACCTTATCTGGTCTATGCCCCCGACATAAAGCAATCTTTATATGAGGATATTGTAGTGAGCCGTTCGTCCTACATTTTCACGTCCGAAAGCGTCTCAGAGGGCCATCCGGATAAAGTCTGTGATCGTGTGTCAGATTCTATTGTCGATCTGTTTTTGTCCAAGGATCCTGAAGCACGCGTCGCCTGTGAAACGCTCACGACGACCAACCAGATTGTTCTGGCGGGTGAAATCCGCTGCGCCGGCGAAGTCTCCAACGATGAAATCGAGAAGGCAGCGCGCGAGGCCGTTCGCGATATCGGATACGAGCAAGACGGTTTCCATTGGGAAAAGTCAGCGCTCCAGAATTTCCTCCACGAGCAGTCGACCGACATCGCAGCTGGCGTGGATGCCGGGACCGGCACCTACACTGAAGAAGGTGCTGGCGATCAGGGCATCATGTTCGGATATGCGACGGACGAGACGCCGGAACTGATGCCTGCGCCAATCCTGTACTCGCACCAAATCCTCAAGCGGATGGCAGATCTGCGCAAATCCGGGACACGGCCTGAATTTGAACCGGATGCGAAGTCTCAGGTCACCTTGCGCTATCAAAACGGCATTCCAGTGGGGGCGACGTCCGTTGTCGTCTCGACCCAGCACAAAGAAGGCTTCACCCCGGCTGATATTCGCGAGCTGGTACGCCCGGTCGTCGCCGACATTCTTCCCGAAGGCTGGTTCCCGCCAGAAGACGAGTTCTACGTAAACCCGACGGGCAATTTCGTGATTGGTGGTCCCGATGGTGACGCCGGCCTCACGGGTCGCAAGATCATCGTTGACACCTATGGCGGTGCAGCTCCGCATGGTGGCGGTGCCTTCTCTGGCAAAGACCCGACCAAGGTCGACCGCTCCGCCGCTTATGCCTGCCGCTGGCTGGCAAAGAATGTGGTCGCCGCCGGCCTGTCCAAGAAATGCACCATCCAGGTCTCCTATGCGATTGGTGTCGCCAAGCCGCTATCCCTCTATGTGGACCTTCACGGTACCGGGGAAGTCGATGCCGCGAAACTGGAAGACGCTCTGATGCAGATTGCAGATTTGTCTCCGCGCGGAATTCGGACGCGCCTGCAGCTGAACCGCCCGATTTATGCACGCACCGCAGCTTACGGCCATTTCGGTCGTACACCTGATGATGAGGGCGGCTTCTCCTGGGAGAAGACCGACCTGGTAGACGAGCTAAAATCGCTCGCCTAATTCGCACACTCTCCAAGGGGCCGGGTCACCGGCCCCTGCCACATCCAAGATCAAAAATACTCACCGATTGAATAGAAGGACCTACCGGTCATGACGGAATTTGCAGCGGATAAACCGTACGTCGTCAAAGACATCTCTCTGGCTCAATGGGGCCGCACCGAACTCGACATGGCAGAGATCGAAATGCCTGGCCTGATGGCTCTGCGCGCTGAGTATAAAGATGAGCAACCGCTCAAAGGCGCGCGCATTGCCGGTTCTTTGCACATGACCATCCAAACAGCGGTTCTGATTGAAACGCTGACCGCGCTGGGCGCTGAAGTTCGCTGGGCATCCTGCAACATCTTCTCTACTCAAGATCAGGCTGCCGCCGCCATCGCGGAAACCGGCGTTCCGGTATACGCGACAAAGGGCGAAACTCTGGAAGAGTACTGGGACTACGCGGATGCGATCTTCCATTGGGGTAACGGCGAAACCGCCAATATGATCCTCGATGATGGTGGCGATGCCACCCTCTACCTCATCCTGGGCGAGAAAGCCGAGAACGACCCGTCTATTCTCGATCACCCCAAATCCGAAGAAGAAACGGCGCTTTTCGCTCAGATCAAGAAGCGTATCGCGGCGAGCCCCGGCTGGTTTGCTAAAGCCAAAGCGGCCATCCAAGGTGTGTCCGAGGAAACCACGACCGGCGTGATGCGTCTGTATCAGATGCATAAGAAAGGCGAGCTGCCCTTCCCGGCAATCAACGTCAATGACAGCGTCACCAAGTCGAAGTTCGACAATCGCTATGGCTGTCGTGAAAGCCTCGTCGATGCAATCCGTCGCGGTACAGACGTCATGATGTCCGGCAAGAAAGCCCTCGTGCTCGGCTATGGCGATGTGGGTAAAGGCTCCGCAGAATCGCTCGCTGGTGCTGGCGCTCGCGTCTATGTCACCGAGGTAGACCCGATCTGTGCGCTCCAAGCCTGCATGGACGGTTTTGAAGTCGTGACCATTGAGGACGTCCTCGGCGAGATGGACATCTTTGTGACCGCGACTGGTAATAAGGACATCATCACCGTCGACCACATGCGCGGCATGAAGGATATGGCGATCGTCTGTAATATCGGCCACTTCGACAACGAGATTCAGGTTGAGAGCCTGAAAAACTTCCAGTGGACGAATGTGAAGCCTCAAGTGGATCTCGTGAATTTCCCCGAAGGTCACCGCATCATTCTTCTGTCCGAAGGTCGTCTGGTGAATCTCGGCAATGCGACCGGGCACCCGTCCTTCGTGATGTCTTCCAGCTTCACCAACCAGACGCTGGCGCAGATCGAATTGTGGACCAAGGGCGAGCAGTATCAGAACGAAGTCTATATCCTGCCCAAGCATCTCGATGAAAAGGTAGCGGCCCTGCACCTGCCGAAGCTTGGCGCTAAACTGACCAAGCTGACCGCTGACCAGGCTGAGTACATCGGCGTTGCACAAGACGGCCCATACAAGGCGGAGCACTACCGCTACTAAGCAGGCCTTGGAACTCTGAAGAATGGGGCGTCACGCATGTGGCGCCCCGTTATTTTTTGGGGGGCCAACCAAGCTTGCATCGATGATGTGGAGAGGTCACCGAACTGGCGAGCACACGGACATTGGAAGGCCCCTACGATATCTCGATGTCCTTTGCCTACTATCTCGTCCCCTTGGCTGTGTTGGAATTGTACTTTCGAGCGCAGGACAGTCACAGTGATCAGCTCAAAATCACGGTGGCAGGATCAGTTTTCATAGGAGCAGCCCTGACAGCATTCGCGAGTATCGCGGCTTATTTGACCCTATGGTCGCCGCATATGTCATAGGCGCTTCAGGTCTGTGTGCTCAGTGCCCTGGTTCGCAGCCGCACGTTTTGGCCGAGGCTGGGTCCTTTTCAATCCAGCAACGCGCGACCTCCAAGTCTTCGAACTGACCAACCTTATAGCCGCTTTTATGGGCCACCGTCGCTACGATCATGGAGACGGTGGCTTGCGCCTCGGGACGGGCCACAAAAGCGAGTTTGGCATTGAACTTAAAATCGCGAAGCAGACCCTCGACATTATCAATGATTTCAACGGGGTTTGCAGTGATCTCGGCGTCCAGAATATTGATAACAGCTCCGCTGGCCAGATGCGTATTGGCGCATGCGGCAAGCTCGAGACGGGACGCCGTAATCTCATCCGCATCTACATCGCCAGCATGAGTCAGCTCGGCAGAGCTATGTTTCTCAACAAAGGCTACCTGATAAGGCATTTTGAAACTTTACCCCAGCGGGCTCTTACAGGCCATCACAATCAACGAGGCGTGTTTACAACGGCCTCGGGCGTCAGGATCAAATCGACGGGAACATCAAATTCCCCACGCGGCACTCGATCCACTCTTTGGACTTCATAGCAGACACCGATTGCCAAAACCTTGCCACTTGTCCGCAGGCGAGTGAGTGTGCGGTCGTAATACCCTCCGCCATATCCCAAACGGTATCCGTCATCATCAAAAGCCAAGCCGGGGACGAGAAGGATATCGGGCCTTACTGTTTGTGCGTGAACCAGCGGCTCCAAAGTCCCGGCAATCCCGGCCTCAAGCGGCTCGCCTTCACCCCAGCACCGAAATTCCAGAGCCTGATCGCGGTCTGTCACGACAGGCAGGGATAGCGGAAGATCACTCCGCAGCATGACCGGCCGGGGGTCCAATTCACTGGCCAAAGGCCAATAGCCCGCAAGGATTGATTTGTCGTGCCGCTCCCTGTCACCATATCGGGAGAACCAAGCAGACCAACACGCAGCAAGGGCGGCGCCCGCATCCGGGGTCTCGCTTTGCGCTTTTGCACGAAGACGCTTCAGGCGATCGCGCATCTCGTGTTTGGCACGACGGAGCTCTACATCAACGCGCGACATAGCCAGCCTCGCGACGAGAGGGAAGCAGCAGGGAGTGGGTGGCGGCTCCGCTTGCGCCGTCAGCGCGTAAATATCCCCACTGACCCGAAAAATCAGG
The DNA here is from genome assembly GCA_018222865.1 of Alphaproteobacteria bacterium. GTDB lineage: Bacteria > Pseudomonadota > Alphaproteobacteria > Caulobacterales > Maricaulaceae > Maricaulis. The sequence continues at coordinate 182,500 of JAAEZM010000001.1, forward strand.
TGGGCACCGCATGAAAAAGGCCACGGCCCTCATCAGAGGCAGCTCCCTCGTGGTGATATACGGTCGGTAGGATAAACGTTCTGTCGCACGCTGCAGATCACCGCCACCCTCTATTTGGCGACTAAGTGCTCCAGGCTCAAGCGTGGACCTGCGCAAAGTCTTCAGGTTTGTCTTCGCTCTCGTCGCGTTTCTGGCCTTCTTCCTGCTCAAGCGCCTGCGCCAAACGCTCCAGCCGCTCCGCCGCATCAGCGATGGCAGAAGCCAGTTGCGTCCGCTCGCCATTCCTCGCGAGATCACCGCCACGCGCCTCATCACGCATCTTGTCGAGATGCGCATTCAGCGATTCAGAGCGACGCTCAGCCTCCTTGAGCTCATCCACCACCACGAGCGAGGCCATAAGCAAGAGCCGCAGATCACCGATCTGACCGACCTGCCCGGAAATGCCGGAGACTTTTTCATCCAGATACGCCGCGAGCGATGCCAGATAAGCTTCTTGGCCTTCCTCGCAGCCAATGGTGAATTCGCGTCCGTTGAGTGTGACTGTGACTTTCGACATCGCCCTACTCTACCGACACATGAGCGCGGAGCTCTTCAATTGCAGTGTCGAGAAGCTCTGCCGCCTCTTCCGCTGCCGCCGCGAGCTCATCCTCGCGAGATTTCGCGCGATCAAGCGCCTCTGCCAATCGCGCGCGGTCGATATCGGAATCGACCCCATCGGACAGAGCTGCTTCAGCCCGGCTTACTCGAGTCTGCAAGCGCGTCGTAACGCGCTCAATCCGCGACATCGCCCCATCAAGGCGATGAACCGCTTCAGCTAACGGATCCTGGGCAAGATCGGAACGCATATTCATGGCTATAAAATCAACTGCGTCGGGCAAAAGTTCAAGTGGTGTATCAAGTTTCACCGCTTTATGTGTTGACTCTGTGGCCGCTTCAGCATGTTACGCACCTCGAATCGAGAGGGAATTGACGTCGGCCCGGGAACACGCCAAACAGCCCAGATAGCGCCTTTTCGCGAAGACCCAGAAACTCAGAGACCGCCCGTGCGCATTCCCAGCTTGCCCGATTGGGCGTTTTATCCTTTTACCGCAATGATCATTTCCGGCCTGATCGGCGGAGCCATCCTGATTGGGGCGGACGATAGACCTCTTGAGCCTGAGGAAATACGTGAGTTCGGGTATGTTTATGAAGGTCAAGCCCTGCAGGGCTTGACCATCGGCCCCGGGCTAACGGCGGATTATTTGACGGAAGGCGCGCACAGTTTCGCACGGATCGCTGCCGCACGGGGGCCTCTTGATGGCGTCCCCCACGGCGGCGCGTTTTTTGCGCTGACCTCAAATCAGATTGAAGCGTTCCGAGGCTATGAGCTCATCATCACAGCAACCCTGCGCAGCGCAACAACGGACGGTGCTGAAACGGTGCAGCTGAACCTGTTTGCCGGCGGTCGCAATCAGGGCGATTGGGAGACGTTCGAGCTGCAGGATCAGTTCGAAGAGATAGTTTTTAGGGTCTCGCCGCCCAACTGCCAGTGGGAGCAAGGGCGGTCACTCATGGCCTTCTGGCCGGCTTCGAATGCCCGAGCCAACACTATTGATCTCGAGCGCGTCGCAATCACTGTTGCAGACGCTCAGGATTGTTCCTGATCCGAGCTCGGGCGCCAAATATGAGCGGCTCGGGTCAAAAGATTGAGCGGGTTCCAGCTGATCGTCCTGGCCAGATCGAGCACTGATGCGGTCCGCGCTTCCTGCGTCGCGCGGCGCTGCGCCCAAACCCGTGGCAAGTCGCGAACGCCGTCTCTTATCGCCCGTGCGAAAACGCCACCCAGGCCAAATCGCAGCGATGACAGAAAGAGCAATACGCTGATCACCATATGCACCGGCAGAAGCAGCCAGAAGAGCCAACCCGGCGTGTTCTTGATGAACACCCAAAGACGATTGCGCACACCATAATATGTCGCGAATTCGGAGCGGCGCCCGGAAGACCCGTAACCGTCATGGGTTACGACGGCAGACCTCAATTGTATTGCGATCCGTCCTTGCAATCGCGCGCGATATCCAAGGTCTACATCTTCATTGTAACAGAAGAAGCTTTCATCAAACCCCCCGAGCGCCTCAAAGACCTCCCGGCGGATCAGCATTGCTGCGGCGCAAGGTGCAAACACCTCTCCTTCCTCCGGCAAGGCAGAAGCAGGCTTCCCATACCCCGACCGGTACGCCAGGCCACTGAAGTGATAAACATCACCGGTCCCGTCGAGCACATGGTCCGTCCCACTCGCCCACTGTGTGGACCCGAAGAGATCCGCTTGCGGATAAGCATGCGTGGCTGCTTGCAGCGCTTCGAGCCAATCGGGCTCAGGATAGGCATCCGGGTTAAGCAGCGCGATCCAAGATCCGGAGCTTTGCCGGGCTAAAAGATTATTGCCGCCAGCAAATCCCAGATTCTCGTCACTCTCCACAAAAGTCACCCAGCCCGGCACATCCTCGGCCTGGACACGCTCGCCTTCAGGCGATCCATTCTCCAGCAGCAGGACATCACGGGGCTTACAGGTCTGAGCCTCCAGAGCGGCGAGACAGGCCAAAATGGTTTTCCGACTTCGAAAAGCGACGATGAGTACGGAAATATCGCTCTGCGCTGTCATAAATCGCCCCACCACACTTTACGGTTGTCATGCCTAAAACCCATCACCACCCGCATAGCAACCACTTGGCTCACCTGTCCATTTCGCCTATGCACAAATCCTATGAATCTTCCCGTCAACTGAGGCACTCATGCTCTCCACCACCGATAAGGACGTTGTGGCGTTCGAATTTGCTCGCATCTGCAGCCTCGCTGCCATCGCAATCATGGACGTCTATAATTCCGACTTCGACGCACGCACCAAGGACGACAAATCCCCCGTTACGGATGCGGATGAGGCGGCTGAGAAAATCATCCTCGCAGAGTTGCGCAAGAGCTTTCCGGACATCCCGGTTTTGGCAGAGGAAAGCTTCTCCAATGGCTTTCGCCCGGAGATAGGAGCGGCCTTTATCCTTGTAGATCCGGTCGACGGTACGAGAGAGTTCATCAACAAAAATGGCGAGTTCACCGTCAATATCGCACTGATTGAGGACCGTCGCCCTACCGCAGGCTGCGTTTACGCTCCCGCGAAAGAGCGGATTTTTGTCGGCGGCAAATCAGCCTGGGCAGGCCCGCTCAAGGCTGGCGAACCCGTCGAGCGTGATACTCTCACCCTGATCAATACGCGCCCGAGCCCCAAGGCTGGCATGACTGCAGTCATGAGCCGTTCGCACGCGGATGAAAAAACCCTCGCCTTTGCTGATGATCATGGCGTGGTGGAGAAGATCTCTGCTGGCTCGTCCCTGAAATTCTGTCTTGTTGCCGAAGGTAATGCTGATGTCTATCCGCGCTTTGGCCCGACAAAAGAATGGGATACGGGCGCCGGACATGCCGTACTGAACGCGGCCGGGGGGCGCATAACCACCCCGGAAGGCGAAGAATTCCTGTATGCCAAGGAAGCGGTCGAATACCTCAATGGCAGCTTTATTGCCTGGGGGTGTGACATCTAAGTCCCGCCCACTGGTTCAAGTCGAGCGATAAATCAAAAGGGCTGGCAAATGCCAGCCCTTTCGCATTCAGATCATTCCCAGATCACCCCAAGAGACCGCGATCCCGCAGCATGCTGATTACAGTATCTGCGGCTTCTTCTACCGCGATGGATGAGGTGTCGATATTGATCTCCGGGTTTTCTGGTTCCTCATAGGGGCTGTCAAAACCGGTGAAGTTTTTGATCTCGCCAGCTTTAGCCTTCTTGTACAGCCCTTTGGGATCGCGCTGCATGCAAACTTCAAGCGGGGTGGAGATATAAACCTCGATAAACTCGCCCTCATCTACCAGCTCACGCACCATGTGGCGCTCGGATTTAAACGGCGAGATAAAGGAACAGGTCACCAACAGGCCGGCATCAACAAACAGCTTTCCGACCTCGCCGATACGCCGGATATTCTCCACCCGGTCGACATCGGTAAAACCGAGATCCCTGTTGAGGCCATGCCGGACATTGTCTCCATCAAGCGAATAGGTGTGGTGACCGGCCTCAGCGAGCTTGCGCTCAACCAGATTGGCAATGGTGGATTTGCCGGCCCCGGACAAGCCCGTAAACCAGAGAATGGCCGGTTTCTGGCTCTTGATCTGCGAACGCTGGGTCTTGGTCACATCCATGGCGTGCTGATGAATGTTGGAGGCCCGGCGCAGGCCGAACTCGATCATCCCCGCACCCACCGTCTGGTTGGTAAAGCGATCAATGAGGATGAAAGCCCCCATATCGCGGATGTCTTGGTAGGGATCAAAGGCGATCGGGCGTGCCGTGGACACGTTGCAGACACCGATGCCGTTCATTTCCAGCTTCTTGGCCGGCTGTTTCGCATAGGAGTTGATGTCGATCCGGTGCTTCAACGCCGAAATTGTTGCCGGCGTCGTCGCCGTGCCAATCTTCAACATATAGGACCGACCGGGCAGCAATTCCTCTTCATTCATCCAGAGAATTTCCGCGGCGAATTGATCACTCACCTCGGGACGCTGTTCGGCAGAGGCCAAGACATCGCCGCGAGAAATATCGATCTCGTGATCAAGGACAAGCGTAACGCTGTCGCCTGCGTATGCGACCTCCAAGCCGCCATCGGCAGTCACGATCCGCTCGATATTGGCGGTGATACCGGACTGGGCGACTACGACAGAATCTCCCGGTCGCACAGTTCCGGAGACGATGACGCCGGAATAGCCTCGGAAATTGAGATTGGGCCGGTTCACCCATTGCACGGGCATGCGGAAAGGCTGGGTCTGCAGATCACTGTCGATATCGAGGCCTTCAAGATGCTCGATAAGGGTTGGCCCCGTATACCACGTCATCGCACCCGATCTGTGGCTGACATTATCGCCAAAACGCGCCGACATCGGGATCGGCATAATGCTGTCAAAGCCCAGCCCCTCGGCGCTCTTGAGATATTCTCCGACGATTTCGTGGAAACGGGCGCTGGAGTGCCCGGCCAAATCCATCTTGTTGACTGCGAGCACGATATTTTTAATGCCCATCATGCGCGCGATATAGGTGTGGCGCAGTGTCTGAACCAAAACCCCCTTACGCGCATCGATCAAGATAACGGCGACGTCGGCGGTCGAAGCGCCGGTGGCCATATTCCGCGTATATTGCTCATGGCCCGGCGTATCCGCGACAACGAATTTGCGTTTCTCAGTTGCAAAGAAGCGGTAGGCAACATCAATGGTGATACCCTGCTCACGCTCGGCTTCGAGACCATCAAGCAAGAGCGCGAAATCAATGTCTTCGCCGGCTGTCCCATGTTTTTTGCTATCGCGTTCAAGAACGTTGATCTGGTCCTCAAACAGGAGTTTGGAATCGTATAGGAGGCGACCAATAAGGGTCGATTTTCCGTCATCGACAGAGCCGCAAGTCAGGAAGCGAAGCACTCCGCCCTCACCGCCAGATTGGGTCAGACGCTTTAAGAGTCCATCGCGAGATGTGATGGTGTCCATTAGAAATACCCCTCGCGCTTCTTCTTCTCCATGGATCCAGCCTCATCATGATCAATGAGGCGCCCCGAGCGTTCAGAGGTGTTTGCGGTCAGCATCTCCAGGACGATATCTTCAAGCGACTGAGCGTTGGACTCAATGGCACCGGTAAGCGGGTAGCAGCCCAAAGTCCTAAAACGCACCATACGCTGCTCCGGCGCCTCACCCGAGTGCATGGGCAGGCGGGCGTCGTCCACCATGATCAGTTGACCATCGCGCTCCACGACCGGGCGCGGCGCTGCATAGTAAAGCGGCACAATCGGGATATTGTCCTCAAGGATGTACTGCCAGATATCGAGCTCAGTCCAATTGGACAGGGGAAAGACCCGAATGCTCTCGCCCTTCTTGATTTTGGTATTGTAATTCCGCCAAAGCTCTGGGCGCTGGTTCTTGGGATCCCAGCCATGATTGGTATCGCGGAAAGAGAAGATCCGCTCTTTCGCTCGCGACTTCTCTTCATCCCGACGCGCGCCCCCGAATGCAGCGTCGTATTCATGTTTGTTCATCGCAGCACGAAGAGCCTCGGTCTTCATAATCTGCGTGTGCAATTGCGACCCGCTATCCCAGGGATTAATCCCACGCGCGACGCCGTCCTGATTGATCTCAACCCGCATTTCTAGTCCGAGATAATCCGCTACCGCCGTGCGGAACTCGATCATCTCCCGAAATTTGAATGTGGTATCCACATGCTGGAGTGGGAATGGCGGCAAGGCGGGGTAAAAGGCCTTCAAAGCCAGGTGCAGCATGACGGCACTATCTTTACCGATCGAGTAGAGCATGACCGGGCGCTCGAATTCCGCAGCCACTTCCCGGATGATGTGGATACTTTCGGATTCAAGCGCTTTTAGATGTGCAGACAGGGGTTTTGCGCGCACTTTCTCGCCAGGCGAGAAGCGAGCCGCATAACGTTTGAGCGTTTCACGTATCTCAGACATTTCGTCGGTCTTCTTCGGTACTAGATGCCATGACTGCCCAGCCATTCCGCATCAATTCCAATATGTATATCCCGAAGCCGACCGGGAACGCGAATATGGGGGGGCAGCGCACAAAAATAAACCCTGAATGCTGTACCCGCAGCATTGAGATTGCATCAGTTAAAAAAAGCCGGTCTGAGACCGGCTTTTTCTTCATGTGGATTGCTCTGGAATAGGCCTACTTGCGTGCGACCACCGCTCGGATATCACGCAGCTCAGTCAACAAGGCCCGGGCGCTATCCAGCGGCAGACAGGACGGCCCATCACACAGGGCCTTGTCCGGGTCCGTATGGAACTCGAGGAAGACACCGTCGGCACCTGAGGCAACGGCTGAGCGAGCAATCACGGGTACGCCCTCTCGGCGACCACCAGTCGATGCGCCTGATGTTCGCGGGTCTGCTCCGGGGAGCTGCACAGCATGTGTTGCGTCTATTGTGACCGGCACTCCGAGCGCCCGCATTGCAGGGATGCCCAGCATGTCAACGACCAGATTATTGTACCCAAAGCTCGCGCCACGCTCGCACATAATTACGCGAGGCGTCTCTGTAATTTCGCCGATCTTGCTGATGATATTCTTGCTATCCCACGGCGCAAGGAACTGCGCTTTCTTCACATGGATAAGGCTATCATGTTTCTCCGCCGCACGGGCGATCGCAGAGACAAGGTCCGTCTGGCGGCAAAGGAATGCAGGAATTTGAATAATATCCGCAATCGAAGAAACCGGGTCTGCCTGATCAATCTCGTGTGCGTCGGTACAAACCGGAACACCGAGCTCACCCTTGACCTTGGCGAGAATGTCCAGACCTTTCTCGACGCCCGGGCCGCGATAGGACGTGATTGACGAGCGATTGGCCTTATCGAAACTCGCTTTGAACGCGTAGGGCAGGCCCAAGTCTTCACAGATGGATTTGAGCTCGGTTCCCACTTCAAGAGCCAGGTCGAAATCCTCAAGCACGTTCAGACCCGCTATCACAGCCAGCGGACGGTCATCGCCCAAAGCCCAGGTGGAACGCTCGTGCCGCATGTTTATCATGTGTGAGATCCTAGTTTGATCGATTAACTACGGCGCTTGTGGTTTAAGGCTGCCGCAAAATCAAGCGCGCTCGCTAGCGACTTTCTAATAAATGTCACGCCAGGCTATCAGATGCTGAACAACTCTTCTTGTGGCTTTAGGCAAGATCCGTTGAAAGGCTGCTTAGTTTACTACGTGCAGCTCGACATCGGATTTAGTCCTGCGACTCGCAGCGAACAGCGATGTAAGATGCATCAATTCGTCCCGACTCTCAGCAACGCTAAAGCGACTTGATGAGGTGACATAATGCTCTTCGGGCGGTGTTACCACTTTAGCGTCAAATATCGGAAATGCTATCGTTCGGACATCTGCCCGCAGCGCATCAAAATTCACGCTGGAGCACATATAGGTAACAAAAAGCGAAGCTTTGCGGAGCAAGGCTGGCGCCGGCAAATCTGAAACTTCACCTAATCCCCTCAGACGATGTGTTAACACCTCGTCGCTGCGTATCCTCGGGTGCAAACTAAGAACGATACGTTGTTGCTTGCCTAGGCTTCGCACGATGTCTTCAAGGACGCCCACATAGCCATCGTAGCTTCCGACGATATCATTTGGCTCCAAGCCGCTGAATACATTAGCAGCGACATTTACTAGCACGTATCCTTCTTCTAAGGGGTTGTCGAACTTGAACAGCGGGTGAGCTACTCGCTCGATCGACTTATGTGGAATTCGGCGAGATACGGCGTAATCGTAGATCCACTCATCCTTAGCCTTCACCTTTGCGCCGGCGTGGAGAGACGCCCATGGATTGCGCGGCAACATATCAGCGACATAGAATCCAAGGTAGGCCCTCACTCCGAGCGGCAAAACGTCTTTACCATCAATAGTTTCAACACGATCTGGCTGCACTTCCTTGAACGCCTGGATCATTCCACCGAGTTCGGAATTTTTGTCATAAGCACGCAATTTCAAAGCTGCCGGTTTAGTAACCGCATCCGGGAACTGCAATTGTTCCACCCCGGCGACGCGCGACGCTTGTTCGATAATCCAATTCAGATGCCCGCGATAACGACTGACGACCACGTCCACTTTGTGTTGCGACAAAACCTCGACCATTCGCTTCTTGTGCAATCGAAGAGCATTTGCGTAGTCGAGCGCTTTGGCTAGCCCCCTAAGCCCCACCGTCGGAGTATATTGTCCAAGATAGGCGACCAAGGCGTTGTAAGACCGATGGTGCCAGCTCAACGGCTGGTTCGCGATCATATCTTCTATAATATTCTCATAGTCGGATGCTCGGCGCCCAATCTTAGATTGGATTTCACGCCTTGCACGCTCCTGCTCTGCGCCCTTGATCTGATATTCACGCAAGAAGCGAATATCGACTATCTTACTTACGCCGGGCAGGCTATTGCTCCTGTTGATGTCAAAATCAGACGCATTAAGAAGAATGATCTCATTTCGATCTGCTTTAAGATCCCGACAAATCTGAGCAAACCAGTCGCGACACATAGGCGTTGAAATGACGATGGCATACTTGCGCGGACGTTTAACGAGATGCTGCGTTACCCGCCTTAACCGCGCGCCTCTTGGCTTCGCAACATATTCCCCCAAGCTCCTCAAACTATTGTCTAGCACCAAACGCCATGGTGCTACCTGAGACGCGACCTTTGCCACCTGTAGCGTATTCGCCTTTTCCTCTACTTCGTCTAACACAGCGCCACTTGCCGAGGACGGCCAAGGGCTGTCAGAAAACATTCCAGCGAGATAGTAGGCTGAAAAAACGCCAAGACTGGTTGGAATAACGGGCTGTTCGTTGGTGGCATCAAAGATCTCAGACGCCGTCCGCTGTAGCGAATGGAGTGCGCTTTGGTAAGCGGCCCCATCTTCACCCGTTTGAAGGCGCATCATGTCGCGTTTAGCAACCGCCTGAGATTGCTCGAACAGCTCAACCCCGGCTCGCGCCGCAGCAGCTGCTATCAGCCAATTTGTAGCTCCGCGATCTCGACTAACCACCACAGCTACTCGGCTTCGAACGAATTCCCGGGCGAGCTTCTTACAGGAGCGCTCGACACGTCTAGCAAGTTCGTACGAGACAACGGTAGTCTTTATCGCATTTATTGGCGTGTGAACGTGCAGGTTCATCACAGCGATGTCAGCCAAACGCCTACGCCATTCCCTCGGCACTGAACGAAGCAGCTTCTCTGGAACCTCCCAGAAGTCCACATCTTTCCTTCTAAGCAACTGCGCCGCCCTACTACGCAGCTGTTCTGACCAGATGGGTTCAGTCGTTTTGACGATTGCTGATTGGATCTGCAAGCATCCAAGAGAGTTCGGAATGGCTGCAAACGCCGGATCGCTTTCGGCAAGTTGAAGCGAGAGGACTTGATTACCGTCCGCAAGCAGTTTCTCTGAAACACCTGCAAGCCAACTCACCCCGCTACGTGAAGACGCGACTATCGCATAGCTTCTCTCATCGCTAGGCCGGAGCACCCTATTCCAACGTGTCCGCCCGTCCCTGCTAAGTGGGCGAACTCTGGGCAGCGACTTCAGGCTTGGGCTGCAGCGAGCGACATAGTCATCCTCTACCAAGCGTGCATCAAGCTCATCGCCGTCGATCTGTGGGCTTAGATCCTCACCGCCAACGTCTGTGGCGATATCAGCTTCATCCTGGAAAATGCTGGAGCGCATGGGCGGCCACATGTTACCAGGCATAACCCCTGCGATATAATAAGAAGCAAAAAGCTTTAGCCCGAACGGGATGACGGGATCGCCCCCGACGTAATCGACAACACCCGGATCGACGCTGCGAAGATATCGCAACTCTTCCAGCATGCCTGAATTCTTTTCGACTGCTCGCCGCTTGTATTGCTCTTCGTCGTCCACCTCTATCGGCTGAATGCAAAATTCTAATTCAGCATCGGCACATGCGACTTCAAGCAGGTAGTCAAGATGCCCCAAATGAAACGTATAGAAACAGTCTAATTCTTCCGCCTTCAAACGTTCTGTGAATCTGCACAGCGCCTGGTAAATATCTGATCCGACTTCACAAGCTACAACGCCATATTTTAGCGCCGTTAGCAGGTCGTGATTAAGCGAGTACATCTCAACGATGACTTTAAGCCGCTCCGCCCAATCATCACTTAAGCTTGGGAAAATGCTGCGAACGAACGCCCCGACATCCTTTTCGCCATTAACGATCCGTTCGCGCAAGCTCTTCTTAAGCTCACTGTTCCAAATACTGTTGCGCTCTCCATCAGCAAACCGCAGTTCACTCGCAAATGAGCGGCTTACATCTGGGTGAAAAAAATCGCCATCCGCATCGCTCTTGAAAGTATGAAAAATCGATACTTGCTGTCGCTTAGCGAGTAACTGCTCGACTTCACCCGCTAGAAGACTATCGCTAGTGACAGAATTCGATAAGAAACCATATCTCTTTCTCTCAAGTGAGATGCCAAGAAATTTCTTTACTTTAACTTCGACCATAAAAAACCACCTCACTTGTCAAAGGCTAGGCTAGCGACAAAAAACGTCTCTAGTCTCCAACCCGCCCACCGGCTTTCGATTAGCGGATTTTAACCACATGGCAAGTTTTTTAGCAGGGCAACTTTCCACTCCGGCTGATCAGGCGAGGTTTATTCGGCCAGACGGTCAGAGCCAGCATTAGAAGGCACCACGCCGAGGATTAGGTTTCCTATTGCTTCAAGCTAACAAATGATGCAGGAAATCATTGATCTGGCTGAAAACTACGACTGGGGCACAGGTCGATCAGGCCACCATCAACCAGTAAACTGCCTGATTTAAGACACGCTTTTTGGCTCCGAAGAACCTTAGCCTCAGGAGAATGAGCGGGATTTTTGGACGCCGCACATTTTTGGACCTGCGCCAATTGGGCTTGAAGCAGTATGAAACAGCTAAAAGACGCCGCAATACTAACACTTCGCTCGCTCTCTAGGTCCCCGTTGCTGGCCGGCCCCATTCACTTCTTCGTTCGTCACGCGCCACTTGCCCCCGACAGACGTCTCCGCCTTCAGACCTACATCTTTGGAAAAGTCCGCTTGCGGCAACTCCGAAAGCTTGGCGGCACACGAGAAACCGCCTTAAGTCCGAGCGCCAAGCGCACAATGCGCCGAATCCGTCAGTCTCGCGGGCGGACGAAATGGCACACTAACATCGCCATCCGGCTTTTGCGCTTACTTGGTAGAAATAGGCTTCTAAGTGTAACGGTATATCGGCTGATAAACAGCCTACCACTTAGCACTGAGCGCCGCGCAAGAGCATCATCGCACGTATTCACTAAAGATGAACTACGCCACCTCAAGAAAGGCGAACGCCCCGCGAAGTTTTCACGCCGAAGAGCGATCCAAGATACGCCCTCGCCTAGAAGCATAGCAGTCAATTTTGTAGTAATGACCCTGAAGCTCCTCAACTCAATTGGACTGGGGTTAATAGCTCGATTTGTCATTACACTGACACGACACTTTGGAGCCTCGAGCGAGCAAACAACCTCGTTGGCCAATCGAGTGTTCGGAAAATTTGCCGCTCCGCTGATTAACAGATCGACTTTCGTGGTCCTTCATGCGGCTCAACCGAGCAGAAGCGGTGATGCCGACAGTCAGAATAACATCGGCAAGCTAAGTAAATTCGAAACAGTTCATGTCTTCCTGGAATCCGGAGCTCAGGCTCCTGAATTTCTAAATGACAGAAGGTTTCAGGATACATTTTTTAAGTTTTATTCCTTTGGAGATATCAGTGCTCAGATCGATGCACTTGGATTGAATGAAAGATCTTCTTCGGCTCCGCTCAGAGATCAGTTCAATGAAATATCCACCACTGGAACCAGACTATTTAACTTCTCTGACGAGCTTAGCTCACTCGCAATAAAAACTGTCAGCACTCAATACTGCAATGAACTACGAGCAATATCTTCAAGATTGACAGAGGCCGCTTCAACCGCTTTGTTTGATAGGATAAGCGCACGGCTGAGCCTGATTTTTTGCTTTAAGGAAGCATTGAAGCAACCGCCCAAGAATGAAGGCATTTTGCTGATCGGCAACACGCCGCAATACTTTCCAGAAGTTTGGAATTTCCTCTCTGAAGACCTGAGCAAGAGCAACACTTTCGTTGGTCTCGCCCACAAAGATCAGATTCAGATAAGTAACTTTGCAACCGAAATGTCCGCGTCAATTCGAGGGGATGCGCGAGACAATCGAAAGACAATTAATCGAGCTGACGAGATACGGTTCCAAGGCACCTATTCAAAGACGCTCGAGCGCGCGACCGCTTTTGCGGTTGGATCCGCCAAAGGGATCGCCCGGCGTCTAGGAGGCATCGATTACACTCTGGTCGTACATGCGGATTCAGCTGCAGCCTACAAGGAGACATTGCGCCTTATTGGTCGTGATTTGATCGAGGCACATCGCAGCGAAAATGGCGACCTTCCAATTTTCCTGCACGCATCCCTCAGTCCGGAATCTGAAGTTACTCCCGAATTAATGAAATACGGCAGAGACACCGAAGCTGCGTCTATCAGTTTGTCTCGCCTTGGGAGGTCAATGAATGTCGACCCCGTCGACAGTTCTCGTTGCGAGGACATAGCCTGGCAGCTCGGCCGCGACCACAATGACTCATTTCGATTTGAAAATATTGATACATTTCCGATCGTTCGCGACACAATAGCCCGCTTCCTTCAAAAACAACTGCCCTTATCGATTGCCTCTCACAGCTATTCGTCGGAACTCGCGAAGCTCGCCCCTCCGCGCACTGTGATAGCGTCTACTTCTCGCCAGTGGATGACACGAGCAATCTGCGCGGGCCTACTTGATGGTGCGGAAGACCGATATGGTGCGGAAGACCGATTACCTATAATTGATGTTCAGAGCCTGAACATCCTCCGGCACCCTAAGTACAAAGCGCCAGTGGCGACGCACGCAACTGTAATCGATACAGCAGCGCGGGATATCTACTCTAATTACTTGGGGTTTGACGAGAAGAAGGTAATCCTCACCGGCGCTCCACAGAACGATAATGTGCGCCTCGAAGCCGAACTCGTAGACGGAAAGAGCCTGCGTGAGCAACTCGGTGTTCGAGCTGACGAACGCACGGTGCTTCTGATTAGCCAGTTGCAGCCAATGTCACGTATGGCCATGCTTGTCGAGCCGTTGGCCAACATGATGGAGAACTCGCCAAACACTCGGCTTATAATTCGCCTGCATCCACGCGAGACAACAGACAGGGAGAGCTCATATAGACGCCTTCTTGGGCGCCAGAATTTGGCTGACAGAGTGATTTTCTCACGCACCGAAAGCCCGGTCAGCATCTTATCGATTGCGGATGCGTGCGTGACGATCTACTCGAATATGGCACGAGAAGCTGCACTGCTGTCCAAACCCGTCATTGTACCGCGCTACTTGGACTGGGAGCCCCCTATTCAGCTCGACAAAGAGGGAATTGCTGCTGGAGCGGATTCCCCCGAACAACTCCAAACTCTTGTCGATAAGGCTATCACCCCACACCTCAGAGCAGAAGTCACCGAAAAACAGACATATTTTTTGAAGAATGCGCACGTACAAACATGCAGCGCGACTTCGAAGATAACAGAACTGGTTCAGGCTTTGGCAGGATCAAGCTCTGACAGCACGCAAATCGCCTCAGCGGAATCACGACCTGCGCGATCAAGACTTCGGCGAACTTTCAAGCCCCGTCATACGCTGTTAGTTGCTCGTGACACTCTCCTATCGGACCTTCCACCACTCTATCGCTCCAAAGATGATCTTACTGTCTATACCTCGGACAAGACACAGGCCCGAGGCTTCCTCCCTGGGAACGCCATTATCGAGAGCGGCGAATTCACCGCAGACACGGCGGGCGATTTTGAGGCAGGAGTACTAACAGCAAACACCTTAGCAGAACGACTAATAGACATATTAAGTCGGCATTTTGAGGGCTTACCGGAAACAAGTCGGATTCTTACCGAGTGCCGCCATGCCATCTGGTTGCGCACGCGTCCGCAGCTAATTCGTGAAGTGCAGTCTATTGAGTTACTTCGAGCCGGAATCAGGCGCTCAGGAAATGGCCCCCTCACCATAGCATGCACCGATGACGAGACGCGAAACTTCCTGTGCCGCCTTGCAGCGGAAATACGTGGTAGTAGTCATGGTATTAGAACCCTCCTTCCTCTGGAGGACGCTTCTTGGGAAACAGTTGGACTAGCGGAATACCTGAAATCCCCGACGCTTGATGAGTCGCCCCCTGCAACAACAGTTTCAACTAGAAAGCTCCTTGAAGCGCGTGGGGCTTTGGAGCATTGGACAAAGAACTTTGAAACTCCGAAAATTTCGACTGGGGCAAAAGCCAGGGTGCTTGCGACCACCGCGTGGAATCTGAAAACCGTGCCTCCAACACTTCTTCCGGTTTTAAAGCAGAGCCTGGCAGAGGGTGTTCATGTCACAGCGGTTGACATCAATGATGCTAGTACAGGAGCGCTTAAAGTTGATCTCCTATCTTGTGAAAATGGAAAATCACTGAGCGATACCGTATCGCTTACCAAGCTTCGAAGCACAGTGTCAGAGGCGCCCCCAAAAGCGCTGAAGACTTTGTCGCAGTTCGTTCGGCACGATTTTTTTCAATCCGTCGAGCATACACAACTTGCTCCTCCAGTTAAGAACGCAGCGCTTCAGATTCTGAGCACTATCGTTCGCAATTGGTTGCCAGAGACCTTCATCTGGCACCGGTATTGCGATGAGTGGTTCAGTCAGCCAAGAGGCGTCTCATTGGCCTGCCCTGGTCGTCAGTGGCATGCGGATATCGCCCACAAAACTGCGGAGGCACATGGTCGTCTCTCCATTACCTTGCAGAATGCTTACATGACAGGCGGCTATACCTATACAGCGCCGACCGGACAGTATCTTACCGCGATCGATGAATGGTCGAAGCGCGTCTTCATCGAACACTTTGACGCGGACCCTACGAAGGTTCACGTGATGTCTACACCGCGCTTCGACTACCTGAAGGACTTACGGAAACTTGATCGCAATCAGGCTCGAGTGGAGCTTGGTTTCAATGCTGAAGAGGTGATTGTACTCTTTGCAGCCCAGGTCGGGTTCGATGCGGAAGCCACGGTCATTTCACGGGCGCTTGCGGATGTAGAGACCGCCGACGGCCGGCCTGTGAGGCATATCGTCAAGCTACATCCTCGGACCTCAACCGAAGAAGTGCATCGTTTGCGCGATATTTGCGACGATGCAAATCCCAATCATCGCGTCAGCGTCGTTGCCGATGAGAAAATCCAAGAATATCTTGCGGCCAGTGATATCGTTATCACCATCTTTTCCAATGTCGGAACCGAGGCTGCGGTTCTGGGCCGTAAACTAATAATCGCAAAGTTCACAGAGACGCCGCTTCCCGTTCCCATGGATGAGTTCGGCTTTGCTTATGTCGCGCGGACTCCCGAAGATATGAAAAATGCGATTGAACGGTATATGAGTGACGAACTCTTCATCAGGGAACAGGCACGCAATCAGGAACGCTACAGACAAGACAATCCGGCCATGGTCGACGGGACATCACTTGAAAAACTGACTGAAGTGATAAAGGACGGAATGCGTCAGAACTGGAGCCCTTCCCGAGAGGTCGAAATCAAGGACCCCGAAGCCGCCCACAGCTGAGTGGACAATAGCTCGGTTACAAAAAAGGGGGCACGCTGTTCACATGCCCCCTGCAAGCGGAATTGGTCAAGCGAGCTTACTCAGCCGGCTCGTCCTCGCGGAATTCATCTGGAAAGACTTCACCAAGCGAACGCTCATCCGAGGTCAGCATATCCTTGTGCTCATCCGTCCAGACATCGGCGAACTGACAATCGAGATGGGTCTCATAGTAAGGCCCGCCATCGGTATAGTGCAGCATATCCTGATCTTCGAGTTCACCCGGCGAATAATCCACCAGGAAGTTCCAGCTCGGCGGGAGCTCTCCGATCAGATCATCATTGCCAAGCCAATGGAAGCGGTGCAGCTCGAGACCAGACGCGGAGTTCACGTATTCTGGGGTCAGAGCCTTACACTTGGAACAGTTGAACAGCATCACGCTGGACCAGTTTTTCTTCTCGTAAACTGTCTGCTCCTGGTCGAGAAATTTGGTCCCGGCCTCAGGGACATGATTATGCTTGACGCACATAACAGCATAATTGTCATCACGCAGCGCCCATAGCTTCTCGATATCCGAAAGCATGACCATGTCATTGTCCATGAACATCGCCCAACCCTCATACCCCATCAGGTGAGGGACGAGGAAACGGGAGAACGAAAATTCAGTCGACTGGTTCGGTTGTAGCTTCCGGGTCATCAGGCCTTGAGCCTGCAGCGCCGTCATGCTCAGCGGGGTCAGCGCGACAGGCATGGACGAACGGCGAACGATTGAGTGTGCCGCGACCTGATAGACAACAGGCACGCGACGATCATAACCAACAAAGACAGGAATAGGACGTGTCATTTTTCAGCCTCACACATAGCCTTCCAAGAGCAGGGATTTGATATGAACGACACCAACAGGCTTGCCATCTCGAACGATGAATGCGTTTGAGATCCGGTTCTCGGTGAACAGCTTCACCACTTCGCTCATAAGCATGGTTTCATTGAGCATGTAAGGGCTTTCGACCATCACGTCGGCCACCGTTTTGCTCATAAAGCTCTCATCCATGGCTCGGCGCAAATCGCCATCAGTGATCATGCCGATCATTCGGCCATCTTCGTCAACCACAGCAGCGCAACCGTTCTGGCCATCTGAGATCGTCATGACGAGGCTTTGCATATCGTCCGTCTCGCGCACAAGCGGAGGTTCGTGTGGATGCAGGCTCATCCAGTCGGTTAAGGTTTGGAGCTGAAGGCCCAATTTGCCACCAGGATGGCGGTGCGCGAAGTCCTCGCGGGAGAAGTTTCGCTCCGCCATGGTCGCGACCACAAGCGCATCCCCCAAAGCCAGAGTGTTGGTCGTCGATGTTGTCGGAGCCATACCGTTAATGCACACCTCCGGCACATTCGGCAGCCGCAAAACGACCTCGCTAAAACGACCAAGCGTCGAGGATACATTTCGCGTAATGCCGATTACCGGGATTTCATTCCGCCGCGCATAGGACAGCACATCACGCATCTCACGACTTTCGCCGGAATTCGAGATCGCCAGCACCACACAACCGCGCGCGAGCATTCCCAGATCACCATGACTGGCTTCCGTCGGATGCATGAAGAAAGACGGCGTACCGGTCGACGCAAAGCTCGCCGCAATCTTCTGACCGATCAAGCCGGACTTGCCAACGCCGACCACGACGAGATAGTTGCCGGAATTCAGGATCAGATCCACTGCGGTGGAAAATTCCTCCCCCAAAAGCGGTATAATTTGCTCGATTGCAGAGGCTTCAGCTTGAAGTACATCTTTGCCTCGCCTCACGCGACAATCATTTTGCATGATGGTTAGTTCCTGCGGCACTTAAGCCCCCAATAAATTGTAGTGACCGAGTACGGTCAGCCATCTAACCTACACCCGCATTGATTACACTATCCACCGCTTCGCAATGCAACAAGTCTGCGACCAAACGCCTCGGAAGCACCAGACCAAGTGTATATCGCGCATTTCAATTCGTGACGCTTCTTGTGATTGGCTCTACCGTCAGCAAGAAAACTACACGCATAGAAAATCTGCACACGCGCAGTACAGGAAGTATGAGAAATTCGACTATGAGTTCTGGATTCGATGACAGCGACGATTTTGAAGGAGCACTAGCTGCACCTACTGGGGGCTGGCGCCGAGTGTTCCTACTTGCGATCGAGCGCTACAAAGGTGCCGGGCTTGCGCTCTTTATAACAGGTATACTCGCTACCTTGTTTGAAGTTGCTGCGTATGGCACGCTACTTGGCGTTATCTCCAACATTGATACAAGCAGCAGTGCCACTAGCGGCTTCCCAGCGCTTCCATTGCCGAATATTGGGCTCTCAAACATCGTAATTGCGGCTGCCGCGTTCCTCTTATTTATGGCGGCATCAGCGCTACTTTACTACGCACAGGGCATCCAGCTTGCGCGTTATCGTCGTATTTCCTTCAGCGATATGATCGAGAGCACGCTCGCCAAGCTTATTAGATTTCCGGATTCATACTATCCTTTATCGCTTGGAAAACGCGGCATGGCTCGGGCGCTACGAAGAGAATGCCGATACGTCTCGCGTGCGGTTACCGACGTACTGATGCTGCCACAGCCCGCGATCGTTCTTTTGACCACTTTAACGCTTGGCATCCTGTTTTATCCGGAGATCGTGGGCATCGCAGCACTCTTGGCACTCTTAAGCGTGCCTCTTCATATTGCTGTTGGCCAGTGGGGCAGTCAAACCATGCGTAGTTTGATTGAACGAGGAGCTGCTAAATCCGAAGCCGATAGGCAGAAAGTTGAGAAACTACTGCTGTCGATGGACCTTCATAATCGAGAAGATTCAATGCAGGCCGCCGCTCAGGAGCACGTTGCAGACGAACGGGTATCCAGTTTTCTCAACGCCTATGGGCGACGCATGATGTTGTCACCCGTTAGTCTACTTGTCTCCAGGTTAAGCGCACTCTTAATAATAAGCGCTGTCGGGCTGTATATCACTCAGCAACACCTGGAAGGTCAGTTCAACCTAGCGGAAATCGCTTTGGTGATTATTGGCTTCCGCATGGCATCAGGGGCGCTTTCGCAGCTAACGCAAAGTATAGTAGTTATCGCGAGCTACAGCCCACTAATCGGCCACCTTCTAGACTTTTTATACCAGAGAGATTCATCGAGTCTGACAAACTTATCTTCAATACCTTTAATACCTGAAGATGGGCAGCCTTTGCCTAGACGTTTCTTTTGGATTGGAGGGCCCGATATTGAACGCTCAATAGTCCTGAGGATTAACTCAGTATTATCAACCTCCCAAAATCAACCAGCCATTATATCGAGTCAGACGGCCGAACCAGTTGGGGATTCCGACACTAACGAGCTTCGCGATTGGCTAGAGGCAGGAACTCTACCATTTTCGAAGGACTTGATTAACGAAGTGCTCGATGCATGCAGCTCTGGGATGGCCGCAAGCGACCGCGGTTGCGCCATGTTAAGCTTTTGGCAAATACACAAAAAAAGCCCTCAAGCTAATCTTTTCTGGGATTCAAAGAGCTTTGTAAATCTGGGTCGGGACAATCAGGAAGCCGTTCTTGAGCGGCTGAACGAACGAAGCCTGTGTGTTTACCACGTTTCAATACCCAAAAGACTCTCAAGCTTTCTTGATGGGAACATCTTCCGGCTAGATAATGGGATTATTCGACGCGTTGATCCTGATATTAAACCTGCAGCTACCCCCAAGCAACAAGGCGCCCAAACGCAAAATACCACCCAAGGGCGCGAAGCGCAACAATAAAACCCAAAAAAAGGGCGAAAACCCCTCCCCTTAGCGCCGTTTTGTGTTGCTACCACTTGCGCGATTAACTATTCTTAAGCTCAGGTTTAGGAGGGGTAGAATGTTTTCAGGGGAAAAAAATAAGTCAGGCGGTTCCGGGGATGTTCTGGCGACGACAAAGTATCGAGACCTAGTTGCCATCGTCGCCGCGTCAACAGGCTACAAGTCAACTGTAATTGAGGAAGTAAGCGAAGCGTTTTTGATCGCTCTGGTTGACACGCTTCGTCAAGGCAACAAGGTTCGACTTGGCGCCATTGGCACAATGCGAGCAGGTGCAGAGAATGAACTGGGGAACTTCAGTATTAAGTATTCGGCGCCGAGATAAGCTGGCTCAGGGAAAAGCCGACGATAGGCCCCGGCTTAGTTTTACCAATCAAACCTGATTGATGATTTGCACTTATCGAGGCAAACGTCTACGGACTGATCACGGCAATTCCTGAGATTGGTTTAGGCTGACTCCATGAGCAAATCCCTCCTTCTCGTCGGCGCAGGCCCGATGTCCATTGAGCATTTCAAGGCAGCGCAGGCCTTGGGTGTTGATGTCACGGTCTGCGGACGTGGTGAAGCTTCGGCGGACGCCTTCGAAGCGGCGACCGGCACCCGCCCGCTGACAGGCGAGTTGAAAGACCAGCTTGCCTCTCTCAAATCCCTTCCAAGTCATGCCCTGGTTGCTGTCAATGTCGCTCAATTGGGGCCGGTAACACAGCACCTCATGGATGCGGGCGTGTCCCGGATACTCCTTGAGAAACCAGGAGGTGCGACGCTGGACCAGATCGCCGAGCTTGCCGCCGCCGATCATGACAGCCGAATTCGCCTTGCCTATAATCGTCGCTTCTTTCCATCCATGCAGACAGCTCGAGAGTGCGTGCGAGAAGATGGCGGTCTGACCTCGATGCTGATCGAGTTCAACGAGAACCGACCGCTTATCGCTTCGATCGACAAGCATGGGGCTGAGGTCAAGTCCAACTGGTTCTTTGCCAATTCAACCCACGTTGTGGATAGCGCTTTCTTCGTCGCCGGACTGCCGGGAGAGGTTCCGGAACACCCGGTCCAGGCCTTTACCCGAGGGGATGCTCAAGCCTTGCCGCCATTGGTGTCCTACTCCGGGGCGGGAGCAATCGATGAATGGGTTTATTCCTGGCACGCGGACTGGCGCTCAGCTGGGCGCTGGGGGCTGGAGATTTGCACACCAAAACGCCGACTAATCCTCAAGCCCATGGAAACACTTCAGGAAATGGCTTCGGGCAGCTTCCGAATGACACCCGTTGAGTTGATCATGGCCGAGCCTGAAGGCGTGAAACCCGGGCTCTATAATATGATCTCTTGCTTCATGGAGAATCCTGACCATGAAGATCTGCTGACAATGCGAGATCAGCTGTCGAGGCTGCGTGTGTTCAATCGGATGATCACCCCCACATCAGAAATCGCATGAATTCGCGCAGCAGTGCTTCTGACCGCCCGAGGGCCTGCTGCTTTCCCGAGTTTGACAACTCACCGGAAGCCAAGCGTGCGAAACGCAGGGCTGAGTGGCTTCTCAGCGCAATTCTCCCCGGGGACTGGACCATAGAGTTCTCTTCGAACGGAGACACCGGTACCGCCGCGTTACTCGATAGAGCGCGCGCAGCCGATCTCATCCTGGCCTGGGACCAGCCTAGGCTGCTTGCGGCTCCTCTATGGCTTCAGCGACGCGCCGTTCTCGATGACCCGCTTTGCGATACCGGCAATCCAGCGAGTGTAATAACGAACCTCGCCCGACATCTGAAACTGACGTCTGAAGTCACTGATACCAGCCTTGTGGAGTTCCTCACCACGAGGAGCAAGGTAGCGCAGCGAACAGTTATCGTTGGCAGTGGCCCGGTCCCTGATAAAACGCAGCACCTGAGAAACTCCGACTTCGTCATTGCAATAGGTGCGCGCGGCCTCACGACAGCCTGTATGCTTGGACACGCCGACCTCTATATCGCGTGGGATGCCGCCGCACACTGGGGCCCCTCCGAAACCGCAAAGGCTCACCGCGAGCGCCTTATCGAGCAACAAAGACAGTCCCGCCTCCACCTTGTCTACCCGGCAGAGTTCTCGCCCCTGGTTCGAAAGATCTGGCCCTCTGATTTGCAGGCTAGGACCTTCGCAGTCGATGCCTCGAAACAAGGCATGCTCTTGCCTGATCAAATCCTGCCTCTAGTTGCCACTCGCAATGTCCTGACTGCAATAGCAATTCCCCTGGCATCCGCGCTCCCAGGCACGATCACGACGGTCGGGATCACGAAATCGGCAAGTCGGGGGGGGGCTGATGCTCACTGGGAGCACGAAGCAGAAAGTGAGTATCAACGCGATATAGCAGCAATGCTTATCGAGCATCCTCTCTTCGCGACACGGGCCTCCCGCGCCTATCTGGACGAACACTTCACAATTCTGGCCGCACAGTTGGCGAAACTACATGAAAGCGGAAAACTTGCAGGGACAGCGCCAGAAATCGGCAAGAAACCCATTGAAATAGACAGAATAGGGCGTAGAAGTCTCGCAAAACGCATCGTCGCCTGGGCGGTGAAGCAGCTAGACGTCGCCCAGGTCTATCCTGCCGCGAGCTTCTCCTTCACCTTCGCCATCGCGGCTTGCATCGGGCTTGGGGCTACAATGCTTATAGATTGGGACATTTTGCTCGCCTTGCTGGTTGGTGTAAATGCGGCCGGCTTCATCGCGCTGGCGCTTTTCCTCCGTGCGCGCATAGACCGAGCCGTTAGCCAGATGAAGTCTGAAACTACCGCTCAAGCCACACGGGCATTCGCGAATCTCTCATCGCGGCTAGATGCATTAGAAAACTCGACGAGCTCGAGTACGAACAGCTAGTTACGTCAGATTGTCACGTAATCGTGGCATGTCAGCCACTCCATTAACAGGACCGCTCCTGAGCCATGAGACAATTAGAAAGCATCACCTTATCTCCAGAGGCCCCCCTGCGCGAGGCCATGCGGGTTCTTGATCAAACCCGCATTCAGATCATCCTGGTTAGCGATGCCAACCACAAACTGCTTGGCACGCTTACAGATGGCGATATTCGTCGAGCCTTGTTGCGTGAGGGCAATCTGGAAGACCCCCTGTCATCGGCGATGAACTCGAAGCCGCTTATCGCGAAAGAAAGCGATTCCGCATCAGACATTCGTTCACGGATGCGCTCCCACGGCATCCGGCAGATGCCGATAGTATCGGATGACGGCGAATTGCTTGACCTCATGATGCTCTCGGACCCTCGGGTGGATCTCAAGCACGATGTTCCCGTGGTTCTGATTGTTGGTGGTCTTGGACAGCGCCTACGACCACTGACCGAGGAATGTCCGAAGCCCATGTTGGAAATTGGTGGCCGACCTATTCTCGAGCGGATCATTAATCGCTTCAAAGATCAGGGCTTTCAGAACTTCTTCTTGTCAGTCAACTATCTCGGCCACGTGATCGAAGAGTATTTTGGCTCCGGCGAGAAGCACGGAATCAATGTGACCTACCTTCGCGAGCAACAGCGTATGGGAACAGGTGGCGCCCTGTCCTTGCTTGGGGATGATGTTGACGGACCGATTATCGTGATGAATGGCGACCTCATCACCGAGGTCGATTTCCGGATTCTGGCAGACAAGCACCTGGAGAGTGGTGCCGCAGCAACCATGTGCACCCGGGAACATCGCACCACTGTACCGTTTGGTGTAGTTGAAGCTGAAGGGGAAGTGTACCAGTCCACGGTCGAGAAACCGACCCTTTCCCACCGCATCAATGCCGGTATTTATTGCCTGTCACCAGCAGCTTATCGCTCGGTGCCTCGTGATGAGTTCTACGACATGCCTACACTTTTCTCCGATCTGGTGGCCGCAGGTCATACTTGTCGGGTTCACGCGATTGACGGCCTTTGGCTCGACATCGGCACCAAGCAAGAGTTTGATCGAGCGCAACACGTGTTTGCCGAGGCCTAACAAACCCAATCAAGACAGAGCGATGTGATGAGTAAAACAATTGTCCTAGTGGGTTGCGGCAATATCGGTAGCCGCACCCTCCAATCCCTTCTTGGTATCGATAGCGCAAACCTACAATCGCTGACGATTTGGTGTTTTGACCCAAACCCAAAGAGCCTCGAACTGGCCCAGACGCGGGCTGCAGAAGTATCCACCGCAGCGGATGCTAATGGGCATAAGGTGGAGTTTGTAAACCGCCTGCACGACCTGCCGACGCACGCTGACCTCGCGATCATCTCAACCACGTCATCACATCGCTGGTCCGCGACGAATGAACTCCTCGCCCACACTAGTGTTGAGCGCCTCATACTTGAGAAATTCCTTTTCACGGAGGCAGAGCATTATGGTCTGGCAGCAGAACTATTTGCTAAGACCGGAACAAGCTGCTGGGTGAATTGTCCGCGACCAGCATGGCCGGGCTATCTCAACCTGGCCACACGCATAAAGGGGCGGGGACCAGTACAAGCGCGCGTTGCAGGCTCTAACTGGGCGATGGCATCGAACGTCATTCATTTTCTTGCAGCGTTTAGCGCGATCACAGGAGAGCGTTTCACCGAGTTTGATTCACATCGCCTCGACCCCGAGCCGATTGAGAACAAACGCGGCGGCTATAAGGAAATATCCGGCACTCTAGGAGCCATCGGCTCCGGCGGGAGCCGAGTAGACATCCTTTGCGACACGGCCAGCCGATCCGGAATCACGGTCGACATACTGTCGAGCGCGGGTCGCTTTATCCTGTTCGAGGCACAAAACAAGATGCTGTTCCAAGCCGAAGACTCCGACTGGCAATGGTCTGAGACAGAATTTCCTATGCTCTTCGCTAGCCAGATGAGCGCAGCGTTCGCCGAATTAATGACAGCAGGTCGTTGCCCGTTACCCACGTTTGAGGACATGACAGAACCGCACCTTGCGCTTATGCGGGTCTTCAATTCAGTGTTTTTCGGTGATGATAGCTTGAGCCGTCCAACCCCTGTCACCTAAGGCTATTCCGAACTCCCCTCCGCATCAAGATGCGCTTTAGTCACCTCGGCGAGACGCATATCCAGCGCCGTATCGATGTCCACGGAGCGCTCGGAACTCATGATTACAGCCTTCGCTCGTCCCACAAGAAAGGACGGGGAGGAGTCGGCAAAGAACACATCCGTGCGAACAGCATATACAGCGCCATTAAGCTGAATTGCAGTTGGCAGAGCCTGACGGGGCGCCCAGGGGTTCGAGTTTTCGATGAAGGGACGGAGCTGACCGCCATCATCGCGCCAAGCGCGGTGGGGATTGGTATCTGCGGATTTGAAGGTACAAGCAGAGTCCCATCCCTCCTGAACCACTGCGTCGACACAGGCGTCGATATCAGCCGGCAATCTGAGTGGGGAAGTTGGCTGTAGAAGCACAATTACATCGGGACGTTCATCTTTACTCATGGCATCATGGTGATAGCGCAGAGCATCCTTCGGCAGTGCAGTGTCACTAGCAAGCTCAGCTGGTCGCCATGCGACTTCCGCACCCCATTCCTCTGACACCTTGGCAATCTCATCGCCATCTGTGGAAACGAAGACACGATCAAGTGTCCGCGCCGCCAGTGCCGCTTCGATTGTCCAGGCAATCAACGGCTTACCAGCGAATGGCAGCACATTTTTCCTCGGCAGCCCCTTACTGCCGGCCCGCGCGGTAATAAAGGCGTGGATCTTCATTTGATGGCCGCCCGTACCGCCTCAATGACCCGCTGCTGATCGGCCGCGTCGAGTGATGTCGAACATGGAAGCGTAACAATTCGCGACCAAAGCTCTTCCGTGGTCGGCATGGCTTCGCTGAGAGCGCGGCGATATGGCGCTTGCTGGTGAACCGGCATCCAGAAGGGTCGGGCCTCAATACTCTGCTCTCGCAATTCGCTACAGACCATCGAGACGCGCTCTTGACTGTCCAGTATCAAGCCTGAAAACCAGCATGTCGATGTCCGATCCTCAGGCTCAGGAAAGAGCTCCACGCCAGACTGGCCCTCAAAAGCCTCACGATATGCATCGCGGATCTTGCGTTTTGCGGTCAGAAAATCATCCAGCCGGTCGAGCTGGGCACATCCGATCGCAGCCTGAACATTGGTCATTCGATAGTTGTAACCAACCATATCATGTTCGTAATTTGCGGTAGCGCGGGCAGTCGTCGAAAGATGCCGGGCGCGGCCCATTAACTGTTCATCAGAACCGACAATCATCCCACCACCGCCACAGGTGATCGTCTTGTTGCCATTAAAGGAGTAACAAGTGAGGTCTGCCACTGCTCCAATGGGCTGTTCTTGATAACTTACGCCGATAGCGGCCGCAGCATCGGCAATCACCAGAAGGCCATATTCCTTCGCTATTTCATTGATCGCTTTCATGCTCGCTGGGGTTCCGAGCGTATAGACCGGCATGATGGCCGCGACCCGCATGCCCGTTGCCTTGTGTCTGAGCACACCAGACCGCCGCTCTGTTTGGCTTTCCAGCGCCTCGCGAACCTGACCGGGGTCTAGTGTCCAGGAGTCTCGCTCGATGTCCATCAGCCACGGTGTAGCGCCCGCGTGGCTGATGGCGTTAGCGCTCGCGATAAAGGTGAAACTGGGGAGAATGACCAGATCGCCCTGGCCAATATCGGAAGCCAGCAGAGAAATGTGCAAGGCTTGAGTGCCAGCGCCCATCGCGACGCCAGATGCTGTGCCTGAAAGTGCCGCAATCCGCTCTTCGAATTCGTTTACGAAAGCGCCTACGGAGGAAACAAAGTTTGTTTCAATACAAGCCTGTAGATTCCGTGCTTCTCGTTCACCGGTATTGGGTATCGCGAGCGGGATAAAGGACATTGGCTGTCTCCTGTTTGCGGCGCTATGCCCGCTGATCAAGGTTTCGGTTGGAGTCTATATGGGCACTAAGGAAGGCGGGCTCGATGGAGCCAATCATTGTTTTCAGAGCTTCTTTTGTGCAGGCTTCGGCCGCGGCAGTCCCCATCACCGCAGGTGTGACATGAGCCAACAACTCGCCCATGGATCCACCATGCTGAAGCCCGGCCCACTTAACGCCCAACAAGCCCTCCAGATCGAATTCGACCGAAACTTCGCCTGCGCCAACAAATTCCTCGTAGGGTTTTTCGCCACCCGTATCAGCCGGCGTTATGATGATGGGCCAACGCCCCTGCGCTGCGTCCGTATCCAACGCGGATTTTGCCTCGTCTTCACTGTCATAATGCACCGGCTCAAACCCATGCCAGCGCGCGAATGCATCCGCGATTTCCTGTAAAGGCCGCAAATGCTGGACAGGGTCCAAGCGCGGAATGGCAATTGTCCTGTTTGGCGCAAGAACACTCGCCAGGGCACAAATGTGGCCAGATTCCTCGAGACTTACGAAGTAACGCCGAATTCCTTTAGGGCAGGCCATCGGCTCACGCCGCGCCATGCGTCGCTCCCACCCTTGGAGCAACGAGCCGTTCGAGAACGCAACATTCGCAAACCGAGCGGAATTAATCGCGCCATTCATCGCGCCGCTCAATTCCGGATCAAACAACACATGTTCCATGATCCGCTTAGTCGCGCCCATAAAGGAAACGGGATTGGCAGCCTTATCGGTCGAGACGCTGAAATAATCCGCGCTCGGGGAGTATTTGGAGAGCCAATCCAGAAAACGTGCCTGCTTCACAATATTCGTGTCGAACATCTGCAGGATCGAATAGGCATCCTTCTCTGAACGCACATGCTTAATAGCAGCAAAGTTCAGAACTCGATCATAAGGCCCTTCGCCTTCAAGCAAAGAACGCATCGCCGCAGATCCGTAATCCAGCGGCAAGGTTCGAAACTCCTCAATATCGAGTGGCTCGGGCGATGATCTGAGCTCACGCACCAATTCAGCAAGAGCATTCTCATTCTGATCGATTATATGAAGCGCTTTTGGCTTAAATCTAAGCAGGGTTCGAATGGTGTTCGACCCAATTGACCCAGCCGCGCCGACCGCGAGGATGCGTGACCCGGCAACTTGCTCGCGCAAGTCAGCGGACCTTCCAGCCAAGTCATCTACAAACATTGAAGTATCGCGACCCGTCGCGATCGAGAATAACGGCGCTTTTGTCACGGATGTAATCTCTTCGCTATACTGCTGAAAATGACGGCGCATCGATAGCCCGGCTGCGGCGCTTCGGCAAGCAGTCAAGCTTGCCTCATAGGCCTATTTTTCTTTTCCAGCGCGAGAGTGACTCAAGCAGCCGGCTCAGCCGCTCCGATGTCAGACGATCGTGGATGACGGCGAAGTGGCTCAAACCCATTCGGCCGTTGCGGATATCATCCCTAATCAAGCGGTTCCGGATAAGCACTCCCCAACGCTCGTGCTCTGAATGTGCTGAATTCGCTGCATCGCCAACAGCCTCGCGTCGATAATGGAGAGCGATTGGCTGGGATAGGCAATCGATGTCCCCCTCAAGGACCAGTTTGAGCAGGAGATCCCAGTCTTCTAAAACGGGCAAGGATTCATCAAACCCACCGACCCGGTCATAGGCCTCTCGAAGGACCAGTAGACCGATAGGCGGGACTGGGTTCGCATAGGCTATCTGTGAGATTGCGAGCGGCAAATCCTGCGCGAAAGCCAGCTCTCGGCGCTGCTCCTCATAAACACCGTTTTGCTCCATCTCCCAGACGTATACTACTCCGCCCGCACAGCCGACGAGGCTCGCGCAAGACTGCAAACGGCCGGCCAGCTGTCCGATCGCATCAGGCTCGAGCGCGTCGTCATCGTCATGAAGCAGGAAGGCCCATCCTGAACTCGCGTTTACGCCAAAATTTGCCGCTGCCGCACGCCCGATGCCCGAATCGCATCCGGTGTGCAGAAGCTTGACCATCAATCCCTCAGCTTGTGCTGACGCGACAACTTCATTGAGACCGTCGGTCTCGTTGTCATCATTGACTATGACCCACTCCAACGAGATATCTGATGGAAGAACCTGACCCA
The DNA here is from genome assembly GCA_018222865.1 of Alphaproteobacteria bacterium. Taxonomy (GTDB): domain Bacteria; phylum Pseudomonadota; class Alphaproteobacteria; order Caulobacterales; family Maricaulaceae; genus Maricaulis. The sequence continues at coordinate 211,471 of JAAEZM010000001.1, forward strand.
CCACGCTTTTAAGCGCTCGTTCAAGGAAAGCCGTGCGTCGGCGTGTTCGTGTGACTATGGAGACAATTTTTTTCATTGACGCTTACTTTCGATAGTGTCACCGGTCCGAAGGCTCAGCTATACCCGGCCTACACGCTACGTAGCGCAAACAGAGAGATGTGTTCATGGTTTTTCGACGTCAGCATAACGATGACAAGGTCTTCTTTATTGCGGAAGCCGGGGTCAACCACAATGGCGACCTGGCCAATGCCCTTCGCCTGTGCGACATCGCCCATGAAGCTGGCGCGGATGCTGTGAAGTTCCAGACCTTCAAGGCATCCAAGCTGACGACAAAAACAGCCGAGAAGGCGAGCTACCAGACGGAAAACGCACCTGATATGGGTGAAAGTCAGCAGGATATGCTGCAGAAGCTAGAGCTGACCGAGGCAGAGTTTCGGCAGGTACGAGATCACTGCGCGGAGATCGGTATTGAGTTCATCTCGACACCGTTTGACGAGGATAGCGCCGATTTCCTGAACGAGCTCGGAGTTGACCGTTTTAAAGTCTCCTCGGGAGACCTGACGCATTTGCCGTTCCTTCAGCACCTCGCACGCTTTGGAAAACCCGTCATAATCTCGACTGGCATGGCGACCCTTAGCGAAGTCGAGGAAGCCGTGGACGCGATAGAGCAAGCGGGCAACCCACCGCTCGCGATACTTCATTGCGTTTCGAACTATCCCGCGGCACCGGAGCAAGCAAATCTGCGCGCCATGCAAACGATCGAAATGGCCTTTGGTCGCCCGGTCGGCTGGTCCGACCACACCGAGGGAAGCGCAATATCGCTCGCATCAATAGCGGCTGGTGCCCGTCTGATCGAGAAGCATTTCACAATCGACCGGAATATGCCCGGACCGGACCACGCCGCTTCGCTCGAACCGGCCGAGCTGGCCACCATGATTTCAGATGTACGCGCCGTCGAAAAAGCGTTGGGCGACGGGCGCAAGCAACCAACACCACCAGAAGCCGACACCGCGCGGGTTGCCAGGCGTTCGATCGTAGCGGCTCGACACATCTCAGCGGGGGAAGTGTTCGATGCAAATAATCTTGAAGCCAAACGCCCCGGGAACGGCCTACCGCCGAAGTATCTTGGGCAGGTCGTGGGCCGTAGAGCGTCTCGTCCCATCGCAGAAGGTGAACTGATTAGCTGGGACATGCTTGGATCATGACCACTCAACCTTGGTCCATAGGCGTTATAACCACCAGTCGAGCCGATTTCGGCATCTATCGTTCCGTCCTGGAGGCGCTCGCAGCTGCACCTGATATGGACTATGGGCTGTTCGTCTCCGGCATGCACCTTTCTCCAGAGTTTGGGCTGACAGCAAAGTTGGTTGAGGAGAGCGGTCATCCAGTCTGGGATAACGTTGAAGGATTGATGTCATCCGACAGCGAAGTTGGAATCGCCAAGTCCATGGGCCTCACTACACTTGGATTTGCTGATGCATTTGCACGCCGACGACCGGATGCTCTGATAATACTAGGAGACAGGTTCGAAATGCATGCAGCGGCGCTCGCCGCGCTGCCTTTTCGCATACCGCTAGCCCACATCCATGGTGGCGAAGAAACCGAAGGCGCTATCGACAATGTGCTCCGGCATTCGCTGACCAAGCTATCGAATATCCACTTCCCAGCAACGGAACTCTCTGCCCGCAGAATCCGGGCGATGGGGGAAGGTGCGGATCGGGTTGTCGTCAGCGGCGCCCCTGCTCTCGATGGCCTCGAGAAGATACCATTCTTGTCACGCGACGAACTGGCCAGGCGCTTCAACCTTCCCGAGGTTGGCCCTTTCATCCTTGCCACCTATCACCCGGTGACTCTGGAACCGGAACGCAGCTTTGCTGAGCTGGATGCATTGTGGCAGGCCGTTCGCGATGACCCCGAGCCAATCGTCTTCACGCGCGCGAACGCCGACACGGCGGGCCGAGCGGTCAATCAGAAGCTGGAAGCGTTCGTGTCGGAAAGGCCGGATCGCACATACTTGGTCGGAACCATGGGAGCGCAGGGCTATTTCTCCGCCATGCGCGCCGCGAGCGTTATGGTTGGCAATTCCTCGTCGGGGATATTGGAAGCAGCATCCTTTGATCTCCCGGTGGTAAATATCGGAGATCGGCAAAGCGGACGAGAACGATCCACAAATGTTATCGATGTGAACGGCGATGAAGCAGCGATCCGTGCCGCACTGGCCGAGGCAAGGTCACCAACGCTGCAAGCACGCGCAAAGGCCAGTAAGAATGTCTACGGAGATGGGAATGCCGCCTCGCGTATCGTCGCCGGCTTGCGCACATTCCTCGAAGCCGATCATGGCGTCGCGAAGGCCTTTAGCTTAAGTGAAGGCCAATGAGCCCTCGAGTTGCCATACTAGGCGCAGGAGGACATGCGAAGGTCGTAGCAGACATCCTCTTGTGCATGAGACGCGCTGATACAGCTGAACTCGAAATCGCTGGCTTCATCGCACCAGGCGAACAGGGCTGGCTCGACTTGCCATGTCTAGGGGACGATAATGCTTTGCCCGACTTGGTGCGCAATGGCATTGTCACCCACTTCCTGGTCGGCATTGGTGCCGTGAAGGGCGGTAAGGGGTTGCGGCAAAAAGTCGTGGAGAGCGCAGAGGCCGCAGGCGCCAAACCCTTCACAGCAATCCACCCCAGCGCGACCATCGGTCATGACGTCGACATCCGTCATGGCGCAACGATCATGGCTCGAACAGCCATAAATCCCGGCTGCCATATCGGGGAGCATGCTGTCGTAAATACCGGAGCAACGATCGATCATGATTGCCGTGTGGGCGCTTTCGCTCACATCGCGCCGGGGGTGACGCTATCCGGGGGGGTTGCAATTGGCGTCAACACGCTGATCGGAGTTGGCTCTACAATTCGCCAGGGCGCGGTTGTCGGAGCCAATACCACTGTCGGTGCTGGTGCTGTCGTTGTTTCAGACCTAGCCGCAGAGGTGATCGCGGTAGGTTGCCCGGCGAAGCCGCTATAGCTAGCTCAACGCATTTCGGACCGCGTCAATCACCCGTTGCTGGCGCTCACCACCCAGATAGCCATCCATCGGCAGGGACACCACCCGGCCGGCAGCGTTCTCTGTAGCATTCAAGCCTTGCGGGCCAACCGGATAAACTGCGTAAGGAGCCTGTTTATGCAATGGGATAGGATAGTAGACCGCAGTGGGCACACCCTGATCGGCTAGGCTTTTGCGGAACCCATCTCGGTCATCGACTTCGATAGTGTATTGTGCCCATACGGACCGCCCGCCATCTATAATCTGGGGCGTTTTGACCAGATCACCGAAGCCGTCAGCATAGCGAAGCGCGGCTATGTTCCGGGCTTCAATTTCGTCCGAAAATATCTTGAGCTTTTCGAGCAGGATTGCAGCCTGGATTGTATCCAGTCGCGAATTCATTCCGATACGAGCATATTCGTAACGCTCAGCACCTTCTCCATGGACATGGAAAGACTTCATGAGTGTGTAGTCTTCTTTGGCTTTGGCCAGCACTGCTCCGCCATCCCCATAACACCCAAGCGGCTTCGCTGGATAGAAGCTGATCGTAACGGCATCGGCCCAGTGCACCGGATGCTTGTCATCCAGCGTACAGCCAAAACCCTGAGCACTGTCTGAAATCAGTCTCAGGCCATATTTCTCAGCTATTGCAGCAAGGCGCGGATAATTGGCAGGCTGCCCGAAAAGGTCCACAGCTATAATGACTGCGGGGCGCAGGCGACCTTCCGCCAGAGTAGCTTCGATCGCTGACTCCAGATGGTCGGGATCCATATTGTAGGTCGAAGGCTCAATGTCGACAAAGACCGGAGACGCCTGCAGCCACGGCACCACCTCGGCTGTAGATGCAAAGGTGAAACTCGGGACAAAAACCGCATCGCCTTGGCCAATACCCCAGGCCAGAAGAGGTAACATCAACGCGTCTGTTCCATTAGCACACGCCAAAGCCTCCGGGGCACCGGAAAACTCCTTGAGTTGGCCCTCCAACTCCTGAACCTGAGGCCCCAGAATGTAGCGACCATCGCGCAACACAGAGGCGACTGCGGTTTCTATCTCCGCCTGAATTCGCGCCCTCTGCGCCTCGAGATCAATAAAGGGAACCATACCGCTCATGGACCAGACTCCAAACAGATCGACAATTGATGCCAAACGTTTACGGGGTTTAAGCCCGGCTCAAAAGTCACAAAAACCGCGCAAATATTTCCAAGTTTTTCTGCGGCACACGGTATAGCTGTGCTTACTCCACAGTGACTGACTTGGCGAGATTCCTCGGCTGATCCACGTCGGTGCCCTTGAGAACCGCGGTGTGATAGGCGAGTTGTTGAATCGGCGCAGCAACGATCAATGGCTGGATCAACGGATGAGCCGTTGGCACGAGAAGCGTATGCGCGATATCATCCCCGGCCGCCTCTTTACCCTGAGCATCTGTTATAAGGATGACCTCAGCACCACGCGCCGCGACTTCATGCACGTTCGAAATCGTCTTCTCGAACAATGCATCATGAGGTGCGGTAACGATAACAGGTGTTCCGTCTTCGATAAGCGCAATAGGACCGTGCTTGAGTTCACCAGCCGCATACCCTTCAGCGTGGATATAGCTGATTTCTTTGAGCTTCAACGCGCCTTCCATCGCCAAGGGGTAAAAAGCGCCCCGCCCAAGATAGAGCGCATCACGAGCATTCGCCAAATGGTGAGCCACGGCGATGATTTGAGGCTCAATTTCGAGCGCTTCATTAATCAAGCGCGGAATTTGCATCAACGCGGTCGTGAGCTCGCGCACCTTCTCATCATCGATCGCTTTTCGCTCGTGAGCAACGCCTACGGAAAGGCACGCGAGCGCGGCCAGCTGCGCAGTAAACGCCTTGGTGGAAGCGACTCCAATTTCCGGTCCAGCGTAAGTGAACGCGGTTTGATCTGCCTCACGGGCAATACTGGACTCTGGTACATTCACAAGTGCTGCTGTGCTGGCGCCCTTGCTCTTACAATACCTCAGGGCCGCAAGTGTATCTGCCGTTTCGCCGGATTGGGAAACGACAAGGGCGCGGTCCCGTTCATTGATGACCGGATCGCGATAGCGGAATTCTGAAGCGATGTCGGTTTCGACCGCCAACCGCGCAATTCCCTCGAACCAGTACTTTGCCACGGCGATCGCGTAGTACGCGGTCCCACAGGCGGTGCCAACAAGCCGGTTTGTTTCCGCCCACCCGGAGATCTCATCAAGTCGCATGAGACCGGTATCTGTATCGATATAGTGGGCAAGAGTTCGAGCAATCGCATCAGGCTGTTCATGGATTTCCTTTTCCATGAAGTGCCGATACTCACCTTTGTCCAGCCCGCCGGCAACTGCATTCGTAATCCGTTCGGGGCGTTGGACTGCATTGCCAGCGGCGTCGAAAAGCTCAGCAGACCCCGGGCGCAGGATGCACCAGTCGCCTTCGTCCAGATAAACGACCCTGTTCGTCCAGGTCGAAAGCGCTATCGCATCTGAGCCCAGGAAGGATTCTTCTTCGGTAACGCCGATCGCTAATGGACTGCCTTCGCGTGCCGCGTAGATCTGGTCTGGCTGATCCTCGTTGATTGCGGCTATTGCGTAAGCGCCCCTCATACGATTGAGCGACGCCGCAAAGGCTTCTTTCATGGACAAGCCCTGATTCAAGCCATCCTGAATGAGGTGAGCAATCACTTCGGAATCTGTTTCGCTTGCGAATGTGTGCCCATTCGAACTGAGCTCCTCACGCAGTTCGCGGAAGTTCTCAATGATCCCATTGTGGACGATAACCACTTTGCCCGCCTGATGTGGGTGCGCATTCTCGGTCGTCGGCTTCCCGTGCGTGGCCCAACGCGTATGAGCGATACCAATCACGCCATCACAGGGGTTTTCTGAAACTGCATTTTCGAGATTTACGATCTTGCCTTCGGCGCGGCGGCGCTGCAATGCGCCACCATCGACAACGGCGAGGCCCGCCGAATCGTATCCACGATACTCAAGTCGGCGCAATCCATCGAGCAACCGCCCTGACACCATGCTCGCACCAACAATCCCGACAATGCCACACATGCTAAGACCTCTTCAGAACGATTTATCTAGTGATTGGCTACACTCGGGCTGTGACGCCCCAGTAACAAGTTTCGATACAGACTAGGTTTTCTGCACCCTCATACCGCACGCACCTAAAGTCGCTGGTCGAATTCCCCGATTTCAGGATAGCGCTTGAGCTCGATTTCTATTGCTTCGAAGATCGCCTTAACATCATCCGCAGAATTCGGGCTTTCAACCACAACGACGAGGTTCGGCGTATTCGAAGACGCCCTGACCAATCCCCAAGCGCCGTCCTCCAAGGAAAAACGAACACCATTCACAGTGTTTACGCTTGAAATCTTTCGCCCAGCAACGGTTTCGCCCTTTGCCGCCTTATCCTGGTATTCAGCAACAATCCGATCGATCACGCCATATTTGTCTTCATCGGCACATGCCGGTGACATGGTCGGAGAGCCGTAGCTGACCGGCAAGGCCCGGCGCAAATCCGCCATGGTCTTGTCCGGGTTCCGGTCCAACATCTGCAAAACCGCTCGAGCTGCGACCAAGCCGTCATCGTAACCGCGGCCGATCGGGTCCTGGAGGAAGAAGTGTCCAGACTTCTCAAAACCCGCCAGAGCGCCGAGCTCTTTGGAGCGGCGCTTGATGTAGGAGTGCCCGGTTTTGAAGTAATCTGTCTTGCAGCCATGCTCGGCGAGCACGGGATCAATCGCAAACAGGCCCGTTGATTTTACGTCCACGACGAATGTCGACCCGGGATAAAGCGGCGCCAGGTCACGCGCGAGCATAAGTCCGATCTTATCGGCAAAAATCTCTTCGCCTTCATTGTCGATGACCCCGCAACGATCGCCATCGCCATCGAAGCCCAGTCCAACATCCGCGCCATGTTCAAGCACAGCATCACGCATGGCGTGAAGCATCTTCATGTCTTCCGGATTGGGATTATAGCGCGGGAAGGAGTGGTCGAGTTCGCAATCCATTTCGACGACCTCAACGCCCATGGACCGCAAGGCTTGCGGAACAAAAGCGCCAGCCGTGCCATTTCCGCAGGCCGCCACAACTTTTAAAGGGCGCGAGATTGCGACATCTTTAGATACATCGGCAATATAGCGCTCGGCGATACCTTCGGCCCGGACATAGCCGCCACCCGATCGGGTTTTACCTTCTCCATTCAGGACAATCGCCTTGAGGCGGCTCATCTCGTCTGGCCCGAAAGTAAGCGGTCGTGCCGCGCCCATCTTCACGCCCGTCCAACCATTGGAGTTATGGCTCGCCGTGACCATGGCGACACAGGGAATATCAAGGTCGAACTGGGCGAAATAGGCCGTCGGCGAGAGCGCCAGGCCAATGTCGTGCACTTCAACGCCCGCTGACATCAGCCCGACTTCCAGCGCCTGCTTGACCGACAGGGAGTAGCTACGAAAATCGTGTCCCACCACGATCTTGGGTTCAACACCCAGTTCATGGATCAGTGTGCCAAGCCCCAAGCCGAGCGTTTGAACCCCGTAGAGGTTGAGTTCAGACGGCTTGTCAGAAGCAGGATGCCCAAACCACCAACGCGCATCATATTCGCGAAAACCGGTAGGTTTGATGAGTGGCTCGTTTTCGAACCCCCAAGTATTGGGAGCAAGTTCAGCGTGCGGCTTGGATGACATTATATATTCCCTCGTCTCGCTCTCTATTAGACAACAGGCGGATCGATGCAAGAGTTAAGAGGGCAGGTCACAATCAATCAGGACGGCCGATGCTGGTATAAGTGAAGCCCGCCGCGGACATTTCCTCAGGGCTGTAGATGTTCCTAAGGTCGACCATTACCGGCGCTTTCATGGTGGACTTCAAACGGCTCAGATCGAGCGCTCGAAATTCATTCCACTCCGTGATGATGACAAGAGCGTCTGCGCCCTCAGCGCAGAAGTAAGGGCCAGAGGTAAATTCAACGTCCTGGAACAAGTGCTCGGCTTCCACAGTTCCGGCCGGGTCAAACGCTCGCACGCGAGCTCCCGCCTTCTGCAGTGCGGGGATAATCTCAAGACTCGGCGCTTCACGCATGTCATCCGTATTGGGCTTGAAGGTGAGGCCAAGGATCGCAATCGTTTTTCCGTCGACGTCGCCCTCACATGCTGCGATTACCTTGTCGGCCATATCCCGCTTGCGGCGATCATTGATATCCACGACCGTCTCGATCAGGCGAACGGGTGAATCGGCATCTTGAGCAGTGCGCACAAGCGCCAGTGTATCTTTGGGGAAACAGGAGCCCCCATAACCGGGACCGGCATTCAAAAACTTTCTGCCAATTCGATTATCCAAACCGACCCCGCGAGCCACTTCCTGAACATTGGCTCCCAGCTTGTCGCACAGGTCCGCGATCTCATTAATAAAGGTGATCTTCATCGCCAAGAATGCGTTTGCTGCATACTTGATCAACTCCGAGGTACGCCGCGCGGTAAATATTATTGGCGTCTCGTTCAAATAGAGCGGCCGGTAAAGCTCCGTCATTACGGCTCGAGCGCGCTCGTCATTGGTTCCAACAACTACGCGGTCCGGACGCTTGAAATCGTCAATGGCCGCCCCTTCGCGCAGAAACTCCGGATTGGACACCACGGAGAAGTCGGCGTCGGGCCGAGCTTCGCGAATAATACGCTCGACTTCATCTCCGGTCCCTACTGGAACAGTCGATTTGGTGACGACCACTGTATGGCCATCCATCACCTGAGCGATTTCTTTCGCCGCAGCATAGACATAAGTCAAATCCGCGAATCCGTCGCCGCGACGAGAGGGCGTGCCGACAGCGATGAAGACCGCATCAGCTTCTCGAACGGCGTCTGTCAGATCCTGGGTAAAGTGGAGACGGCCCTCACGAACACCGCGTTGAACCAAGAGATCCAATCCCGGTTCGTAAATTGGAATGCCACCCGAGTTTAGCGTTTCGACTTTGGCGGCGTCCTTGTCGACACATGTGACGTCATGACCGAAATCAGCAAAACACGCCCCGGACACAAGTCCTACATATCCGGTTCCGATCATCGCAACGCGCATGGCACTTCTCCTTGAATTCGACGGCAGACGGTATCGCCGCTAGGTGGCCCCGGCGCAAGGGCTGATTCCATAAAGCGCCATAGGCCAGCTAGTGGCTATGAAAGCGTTTGATGATCGACTTGCCGACCGCCAGGGCCGGGCGCTCGAAACCATGGTGCGCAATCGCGGACATGATCAAAACCAAAATAAAACCAAGCGGATAGAAAATCAAACTATCCAGGAGTGCTCCATCAATTCTTGGCACCAATAAACGGGCTAAAACATCCAGAACAAGTGTATGCCCCAAATAAAGCGCGTAGGACCAGTCCCCGATCGCGACCAAGATACTCGGCAATTTCGGCTTCAGCGCCAGAAAACACCAACAAAGGCCTACTGCAAACGGAGCGAACACAGCGACCCGGACCCCAACATTTTCAAGTCCCGGCAATCCGGTGGAACCGGTATAGATCAGTCCCAGGATCAATCCGGAAACGGTAGTGACGACGGCCAATACTCCGAAGCGCTCAAAGCGCTTACGCCACTCAGCAAGCGCGACGCCTGCCAGAAAGAGTAAATTGAACGGGCTAATCATGAGCTGGAACAGCGGATGTTCGTTCCGGTCCGGGATCACAAGCCCAATGAGAGTGATCAGGAGCCAGGCTGACGCCATGTGGACGCGCCAGCGAACCGGGAAGGCGAGAAAAACCGCATAAGTGAGATAGAAATAGAGCTCGTGCGTTAGCGTCCAGGCTACAGGGAGAAGCGGCGCCTCGTTGCCCGGCCAAAGCGTCAGTGTCCGCACCCAATCCGTTTCGGCCATGACTGGCCCCAAACTACGCCCCAGGACAAGCCAATAGCCCAGCATAGCGCCCAGCGTGAACACCCAGTACATCGGGAAAATGCGGTTCAGACGATGGAGGTAGAAAACTGGGTCGACGCCACTGTGATCGCGGTACAGGGTATGGATGATGAAACCAGAAATGACGAAGAAAACGTCGACCCCGGCGAAGCCGAAATACATGTAATCACCGAACGCGGTGTCGGAGAAAAAGCGCCCCTCGTTCTGATGCGCATGCCCAAGAAAAACCAGAAGAACGGCAATCGCTCGAAGATACTGAACTTCGACGATTGTCTGATGCCCGTGCTTCACCAGCTTATCCAGCGGCCTGCGTAGCGATCGCTGATTTGACGTCATCCACGACACGTCGGATCAGAGCCTTGTCTCCCTCAGCCATTACCCGGATGACTGGCTCCGTCCCGGAAGCCCGGACCACTATTCGCCCCTTGCCATCTAGCGTCTGTTCAGCATCGGCAATAGCTTGTTTGACCTTATCGGCCTCAAGCGGTTTACGCGCTTTGTCCACGCGCACGTTCTCAAGTAATTGGGGCGCTGGCTTGAACACGTTAAGGATCTCGCTCGCAGGCTTACCCTTCTCCACGAGGACGCGCAAAACCTGGAGAGCGGCGATCAATCCGTCACCCGTCGGCGCCAGCCCCGGAGTGAGAATATGCCCCGACGCTTCACCGCCCAGGTTGATCCCCGTTTCCTTCATACGTTCCGACACATAGCGGTCACCGACCTTCGTACGCTCAAGTCGAATGCCGTGATCCTCGAGATAGTTTTCAAGGCCCAAGTTCGACATGACCGTCGCCGCGATGGCTGGCTCAGCGAGCTCACCGCGCTGCTTCCAATCGCGCGCCAGAAGTCCGAGAATCTGGTCACCATCGGTGATCTTGCCGGCCTGGTCGCAGAGAATGACCCGATCACCATCCCCATCCAGCGCAATGCCCAGATCAGCGCGATAGGTCTTGACTTCCTTCGCCAGCTTTTCCGGCGCGGTCGAACCGCAATCCTCATTCACATTGAAACCGTTTGGCTCCACCCCTAACGGGATGACATCGGCCCCAAGCTCCCATAGGACTTTTGGTGCAACCTTGTAAGCAGCTCCATTCGCGCAATCGACGACGATCCGAAGGCCAGACAAGCGCTTTTCCTTGGGGAAAGTCGACTTCACGATCTCCACATAACGCGCTTGAGCATCATCAATACGCTTCGCGCGACCAATATCGGCGGGCTCGGCAAGCTGCTCAGACAGCCCCCGATCCATACGCGTCTCAATTTTCACCTCAGTCGCATCATCCAGTTTTTCACCATCTGGTCCGAAAAGCTTGATGCCATTATCGTGATAAGGGTTATGCGATGCGGTGATCATCACACCCAGATCGGCTCTCAAAGAGCGGGTCATCTGGGATACGGCGGGGGTTGGCAAAGGCCCGAACTGGAAGACATCCATTCCCACCGAGGTAAAACCGGCGACGAGCGCGCTCTCAATCATATAGCCTGAAAGCCGGGTGTCTTTTCCGATAACGACCGTGTGCCGGCCCTTATGGCGCACGAAATGCCGTCCGGCAGCCATGCCCAGCCGCAGAGCTGTTTCAGCAGTCATCGGGAAAGAGTTCGTCAGCCCCCGGACACCGTCGGTTCCGAAATACGTTTTGCTCATACTCGCTCCACCTGCTCTGGTTTCCACTCGATATAACCATTTAACGCCCTAGTGGAAACAAGAGATCCTCTGGGGTCCGCACTAGACGTGCATACTGCTTTTCGGTAACTGCTCAAGACCAGTTTGGGAGGAATTTATGACGATAATTCGTAAAGCCGTTTTACCAGTTGCTGGCCTTGGCACTCGCGTTCTTCCCGCGACCAAGACAATTCCCAAAGAAATGCTGCCAGTGTTTGATCGCCCGGCCATTCAATATGTTGTCGATGAGGCGATCGAGGCCGGCATTGAGCACTTTGTATTCGTTACCGGTCGAAACAAATCATCCATCGACGATTATTTCGATAGTTCATATGAGTTGGAAGCGACCCTTCAAGCCAAGGGCAAGACCGCGATCCTTGAGGAGGTGCAGCGGACGCGCCCGAAGGCCGGCTCGATGAGTTTCGTTCGCCAACAAGCTCCTCTGGGCCTTGGCCACGCAATTTGGTGCGCTCGCGACATTATTGGCAGTGACCCCTTTGCCATCCTGCTCCCCGATGTGCTTGTAAAAAGCGATAAGAGCTGCCTGGCCCAGATGGTCGATGTTTATAATCAGACAGGCGGTAATGTGATTGCGGTGAACCCGGTCCCCGAAGACGAAGTCAATAAGTACGGTGTTATTGATCCAATCGAGCGGGACGGCAGCAAGATCCGAATGCGGGGCATGGTCGAGAAGCCGGATGTCGCGGCCGCGCCGTCTAATCTGGCGATTACCGGCCGTTATATTCTCAAAGGGGAGATTTTTAGCCTTCTTGAGGACCAGGCTGCGGGCGCCGGCGGCGAAATCCAGCTGACGGATGCCATGGATCGCCTTATGGCCGAGCAAGACTTCTTCGCGGTAGAGTTTGACGGCACACCTTATGACTGCGGCAGCAAGCTTGGCTATTTACGCGCCACTCTCGCATTCGCAATGCATCATGATGAGCTGGGCGAGGCGGCGCGCGACACAATCCGGAGCGAACTTGACGTCTAACGCGTTCGCTTAGCGAGCGCGCCACCCCCGGAACCACTCCGCAAACGCGTTCAGGCCCTCATCAAGCTGAACTGAAGGTTGGTAGCCATAAGCCGCTTGCAGCTTGCGAACATCCGCATAGGTCCGGGTCACATCGCCCGCCTGCATGGGCAACATCTGCTTTTCGGCAGTGACACCGAGAGCTTCTTCGAGCTGAGCGATCATATCCATAAGGCGCACTGGCGAGGCACCACCGATATTGTAGACTTCATGTCGGCCACGCTGCGGATTGTCTGCCAGGACGCGTCCCATTGGTTCAACAATGTCACTGATATAGGTGAAGTCGCGTTCCATATCGCCATTATTGAAAACTTTGATCGGACGGCCTTCCAGCATAGCATCAGCAAAGAGCCAATAGGCCATATCCGGACGCCCCCACGGACCGTAGACCGTGAAGAAACGCAGTCCTGTGGCAGGTATTCCGTAAAGCCGGGCATAGCTCGCGCTCATGAACTCGTTTGAACGTTTCGTCGCGGCATACAGGGATTCCGGCGTGTCGTTCGCGTCAACCTCGCTGAACGGGACCTTTGCTGCTTCACCATAGACAGAGCTTGAGGATGCATAGACCAGGTGGTCCAATCCATCGCCCAGGCTTCGGGCGAGCTCCAGTATATTTAGATGACCGACCAGGTTGGATTGAGCGTAGGCATGCGGGTTCTCGATGGAATAGCGCACCCCCGCCTGAGCACCGAGATGAAGAATGCGCGACGGCCGGTCTGCAGCAAGCGCTTCGATGGCAGCGTGATCAGCCAGATCGGCTTCAACAAATCGGAAACCTGATGATGCCCGCAGACAATCCAGCCGCGCATGCTTGAGCGCCGGGTCATAATAATCATTGAGATTATCGAGACCTATGACGTCTTCACCAGCCTCCAGAAGGGCTTGTGACGCGTGAAAACCAATAAAACCGGCGGCGCCGGTGACCAGCACGCTCATGTCATCGGCCCTTCAAGCTCGCGCGCAGATCTGGCGATTGTTTTCAAATACGCCCCGTATTCCGAGTTTGCATAGCTCTCGCTAGAGCGTTCAAGTTGCCGCAAGTCGATCCAGCCCTTCGTAAATGCGATCTCCTCGAGACAGGCGATCTGTAGGCCTTGACGTTTTTGCAGGGACCGAACGAACTCTCCCGCTTCGAGCAATGAGTCACTGGTACCGGTGTCTAGCCAGGCGATTCCGCGCCCGAAATGCTCGACGCGCAGATCGCCGCGCTGCAGATAAGCACTGTTGACGTCGGTGATTTCAAGCTCGCCTCGAGCCGATGGCTTTATCCCACCCGCGATAGCCAAGACGTCGTTATCGTAGACATAAAGGCCCGTGACCGCGAGATTGGATTTCGGCTCGGTGGGCTTCTCGACAATCTCGACCGGACGCTTGTCTGCGTCCAGTGTCACAACACCATAACGCTCTGGATCTTTGACATGATAGGTGAAAACGGTTGCGCCTGACCGCGCGCTGTCGATGCCGGAACGCAGGTGATCACTCAGCCCATCTCCATAAAAGAGGTTATCACCAAGAATGAGCGTGACACTCTCCTTACCGATAAACTCGCGCCCCAGGATAAAGGCATGCGCAAGACCACGCGGCGCATCCTGGCTGATATAGGTCAACTGAACGCCGTACTGGCTCCCATCGCCGAGCAAGGCCCGGAAGCGATCCTGTTCGGCGGGCGTGGTTATGATGAGTATATCCCGAATGCCGCCTAACATGAGGACCGACAAAGGATAATAAATCATTGGCTTATCGTAGACAGGCAGAAGCTGTTTAGAGACACTCTGCGTCAACGGCGCCAACCGCGACCCGCTTCCCCCAGCTAGAATTATGCCCTTCATTGCCGCTCAATCCACGCTACGATTCCGGCGGCTTAGCTAGCATTGATCGGAGGGCGACACAAAGGCTCCAGATGTGTTTATCCTTATTCAGTCAGAAATGCCGGGCTACTGATTGGATAATTGTCGGCAACTGATCGGACCGGTATAGGTTGAGTGAACCAGAAAAGCGTGTCCCGTGAGCCAGACCTTCTACTCCAAATCTTCGCTCAAACTTCCAGACACGATGGTCTTGCGCCCCCCGGTCTATGAGGATGAGCGCGGCTATTTTTCGCCGAACTTCAATGCTAACGCCCTGCACGAACTCGGCATTCGGACCGAATTTGTACAGGATAATCAGTCCCTTTCGGTCAATGCAGGAACGGTACGGGGACTTCACGCACAATTGCCCCCCTTTGAACAAGCCAAAATAGTTAGAGTGCTCGCTGGTCGCATTCTCGATGTGATCGTAGATGCGCGCCGCAGTTCTGCAAGCTTCGGCCAGTGGGAGAGCTATGAGCTTAGCGCAGACAGTCACGAACAGGTCTTCGTACCGCGGGGCTGTTTGCATGGCTTCATCACTTTGGAACCCAATACGGTCGTCACCTATAAGGTCGATAATCAATATGCGCCCGATCATCAGGTTTCGGTCGCATGGAATGATCCGGATCTGGGAATAAGCTGGCCGCAGTTATCGGCGCCGATAACCCTTTCTGAAAAAGACCAAACCGGTTTGAGCTGGGCCGATTTCAAGACACGCCTGTAAAACTGGGACGAGGATTTCAAGATGACACATTTCCTGGTCACCGGAGGTTGCGGTTTTATCGGGTCAGCCTTTGTGCGCAAAGCCATCGCACTGGGTCATCAGATCACCAATCTGGATGCGATGACCTACGCAGCCAATCCGGAAAACCTGGCCGAGATCGCCGAGTCTCCAGCCTATACGTTCATAAAGGGCGACATCCGAGAGCGAGCGTGTGTCAGTCAGGCCTTTCGCCACAAACCGGATGCGGTGGTTCACTTCGCGGCGGAAACCCATGTTGACCGCTCGATCGATGGCCCGATGGACTTCGTGACCACGAATGTGGATGGCACCTGCACCTTATTGATGGGCGCGCAAGACTATTGGTCGCAACTCCCTCGACCCGATGCGGAGCGCTTTCGCTTTCTCCACGTCTCAACCGATGAGGTTTACGGTTCACTCGGACCGGAGGGATTCTTTACAGAAACCTCACCCATCCGGCCCAATTCGCCCTATGCCGCCAGCAAGGCCTCCGCTGACCTGATGGTTCGCGCCTGGCATGAGACGTATGGACTGCCGGTCCTCACCTCTAACTGCTCGAACAATTACGGTCCGTACCAATTCCCCGAGAAACTGATCCCGGTCGTGATCCTCAATGCGGTGCGCGGCGCTGACATCCCCGTCTACGGGGAAGGCCTGAATGTCAGGGATTGGTTGCATGTTGACGATCATGCGGATGCCCTCTTTGCCTTACATCAAACCGGGCGTCTCGGGGAAACCTATAATGTCGGCGGCAATTGCGAACTGACCAATATCGAGCTGGTGACACGGATTTGCGCCATGCTTGATGAGCTCACACCAGCTGCGAAGCCTTATGCAGAGCAAATTCGCTATGTGACCGATCGCCCCGGGCATGACCTGCGCTATGCGATCGACGCCACGAAAATCCAGTCAGAGATCGGCTGGACGCCGAAGCGCGATATTGCCACCGGACTTGAAGCATGTGTCCGTTGGTATCTGAGCCATGATGGCTGGTGTCGCCGCGCGCTGGAACGCGCCGGGCAAAATGCTTTGCCTGAACGATTAGGTCTGGGCGCCAAATGAAGACGAGACGCGCGCTCGTTATCGGCAAGTCGGGGCAGCTTGCGCGGGAGCTTGCCCGCCACGCTTGTGACAGCGGCTGGCTGCTGGACTTCTTGGGACGCGAGAAACTCGATCTGACGCAGCAAGACTCCATCTCAACAGGGATTGAGGCTCACCTTAAAGCGCATGCAGATACCTGCTGCATCATCAACGCAGCCGCCTACACGGCTGTCGAAAAGGCAGAAACCGAACCCGATCTGGCATTCGCCATCAACAGGGATGCCGTTGCGCAGCTCGCCGAAACTGCCAGCGCATTCGACTTGCCAATGCTGCATGTTTCTACGGATTTCGTTTTCGACGGCAGCGCCGCTATACCCTATTGCGAGAGCGACGCCGTTGCGCCGCTCAATGTCTACGGCCAATCGAAACTGGAGGGCGAACAAGCCCTGATGGCGCTGAATCCCCAACATTATGTCTTGCGGACAGCCTGGTTGTTTTCAGCTTTTGAGGGCAATTTTCTGACCACCATGCTGCGACTTGGGCGCGAGCGTGAACAACTCCGTGTCGTTGATGACCAGATCGGCTCCCCAACACCAGCGGATGCCCTCGCAGAGGCTCTGCTGCACCTCGCCCGACAAGCGGTCGAGCCTGGACAACGACCAGGCTGGGGCCTCTACCACTTTGCTGGCGACACCGCGATGAGCTGGGCTGGCTTCGCCCGCGCGATATTCGCGACCGCATCAATCGACTGCGATGTTGAGCCCGTCACCACCGAAGCCTATGGCAGTTCTGTTAGGCGCCCATCCTATAGCGTATTGGATACAGACCGCCTCAAAAACAGCGCAGGCATAGACCCACCGAACTTCAGGCACGCGCTTCAGCGAGCACTTGCCCGGATCGCGAGCTAGGCCTGCCTACACCCAGCCATCGGGCGCCAGGGCTGGATCGATTGCCGCAGATTGGCCGGCCTGGTCCGGATCCAGATCCAGATCCACCAGAAGCGGATCCGGTCGCATCATATCCGAGCTCACCTGATTGGCGTCGTGCGCACCGGATGATCCGCCTGCATCACTATCCATCTCGTCGGCAAAACCATTCTGTGCCGGCGGCGCCACTTCCTGATCTGTGATCAAGGTCACCGCCTCGTCCCAGCCTGCATCCAGTCCTGCCTGGACTGACTGAGTCACATCAGCAATGGCGAGCTGAACGACACCGCTTGGAAGATCCTGTCGCGGCAACTCGATGACCGGGACATCATTACCCCAGTAATTGACCCAGGAATCCGGGAAGGCTTCATCGAAAAGATAGGGGTCATTGTGCAGCTCTTGCGCATGGACATCCATCGCCGTGTCCTTGCTGCAGCAAACACTGCACGCACAGCCCTGAGCGCCATAATCCTCAACATCGATTGCATATTGTGAGACCTGGTGCTCGCCCGCGGGAGGAGCAATTGAGGTCTGAGGCAAGACACCGCCATAGGTGATGGTCTCAATACCGATCAGTTCGACAACACCATCCGGACTCCCCGTCCGCAGGTCCGTCACAACAGTATTGCCTGAACCGTTGACGGTCAGCGAGTAGTCCGAACTCGCGCCTGTAAAGATCGCCTCGTCCGTGCCGGCGCCGCCAACGAAGACATCGCTGCCACCGCTGGCGTAGAACACATCCGACCCGGTACCGCCGGTAAGCCGGTTGTCCGCAGCGTTTCCGACAAAAGTATCATCGCCCGTTCCGCCGATGGCGTTCTCGATCACTGTACCGATCGCAATGGCGATATTCCCGGTTCCGCCTTGAACGCTTGAATAATAATCGGAACGAAGGTCCAGAACCTGATTGGCGGCGCTTCCGGAATAATCCAGCGTATCAATGCCGCCAGAGTCGATGACCGTGTAGCTGGTTATCGTGGTGAAAGACGTGGCCTCGAAAATCACATTCCCGGCATTGGAATTGAACCCGTAAACCGTGTCCCCGCCGCGAACCGATGTCGGGGCGCCATACATGTCATGAACGGCAACCAGATCAGCCAGTTGCGGCGTCAGCACGAAGGCATAAGTGGCATCAATGTCGGTATTCTCAGTCTGGCTGAAATAGGACATCACCGAGATCTGCCAGCTATCATTGAGATAGATGTTCTCGACCCCGTAGGTGGCGCTACCATCATAAGGACCGGCATGCCCCAATCCGAGCGCATGCCCGATCTCATGAACATAGGTCTGGAAAGAGTAGGAATTGATATCGGTTCCGTAGCGGTCCAGCCATTCCGTGCCGATATTGACCGAAGCGCCCTGGAAGAAACCGCCCACAATCGAGGTCGGGCCGGCGAATGCCCCCTCCTCATCATCATCGAAGGTAATGCCGCCATTGCTTGAGACTTCCTGGAAATTAATCCCGGTCGAATCTGTCCAGATCTGCAAGGCAGCGCGGGCCAGAGCCTGCCCAGCGGAATTCAGATTGGTGATATCAACGGTGATCGTATCCCCCGTCGAGACATCCCACTGAGCCCCGCCCCAGCCATTCTGGTTGAGATAATCCGCGATCTCCTGCGTGGACCAAAAGCCAAGCGGATCTGTATGCTGGACATCAACCGTGTACTGACCCGTTCGTTCGGCATTACTGCCGCCATCCCAAGAATCCGCTTCAATATAGTAGGTTCCGGTATAAGTCGCCGTGAAGCTGAGCTGAGAGTCGCGAAGCGTGCCGAGGCTGATATCGTCGTTTTCGATGAGCACATCGCCCGCCTGATCGCGGAGCCGCAGATAGGGATCTTCGACCTCATCACCACCGGAACCGGTCAGGTTGAACTGGTAGCGCTGTCCGGCAACCAGTTCGATCGCGATCCAATCGGTATCTCCGGCTGTTTCCAGATTGCCGATGTATGACCCGCCAGACACCATCGCGATCTGGGTGGCCGTGCTGCCGGCGACATCCACCCCTTCGGTGACATTGCCAACGGTGATCGTCACAGCCTGGGTTGCACTGCTGGATCCATCACTCGCTGTGACAGCAATATTGTAGATATTGTCGCTACCGGAATCGCCTGGCGCTTCGAAATCAGGGGTAAAGCGGAAACGCACTTCTCCCGTATCCGCATCGACGATGAACTGATCCGCATCAGTGCCGGAGATCGAATAGGTAATCGAACCGCTGCCATCGGTCTGGGCGGAGATGACATAAGCTGAGGTCTGGTTTTCCGATACGCTCGAAGCTATCGCTGAATTTATCGAGACGTTGGACTCCGTCTGATCAGTTACGGTCACCGTAACGCTCTGACGCGTCTCAAGCCCGCCATCGCTGGCGATGAGGGTCAGGTTATAGACATTGTCGCTGTCAGCATCCGCCGGCGTCTCGAAGTCCGGCGCCGACACAAAACTCACCGCACCGGTCACGCTATCGATCACAAAGAGCGCTGCATCCGCTCCGGCTAAGGAATAGGTTATCGAGGCGCCTTCCGGGTCGGTCGCAGCAGCGGTGAAAGCCGCAGTATTGCCTTCGCTGACAGAGAAACTCGTGCCTGACGCAATCACTGGCGCCTCATCAATATTGGTCACATTGATGGTGATTGTCTGATCGACATTGGCCGTCCCGTCTGAAACCCGGATCACGACCTCATAAGTATTGTTCGCCCCGCTATCTGACGGATTGTCAAAATCCGGAATGGCTCTGAAAGTCAGCTCACCCGTGGACGCGTTGATATTGAAGCGCGTCCCGTCTGCCCCGCCGACAATCGAATAGGTCAGATTATCATTATCGGCATCCGTCGCTATGGCCTGATAAGCAACACCGCTTCCATTTTCAGCAAAGCTTGCTGTGGTGCCTGAGGTGAAGACAGGCGCTGCATTACTCGGCGCTGGAGGAGGGGGTGGTGGCGGTGGAGCCGAAGCCCCGCCACCGCCACCGCCGCCACCGCCACCGCCTCCTGCAGCAGCACCAAGTGCGCCGACACCGCCAAGACCGAGCAAGACGCCCGCGCCACCACCACCGCCGCCACTGGCTGCGGCAGCCGCCTCTGCTGCGGCCGGAGCCGCTGCGGGTGTCAGAGCCGCGGCTTCGATATAGACGACACCCTCAAAGACAGCGACATCCGAGGCCGGTATGATGACGACTTGGCCATCGCTCATAACCAGGCGGGCTGAGCCATCAGCCTCCAAGGTGTAGGATAGGACATCGGTGAGGCCCGAGACGGGGCTATAGCCCGCGGGAATGCCGTTTGTTTGTGCCTGGGCATTGCCAGACACGAACCCGACCGCACCCGCCGCCAACGCCAGCAGGGATACCATCCGGCTGGACCGGCTCAGCTGGGACACTGCGATGGCTGGCGCTGACGCAGCCAGGCGCGCAGTCGGCTCGGCGGACACGTGCGTTTGAGACATTATAAACCCCTCCCAGGCGCGATCGTCAGGTCCGACGGTTCACGGAAACTCCAAGACCACCACGCGCATAACTCTAGTCGGAACAAAGCTATCCACGGCCGCTCCCTGTCGTCCAGTCAAAACTCACGCATCACCGCTGGGAGGTTAATGAGACAGCTGCAATCGCCTCATTTTTGGCTGCTAGCCGGTTCGCGCGCCGCGGAAAAGCGATTCCGTAATGGGTTCAAGCAAGTAGTCCAATGTCGTTCGACTGGCACCGGAAAAAATGAACACCTCGGCCGGCATGCCGGGCGTGATGCCGAGGCCATCGAGCTTTTCGACTTCTGCTGCCGGGATCACGATACGAACTTCATAATAGAGAGCGCCTGTGGCCGGATCGGTCTTCAAATCCGCACTCACCCCCACGACCTCGCCATCGAGTTGAGGGGCCAGCCAGCTTTTATAGGCGGTGATCCTGGTCCGCACAGCTTGCCCTTCATAGACCGCAGCACGATCGCCAGGTTGGATCCGTGCTGAAACGGTCAATTGTCCCGCGTCTGGGACGATTTCCAGAATGGGCTCACCTGGCCGCACAACGCCGCCGCGGGTCGCGAAAGCGAGATTGAGGACTTCGCCGGCCTGTGGAGCGGTAACAACGACACGATTTAGGACATCCTGGGCTGCCCCCAGCCGCTCGCGCGCGGTCGCCAGGCTTGCCCGCACTTCCAGCTGCTCAGCAGAAATATCCCGCAGGAAAGTTGCTTCAGCCTGGGCGAGCTGTCCCTCGAGATCGAGTTCAAGTGTCTCTGATGTCTGCGCTTGGGTCCGCAGTGAGCCGATCTCAGCCTCTAAGGCCGCCACATCGCGTTCGAGCGCGCGCAATTCATCCACCCGGGCCATTTGTCGGCCGACCCTTTCACGCAAGAGCTCCAGCTGGTCTTGTGCCGACCCAAGCGCGCGCTGCGTAATCCGCACTTGATCCCGATAAAGCTCCTTGGCGCTTCTGGCCCCATCACGACGCGCGACAAGCACCGCGATATCAGCCTGATTGGACTGTCGTTGCTGCTCAAACAAATCCCGCTGACGCTCAATAACGGATCGACGATCACTCTCCGCCAGAGCCAAGGCGTCGAGCGCGTCAAAGTCAGGGGTCTCCTGGCCGTCCCGAAGCGCAACAAGGCGAGCCAGAGAGGCTGTGCCCGCTGCGATCTCGAGCAGGATTTCATCGCGCACCGCCAGGGAGGCTGTTTCCTGCAAACTGAGGAGCGGGTCCCCCGCTTCGACGCGGTCACCATCGCGCACAAGCAATTCATCAATGATACCGCCCTCAAGATGCTGGACGACCTGCCGATCATTCTCGACCACAACCTGACCTGCGGCGGGGACACCTTCAGCCAGGGGCACCAATCCCGCCCAGATTAGAAAGCCGCCCAGGCCAAGAAGGCAGATGAGAGAAGCGGTCCGGATGGTCGGGTCGTTGGATAAATCAGTCTTCATCCAGCGGCTCCCTTCGGCGATACACCTGACGTACCCGGCCCGAGCGCCAGCTTCAGATACTGCTCTGTCGACGTGGAGAATACGGTCCCCTGACGCAGGAACAGCACGGTGTCCGCAACATCGATCAGCCGTCGGTCATGCGATGAGATCATGATCACACTTCCCTCCTGCGACGCCGCTTTGATGGCATTGATCAGGGAGGTCGCGGCGATGCTGTCGAGATTGGCCGTCGGCTCATCAAAGAGAAGAAGGCTGGGATTCCCATAGAGCGCCCGCGCCACACCGATCAGCTGACGCTGCCCGGCAGACAGGCGCACCCCTCCCGGGCCGACGCGGGTGTCATAACCGTCCGGCAGGGCCAGGATCGCCTCATGGGCGCCGGCGGCCTTGGCCGCAACCATCAAGGCATCCAGCTCGTCCGCATGAAAACGCGCAATATTCTCTGCGATTGTCGCCGGAAGGAGTTCCACATCCTGCGGCACATATCCGATATAACGCCCCCGATCGGACACATCCCAATCATGAATGGATCGCCCGCCCAGGCTGACCGTGCCGGACCCGGCAGGCCAGGCACCGGAGAGTGTCTGCAACAAGCTGGTTTTGCCCGAGCCGATAGCCCCTGCCAGAATAATAATCTCGCCCGGCTTCGCCTCGAAATTGAAGGGCTGCAATAAGGCCTGCTCGTGACCGGGCAATGAGATGGCCAGACGATCACCTACCAGCATGGCCTCTGGCCGTGGCAAGGGTGTGGGCTTTTGATCGGGAAGCTCCACGGCATCCCGGGTCAGCTCACGCCAGGCATCCCAGGTCTGAACGCTATTGCGCCAGCCCCCGACAATCTGGTCCACTGGCGCCAAGACACGCGCGAGTATGATGGAGGCTGCAACGATCGAGCCGGGTGAGATCTCCTGGCCCAGCGCCAATGCCGCGCCGCCACCCAGAATGATAATCTGCAGGGTTTGCCGCGCAGAGCGTGAGATCGCAGTGAAGCGGCCATCGGCCTTGGAGGCGCTCAGTGACAAATCCTGGCCCATCTCCTTTTCGCGGCGCCATTTGCGATAAGCCGCCTCAATCAATCCCATGGAAACCAAAGCCGAGCGCTGGCGTTCGAGATCGGTGGCGAACTGGTTGGCGCGACCAAGGACATCTTGGGACGCCTCGCTGGTCTGACGTGATGTGAGCTCGGCAGCCAGAGCCACACCGAAAACCAGCACGGTGCCCGCCAGGCCGATCATGCCAATCAGCGGATGGATCAGGAACATCACGACCAGGAAGAGCGGGGTGAAGGGCAGATCCGCAAAGGGAAGCACGCTCCCTGATTGAAGGTAGGTTTGCACTCGTGTGATGCGGCTCAGATCCTGGGCGAGAACAGGGCGGCCTTCCGGGTTTTCTTCGAAGCGCTTGAACGCGCGCGGTGCGAAATAGGCTTCTATCTCGGCCCCCGCCAGCGCGCTCACGCGGCGCCGGCCCATTTCGGCGGCGCCATACACCATCAACAAGAACACAGCGATGACGGTCAACCAGATCAAGGTATCATATGAGCCGGAGCTCATCACCCTGTCATAGATCTGGAGCATGTAGAGGGGGGAGACGAGAAGCAGAAGGTTCGAGGCGAGTCCAAAGAGCGCCAGCATCCGGACATGCGGACGCAGCCGCTGTCCCAACGCTACATCGAGGCCCTTGATCATACTCAAACTCCGAAATTCGCTCGCCTCTCAGTGTGACCCCCACAGCGCGCGGCGGCAAGTCGCGGCTTCTTAGTCCAGCCAGCAAAAGATGGAGTGAAAGAGAAAGACCATATCGCTTCGCCTCTCAGCTGCCCGGTGAACCAGAGTGACCTTTGTCTGGCCCCGTTGCATTTCACGCAAGACATTTGCAGCGAGCATTGCCAAGCAACCAAGCTTTGGTTTGCGCGTCGGAGGGCACCGGCCGAGAGTGAGTCACAGGCTGTCCTAATAACAGCACCGCGCACGTCCGGGGAAGAGACGTGCGCGGCTAGGACGGCTTTCTCTGCGCGGCAAATCAGGGGGATGATTGTCACCGCGCTGCGTTCTCTGCGGAAGAACGCCCCAGACCGCCGTAATGTGGGGACCACTCGTGCGTATGCTGGGGCCCGTCCCAATCGACTAACCCGAGCTTGTTAACTCTAGCATAGATCCGCGCTGGAACGAACAAGAAATTGCCTGTTGCAACCAATTGTCGCGGACGCTTGCGATCCTCACCGCGTCAGGCTATCGCTCCGCCACAATCGATGAGGAGATTTTCGATGCCCCAGCTCGCGCTTGTTCGCCATGGTCAAAGCGAATGGAATTTGCAGAACCGCTTCACGGGCTGGGTCGATGTTGACCTGACCGAGAACGGTATCGCCCAAGCGCAGAAATCCGGGGAATTGCTTAAGGCTGAAGGCTTTGAGCCAGAGCTGGCATTTGTTTCCGTACTCAAGCGCGCGATCAAAACGCTCAATCTCACCCTGGAAGGCCTGGATCGCCTGTGGATCCCCGTCGACAAATCCTGGCGCCTGAATGAGCGCCATTATGGTGGACTGTCTGGCCTCAACAAGGATGAAACGCGCGAAAAGCATGGCGATGAGCAGGTTCTGATTTGGCGGCGCTCCTTCGATACGCCTCCCCCGCCGCTCGCAGAAGATCATGAATTCCACCCGCGTCAGGACAAGCGCTATGCAGATATCGACCCCAGCCTTCTGCCCGCGACTGAGTCTTTGAAGACAACGCTGGACCGGGTTGAGCCCTATTGGCGGTCCGACATCCTGCCACAGCTTGAAGCCGGCAAGACGCTTATCATAGCAGCGCATGGCAACAGTCTGCGCGCGCTTGTGAAACTCCTCTTCCAGGTCGGTGACGAGGATATTATGGGAGTTGAAATCCCGACCGGAAACCCGCTTCTGATTGACTTGGATGACAGCGGAACTCGACCTGTTGCGGCACGCTATCTCGACACGGACCGAGCCCAGCCTCTGCCAGCCATCCCGGGAACGAGCCAAGCTTGAGCCTTCTCACGCATCAACGCTTTATGTCCGCGGCCATCGCACTCGCCCGCGGACAATTGGGACGCACCTCGCCCAATCCCGCCGTTGGTTGCGTCCTGGTCAAAGACAGCCAAGTCATCGCCACGGGCCAGACGGCCGATGGCGGGCGTCCTCATGCGGAGCGCATGGCACTGAACCAAGCGGGCCCCTCAGCGCGAGGGGCTACAGCCTACGTCACTTTGGAACCCTGCGCTCACCATGGGAAGACGCCACCTTGCGCCGAGGCATTGGTTGAGGCCGGTGTCTCTCACGTTGTGACCGCGTGTCAGGACCTCGACCCAAGGGTGGCCGGAAAAGGCATCACGATCTTGCGTGACGCCGATATCATCGTTGAATCCAATATCATGACGGAGATGGCCGCGCCGCTTTATGAGGGATTTTTCAATCGCATCCGCACAGGGCGCCCCCTCCTCTATGTCAGCCTGTCCCGCTTGGGTTTCGATGGTGAATTACCGCCGATTGAGGAAGCCGGTTTAGACGCGTTTCTAGACGACTCCGGCGGGTCTGGCGCTGCTCGCATTCGCGTGTCTCCGGACCATGCGCTCGCCACCTGGCTGCTTGCCGAAGGGCACGCCAAGCCGTTGTAAAACGGCCATACGCCTCGTTAACACTCAATCGGTAAACTGGTAGGGATTGACCATTCTATTCTGGGACTCCGCGCATGGCCGGTCGCAAGATCGAATTCACACGACTGGATCAAATGACCGTCGACGCCATGTGCGAGCGTCATGAGCGCTTATGGTCAGGCCGCTCCGGTGGAGCACGCGCCAGTTTCGCTTACACCATCCTCGAAAACCTCGATCTTTCAGGGCGTGATCTGTCCGACGCTGATTTTTCCGGCGCGATCTGCCGCGACACTAATTTTTCCGGCTGCACGCTCAATAGCGCGATTTTCTTCGCGTCAGACCTGCGCCAGGCCAATCTAGAGGGCACGTCACTGAGGCGCGCTGATCTGCGTGGCTCCATCATGCGCGGTGCCAACTTGACCGGAGCAGATCTGACAGAAGCGGATATGCGTGAAGGCGCGATCGCTGAAGTCGACAAGGAACGCGGCCTGGCAGTGCTCAAGCACAAGACCCAGGAAAACGATTCCGGAATGGCCAATTTCACCGGGGCCAACCTGTCTCGGTCGAAAATGGCCGGCATCACCGCGAAGACCGCTGATTTCACCGATGCGATGCTGCTTGGCGCTCGGATGATCCGCGCCAATTTGCGCGGTTCAACCTTTCAGGGTGCCAACTTGGAAGGCGCGGACCTGTCTGGGGCCGATCTGACAGATGCCGACTTCCAGGACAGTGTTATGATCGGCGTCAAAACCACCATGGCCAAAACGTCGGGGATGAAAACCGACGGCGCCCTGACCAGTGAACCCGTGGGCATTGATCCCGAAAATCTGGACGAACCGGTTGCTCAACAAATCGCCGATCATGTGCGCTGGTGCGAGACCGACGGGCGCGAAGGCAAGCCATCACTCTTCGACAAGACCGATTTGCGCGGCCTCAATTCCCTGGCTGGCAAAACTCTGACCGCCTTCCATGCGCGTGGCGCGACGCTTTACGGCCTGGACTTGGAGGGCGCGCAATTACAGGGCGCCCGCCTGGAACGTGCGGATCTGCGCATGGTCTGCCTACGCGGCGCCGACTTGCGCGGAGCGGATCTCACGGGCGCCAATCTCAATAATGCCGACCTTCGGGATTGCCGCCTTGGACCACTCCTCCTTGATGGCAATCGCCTGCTCCCGGCTTCGCTGGCAGGGGTCAAGGCTCGCTATGTGGACTTACGCGGCTCGGATATGCGCCAGAGCAAAGCCACCGGAGCCGACTTCTCCTACTCCCGGCTCGACGGAGCGAATGTGAGCAAGGCCCGTTTCAGCGGCTCTTGCTTTACCGGCTCCACCGTCAGTGACGATTTTCTCAGCAGTGTTGAAGATGCAGAAGGCGCGGTCGATCTCGACGCCGCTTGATGCTGTGCAGACAAACACAAACGGCAGACCCGAAGGCCTGCCGCGCGTGTGCTTCTTTTGTCCTAGAGGGTCAAACAGCTAGGCTGCTTCGGTTTTACCCCCTTCAATCAGTGTCGCCTTGGTCTTGGAAGCCGACGTGATCTCGATATTTCGCGGTTTAGCCGCGTCCGGGATCTGGCGAAGCAAGTTCACAGACAGCATGCCATTTTTCAGATCGGCTCCGGAGACCTCGACATGGTCTGCGAGATGGAAGCGGCGCTCGAAAGCGCGCTCAGCAATCCCGCGGTGGATGAAACGGCGCGTATCCGTCTCGGTTTTCTCAGCAATTCGACCTGAAATCGTCAGGACATTGCCCTGGACTTCCACGGTCAGGTCCTCTTCACCGAAACCAGCGACAGCCAGTTCGATCAGGTACTCATCCTCGTCCAAATGCTGAATATTATAAGGGGGGTAGCCTTGAGACTCGGCTTTCGTCGCTGAGTCCATCAAGTCCGCAAGGCGGTCAAAGCCGACGATCGAGCGGTAGAGCGGGCTAAAATCAACAGTTCGCATAGTCTAATCCTCATATCGAGCGATTGGGCCCACCGGCATGATTGCGCCAGCTGCACGGGCCTGTTCCTAACTGACCCCTGAAACTGCCCATGTCTGGCACAGCGCCTGTTCCGACAAGGCCGGAACGCGGGATCCGGGCCCCATTACGGCGACCCGTAGGCCCTAGATGGGAAGCGCCTTGAACGAACACAAGCCCCGCGCTTTGAATCCGCGACAACTTGCCAGCACGCCCTATCGCCGCTACTTCCCCGACATCGACACGGAGGAGAGTTCGATTATGTCTGTCACGCGTTTTCTAGTTACCGGTCTGGGTGCCGCTACACTCGCCGCCTGCAGCGGCGGGGAACCGGCTGAGACTGAAGCCAACACACCAGCCCCGACGGAAACGGCTGCTCAAGACACTGGTGCAACCGAGCAAGCTGCACCGGAAACGGTCATGAATGGTGTGGCGACACTTGCAGATGCCGTTGCTGGCAGCTGGCGCAGTGAAGACCGCAGCGTGCGCGACACCTGGCGCAATCCCGTCGAAACGCTCGAATTCTTCCAGATCGACCCGAGCAGCACGGTGATCGAAATCTCGCCGGGCGGTGGCTGGTATACGGACATCCTCGCACCTTGGATCGCAGGCAATGGCGGCACCTATATCGCAGCCCATTTCTCTGCGGATTCCACCAGCGAGTACCGTCAGCGCTCCCGCAATGGCTTCATCGAGCGCTATGCGGACACGCAGCGTTTCGGCGAGGTCGTCATGACCGGCTTCGATCAGGAATCGGGTCCGCTTGTAGAAGCGGGCACGGCCGATGCCGTCTTGTCCTTCCGCAATGTCCATAACTGGATGGGCGGCAGCTATGCAGAGAAAGCGTTTGCGGACTTCTATGCGGCTCTGCGCCCAGGCGGCCTGCTGGGTATTGTTGAGCACCGCCTGCCGTCAACTCGGGAGCAAGACCCGCGAGCGCAATCTGGCTATGTCCAGGAAGACTATGTCATCGCTCTAGCCGCAGAAGCTGGCTTCGAACTGGTCGAACGCTCGGAGATCAATGCAAATCCGGCTGATACGGCCGACCACCCGTTTGGCGTCTGGACCCTGCCACCAGTCCGCCGTTCCGCAGGTCGTGGTGAAGAGCAGGCGGCTGATTTCGACCGCGCTGGATATGATGCCATCGGCGAAAGCGACCGCATGACCTTGCTCTTCCGCAAGCCGGAAAGCGCAGAATAAGCGCTAGCGCGCTGCAGGTTTCAGGATCTCGATCGCAGCTGAGTGAATCTCCGCATTCGCCGCTGCGATCACCTGGCCGCCTTCATGAGCTGGCCCGCCCGACCAGTTTGTGACACGTCCGCCGGCCCCTTCGACGACAGGGATAAGGGCCGCGACATCGTATTTCTGGAGACCGCTCTCCACCACGAGATCGATGGATCCCGCTGCAATCATCGCATAGGCGTAAGCATCATAGCCGTAGCGGCAGAGCCGCACGCGATTGCGCAATTGCTGAAAAATCGGTCCTTCATCCCCCTCGAAAAGATAGGGGTCCGTCGTCGCCATGATCGCGTCGGTGATGGGATTCTCTGACTCATTGCGCAATTCGATCCGCTCCGCGCCACGCTGATAGCATGCCCCACCCGGCCAGCCGATAAAGCGCTCACCATTATGCGGCTGATCAATCACACCGATTTTCGGCACACCTTGATCGGCAAGAGCGATCAAAACCGTCCAGGTTGGCAGCCCCGCAATGAAGGCGCGGGTCCCATCGACAGGATCAAGCACCCATTCCCGGCCCGAGGTGGAAGCTTTGTTTCCAAATTCCTCGCCGCAAATCCCGTCATCCGGACGATGCCGCTCAAGAATGTCGCGCATCGCTTGTTCAGCAGCACGATCAGCCGCTGTGACCGGGTCAAATCCACCATCCAGCTTGTTCTCAACAACCAGCGGGGCACGAAAATAAGGGAGGGCAGCAGCGCGGGCCGCATCGGCCATCTGCATCGCGATATCGAGATCGCGGTCGTATTGCGTGTCAGACATGCGGATGCGCCTAGCACGACCGGACCGGTCACGCCAGACGCATCACGTCCCCCTGAACCCTTAGTATTGGATCTTAAGCGGCGTCGTTCGCAGCTTCTTCCGGCTCAAGCGATTTCGCGAGCTCCAAAAGACGTTTACGCGGGCGCTCTCCAAGCCGGTAATAGGCTCGGATCAGATCGACTGTCTCTTTCTGCGAAAGCACATCAGCAGCGAGCTGCGAGCCTTCGTTTGCAGCTTCATCGCGCTGTGAGAGGCCTTCATAGAAATACTGGACCGGCACATCGAGCGCTTCAGCCAGTTCAAACAGGCGACTGGCACTGACGCGATTGGCACCGCACTCATATTTCTGGATCTGCTGGAAGCGAATCCCGACCGATTCAGCCAGTTGTTGCTGGGTTAGTCCCAGCAGACGGCGCCTACGGCGCAAGCGCTTACCTACATGGAGATCAATATCGTTTGTCATAACTACTCGCGGCCTCGTCTTCGCGTATCAAATTGCGCCGCTCTGGGACGCACACCTGTGAGGGGAGCAAAGCGCGTGCCGGGCGAAGACAAGGCCTAGTGTTCGCCTGATATGGGCATCATTATGACTGCAAGATGACAGACCAGTCCAACTTCGCTACTGCGTTGATGAAGTTGGTGATTTTTTCGCGCATTCGGTTAAATCCATCCGCCGGCACAACTCGGCCCTCATCCAAGTAGAGGCCACGATTTATCTCAATCTGGAGCGCATGGACGTTCATCTCGGGACGCCCGTAATGCTCTGTTGTATAGCCACCGGCATATGGAGTGTTCCGAACTGCAACAAGTCCCTCGCGGGCAAAGCTGCGTTCCGCGAAGGCGATAAGCTGCGGTGAACAGGCCGCACCGAAGCGGTCGCCCAGGACAATATCCGCACCGCGCGCACTTTGATGCGGCATGGAGTGCATATCCAGGACGATGGCAAATCCGAACCGGGCCTTCAGCCCGTCAATCGCATCGCCAAGTGCCTGATGATAAGGCCGGTAGAAAGCATCTAGCCGGGCTTCGCCCTCCTCAAGCCGGAATTTCCGCCGATAAAGCGGACTGCCTTCCGCAGAGACACGCGGCAAGACGCCCAGTCCGGAAGCGGTGCGACGCGTTTCCTGATAAGAGGCTTCGGGCAAACGCTCGGAGAACATTTTCGGATCAAGCTCGAGAGCGCTGCGGTTCACATCGATGAAAACACGCGGAAAATTGGCGCATAACAGCAGCGCACCCGTCTTCGGAGCATGTTCGATCAGTTGATCAACATACGCATCTTCCGATTTGCGCAATTGATTGAGCGCCAATGTGGTACGTTCGCAGAGAGCTGCAGAATAGTCGCGGCCAGAATGCGGTGAGGCGAAAATCACCGGAAGACGCGCTGTTTCAGGCGCTCCGATAAGGCTGACAGCCTCCGGGTGAGACCGGGTGAGAGCAGGATCGGATGAGGGTGAGACCGGAAGCGACATGGACATGACACTGATGAGCTGCACAATTATCGTCAAGCGTTGCAGCCTGTTCAGGCCGTTTTTACCTTAGGGGTTTAAAGAGAGGCGGGTTCGTATCACGCAAGGGTGGGAAAACCATGGCTAAGATCCTGTTGGCAGAAGATGATGATTCGATGCGCGACTTCCTCGCCAAGGCGCTCAAACGCGCTGGGCATGAGGTGCAAGTCTGCTCGGATGGGGAAGAAGGTATCGATGCGATCGGCGATGATCCGGCCAAATACGATCTCCTGCTGACCGATATTGTCATGCCGGGTGTGGATGGGATCGAGCTGGCGCGGCGCGCGACAGAGGTCGACCCGGCGTTGAAAATCATGTTCATCACGGGCTTTGCCGCCGTAGCGCTCAATCCGGGCTCTGGCGCCCCGACCAATGCGAAAGTCCTCTCCAAACCCTTCCACCTGCGCGAACTCGTTGATGAGGTTGCCCGGGTCATGGCCGCATAGGTCATTGCCTGGAAGAACAGGATTAGGACGCCCGCCGCATGGCGGGCGTTTTCCTTTGTGCAGGCCGCAACTGCAATCGACGGGGCAAGAGGCACACGGAGATCTTGCACTCCGACGCCCGGGAGGCTAAACACCCGGCTCCTGACGGATGGGCGATTAGCTCAGCGGGAGAGCACTTCGTTGACATCGAAGGGGTCACTGGTTCAATCCCAGTATCGCCCACCATCCACTTCTCTCTGAAATAGCTAGCTATTTGATGCTGCGGCGCGGGATGTGTAACCCGTTCAAAAATTTCAAAACACCTGCCCCGGACTTGATCCGGGATTACCAGAAGTCATCCGCCTCCCGGCCGGAGCCAAGATCGAAGCGTCTTTCGAGATTGATCCGCGTTTTTCCCAAGCCAACGCGCTTGGCCTTAATACCTTGGTGGGCTAATTGAAATAGATGGCAGATGACCGTGGTTTAACTGCGGAAGTGGGGAGTTTGCGAGATGAATGATCATCCGACCATTAGCCCAACGGCAGAGGTGGCAAAGCCAAGGCGCCGCCTTCTGACCGCTTGGGTCACGCATGTGTTTGGTCTTGCGGCGACAGTAATCCTTCTCTTGAGTACTCCGGATTTACTGTCGGATTGGGAAAGTCAGTTTGAAACGGCACCTATTGCAACGACCCTTTCCTTCATTATTTGG
This sequence comes from Alphaproteobacteria bacterium, assembly GCA_018222865.1. GTDB lineage: Bacteria > Pseudomonadota > Alphaproteobacteria > Caulobacterales > Maricaulaceae > Maricaulis. Next base: position 243,807 of record JAAEZM010000001.1, read on the forward strand.
ACGCTTATGGTTTTCGCCATCATTGCAATCCCATCGCTTATTATGCGGGTCTTTGGTCCGGGCGCTGCGATCTGGACCCTCAGGCTCACGATCCCATTCGTGTTAGTGTTAGCTGCGATAATGTTTGTCATGTGGGTCATGACAGAGTTGTCATACGGCGGTGACCCGTTCTGATATCTCAAGACGCCTGCCCCGGACTTATTCCGGGGTCGCCTGAGATCATTCGCCTTGCGGCTTCGGTAACGTTCAAAGCGCGTCTTTCGAGACCGGTCCGTTTTAGCTTGGCAGACAGCGCAAACAGTTCGGCTGGCAGCGCGGCGCTTCCCCTGCGGCGGACAAACCCCTAAATCTCCACCAAGCCCAAAGGAGAGCGAAATGGATGCGCGTCTGAAATCTGCCCTGTCGCAAATCACCGAGCGCCAGTCCGGACGATCTTTGATCGATGCGGGGCGTGTCGAGAATGCCAGCGTGATGGGCGATACGGCGACCGTCATCCTTGCCCCGCCAGTGGCCGGCCAGCCCGATCTGGATCGTTTGCAGCCGGAGATCGAGGCCACGCTCACCAAGCTCGAGGATATCAATCGCGTCCGTGTGGTGATGACGGCCCATCGCTCCGAACCGAGCAAGAAACCCGCACCGAAGCCCCAGCGCCAGGCGCCGCAGAAAGTCACCAAGCCTGCAAAGCATGTGATTGCCGTGGCTTCGGGAAAAGGGGGTGTTGGCAAGTCCACCGTGGCGGCAAATCTGGCCGCAGCCCTGGTGAAGAGCGGATTGAAGGTCGGCCTATTGGACGCAGATATCTATGGCCCTTCTGCCCCTCGCCTGTTCGGTCTCAATGATGTGCCGGGCCTGCGCAAGACCGATAGCGGCGTTCAGCCGCTCGAAGCGCATGGCGTCAAGCTGATCTCCATGGGCTTCATGCTCAAGCCAGGCGCGCCTGTGGTCTGGCGCGGCCCGATGGTTCAAGGCGCAATCCGTCAGTTCATGCTGGACACGGATTGGGGCGATCTCGATGTGCTCATCCTCGACATGCCGCCGGGTACGGGCGACGCCCAACTCGCCATCGCACAGGACCTGCCCGTCGACGGCGCGGTGATCGTCTCCACCCCGCAGGACTTGGCGCTTGATGATGCGCGCAAGGCCATCGGCCTGTTCGAACAGACGCATGTGCCCATTCTGGGAATTGTCGAGAATATGTCGGTCTATATCTGCCCCAATTGCGGCCATACCAGCCACATCTTCGGCGTTGGCGGGGCCAAGGCGGAAGCTACCCGTATTGGCGCACAATTCCTCGGCGAAATTCCGCTCACCCCGGATCTGCGCACGCGCTCGGATGAAGGCTCGCCTCTGGCCCTGGATGATGGGCCCGTCGCACGCGCCTTCCTGGGAACCGCCGAGGCCGCATTGGAAGCGGCCGGTGACATGTCACGCCCGCTGCCCGATATCGTTTTCGACTAGATCGCCTCGACCGCGAGTTCGAACCCGGACGGTTTCAGACCGTCTGGCGCGATCACGCCGAAGACATCCCGCAGAACCGCCTCGTTGAGCGCCTCAAGAGGCCGCCCCTCGCTATATATGCGCCCCTCATTCATCACGAGCACACGGTCGGCATAACGCACTGCCAGCTCCAGGGCATGCACGGACAGGATCACGCTGGCTCCACGTTCAGCCTCCCCGCGGGCGATCTCCATCACTTGAAGCTGGTGTTGAGGATCCAGGGCGGCGGTCGGTTCGTCGAGAAGAAGAAGCGGGGCTTCACCGGCAAGTGTCCGCGCCAGCAGGATGCGCGCTTTCTCCCCCGAAGACAGGGTATCAAACCCCCGCCCTTCGAAGGCGTGCATGCCGGTCCGCTCCAGAGCGGTTTGGATCGCCTGCTCATCCTCTTTCGCGAGTTGGCGCAGAGGTTTGAGGAAGGGCACGCGCCCCAGGGCGACAATTCGCTCAACGGGCATGGGCCAGGCTGATCGGCCATCCGGCGGCAAATAGGCAATCTGACGGGCGCGGGCCCGATCGTCGAACGCCGCCAGGTCCTGCTCGTCCAGGCGAACCGTCCCGGCATCGGGGCGAATAAGACCGGCGAGGACCCGCAAGAGTGTTGATTTGCCGGCTCCATTTGGCCCCAGCAGCGCGGTTACCTCGCCAGGCCGAAAAGACGCACTGACCGCATCAAGGGCTTGGGTCTGTCCAAGACGGAGCGATACCGCCTCCAACTCGATGATATTCATGGCGCACTCCTGGGCAGGCTGCGAATGAGCCAGAGGAAGAAAGGCGCACCGATCAAGGCCGTCAGAACCCCCAAATAAAGCGGGATACCCGGGCCAGAGATCAGGCGTGTTGCGGTATCTGCAGCGCTTAAGAGTGCAGCTCCGCCAAGAGCTGAAGGCAGGACCAGCAATCCAGGACGGTGCTCCACAAACCCGCGCAAGAGATGCGGCACCACCAGGCCGATAAAACCGATCGCCCCGGCAACCGCCACGCCGCCACCGACAGCGAGAGCAGTGCCTGCGACCATGATTATGCGCAAACGCCCCAGATGAATGCCCAGACTCAGCGCTGTTTCCTCGCCCAAACTCAAGGCTTCAATACCGCCCCGGCACAGTATCAGGAGTATGAGCCCGGACCCGATCAGCGGGGCTGCAAAGCGCAATTCGGTCCAGCTCGCATCATTCAGGGAGCCCATCAGCCAGTAGGCAATCTCTGCAAGCGCCCAGGGATTAGGCGCCATATTCATGATCAAGGCCGTCAGGGCGCCAGCCGCCGCGCTCACGGCAACACCGGCGAGGATCAGCGTTGTGGCTCCGGCCCGACGACCTGCGAGAAGCAAAAGCAGGACTGCGCCGATCATCGCCGCGATAACCGCCGCAATCGGCACAGCAAAGCCGAACACCGTCGCCCAACCAAAATAGAGCGCCAGCACGGCTCCGAGGCCTGCGGAGGAGGACACACCAACAATGCCCGGATCCGCGAGCGGGTTTCTGAAATAACCCTGCAAAACCGCACCGCTGGCCCCCAAACCCGCTCCGATGAGCAAGCCCAGAAGGGTTCGCGGCAGACGCAGTTCCGACAGGATCAGCGTAGACAGTTCCGGCGTCTCGCTCCCCAGCGCCAGCAGATCACTGAAACCGATCCGCGCATCGCCGGCGAACAATCCCGCAAGCCCCGCGAGGACGCAGGCCAGGATGAGGCCCGGGATCAGGAAGGGTTTCATGGCTCTTCACTCCAGGCGTCTATCGCATCGGCTATACGTTCCGCGGCATTGATCAGGCGCGGGCCTGCGCAAGGCCAGTCACCGGACGGGATATCCATGCGATGCGGCGCCTCCAGCAGGCGTGCATAGGCTGCGTGATGTCGTGCGCGGTCAAACCGCCCCTCAAACCCGTCGACAAAGAAACTCGTAAGGAGAATGTCCGCCTCCAGGGTCAAAGCGTATTCAGGATCAGAGCGCGTCCACCCTGCGGCCCCGCCTTCGGCGATCACATTGATACCGCCCGCCGCCCGGATCGCCGCATCAACAAATGTGCCTGCTCCCGCGGATCCGCCGGACGAACTCAGATAGGCTATGCGAGGCGCGCGCTGGCGGTTTTCAGCCCGATCGGCCAGGGCCTGCAAACGTTGATCAAGCGCCGCAATTTGCCGCCGGGCGACCTCGGGCCGGTCCAGAGCCTCACCCAAGAGACGGTAATTTGCCCGTACCGTGTCAAAATCCTCACCCCAGAGCAGGCTCGCGGTTTGATAGCCCGTTCGCTCCAGCAAGGCTTGCGTACGCGCACCATCCCCAGGGCCGAAAACAACCAGCTCGGGATCAAGCATGAGGAGTGCCTCCGCCGAGGCAGAAGCCTGCGGCAGCAGACGGGCCCAATCCGGGGCCGCGGAGACACTCTGTCTCGATTGCCAGGACAGGGCCGTGATGGTTTCGGGCTCTGCCAAGGCCAGCAAATAGGCGTCCGCGCACAAGGCCGTTGATACGGCACCGCCCCGCGGCGATGCCGTATCGGCCCAAGATGTATTAGCGGTCGCTACCCAGACGCAGGCCGACATAAAGCCCACGATCAGAGGTCTGATAGCCAAAGACATCCTGATAATCCTCGTCCAGGAGATTTTCCCCGCGCACATAGATCTCAGCCCCGGGACGCACGGTCCAGCGGAGTTGAGCGCTGAACAGGGTGTACGCATCCAGCGTCACCGTCTGGAATGTGCCGAAATCCGTATCGGTCTGCTCACCGGTATAGTCTGCAGAGACAGATGCGGACCAGGCCGCGCCCGGTCGCCAGTCGAGCGTGACGGATGCGAGCTGTTCCGGTCGACGGATTTCCGCGGCCCCATTCTGCTCACTTTCCAGCCAGGTCGCAGAACCAAACAGGTTCAGCTCAGACGTCATCGCCCAGTCCGCCTGGAGTTCAATGCCCTGGCGCGTCGAGGTCTGGGTGGCATTGCGCGCCGTCGCCGGGAACACGCCGAAATCGGTGAAGATCTCATCGTCCAGCTCACTGTCGAAATAGACAGCTGACCAGCTCGCCGCACCCTCCAGAAGACTCTGGGTCCAGCCGATTTCCCAACCTTGCGAGCTTTCCGGTGTGAGGTCCGCATTGCCGACAAAGAAGCCCGGGAAGAAGCCGTATAGCTCAAACAGACCCGGATTCTTCACAGCCTCTCCGAAGCTGAACCAGGCTCGCCCGTCGATCGCATCAAAGGCATAAGCTGCACCGAGGCGCCAAGTGAAGGCGTCGTCGAACAGTTCATTGTCCTCATGGCGAACCGAAGCTGTAAGATCGAGCTGGCGATAGGCCAGACCATAATCCCCGGCGAATGCCAGTGTCTCGATCTCACGGGTTTGATTAGCGCCATTGCCCGGGCCAGCATCATTCTTGAGATCATCGGTTTCATGAGCGATCAGTCCGGTCAGGCGGTGACTTGCAACCCCACTCTCCCAACGCGCGGTGAGCTGATAATCCAGCGCGCGACGCTGCCCCAGCGTGCGGCCGGTGCGTACGCCATTGGCATAATTGCGTGAAAGCTCATCAGTCAGGCGCAGATTGGCATCATGGCTCAGTGAAACACCCTGATACTGATCTTCGCGCGACAAACGGAGACGCGCGAAGACTTGCTCGCTACGACGCTCCCGGTCGACATCATTCAATGCGCCGTCGAAATCGATATCGCTGTCGGCATTGCCTTCAGTGCCAATCCACCGGGCCGTGCCTTCAAGTGTCCAACCGGCAAGACCTTCGCGCCGACCGGTCAGGTTGAGGGTCTGATTGCGATAATCATCTTCTTCACCGCCCAGACCGGAGATATCGATCCCGCCGCTCTCGAAGTGACCGCCTGACAGTGCGATCTCGCCCTGGTCGAAACCGTAGCCATAGCGACCGGTCGCGCGATAAGTGTCGAAACTTCCAGCTTCGGCGCGGACGGCCCAATCATGGCCTTGATCCGGACGGCGCGTGGTCAGCGCGATCACGCCGCCAATGGCATCTGCACCCCAGAGCACGGATTGTTCGCCGCGCGCAATTTCCACACTCTCCAGATCGTCGAACAGGAAGTTGGCGAAATCCGCCTCGCCCGAGAACGGGCTGGCGGCTTCGACGCCATCTATCAGCACCAACACATGGTTGGCTTCAGACCCGCGCGCCCGGATTTGCGTCAAAGTCCCCGCGGGACCGGAGCGTGACACAGCAAGCCCCGGTGCGGCGCGGACGATGTCAGCCAGGAATAGCGGTCCCCGCGCCTCCAGCTCGTCCTCGCCAAGGCGGGTGATACTCACCGTGGCATCGTCGGGCAGAACCGGAACGCGAGCAGCAGTGACATAGATGACATCCGGCTGGTCTTGTGCTGCATCCTGCGCGTGAGCCGGGCTAATGGCCAAGAGGCCGAGACAGGCTGCAGAATACAGCCAGTAAGATTTCTTACGCACGTTTACGTCTCCATAGCGTAACGGGCCGGCCCGCGCTCGCGAACCGGCTATTGCAAGGAGTCGTCTCAAACGGTGATACCGCGCCGGCTTCGTGAACTCCCGCACGAACGGACGGACGACGGTGATGGCAGGTCTTCCGGCTTGCGGGTCAGGGCGAACATTGCGCCTTCCCGGAGACGAGGCTCCAGTGGCTTGATGCAATGTCGCTCACCGCTTACGGCTGCGGGGACAGCGCCGGACTTGAAGACACGCTTCGCACCGACTTCCCGATTAATCCCTTGCGGGAACCATCACGGCGGCGGACGCTATTCGTCTACGCAAGCGCTGGCAAGCCCTACTCGCCGCGCAGGCGGCTCATTTCTGCTTCCAGTGAACGAATGCGCTCATGCAAAGCCCGTTCGCGCTTTTTCTCTGGCGAACTCAGGGCCTGGGCCAAAGCCTGGAGCTCTGACTGTGTTTTGATCCAGCGCCGCCAAAGGAAGAAAATCTTGGGTCCATCGACGAGATAGCGTTTCCACATGCGCCGAGGTTCTTGCACCAGGCGATGCAGCCACTCCAGGCGTGCACGCTGCATCCAAAGCGGAGCCCGCTGGGCTTTCCCGCCCAGGAAATCGAGCGAGGCCCCCACGCACAGGCCGACACCAGTGCAGTCCCCGCGATCCAGGCAGGCTTCGGCGACCAGCTCCTGCTGGGGCGAGCCCACACAGATGAAGACGAAGCGCGCGGGATTATCGGCGACAAACCGCGCACATTCCGCGATGGCCTCTGCGTTGTGACGCAATCCCATTGGCGGTTCATGCCACCGCACATCAGTCAGGCCGTAGCGGGCTCTTACCGCCTCAACAACTTCCGCCGTCGCACCGATAACCGTCACGGTTTCATCCGCCTGGATATGATTTTCGAACAGGCGCTGTGTCAGATCCGACCCTGGGGCGATATCAATCTTCTCGCCAGAGACCCGACCCAGAAGTTCCAGTACGCGGCTATCGCAAACCGTCAGCCAGGCTTGGGCGTAGAGCCGCGCCAGAACAGTATCACTCTCCAGGCGAACGAGGTGATCCACATTCGGCGTTACGATAAAGGCGAAAGGGGATGCCGGATCGCGTTCGCTGACGCGGCGCTCGGCAACATCCAATCCAATCTTGTCGAAGGCCGAATTGAGAAACCAGACATGGCGCGATCCGCTACGACGTTCCTGTCGCGGCGCATCAACTGCCTCATTCCCGTTCAGCTGCGATAGATCGACCATGCCTTCTCCGTGCCATTTCGCGCCAGAAGCGAACTTTTCGGTAAGGGCACTGCAATCTTCACGCCGGTTTTTCTGCGTTAGGGTGCATCCAAATCCCGGGCCAGCGGCATCTAGCCGGTATGAGGGGATGGGTGGGCGATTACGCCACCTGCGGGAAGAGAGGTCAGCTTGATGTTAGTGAAACCATTGCTCATTGCTGGGACTTTATCTGCGATATCGGCTACGCCGATGGTTCTGACAGGCGTGTTCGACGTCCCGGTACGCATGTCCGTGGGTCCGATCGCAGCCGTTTTCGAGCCCGATAATCCGGTAGATCTCGACCTGAATGCTCAATGCATGCAGGAAGGATGTCCCATCTTGTCCGTTGAGGTTGGTGACAGCCTGCGGCTGGATATCTGATCCGGCCTTATCCGCCGCGCCGGGCGCGACGCTCGGCGAAACGCTGTGGACGAAACACCTCGATCGCACCCCGCTCCAGCGGCAGGGGTTCATGGCAGATTTGCGAAGCAATCAGCTCGGCGAGCAAGGGCGCATGCGCAAAACCACGCGAGCCCAGGCCGCTGAGAACATAGGTATCCTCGCTTACCAAACCGGCCACGGGCAGACGATCAGGTGTCGAGGCGCGTACACCGCCCCAGCTCGAAACAGGCAAAGGGTCGATTGTCTCTGCGAGATCGGCCCGGCGTGCTGCCAGGTCTTGATGAAAGGCGCTCAGCGCCGCATCGCCTTCGCCTGGCGCCCAGCCCTTAATGTGTGTCGCGCCCAGCAGGACATCGCCTTGCGGCGTTGGCGCAAGATATCCGCCCCAGCTCAAGGGCCTGTCCGGCACACGCCCTTTGAAGACCCCCACACGGCCAGCGCTGGGCGTAATATCGCCGTCCAGATCGAAATGGGCGCCTGTGGCATGGATGAGGATTTCGCCATCCCCCCGCTCACCCTCGCGCGCGACCGGCACCTCGCCCAGCAAGCGCGTCACCAAAGCCGCCGGCTCAAACCAGCCAGACGCCGCCATTTCAAGCATTTCTCCGGTCCAGGCATATCCCTCGCCCATCAACCCGGCGAGGTCCGAGAAGCGTTCGGCCTCCTTGCCATCCTTGGCCAGGCGATCAACGCCTGTCGGATGAAACTCAGCCAGTGGCTCATAGAGGCGGCGCGCGAAATCAAATGCCGCGAGCGTGGCACGCACATGCGGCCGGTCCGCTTTTTCCAGACGCGGCGTGAGCAAGCCTGCGGGCGCAGAAGAGGCCCCGCCGGCCACGCCGTTAGGATCGATTACGCGAACTTCCCGGCCGCGCACGCGCAAGGCCCGAGCCAGGCTGGCCCCGGCAATCCCGGCGCCGCGAATGAGGATGGGCGCCTGGCTTGAGACCGTAGGCTCACCCTTGCCGCCATAAATTGCCTCCAGGCGTTCCCGCTTGCGGCCGAACCCCGGCTGTTTGGAGACCTCAAATCCGGCCTGAGCCAGGCCACGCCTGACCGCGCCGGCGACGGTGAAGGTCCCGATCCGAGCCCCGGGACGGGACAGGCGACCGATCTGATCCAGAACCGATTGCGACCACATCGCCGCATTACAGGCTGGGGCAAAGCCGTCGAGGAACCAGGCATCTGCGCGCATGTCCATCTGCGTCAGAGCGGCTTCCGCCTCATCCTGGAAAATCGTGATCGAGAAACGATCCTCCGGGAAGATCAACCGGTGTGGCCCTTTGAACAAGCTCGGCCATTGCTGCAACAGCCGGTGGGTCATGGGCTTGAGCTGAGGCCAGGCCGACAGGGCGCGCTCAGCGTCTTGTCGGGTGAGCGGATGTTTCTCAACGCTGACCAGATGAAGCCAGCCAGACGGGTTACCTTGGGCGCGCCAGAGCGCCCAGAGCGCCAGCGCGTTAAGTCCGGTCCCGAACCCCAACTCCCCCACTGTGAAGACCGGCTTGCCCTGCCATGCCTCTGGCAGTCCGCATGCTCTTAGAAAGACCGAGCGGGTCTCCTCAAGACCGTCTTCCACGGAGAAATAGACATCGCCGAAATCCTGCGCGCGCGGCCCGCCCGGCTGTGACCAATCCAGCCGTGCCGGTTCGCATAACAGGGCGGTCGCAGACATCAGCTTGCCCGGCTCACAAAGACTGCGTGAACTTTGCGAAGGCCATCAGGCCCTCCGGCCAGGGACCATGACCGCTTTCTTCAGTGAAGTGTCCGGCTTCGCCGGCATCCCCGAAACGCGCACCCCAGTCTCGCGCCCAGGCTTCGGCCTTTTCCAGAGTACAGGTTTCATCATTGGAACTGGCCAGCATCAAGGCGGGAAATCCGAGCGGTATTCTGGGCACGGGGGCGAAACCATGGCCGGGAAAGCGCTCCTCCAGCGCCTCACGCTCCCAATCCGACGCGCCCACAAGAAACGCCCCGGCGATCTTGGACTTATCCAGTTGAGGAGCGGCATGCGCGACCGTCAAAACACCAACCGAATGCGCTACGAGAATAGCCGGCTTCTTCGCCGCCGAAACGGCCTCAACCAGGCGTGAAACCCAGGCTTCGCGATCCGGCTTGTCCCAGTCATCCTGCTCGACCCGCCGGGCGGTGGACATTTTCTCTGCCCAGCGCGACTGCCAGTGAAAGGGCGAGGCATTGTGCAGACCGGGGATGATCAGGATTTCGCTGTCTTTGATTTTCATGCTGGCCTGTCTAACGGTTTATCCACGCGATGCCAGCCTTTGATGTGCACGGAGGCAGAATGCAAAAACGCGGCACCCGATCAGGATACCGCGTTTAAGCCGATGCGACAGGGTTGGCTCAAACCCAGCCGCCTGGATCTCTTTGCACTAGCCAACTTCCGACGGGATAGCGTCGAGCGCGCTCTCAAGCTCGGCGAAGCTCGGCTGCATCTTGGTCGGAACGCCACCTCGACCGATCTCAACAGAGATCTGCGCGGCATTGCCGTGAAGATGCGCAACCAGGACATCCTGGATGATCTTGTAGAAGGAGTGTTCTTCATCATAGATCGCGGTGAGATACGCGGCGAAAGGCCCGACAAAACCGTAGGCCAGGAATACGCCGAGGAAGGTTCCCACCAGCGCGCCACCGATATAGCCACCCAGTACTGCGGGCGGGCTTTCGATCGCGCCCATGGTTTTGATCACGCCGAGAACCGCGGCCACAATACCCAGCGCCGGCAAGCCATCGGCAAGCGTCTGCATGGAGTGCGCCGGCTCAGCGGCTTCGTGGTGATGCTTTTCCAGCTGTTTCTCCATCGCATCTTCGACCTGGTGCGGATCTTCCAGATTCATCGTCATCATGCGAAGCGTGTCGCAGATGAAGTCGATCGCGAAATGGTCTTTCATAATGCGCGGATAGCGGGAGAAAATGGCGCTGTCCTTGGGGTTCTCGATATGGCTCTCGAGCGCAATAACCCCTTTTGTTTTCATCGTTTTTGTTAGCAAGAACAAGAGCGACAAGAGGTCGGTATAATCCTGCCCCTTCCATTTGGGTCCCGCAAAGATCTTGCCGAAATCCCCAAGGGTTTTCATGACCGTCTTGGGTTTGTTACCGATGAGGAATGCGCCGACCGCGGCGCCACCAATCATCATCATCTCGAAGGGCAAAGCCTTGATGATCACGTCGAAATGGCCGCCAGCGAGCGCAAACCCGCCAAACACCATCACGAACACGACAACGATGCCGATTATCTGAAACATTGAGCCATCCACCTGTGTTCTTCCGGACCGTTTTTCCGATCCGATTGAAGCGCACTATGACCGGTTAAGCTTAATGTCCGGTTGAATAAGGGTTAGCGGGAGGTTTACGCGCGCCAGGGAGTAACCCCATAGACAATCGGGGAAATCGGGTTAGGACTTGCCCATGCCCGAACGTTTTGGCTCCAAGCCGTCCACGCCTCAGGAACGGCGCTCCGCTTTCCGCTTGCTCTTTTTATGCCTGATGGCCACCGGCATCGGCAATAATATGCTGTTCGCCATTCTGCCGCCGCTGGCGCGCGGACTGGGCGTTGAGGAATACTGGATCGGGGCGATCTACACCCTGTCTGCGACACTGTTCATGATGATGACCCCGATCTGGGGGGCCCTGTCGGACCGCAAAGGCCGCAAACCCCTGATCGTGTTTGGCCTGAGCGCCTTTGCTGTCTCCACCGCGATCTTCGGTGCGGCGGCCTGGGCGGGCGAAGCGGGTTGGACGGGTCCCCTGACCGCGATTTTCGCCATGGCCCTGGCACGCGCCCTGTTTGGATCCCTGGGATCGGCGACAAATCCGGCCGCACAGGCCTATGTCGCTGACCGCACATCGCCCGAAGAACGCACGGAAGCCCTGGCCGGGCTGACCGCCGCATTCGGGCTGGGCGCCGTTATCGGCCCGACATTGGCCGCAGCTTTTGTGGAATGGCTTGGCGTTGCCTTTTTCATGTTCGCTATCGCGCTGATTGTTGCGGCAGGCGCCATAGCGATCTGGCGTTTATTGCCTGAACATACGGCGCCCCAGGTCCAACAACGTCCCCTCAATCCTATCCGGCAATTCGCCTTTGGAGCCGACCGGCGCATACTGCCCTTCATGATCTATGGTGCGATCATATGGATCACCCAATCACTCAGCCTCTCCTCCCTCGCCTTCTTCCTGATGGACCGTCTAAGCCTCGATCAGCATGACGGGCTGCAATATTCCTCGATTGCTCTGGCGACGGGTGCCGGTGCCCTGATCATCGCTCAGCTCGTCGTGATCCCTGCGATGAAGGCAACGCCGCGGCTTTTGATGACGCATGGTTCTGTTTTGACGGTGGCAGGCAGCCTCTTCATGCTGGTTGCACCCAATTATGGCGGGATTGTCTTTGCGTATCTGCTGACAAGCTTTGCTTTTGGACTGGCGCGTTCAGGCTTTGTCGGTGGTGCCTCGATCGCCGTCACGCCCGAAGAACAAGGCCGCGCAGCCGGGATGACGACGGCCACTGCGGGGCTGGGCTTCATTATTGGTCCGGTGGGCGGGCTCTTCCTGTTCAGCGAGTTTGGCATGTATGCGCCCTATATCGCCTCTGCAGCCCTTGGCGCGGTCGCGATTGTCGTCGCCTGGTTCCATCCGGGCGTGAAGCGCGTGGGCGAAGCGGTGAAAATCAAACCAGAACCCAAGGCACCGCTCTAGGCGCACACTGGATAATCGCACACCGCTAAAAGGTTGCGTTACCGATCTAGAAACCATCCCCGCCTATAGTCTCGCTCAAAGAGGTGGGCCTTTTCCTTGACCGCACGCGCATTGACCTTTCGCTATATCTTCGGCCTGTCACTGGTCGCGCTGCTCTCAGCCGCGATATTGGGGCTATCCCTCGTGTCGTCACATGCGGCCTCAGAAGACGGTGCCTTGATCAATGAAGCCGGTCGTCAGCGCATGCTTTCCCAGCGCATCACAATGCTCGTCTTCGAGTATACCGGCGGTGAAATCACGGAATCCGAAATCCCCATCCGCGCGCGCCTGGATACCGCAATCGAGATTTTCCTGAGTTCACATCAGCGCCTATTGCTTGCGGCCGCAGATGATGAGGCGATCCTGTCGCTTTACACAGAAGGTGAAAATGCCCTTGATCCGCTGACCCACGCCTTCGTGGCAGATGCCCGGGCGGTCCTCGCCGATGGCGGCACGATGGAGAGCTCAGTGCGCCTCGCCTCGGATGCCGAACGCATCCTGCCGCTCCTCAATGATGCAACCAATGCCTTTGAAAACGCCGCCAATGAGCGTGCTGCCAGCATGGAGCGACTGGAATGGATCGCCTTCATTTTGACCTTGAGCGTTCTACTGGTCGAGGCACTCCTGATTTTCCGGCCGGCCGCCAACTCCGTGGCGCGATCCATGCGCCAGATGCGCGTTGCCAAGATTGATGCAGAAAAGGCCAATGCAGCCAAAAGCACATTCCTGGCGCAGATGAGCCATGAAATCCGCACACCGCTCAATGGCGTGCTCGGCATGGCAGCGGCCCTGGATGCCACCCAGCTCGACGATGATCAAAAGCGGATGGTCACAACGATCTCCGCATCTGGCGATCTTCTGCTCGCGGTCGTCAATGACGTGCTCGACCTGTCAAAGATCGAAGCTGATCAGATTGGCCTGGAGGATATCGACATATCCCTCGAGCAGATCCTGAACTGGGTCGACAGCTCCTTTAGACCTTCTGCCGTGTCGAAGGGTCTGAATTTCGAAGTCCGCATCGCTGACGAGGCACAAGGCTGGTATAAGGGCGATCCAACGCGTCTGCGGCAGATCCTGTCCAACCTCGTCTCCAATGCGATCAAATTCACAGACCAGGGCAGTGTGATTGCACGCGCGCGGGTGTTGAAGACTTTCCCCGATGGAAGTGAGCGCATCGAGCTTTCCGTCAGCGATACTGGCATGGGCATCCCCGCTGACCGATTAGCCGCGATTTTCGACCCGTTCGAGCAAGCGGACGCCTCGACCACCCGCACGCATGGCGGAACAGGTCTTGGCCTCGCCATTTCCAAGCGCCTGGCGGATATGATGGATGGAAAGCTTGCCGTCACCTCGTTTGAAGGCGAAGGGTCGACATTCACGGTCACGCTGAAAATGCGTCCGGGCGAGGCACCGCAAATTGAAGCGACCCGCCCCGCACCGGTTCTGGAGACGTCGCAACGCCTTAGAGCCCTGGTCGTTGATGATGTTGCGACCAATCGCCTGGTGCTGGAATCGCTGCTGGCCCAACTCGACGTGGAAACACGGAGCGCAGACAGCGGCCGGGAAGCCTTGGCTCAGATCGAACGCCACAGTTTCGACCTGGTATTTATGGATGTCCAAATGCCGGACATGGATGGCATTGAAACAACGCGGCACCTCAGATCGAAGGAAGCCGCAATGGGACGTGGTCCCACGCAGGTGATCGCCTGCACGGCGAATGTTATGCCGGACCAGATCAATGCCTATCTGAAGGCTGGTCTCGACCGGCATTTGCCCAAGCCGGTGCGCCGCGAGGACCTGGAAGCGTTGCTCGAGCGTTATCGCGAACCCGAAGACCTGCGACGCTCAGCCTGAGAGCCAAGGCCTATTCAGGCGCTTGGCCAGTAATGGCTTCATACATGGATGTGCCCAGATACCCATCCGCAGGATGCCCATTGGCACGCTGGAAGGCGCGCAGGGCACGGCGGGTGTTCGGACCGGCAATACCGTCCGGCGTTCCGCTATTATGTCCCATCGCGTTAAGCGCCGCCTGTACCTCTCGCGTCTGCGACCGGGTCAGTGGGGTGTCGCCTTCCGGCCAGTCACCGATAAAAGGGTCGCCGCCGGCAATTCGGTCAGCCAGATGCGCGACACCGAGCGCATAGGAGGTTGAATTATTGTAGCGCTTGATCACGCGGAAATTCGGGAAAGTCAGGAAGCCTGGCCCGCTTTGGCCCGCGGGCAGTTCAAGCCTCGCCGCGCGCATCAAATGATCGGCTTGCCACTCGCCCGATGGCGGACGCACACCCATCATGGCCCATTCAGACACCAGACGGCTCTGGCTTGGCTCCCAACTCGCCAGATCAAACCCCTCCGGCAAAGCAACTTCCAACACCGCAGGCGCGCCGCTCTGCCATCCCGCTTCTGCCAGGAGATTGGCGGCGGAGGCGAGCGCATCACCTTCATGCGTCCAGATATTGCGGCGACCATCACCGTCGAAATCCACTGCGCGCTCGAGATAAGTCGTCGGGATGAACTGGGTTTGGCCCATCGCGCCAGCCCAGGACCCTTGGAGCTGCTCGCGAGTGGCATAGCCATTATCGATCATTTCAGCGACGGCAAAGAGCTGGCTTTCCGCCCAATCACGGCGGCGGCCTTCCCAGGCCAAGGTAGCCAGGGAGCGGATAACATCATTATTTCCCGTGATCGCGCCGTAAGAGCTTTCAAGCCCCCAGATCGCGACAAGAATTTCCTGACGCACGCCAAAACGCGCCTCGATCGCATCCAGCGTGGCACCATGCTCGGACTGCGCCGCCAAGCCGTTCTGAATACGCAGATCGGACGCGGCTATCCCAAGATAAGACCAGATCGGCCGAACAAATTCCGGCTGGCTCCGGTCCCGGTCAATGATCCGCATATCGGGTTCAAGACCGTCCAGCATGCTGTCAACAATACCGCTATCGACACCGCGCGAGACCATACGGTCCTCAAAGCCAGACAGCCAGGTATTGAAATCTTCTTCCTGAGCCTGGCCGGGAGCTGAAACGGCGAGGCCCAGTGCGAGGGCAGCAAGAAATCCTGTACGCATTATCCCTTCCCTGACAGCGCGGCGGCCCCGGTAAAGCTATTGGGGTCCAATCCGGCAATCTCAATGATTAGTTTGCGCCGCAGCGCCTCGACGAAATCTTGATGCTCATTACTGGGCGAAATAAAGGCGCCCGGCCCGGCGATCACATGATTTTCAAAATAGCTCGCCACATCAATACTAACAGAGGGACGAAACGGGCTCTGCCGCGCATTATCAATGGGCAGGCCATTGATCGTTATCCCGCGCTCTTCTGCAAGTTCGCGCGCTGCCTGCAGGCTGGGTCCTGAATTCTGCGGCCCGTCGCCGGACAGATCGATAACCTCGCGCACGCCGGCAAAGCGATTACTGTCAATCAATTCCGCCGCGCTGGTAATCGCCGCCCCGATCGCTGTGCGCCGACCGGAGATGAAGGAGGCCGTTGCAAGCGTGGCTGCGAAGTTTCGAGCGTCGGTTTCTGTTTCAATCACGGTCCAGGGCGCGACAACACGCTGGAAGTCACCATCTGCCCATTCCAGATACATGACCGCAATCCGGCCATAGCCGCCACTCTGGATCGCGGAGATGACATCAGGATCAGCAAGCGCAGCAACATGACCATCACGCTGGCGACGCGCCTCCACCTCATCAATTGAAGAGGAAACATCGACGGCGAGCACCAATTCCAGATCGACATATTCGCGGCCATCGGGCGCGTATTCGACCGGCTGGCCGGTCTCGGCAAAGGCCGCGGCATTCCCTGACAGCATCAACACCAGAAGCAGAACGGCGCGGATCAAGGAGCACGCCCCCTGTCCAGATCGCCCGGCTGGAGACCCGCGATCTCAATCACCAGCTTTCGCAGGATCGCCTCGCGGAACTCCTCTGTCGTCTGGGCCGGCAGGACGAATGCCCCAGGGCCGGTGATCACACGGTCCTGGAAATACCGGTCCAGATCAATCTCGGCGCGCAGGACGCCATTGCCCCGGTCGCGCGCGAGTATCGGCAGGCCATTGACCACGACCTGAGCCTCATTGGCCATCTCGTGAGCAAGCGTCAGGGCCAGACCCTGGTTTTGCGGTCCATCTCCGGAGATATCGATGATACGGCGATTGGCGAAATAGGCATTGCTCTCAATCCGGCGCACACCATCAGCGATGGCTGCTCCGATCGCCGTGTATTGTCCGCGTTCAAACGGCGCTGCAGCAACGGTCGCGGCGAAGGCGCGCGCATCTTCCTCACTGGCAATCACCGTCCAGTCCGCTGCTGTGCGTTGCACGCCCGCATCGGCCCATTCCACATAGGTCACCGCGATACGGCCCAGCATGCCGCCTTCAATGGCGCGGATTACCTCCTGGGAGGCCAGGGCATCGACATAGCCGGCGCGCTGGCGGCGCGCCTCTTCCTCATCAACCGAGTAGGAAATATCCACCGCAAGGACGAGTTCAACATCAACTTCCGTCAATCCAGACGCCACCGACTGGGCCATAACCGACGGACCAGTAAGCGCAGATAAACAGAAAACGGCCGCTGCAGCGACCGTTCGAGCCAAACCAAAGACCTTCATGTGCCTAAAACTATGGCTTTGATGCTACAGGAGCAACTGACCAAGCTGTTAGGTTCGCGTTTTTCTGTTCAGAGACTCGCACCACGCTCTGGGCTTGTATAAGGTTAAGACTGGGTGAATGGATTGATTTACCGCGGCCAGGACGAGCGATGAAACGCCGCCGACCGAGGGAAGTGGGATAAAGGGGTCGAGTTCGATGGATCTCGTAACGCAATTGGGTCTCGTGGGCTGGGGTGGCATCGCCACCATCATCGTTCTTTTAGGTGCCGCCATGGCGCTGCAAAACGCTATGCGCCGCCGCAAGGTTGATGACGAGCCCGCTGCGCTCGATATCGTCTCGGCGGGCAGCGCAAAACACGCACCGGGCCTGGCCTCCATAGAGGCCGCTGCAAAAGAGGCTGCGAGCTTTTCCCGCTCCAAGCCCAAGCCAAGTCGCGGCGAAGCGCGGGCCTATGTTGAAGGCGGCGAGCCGCCCAATCCGTTTGAGGTCCACAAGCGCAATATCGAAAGCGCCAAACAGGCTTTCTCTGCTGCGCGCAATAGTGCGCTCATCACCATTATCCACCATGATTATGACGAGTATGTCGATCATGACACGGCCGTCTCGGTGATCGATACTCTGCGCAATATCCAGCCGAATGCGCCCGTTGATATTGTCCTGCACACGCCCGGCGGAATTTCATCCGCAACCCAGCAAATCCTGCATGCGCTCAAGGCGCATCAGGGACAGATCACCGCATTCGTGCCTTATCGCGCCAAGTCGGCCGGCACGATGATCGCTCTGGCCTGCGACAAGATCGTAATGGGCCCCAATGCCGTGCTCGGTCCGATCGATCCGCAATATGGCTGGATGCCGGCGCAATATCTCTCAGAACTGACCTCCGCCAAGAGTGCCGACCGGGTTGATGACGAGATGATCATTCTGTCGAAAATGGCCAAGCAAGCCATGGCCGAGGCCCGGCAGTTTGCCTGCGAATACGTGCATGACGCCCATAAGCACAACGGCACCTGCACCTTCACCGATGAACTCATCATTGGTGGTCGCAATCACGACTATCCCATCCTGCCCGGCGAGGCGAAGAATGAGTTCTACCTGAACATCTCGACCGAGATGCCGGAGGAGCCCTATCTCATTTGCCAGCCGCCGCCGAAAGTGGATCCCATGCTTATCGTCTCCATGTTCCGGGATACCGGACTGGAGAGCACGGAAGCGGAACGGGCTGCGCGCAATTTCCGGGCGCGTCGCCGTGCTGATGTGGATCTCTTCCGCTAGACCGGCAATCCGCGCCAAGCGCAGTAATTTACATTGACACCCGCGGGAGGGCCCTGTATCTCCCGCGCTCCTTTTTCACTTGAAGCGTACAAGAAGGCCGAACGATGAAAGTCCGCAGCTCGATCAAATCGCTGAAAAACCGCCACCGCGATTGCCAGGTCGTGAAGCGCCGCGGCCGCGTCTATGTGATCAACAAGACCGATCCGCGCTTCAAGGCTCGCGCCGGCTAGTCCAGCGAATACCCGATTTCGCCCGCAAGGGCGCTTGACGAACAAGAACCCGCGTACTTCAAGTGCGCGGGTTTCTTGTTTCCGGGAGTCGCTTTCGTGACTGTAAAGGCCGTTCTTTGGGATTTGGGCAATGTGCTGCTGGACTGGCAGCCGGCCTATTATTATCGCAAACACTTCGCGGATGAGGCGGAGCTATCCCATTTCCTGAACGATGTCTGCTCCATGGCCTGGCATAGCGCCCATGATCGCGGTGTGCCGATGGCTGAAAACCGAATTGCCCTGATCGAGAAATATCCACACTACGAGGCTCATATCCGCGCCTGGGAAACCAGTCTAGCCGATATGGTTTCCGGCGAAATTGATGGTACGCCGCAGGCAATGGATCTGCTCCACACCCGCGACATCCCGCAATACGCCCTGACCAACATGCCCGCAGAGTGGATCGACTGGGTTGTCGAGAGCTTCCCGTCCATGTCCCATATGCGCGATGTTGTTGTGTCCGCGCATGAGGGGGTCATCAAGCCCGATCGCCGGATTTTCGAGATCACCGACCAGAGACTGCCGCACAAGCCGGAAGAAATTCTCTTCTTCGATGACCGTTTGAACAATGTCGAAGCTGCCCGCGAATACGGCTTCAAAGCCGAGCAATTCATTGATGGCAAACAGCTTCACGCTCACCTCGGCGAGCATGGCCTGATCTAGCCCCTGAAAATTGACGTGGACGTCAAGGTCACTTTGCGGTTTCCTTTCGCGAATTTTGCATCATTATCTCTCCCAAGCAGGTGACTTGCGCGCGTATAAGTGCAGCACCCGAATGTTGGACCGCCTGGCTCGTACTGCGCGCCAGACAGCCATCGATAAGGAGGAGACGATGGATCTCAACTTCACCCCGGAAGAAGAAGCCTTCCGCGCGGAAGTACGCGAATTCCTCAAAGACGCGATCTCTGAGGATCTGGCGCAGAAAATGCGCACTGGCCACGAACTGACCAAGCAGGACATGGAAGCCTGGCATGCCGCGCTGCAAACGCGCAATTGGCTGGCGGCAACCTGGCCCAAGGAATATGGCGGCCCGGGCTGGAATGCGACGGAACGTCATATCTTTGATGAGGAATGCGCCTTGGCAAACGCACCGCGCGTTGTGCCCTTCGGCGTTGGCATGCTCGGCCCGGTTCTTTTGAAATTCGGCAGCGAAGAGCAAAAACAGTCGATCCTGCCGCGGATTCTCGATGGCACTGACTGGTGGTGTCAGGGCTATTCCGAACCCGGCGCCGGTTCTGACCTCGCGAGCCTGAAAACCAAGGCCGAGCGCGATGGCGATGACTATGTCATCAACGGCCAGAAGACGTGGACAACACTGGGCCAGCACGCTGACAAGATTTTCTGCCTGGTCCGCACCTCAAATGAAGGCAAGCCGCAAGAAGGCATCTCCTTCATCCTGGTCGACATCGATACTCCCGGTATTGAGATGCGCCCGATCCGCCTCCTCGAGGGCGGCTATGAAGTCAATGAGGTCTTCTTCACAGATGTTCGCGTTCCGGCGAGCAATCTGGTCGGCGAGGAAAACCAGGGCTGGACGATCGCCAAATACCTCCTCACCCATGAGCGCACCGGTATTGCCGGCGTTGGCGCATCGACCCAGGCACTTGCAGAGCTCAAAGGCCTTGCCAAGAAGCTGAAGCGTCGCGGCAAACCGCTCTCGGATGATGCCATCTTCATGGCGCGCATCGCAGAAACCGAGATCGATCTGGAAGCCATGCGGATCACCAATCTGCGTATGCTCTCTGGTGGCGGCGCAATGGGCACGGTCTCCTCGATGCTGAAGATCAAGGGCACGGTTATCCGTCAGGCTATCAATGACCTGGCACGACGCGCTCTTGGCCCGGCTGCGAGCCCCTTCCCGTCTGAAGACGTGCTCGGCAATCTCGCGGTCGCCCCGCCAGAAGCGGCCATGCATGCGGCTGACTATTTCAACAACCGCAAGCTTTCCATCTTCGGTGGATCCAATGAGATCCAGCGCAATATCATCACCAAAGAACTGTTCATGGGTTAGGGCAATGGATTTCAATCACACCGAAGACCGGCGCATGATCTCCGATAGCCTGCGCCGCTATCTTTCCGAGCAGTACGACAATGAGTTCCGCAACAAGATTGCTTATGAGGCGCCGTTCCACGCGCCTGATAAATGGTCCGAACTGGCCGAGCTGGGCATTCTGGGGGCTCTGGTGAGTGAAGATCAGGGCGGTTTCGGCGGCCAGGGCTTCGATATCGCCGTTGTCTTTGAAGAGCTCGGCCGCGGTCTGTGCGCCGAGCCGATGCTGGGCAATCTCCTGGCACTTCGCCTTTATGCGGCTTTTGGCCAGTCTGATCGCGTTGATGCGATTATCGCCGGCACCGAACGCGCCGCTCTCGCAATTTTTGAGACCGACGCCTTTGTCGCCCTCGACGAGATCACCATGACCGCAGATGGCGATACGCTGTCTGGCCGCAAATCCGTCGTCTATGGCGGCAATAGCGCAGACCATATCCTCGTTGCTGCCAAAACAGCGGCGGGAACATATGGCCTTTATGAGGTCGCGGCGAGCGATGCTGAGGTTCTGGGTTATGCCATGATTGATGGCGGCGGCGCGGCTGAGATCGTGCTCGACAAAACCCCGGCTAAATTGATTGCTGAAGATGCAGAAGACGCCATCAATGCAGCGCTAGATGCCGGACGCCTTGCCCTGTGCGCCGAAGCCGTGGGCGTCATGGATTACCTTCGCGACATCGTGAAGGATTACCTCATGCAGCGTCAGCAATTTGGTCGCCCGATTGCCATGTTCCAGGCCCTGCAGCACCGCCTCGTCGATTTCTCCATCGAGATCGAACAGGCGCGCTCGATCGTCATTCTAGCCGCTTCGAAGCTGGAGGCAGAGGATCGCGCACTGCATATCGCCCGGGCCAAGAATCTCATTGGCCGTGCCGGCAAGCTGGTCGCTGAAGAGGCCATTCAGATGCATGGCGGTATTGGCATGACGTGGGAATATGCGCCCTCGCACTATGCCAAGCGCCTCACAATGATCGACGCCCAGCTCGGGGATACCGAAGACCAGCTGCGGACTGTCATGGACCTTATGGCCGCGTAAGCTGACTTAAGCGCATCGAAAAGCCGGGCCCCAGCGCCCGGCTTTTTTATTGCGAGGACGTGTCTGACGCGGTGTTCTCGTTAGCGTTGGACGGCGCTGTCGTGTTTAGCGCCAAGCGACGACGGTGACGCTCCAGGGCGTGCCAGGCCAGTTTCTCGGTATAAGTGCTGATGTCGTGGTCGCGCAGCGGGGTCATCAGCCGTTCGAGCAAGCCGATCCGGCCTGTGGTGAAACCGCTGAAGCGCTCCCAAATTGTCGGATTGGAGCGAACCTTCAGCCCGGGAAATTCAGCAGGACCCGTATCCGGCTTCACACGACTGGTGTTGGACAAATGCCGCTGATAGCCGAAATGGTCATAATCACTCATGCCCTCAAACGGCTTGGCCAGCCATTTTGTCCAGTCAGAGCGCATCACTAGCCAGGTCAGGGCTTTCATCGCCCAGCCCGGAAGTGGCACCGCCGGCACGCCATCGGAAGCATTCACCACACGATAAAGCGGTGTGTAGATCTGCTGTGCAAAAGCGTAATTGCACACACGCGGGCAGCCATAAGTGTAGCAAGCCCCTTCCGACCGATTGGCCAGATAGCGCGCTGCCACGACTGCCAGAGCGCCGCCCAGGCTATGCCCGGTAATATAAACAGGCATGGACGGATACTGGCGGATGATCGTGTTTATCTCGTCTTTGACGGCCAAAAAGGCTTCCAGAAAACCGGAGTGCACCCGCGCCGGCGTATTATCGACCGTATCAACGGTCGTCATGGTCGCTTCGATATCCGTGCGAAGATCCGCGATGCGCGTGGGCTGTGTGCCGCGAAACGCCAGCACCAGCATGTCACTGCGCCCCTCGCTCTCGGCCGAGGCGGTGTCGATATGGGCGATATAGGCCTGGGTATCAACGCGCATGCCAATGCTGACATCGATTGTCTTTATCAGTTTGAACCCGACATCGCCCAGCTTGGTTTCCAGCTTAACCCGACCGGCTTCGCCCTCGCCGGGACTGGCAATCTTGTTCAGCGCTGCGATGATGGCCTCAATATCTGTCTCGCCAGAAAGCGCCTGCGCTATTTCGCGGATTTGAGCCGTACCGGCCCTTTTGTCGAATGGCAGATAGGCGAGCCAGGACATGGCTGCCATGAGCCAGGCTGTCCGGTCAGAATAAGCAGCGCGCTGCGTCGGCGGATCGAGCAGAATGTCGTCGGAATAAATGTCGAAATTCATCAAGCACCCCCGTTTTCCCCATAACGGTGAGCCTTGATAGACACATAACCCCTAATTGTACAGTTACTTCAGAAATACCTAAAGGCTGCACTACTCCGCCGCGACCGGGTCCGCATCAATATCTCCGGCGTTCGGCACCAGGCCTTCATGATGGCGCGCGCCCTTTTCTTCCAGCACTGGCCGGAGGCTGTGATAGAGGCGCTCATAGTTATAAAAGGGTACGGATGGCCAAAGATGGTGCATCAGATGCCAGTTCTGCCAAAGGAAGATGAGGTTCAGCCCGCTCATCCCGGTATTCCGGGTGGCGGAATAGCGACCGGTTTCCTTGAAAGGATGATGCGGCAACCATTGGAACATGATCACCAGCATGTTGAGAGCGATCAAAAGCGGCAGGTAGAATAGTGTCGCAACCTCCCAGCCAAATCCGGCGAAGACTGCGCCCCAGAGCAGTCCGACCCATATCCAATTCGCGATGTGATACTGACGGAGTTCGGACAGAGACATGATTTTGTCCGCGCCAAGATAGCCGCGATGCTTGAGTGCCTCCGGCAAGATGGTTTGCAGGAGTTTGACCGGTAGGAGCTGAAGCACCCAGCTGATCAGATTGCGGAGCAATAAGCGCGGGAAGCTCATCTTCACATAGATATCCGGATCCTTCTCCGAATTGACGAAGGAATGGTGATGCTTGTGAGTGCGCTCGAGCAAGGGGAAGGGCGTGAACAGGATGAAGGAACCATACCAGCCGATCAGCGTGTGAAGCCATGCATAGCGACGATCCTGGATGAAATTGCCATGTATGCTCTCATGCACCAGCGTGTAGTGCGCATAGGCGGTGTAGCCCAATGGCAGGATAAGCGCCCATAGCGGTATGACGCCCATCAATCCCGCAATGATCATGCCCCAATGCGCGAGGATCAAAAGCCCCATGAAGACGAAGGACGGCCAGGCAATTGGCGGCGTCAGCGCCTTGGCTTCATGCTTTTCATTGATCATCGCCGGGCGAGCCGGGTCAGACGGTGTCTGGATATCGGTCATGCGGCGAGCCTCCCAACTTCCGCTGCGGCAGTGAAAGTAAACGCTGTTCACTTTTATAACAAGACGAAATCGTCGAGCCGGTCATTTCTCTTAAATCTCGTCCATCTAGTGGATCGACCGGCTGGACGGCCGCGCTTATGCCGCTATCCTCTGCGACATGCTGATTGCCTATCTCCTTCTCTCTCTTGGCCTGCAGGACGCAGACGCGCTGCAGATCGAGCCCGTTGCGCCGCAAGTTGAATTCCAGACCCCGCAAGAGCGACTGGATGAGCGCCTGGCGGCGCTGGCGAGTGCGGATGCGAGCGAGGCGACAGCCCTGGTCGATGAAATCACAGCCCTGTGGGCCCATTCCGGCTCGGACACGGTCTCCCTGCTTATGGATCGCGGTCTGGCGGCGGAAGTCGCGGGAAATGACGATATTGCTGGCCGCATGTATGATCATGTGAACCGCCTGGCACCTGACTATGCTGAAGGCTGGCTGGCCTCTGGCAGGGTCGCCGTCGCCTTTGAAGACTGGGGCTATGCGCTGGAGACCCTGAATACCGCGCTCACCATCGAGCCTCGCCGTTTCGATGCCTATTACATACTGGGCAATACGCTTGAACGCGCCGAAGCCCCTGAAGCCGCCCTTGAAGCCTATAATGAGGCCTTGGCCATTTATCCGGCCTTTGAACCGGCGCTCAATGCGCGCGATCGGCTGGAAGAGGCGCTCGCCGGACGTGCGCTTTAAAGGGTGAGCCGGTAAATGGTGATCGAGACACCCCTTCTTTTTGCGCTCATTGCCGCCGGGCTTCTGGCCCTGGCATTCCTCCTCGGACTTGCCTTCGGGCATCGCGCGCAAAACCGCATTGCCAAGGACCATCCTCCCGAAGCCGAATTCATCACAATCGATGGCACCCGATTGCACTATCGGCGCACGGGCAGGCCAGGCAAGCAGGCCGTGCTGGTTCTGCACGGCGCCACGACGAATCTGGAAGAACCCTATGCCGCGCTCAACAATGCGCTGGCGGATGAGGATGTGATCTGGGTTGACCGTCCGGGCCTGGGCTGGAGCGAAAGGCCCGAGGGAGATTGGTCCCCACAACAGGAAGCAGAACTGCTCATCGGCCTGCTGGATGCACTTGAGGTCGAACAAGTCGTGCTTGTCGGACATTCATGGGGCGGCGCGATCGCCATGCGCATCGCCCTTGATCACCCCGAACGCGTTGCCGGCCTGGTCTTGATCGCCGCAGCCTTGGGCGCCTGGATCGGCGAGGCCGCCTGGTTCAACAAGGTGACCTTCTGGCCGCTACTGGGCACGCTGATCACGCGCATTATCGTTCCGCTGACAGGCGGCAAGCAGTTGGAAAGCGGGGCCGCCAATGCCTTCCACCCCGAACCCGTTCCGGAGGATTATTCTCGCCGGGTGAAAATGCCGCTACTTCTTCGGCGGGATATCTGGCTCGCCAATGCGAGCGATATGCGCCAGGTCAATCACCACCTCGAGGCCCAGGAACCGCGCTATCACGAGATTGAACATCGCGCGATCTTCCTGGCGGGCAAAGGCGATACGGTCTTGTGGAGCCATCGCCACTCCGGGGTTACGGCCAGTCGCATGCGCCAGGGCGAGGTGCGTTACCTCAAAGGCGCCGGACATAATCTCCACCATCATTGGCCCGAGGATATTGCTCAGGCGATACGGGAAGTGCGCGAGAGCGCAGAAAAGAGTGCGTCACCATCTTGAGCCTTGCCGCACTCGCGCCTAGTTTCACCCGCCCACCGCTGACGAGGATGTCCCCATGGCTTTTACCGATACCGCTCCTGAAACCGGTCCCGTTGATCAGTCCGACGCCATTGGCGGTGCGGCCCGCGATCAGATCAAGGCTTTCGTCGCCCGGATTGAGCGTCTCGAGGAAGACAAGGCCAATATCATGGCGGACATGAAAGAGGTGTATGCCGAGGCCAAGTCCATGGGTTTCGACACGAAAATCCTCCGCAAAGTCGTCTCCCTCCGCAAGGTCGACAAGCGTGAGCGTCAAGAGACGGAAGCGCTGCTCGAACTATATCTCGGCGCGGTTGAAAGCTGATCAAACAGGCGTGAAGCGTCTGTCAGTTTTTTAAGTTACGTCTGTAGCATGCTGTTTCTAATGTCCCCGCCAACACGGGAGACACCTATGAAACATGCTTTGACCATCCTACCCACCATCCTCTTGGCGGCCCCCGCCCTTGCGCAGCCAGCTGAAGAGGCCAGTGCGGAGGATATCGCCGGCGTCCGCGCGGCGCTTGAAGCCTATATTGCGGCCGGCGATACGGGCAATCCAGACAGTGCGAGCCAGGCGTTCGAGACAGAGGAGGGCGTCCTCTTCATTCGCCGTCCAGCCGGCGAAGAACAGGGCGACCATGTCACCACGATGGAGCTCGGCGAGCTCGCATCGCGCTATACGCGCGCCAATGGCGACCGGAATGCCGTGATCCGCGATATCCGGATTGTCGAGGGCGTCATGGCATCCGCCCATGTCTATATGCGCTGGGGCGATACAGAGCTGGATGACATGTTCCTGCTTTACAAGCTCGGTGACGAGTGGAAGATCGTCGCCAAGACTGCCGTCTTCCATTAAGCGCCGAAGCTGGGGCGCTGTGAGGATCAGGAACCCTTTTGCCGCGCGAGATCGACGAAAAGAAAACCCGCAAGGCCCTGCGACGGCTGGCGCGCGCCAAGCGCGCCGCCGAGCAGGCCGGTGAAGACTCGCAAAAACTCTCTGAGTGGGAGGACGAGTTCATCGACTCCCTCGAAGAAAGGCTGGACAAGTTCGGCTCTGCCTTCAACGACCCGGACAAGGGCGCGCTTGATGAAGCCCTTTCATCGCGTCAGACCCTCAAGCTTCGCGAGATCGAGAAGAAGGCCAAGGGCAAGGATCGCAAGCCGATGTCCCGCGGCAATGGCTTCAAGCGTAAATCTCCCCAGCGTCAATCCAATACGCGCGATATCAATGAGGACATCATTGAGCCGGTCGACAGTCCGCCTGCCAACACACCGACCGACAACACCGCGCCAACAGCTCCCCAGGAACCGCCGGAGCGTAGCGCGCCTACACCCGGCGGGTTCAAACCCATCGTCATCGAAGGCGGCAAACTGAAAAGCTGATGCTTTTCATATTCCTACGATCTCGTTTCGGAAACGCAACGAGCTGAGTGTGCGATCGGGCCCGCGGCCCTTCGAAATCTGCAATCTCGAATTGCGAGACCGCAAGCAACATCTTTCAACTTCTATTAAACTTGCGCACCATATTCATGTGCAAATCACGACGGAATGGGTGTAATCTCTGCGTGTGCCGGGACGAGTTGGACCATGAATAGCGAAGTCGACCTTTTGCGCGGATATGAGCGCCACGTGATCGAATGCCTCGATATCGCGATCGAGTGCGGACTCGACACAGATCCCGGTCGCGATGCCTTTCACCTTGCCATGCAATGCCTGAGCACGGCGACCGATCTTAAAGCCCAACTCATCTACGAGCCGCTCGCGGATGACCCGGCAACGCGCGATTATATTCTCCGACTCGATGATCATCGCTACGAACTGATGGAAGGCATCGACATATTGCGGGCCTATATCGAGCTCACAATGGATGAAACTGCTGCGGATGAAACTGCTGCGGATGAAACTTCGGCGGGTGAAGCCCAGCCACGCGAGAACCTCAGCCCCTCGCTCAACCGGTTACGCCGACGCCTTCTCGTCTTGTTCAAGCGAGAAGCGCCGCTCGGCTCCGTATTTGAGGCCTGGCAGGAACGCCGCGACACGATGGACTCGCCCCAGCCGGGCCGGATTGTCTCACCGAGCGTAGCGATCCACTAACGCGCAAGCCGCTTATCCTCCAGTCCGACTTCCTGGAATGGGAAGACGATCTCCCGGTCCGGCACCTGATCAATGTGAAACGGGGCGGGATGCGGCACGGCCCTAAGAATATCGCGAATGATATTGATACGCGCGGCAAGCTTGTTGTCGCCCTGCACGACCTTCCAGCGACCATGATCATGATCCGTCGCCACAAGCATGCGATCACGCGCTTCGGTATAGGCGTCGAATTTTTCTAGAGCCACCGCATCAATCGGGCTGATCTTCCAATTCTTCAACGGATCGGTCTGGCGGGCCTCCAGCCGGTCAGCCTGCTCCTGGCGGGAGATATCGAGATAATATTTCAGCAAAATGGTTCCGCTCTCCACCTGCATGCGTTCGAAGGGAACGACTTGCTGAAGAAAACGGTCGCACTCATCCTCGGTGCAAAACCCCATCACGTGCTCAACACCTGCACGGTTATACCAGGAACGGTTGAAGATGACCCATTCCCCTGCGCTCGGCAGGTGATTGACATATCGCTGGAAATACCAGCTGCCCTTCTCGCGTCGATTGGGTTTGCCCAGCGCGACCACACGGGTTTCGCGAGGACTGAGATGTTCAACGATGCGCTTGATCGCACCATCCTTGCCCGCCGCATCGCGACCCTCGAGGATCACCAAAAGCCGATGCCCGCTGGCGATGAGATGGCGTTGTAGGGACACCAGCCCGATCTGCAGATCGCGCAGGATTTCCCGGTAGGAATCCTTGTTCATCCCGACAGTATCAGCGCGCGGAGCGGGCGCAGGCAAGGGTGGAGATGCAAACAGGCCGGCCTTCTGGAGAAAAGGCCGGCCCGCTTTATCCCGTGGCAGGGAGGTCTTGTTCTCTAGCCGGCGGCGCGAACACCGTCGACATCGAGATCATACTCGCGAACCTTCCGGTAGAGCGTTGAGCGACCAACACCCAGGCGGCGGGCCACCTCGCTCATGCGTCCGGCATAATTCTCGATTGCGAACTCGATCAGATCGCGCTCAATGTCCTCAAGCGAGCGCAAATGCCCACCTTCATCCATAATCTCGACCGGCATATTCCCATTACTGGCCAGGGCGTCCACCGCAGCAGGGATAGCGTCCGCATGAGTCAGGGGCAGCGCCGGCATGGCCGCCGCCGGGACCGGCGCTTCAATGCTCGGCGTCAAACCGGAGATCTGCGGGAAGTCCTCGGGCTTGAGATAATCGCTATCGGCCAGCACGACGGCCCGGAAGACGGCGTTCTCGAGCTGTCGCACATTCCCCGGCCAGTCATAACTGGACAAAAGTGCGTGCGTTTCCGGAGCCGCGTCCAGGATGGATTTGCCTTCCTGGGCGTTGAACCGGCCGATGAAGTGACGCACCAGCGCCGGAATATCTTCCTTGCGCGCGCTCAGGGACGGCACTTCGATCGGGAAGACATTGAGACGATAGAAGAGGTCTTCGCGGAAGTTACCGTCCGCAACCTGTTCGGCCAGATCACGATTGGTCGCCGAGATGATGCGAACATTCACCTTCACCGGTCGCTTGGAGCCAACCGGATCCACTTCACCCTCCTGCAAGGCTCGCAGCAGTTTCACCTGCATGTCGAGCGGCAGTTCGCCGATTTCATCCAGGAATAGCGTGCCACCATCGGCTTCCTGAAACTTACCAGCATGCTTGCCCACAGCCCCTGTAAACGCTCCCTTTTCGTGACCGAAGAGAGTCGATTCCACCAGGTTCTCCGGGATCGCACCGCAGTTAACCGCGACAAACGGCTCACCCGCTCGCTTGGAGGCTGCCATGATTGACTGCGCCACCAGCTCCTTACCGACACCGCTTTCACCTGTGACCAGGATCGGGATGTCAGACTGGGCCGCACGCTCGCCGAGACGAACGACTTGCTGCATAGCAGGCGCACCGGCAATCATATCGGAAAAGCCAAGACGGCCCTCCGCCTTCTTCGTCAAACGCTTCACCTCGCCGGAGAGGTTTTGCACCTTCAGCGCATTGCGGATCGATACCGTGATACGCTCCGGGCTGGCCGGTTTGACGAAGAAGTCTGACGCGCCTGCGCGCATGGCTGAGACAACTGTCTCTATGCCGCCGCTGGCTGTCAGAACAATAACGGGGAGATCGGGCTGTTTGGCCTTGAGAGCCTCCAGCGTTTCCATACCGTCCATTCCCGGCATGATTAAATCGAGCAGCATGACATCGACTCCCCCCGATGCCGTCCGGTCCAGAGCATCCTCGCCGCTTTCCACGGTCTCGGCTCTGAACCCTTGCTTTTCGATCACCGCCTGAAGCAGACGGCGTTGCGTCGGATCGTCATCGACGATCAGCACAGTTTTTACCATCACCCACGCCTTTTCGGTCGCTTTGTTCTTACGCCGGGCCTTTTTGGCCTCGCCGCTCAGTGAGCAGGGCGTCTATGCGCACCGTTATGGGACAAAGGCGTAAAATTGACGCTAAAGCCGGCGAAACCTCTGGTTAAGCATAAGCGCGTCCCTCGCCTGTCTGGACCCGTCCACGCCCGGTCTTGCCGACAATACGAGGCGCCGGGACCGGTTTTGCTTGACCTGTGTATCAAGCGTTTTTCAATACTAGGCTCTGATGGATTAAGAAGAGGCTCTGCCCGTGAGCGCGACAACCCGCACCCTGAGATGGCCTTTTCGCGAGCATGATGTGTTTGCTCCGCTGCTGGAAGAACACCGCTTGCCCGTCATTCACACCTTGCCGGGTGTCATTGTCTGGCCGATCCTTCTTTTCATCCTCGCCTTCTGCTTCCAATTTGTCGCTGTCGCGATCTGGAGCGTTTTGACGGGCGCCGAGGACATGTCGCACTTCATGACTGTGGTCTTTGGCGCTTCGGCGGCAGCTTATCTCATGCTGGGCGTTTTGATGTGGGTGCGCTTCAGCCGCTATGGCGCCCACCGGGCCGCCTTTTCCATTCTGCCTGCCCGGGCCAGTGAGTTTCTCGCCGCCTTCATGGCCCTCGCCTTCGTGATCACAATCGGCGGACGGCTCTCCGTCCAGTTTCACGACTTCGCCATGCTCGACCCGACATTGACAATTGGCGGCGGCGCAGACCCGGACACTGTGTCCAATATCGACGAATTCGTCAGTCAGGGCGCGGCGATGTGGTCTCTCATTTTGCTGACCATCATCATCGCCCCGATTGTCGAAGAAGTCCTCTTTCGCGGCTGGATGCTGCCGATGATGATGGCCCGCGGCGTGCCGATCATTTTTGCCATCCTGATTTCATCCCTCGCCTTCGGACTGATCCATATCGGCCAGGGACTATTGGTCATGACGACGACCTTCTTCCTCGGCGTAGCGCTTGGCACTGCGCGTGTTGTGACCGGGCGCGTCGCAGCCCCCATGCTTGGTCATATGGCCAATAATGCATGGGCCGTATTCATGGTCCCCTATTTGATCAATCTCAACGCCGGCTGAGATTGACCGTTCCGTCTAACGGGGCTAGCGCTAGATCATGAACGAGAAAACTGCGCTCAAGCGCCCGCCTGCCCCGCTCAAAGCCTTCGCAGGCGAAAAACCACCGGCACCGGCCTGGTTCGAAAAAGCGCTCGCCGTGCCGTGTGATCGCGGCACCTCGACCGTACAGGACGCCACCATCCACTGGAAAGCCTGGGGCAAGCGCGGCAAGCCCGGCCTGATCCTGGTGCATGGCGGGGTCGCGCATAAGGACTGGTGGGACGGCATTGCCCCCTTCTTGTGCGAGACAAGGCGTGTTGTGGCGCTCGACCTGTCCGGCATGGGCGATAGCGATCACCGCGATGTCTATAAAATGGAGTGCTTCGCCGAAGAAGTGATGACGGCAGGGCGCGATGGTGGAGCCTTTGATGGCGGTGCCCCTTTTGTCGTCGGGCACTCCTTTGGGGGCTTTGTGACGCTGAACACCGCCATGCAGTACGGCGAGCAGTTACGCGGAGCGGCAATTATCGACAGTCCGATCCGACCGCCAGAAGAACAACGCAATTCATCGCCACCTTCACGTGGCGGCAATGTCTACGCCAGCTTTGAGGAAGCCCTGCAGCGCTTCCGCCTGCTGCCGGAACAACCCTGCGAAAATGCCTTCTTGCTCGATCATATCGCGCGCCAGTCTCTGAAGACGGCGCAACGCCCGGATGGCACACCAGGCTGGACATGGAAATTCGATCCCAACCTGTGGAAGAAGATGAGCTATACGCGCAAGCCGCCGGCCGAGGTCGCTGCGTCCTTGAAAACGCGCATCGCGATTTTCCGGGGCGGAGACTCCGTGCTCGTCAATGACGAGATCTGGGCTTACATGGCGAGCGTTTTTGGCCCCTCAGCATCAATGATTTCCATCCCGGCTGCCCAGCATCATGTGATCCTGGATCAGCCAATCGCCATGGCGGCCGCGCTGGAGACACTGACCGGCCCGGGCTGGGGCGGGTAAGGCTTAGTCTTCGGGATGGCGCTGGATTTCCTGCGCCACATCGCTCGGAAGATCGACGGAACGTGGCGTTGCAGCCTTGCGCACCATGCCCAAAAAGCCCACCACGATGACCAGGACCAGCCAGACCGCTGCCACTATGCCAGCGAGCAAGAAATTGATCTCAAGCGTCCCGAAATTGAGATAGTCGCGAGCAGTCAGCCCGGCAAAGATCAATATCGCCAGGACGGCGGACCAGACAGCAAACGGAATACGCATAACAAGGCCTTTGCATTGACGGGCCGATTATAGGCGAGCTCCCACGTCGCAGCCAAGCCCCCTGCAAAGGCTCAAGCGCTGATCCGGCGGCGCGTCCAGGCGACCTCGAGACCGATCCCGATTGCAGCGAGGATATAAAGCGCTGACACCGTGAAGGGCAGAACCGTCAAGCGTCCCTCAGGGAAAAGGAAGAAAACACCAATCACCGCAACCATCCGCGCATAGGCATGGATGACACAGGCTTTGGAGGCATAGCTCCAACCGATGACCAGCCAATGCAATGTCATGCCAATCGCCAGACTGAGGACTGTATATTCCGGTGCCACGGAGATAAATACGAAGTGCAAGGGCCAGAGAAAATTAATGGCGATGATCGCTTGCAGGGCCACACCACTGACCGGTGATTTCTCGGTCATGAAGGGCGATCGCAGGGGTTTTTGCAAAAGCAAGCCGAGCGGAAAGATCATCCCGGACCCAAATGCCGCCACGAGGGCCCAATTGTTCAGCTCCAGCGAAAAACCCATCACGCCGAGAAAGGCCCAATAGACGGCACCGGCAACCGGCAAGGACAATCCGCCTCGAGCCGCCACGAAAAAGCGCCGACGCTCCGCCAGAAGGTCAGCCTGGGCAATGTACGGGCTGGACGCCGTTTGATCAGTCATAAGAAGGTCTCCTCTAGTGACTGCAAACTGGCTCATCGCATCGCAAGTTTTTAGAAACAGCTGTCACCATAGACACATGACATCTGTCACCTGCGGCAGTGGAGCATCTTGGCGACAGAACCAACGCGTGCTATCCGCTGATCCAACTGAATTCTGACTAGTGAGGATCCTCGATCATGGCGTCTGATCACGTACGCGGCGAAATGGATATTTCCGATCACAAGGCGACTTTTGACGGCTTCATGTCCGTTACGGTCTGGAGCTCTCTGATCACGGCATTGTCCGTCCTCTACTTCACGCTGGTCTTCGCGATTGGCATGGACTGGATGGGCGCGCTGATCGCCAGCGCTGTTGTCGGCGTTGTCTCCGGCCTGGCCCTGTCTATGGGCACCGCTTGGTATATGACGGTCGTCGGCCTGTTTATTCTCGGCATTGTCTGCGGCGGAATTGTCCATCTGTTTGGCGCTGTCATCGGCGGCTAAACCGCGACAAAAACGCGCAAACTCGAATTTTTTGGAAAGACCCGGGGCAAAATCTTGTTCCGGGTCTTTTCCTTGCGGCCAAATTCGCGCATCGTGGTCTCCCCTCAAGCCTTATGGCGGACCCAATGCGAATTGCCATTCTTAAAGAACAACATGCGGGTGAGACCCGTGTGGCGGCCACGCCCGAAACCATCAAGAAATTCACCAAGGCGGGCCATGAGATCGCCGTCGAGAAGGGTGCTGGCGCCAATGCCTCCATCCGTGACAGTGATTTTGAAGAGGCCGGGGCCACGGTCGGAACACTGGCGGCGACCCTAAAAGGGGCAGATGCTGTCTTCGCGGTGCAAAAGCCCGATGAGAAGACCCTCGCCAAGATCGCCAAGGGCACGCTCCTGGTCGCCCATCTCGATCCCGCCGCAGGCATTGAGGGCGTTGAAGCCCTGGCCGCCGCCGGGATTGATGCCTTGTCCATGGAATATGTGCCGCGCATCACCCGTGCGCAGGCGATGGATGCCCTGTCATCCCAATCCAACCTCGCCGGCTATCGCGCCGTCATCGAGGCCAGCCAGCTTTATGGCCGCGCTTTCCCGATGATGATGACCGCTGCGGGCACGGTGGCTCCGGCCAAGGCTTTTGTCATGGGCGCCGGTGTTGCCGGCCTTCAGGCCATCGCCACAGCGCGCCGCCTTGGCGCCATTGTGTCGGCCACGGATGTGCGCCCGGCATCAAAGGAACAGGTCGCCTCGCTCGGCGCGAAATTCATCGCTGTCGAGGATGAAGAATTCAAACAGGCCGAGACTGCAGGCGGTTATGCCAAACAGATGTCTGCCGAGTACCAGGCCAAACAGGCCGAGCTCGTCGCCAGCCATATCGCCAAACAGGATGTCGTGGTCACCACCGCGCTCATCCCGGGTCGCCCGGCACCGAAACTCATCACCAAGGAGATGGTGGAGACGATGAAGCCGGGCTCGGTCATCATTGATCTCGCAGCCCCCACGGGCGGCAATTGCGAGCTGACTGAAGCGGATAAAGTCGTCGACCATAATGGTGTGAAGATTGCCGGCTACAACAATCTGCCCGGCCGCCTCGCCGCCGATGCTTCAGCGCTTTACGCGAAGAACCTGGCCAATCTTCTGCCGCTCCTGATCGATGAGAAGGGCAAGAAAGCCCCGCACTGGGATGATGAAGTCATCCAGGGCATGGCGCTGAGCCGCGATGGCGCCGTCATCCATCCGAATTTCGCCAAAGAGGAGGCGTGAGCCATGGAAGCCGTTGATCCAACCATCTACCGCCTGGCGATTTTCGTTCTCGCGGTTTTCGTAGGCTATTATGTCGTCTGGTCGGTTACCCCGGCCCTGCACACGCCTTTGATGGCGGTGACCAATGCGATTTCCTCCGTGATCATTGTCGGCGCCCTGCTCGCAGCGACGGCCGGCGTTGGCGGACCGGAAACCGCGGAAGCGAGCGCCGGGGTCGGCGTTTCTCGCATTGCCGGGACGATCGCCATCATCCTGGCTGCTGTGAATATTTTCGGCGGCTTCCTTGTTACCCAGCGCATGCTGGCAATGTATAAAAAGAAGGAGAAGACCTGATGCGCATTCTCGCCTTCGCCATCGCTGCGGCGCTGATGGTTCCGGCCATGACTGACGCTCAGCCGCGCCGTGCAATGGAGCAACAGCGCAGCTCTCCGCCCGCACCGGAGACACAGCAGCTCCAGGCCAATGAAATCCAGGATATGGGGACGACGCGTTGCCGCCTGGCCATGGTGCGCGCGCATAATCGCGGGGTGACCGTCCAGTGCTCCTCACCGCTGGAAACGGACTGGAACACAAATCTGCACATGTATTTTGCTCCGACAGAGGCAGAGAGCCCATCCGGCCCGTCAGCAGACCTTGTCAGCAGCATCGCGTCTTCAGCCATCGCGTCTGACGCGGTTGTACGCATCACCTATTGGGGCTTGCACCGCTATGACCAGAACGGCTGCGGCTACACGGTTTGCCGCCGCATCCGCTCCATCGAGTACGAATAGACCTTTCGCGCCTCATCAGGGGGGAGTGTCACAATGCGCCCGATTTTCTCATCAGTCGCTACAGCAATCATCGCGATGACTTTTACCGCCAGCCTGGCCGATGCGCAGCCGCGACGAGCCTTGCAGGTCACCCAGGCGAACGAGTCGCAATCGATGAGCTGCTTTGTCGGCGCCATTCAAATGACGCATGACGGGCTCGCCTTCACTTGCCGCGAACTGGGCCCGCAAACGCCGACCTATCACCGCGTTGTCTTTGATGGCGGATCGCGTCCCGGCGGCATCTCCGCGGCCATGACCCTGCTCACCACTTATGCGGCCGACCAGGGCTCCGACGATTACATCATCCTGCGCGTTCGTACTCCGAGTGATCGCGCCCAGAACATCTGCAATGCCGTCGATAACGGAAGCATGTCGTGCTTCGAAGCGACATCAATCAGCGTCCCGATCCAATAACGCCTCAAGACAGGACAGACCATGTCAGCCAATCTCGCAGCCCTTCTCTACCTGGCTTCAGGCATTCTCTTCATTATGGCCCTGCGTGGCCTGTCGAGCCCTGAAACATCCCGTCAGGGCAATTATTTCGGCATGGCGGGGATGGCGATCGCCATCATCACCACCCTGCTCAGCGTCAATCTCGACGGGGCCAGCATGGCGCTGATCATTGGCGGTATTATCATCGGCGGCGGGATTGGCGGCGTCGTTGCCCGGCGCATCCCGATGACGGCGATGCCGCAGCTGGTTGCGGCCTTCCACTCCCTTGTGGGCATGGCTGCGGTACTTGTCGCTGCTGCGGCGCTTTATGCGCCGGAGGCCTTCGGCATTGCCAATGAAGTCGGCAATCTCAAACAACTCTCCCTGTTCGAACTTGCGCTGGGTACAGCGATCGGTGCCATCACCTTTTCCGGCTCGGTCATCGCCTTTGCCAAGCTGAATGGAAACATGTCCGGCGCGCCCATCCTGCTGCCGGCCCGTCACTTGCTCAACATCGCCATGGGTGTGGTCATCGCGATGATGATCGCCTTCCTCATGGCCTCGGGCGGCGACAATAAAACCGCCTTCTGGCTGATCACCGGCCTGGCGCTTGTTCTCGGCATCACGCTGATCATCCCGATCGGCGGCGCTGACATGCCGGTCGTGGTGTCCATGCTGAACTCCTATTCCGGCTGGGCGGCTGCAGCTCTGGGCTTCACGCTCGAAAACACCGCCCTTCTGGTCACCGGTGCCCTGGTCGGCTCCTCCGGTGCCATCCTCTCCTACATCATGTGTAAGGGGATGAACCGCTCCTTCATTTCGGTCATTCTCGGCGGATTTGGTGAAGATGGCGGCTCCGCCGCGGCCGCAGGCCCACAGGGCAATGCCAAACAGGGTTCCGCCGAAGATGCAGCCTTTGTGATGAAGAATGCCGGCAAGGTCATTATCGTTCCCGGCTATGGCATGGCCGTCGCCCAGGCCCAGCATGCGCTGAAAGAAATGGGCGATCTGCTCAAGGCGGAAGGTGTGGACGTGGCATACGCAATCCATCCGGTGGCCGGACGCATGCCGGGGCATATGAATGTTCTCCTGGCAGAGGCGAATGTTCCCTATGACGAGGTCTTCGAGCTGGAGGATATCAATTCCGATTTCTCCAATGCGGATGTGGCCTTCGTGATCGGCGCGAACGACGTCACCAACCCGGCCGCAGAGGATGATCCGGGCTCGCCGATTTATGGCATGCCCGTCCTGCAGGTCTGGAAAGCGGGCACGGTCTTCTTCGTCAAGCGCTCGCTTGGATCCGGCTATGCCGGCGTCGAAAACCCGCTCTTCTTCCGCGATAATACGATGATGCTTCTGGGCGATGCCAAGAAGATGACGGAAGAGATCAATAAATCTATGGGATAACCATCCCGCATCAGGCTTGAGAAAGAGGGCGGACGTGGGTCCGCCCTTTTTTGCTCAACGCTTCCTCGCCAGTCGCCTAGACCGCGCTGCCCCAATAATTGAACCCCATCGGGCGCGGCGTATTCGGCAGATACATCTGATCGAGCTGTTCGATCTCAAATCCGCCCTGGCGCAAGAGGTCGGGGATCCGTCGGGTCAGGTGACAACCACCACCAATGGGCTTCCAGACCGGTTCAATACGCCGTTGCCAGCGCGCCACTGCCTCATCGGGCGCGGCGCCGTGCTCGGAGAATAGCAGCTTCCCGCCGGGCTTGAGCACACGCTTCATCCCTTTGACCGCCTCCACAGCACCAGGAATGGTGCAAAGCGTATAGGTCAGCACCACTGTATCGACGGAGTTGTCATCCAGCGGGATTTCCTCGCCGGGCAGATCAATGAACTCGACCGGGACCGGGCTCACCTCGACATTCTTGCGGGCCTTGCGGCGCATGCCAATCGACGGTTCCAGGCCAAAGACGTGGCTGACTTTGGCCGGGTTGTAAAATTGCAGATTGGGGCCTGCACCCATTCCCACCTCCAGCACACGCCCCTCGGCAGCGGGTACGACTTTTTCGCGCTGCTTGGTGATTGGCTTGGCACCACAGGCCAGGCTGATCAGATGCGGCAGGATGTTTTCTTCGTAAAATGACATGGTCGCCCCCTTTCGCTCATCTTGCGCGGCGCAGCAGCGCAGGACAAGCCATCTCGGGGACGAGGCACGCCCGGCTATGCCGCGCGCGGTGCCAGAGCCGGGTCCTGACCAGTGCGCAGCCACCCCGTGATCGAATATCGCGGCTTTTGAGCATAAGCGGCCACGGGCAGAACCGCGTGCGGTTGTGGCACTTTGAGCAGGCTGAGCATGTTGAAGCGCGGCACGACAGCGGCCTCAACCTCACCATCTGGCCCAAAAAACTGGAGCTGACCGCCCCAGTGAGGCTTCCAGTCATCGGAAAGGCTGAGAATATAGGCGGCGACCCGGTTCTTTCCCGAGACGGCATCATCATGCGTGGTCAGGAAATGGCCCGCCCGGTAACAGGTCAATTGCGCATCGGCAAAACTGATTTCCGGCACGTCCAGCACCTTGCGCATGAGACCGAGGAAATCGTCCCCGTTCAGCCAGTCAAACAGCTCCGCCAGCTCGGGTGATTCCGTGCCCAAAGCGCCGGAATGATATTTGTCGTAGAGCGGGTAGGTCTCATAGAGATATTGGAACTCTTCACGCGCAACATCATGGACGCGGTCTTCAAACTCCCGGCGCTTGGCCTCCGGCAGATCGGCCATGCCGCGCGCATCCAGATCCATATGCCGGCCACCCAGACGAGTGACGAGATTCCAGCGCGGTGCATTGCGTGCGGCGCGGGCGACATTCTCGGCAGAATCCGCTTCAAGCAAGCCCTGCATCGTGCCTCGTCGGCTCTGCGCCAATTGCTGGCGGAGTGAAGCCACATCAATGCTGCTGGCAAGAGAAATCATCTCAACCGTCCCGATCACACAACGCACCGGACAGGCCTTCCCCGACCGACCAGCTGTTTCACTGTGGGCGTGTGAACATTGCCGGTCCCTTGGTGATTTCATTACTGTTCAGACAGCCCTCGGTAAGCTCGGTGCCGTCTGGGATAGTGTTGCGGAAACAATTGAAGCCGAGGCGGTTTTCGCCGTCAGGCAGGTAGCTTGAACATCACCTGGCTTTCCCCAACCCTCTCCGGCGGCCATTCGGTCAGGACCCAGCCTTTCCCATCCGGGCAATCTTCGTCATCCATGATTTGAACGTCTCGGGCTTTGGGTGACTGGCTCCGGAGAACTGGCTGACCCGGGCTGGCTTGAAACCGACGAAGTTGAGAATCTGGCCCCTCAGCTGCCACACAAGCGCATCCTTGTAGAGCAGGCGGAAGAAAAAAACCGGTGTATCGGTCGTCAGCAACACCCTCGCGGTTCGCCCCTTCAGCATAGGTTTGGGCATGGTCCCCGGTTTAACATGCGTATCGAAGACGCGACCCGGCAGAAAAGAGCGATCAATCAGACCTTTCAGCTTGGCCGGTATGCCGCCCCACCACATTGGCGTCGCCAGAACGAAATGCTCACTCCACTCAAGAGATTCCAGAAACTGCTCCAGCACGGGCTCGAGCGGTTTGTGCTGGCTGTAGCCTGCAAAGCCGTAATCTGGATCAAAATCCATATCGCGAAGGTGTAAGAGCCGGACCTCATGTCCGGCCGAGCGGGCAGCATCGGCATAGGCCTCGCAGAATTGTCGGGAAATCGAGGCTTCAGCCGGGTGGCCGTTGAGAATGAGGATGCGCTTAAGCGCCATGACAATCACCGTTAACGGACTATGGTCAATTTCTTACGGCCCCAAACTGACCGCAGCAAAACTAGGCCCGACCCAGGCTGCGCGGCGTTTTCGCTCAGGCCGTCTTGGCCATCAGGCAGAGTTGTTCGAACATTACATCGACAGCTGCGAGGGCTGTGATCTCCGCCGGATCAAATGGCGGCGAGACTTCCATAATGTCCGCTGCAACCAGATTATCGATGTCAAAGGATCGCAGAATGCGCTGGGCCTCATAGGTCGTCAGTCCACCCGGAACCGGCGTGCCGGTGCCAGGCGCATAGGCGGGATCCAAGGCATCAATATCGAAGGACATATAAGTCGGGCCTTCGAATTTCGGCAGGGTTTTCAGGAAGGCTTCCAGCCCACCAATGCGCACATCATCCACCGTGGTGACATTGACGCCGAACTTCTCCACCACGCCGAGATCGTCACCCGCCGCCAATGGACCTCGAATGCCGAACTGCCAGGTATTTTGAGGCTTCACCAGCCCTTCCTCGAGCGCATGCCGCAAGAAGGCGCCATGGTGATACTCACAGCCCCAGGCCGCCGGATAGGTGTCGAGATGGGCATCGAAATGGATGAAGTTCACCGGGCCGTACTTCTTATGGACGGCGCGGAGCAAGGGCAGCGTGTTTGAGTGGTCACCGCCCACGGCGATGAACTTCTTGTCGCGCGCCAGTATGTCACCGAAAAAGCTCTCCACGCGCTCGCCGGTCTGAGCCATATCGATCGGCACGGTCGGACAATCACCGACATCGCCCACTTTCAGCTTTTCGACGAAATTGATCTCCCGCGTCATGTGATAGCCTCGCCCCATAGAGGAGAGCTCACGGACTTTCGACGGTGCGAAACGCGCGCCCGGTCGATAGCTCAGCGCGCCATCATAGGGCAGGCCAGCAATCGCCACATCATATCCCGCATCCAGAGGGACATGTGGCAGGCGGAAAAAGGTTTTGATTGCGGCAAAGCGCGGCTGTTCGCGGCCAGGAATAGGCTTAAAATCAATCTCGGTCATGACGGTCTCCTAGCATGCCGGCGAGCGAAGCGAAACGCGTCACAGCGCTGTTCATTCGCCCGGGTCGGGACTATATGCTGTCTATACATGGAGAGATGATATGCGCGAGCATCTGGTGCAACTGGCCCGTTATAATCAATGGGCGAATGGCCGGATTTTGGATACGGCCAGTGATCTGTCCGACGCGGCGCGGCGCCAGGATACGGGCGGCTTCTTCGAAAGCCTCCATGGCACGATCAATCACATGCTGGTGGCCGAACAGGTATGGCTGGCCCGCTGGACCGGCGAGCCTTCGCCCCATGACACGCTCGATATCATCCTGCATGAGGATTGGACGCACCTCAAAGCTGCCCGGCGGCATCAGGATGATACCCTGATCGCCTTGGTACAGACGCAAAGTGACGCGCAACTGGCCGAAGATCTGAGGTATAGCAACATGGCCGGCATGCCTTTGAAATTGCAAAAGGGGCTGATCCTGTTGCACCTGTTCAATCACGCCACCCATCACCGCGGCCAATGCCACCACATGATCCACGCACTGGGCGGACAGGCACCGGTGCTGGATCTGCCATTCTTCCTCTTGGGATTGTGATAAAGGCGGGACAGTACACCTGCGCAATACCGGTGGATATGCGTAGTCAAACTGCATAGTTTCTTCGCCGTCTAATCGGGGAGTGCGATTTGTCCGACAGGATTTTGGAAGTTGAGGGCGTCTCCAAGCGCTTTCGCAAGAAGACCGCCGTCAACAATGTGAGCTTCTCGGTCGAGCGCGGCCAGATTACCGGATTCCTGGGCCCTAACGGCGCTGGCAAATCAACAAGCCTGCGAATGTCGTTGGGCATTCTCGCTCCGGATAGTGGCAGCGTATCCCTGTTTGGCGGGCCGCCGCGCGCTTCCGCGCTTGATCGCGTCGGCTTTCTGCCAGAGGAACGCGGTCTTTATCGCCGAATGAAAGTCATCGACGTCATCGTGTTTTTTGCGCGCCTGAAAGGTGTTGCGCCAGATGAAGCCCGTCGCCGCGGCCTGAAAATGCTCGAAGAGTTCGAGCTTGGCCACGCCGTTGATCTCAAGGTGAAAGAGCTTTCCAAAGGCATGGCTCAGAAGGTCCAGATCATCTCGACCCTGATCCACCAGCCTGAATTCATTATCCTGGATGAGCCGTTTTCCGGCCTTGACCCCGTCAACCAGAAATCCCTGGAGCGTATTGTCAAAGCCCAGGCGGATGCCGGGCGGACCCTGCTTTTCTCCACCCATGTGATGGAGCACGCAGAGCGTCTTTGCGACAAGATCATCCTTATCGCGCACGGCAATAAGATTTTTGACGGAACCGTTGAACAAGCCCTCGGTGAAGTCCCGCGACGGGTGATTTTGGAAACGGGCTGTGATGCGGATCTTCGCGCGCTTCTCGCTCCCTATGGCGACGTCAAGGCGGATGGACAAACGCCTGACGGAAACCTCGCCTGGACAGTGGAACTCAATCAGCGCGCGGATGCCCAGGATGTGCTCAAGGCCTGCGTTGATGGCCAGGTGAAGCTGGCCCGCTTTGAGCCGGTTCGCGCCCATCTCCATGATGCCTTTGTCCATATGGTCGAAACCCACGGTCAGCTTGCTGAGGAGACGGTCTGATGCGCGCTATCTATCTCATCGCCCGACGCGAATACCTCTCCTATGTCGCCACATGGGGGTTTTGGCTGTCGCTCGCCTCTGTTCCGATGTTCATGGCCCTCGGGCTTGGCCTGCCCATCCTGATCGAGAACTCGCAACCAACCCGCTATTACGTGCTGGTGGATGAAACCGGCGGCGAGCTGAATGACGCCGTGCGTGCGGCCATCGCCGAACAGGCCCGTCGCAATCGGGAAGAGGCGCTGGAGCTGGTTACCGAAATGGTCGGCGATGATCCCCAGGTCCAGTCCATGCTTGAAGCGAACATGCCGGAGCCTGCGGATGAGGCTGATTTTGTGCGTGTTCACAGCTTTGAAGACACCACAATCGAGGCCCTGCGGCCCTATCTAACGGGCGAACGCCTCTTCATCAGCCCCTCGGGTGAGGAGACTGAACTTTTCGCTGCGGTCTATTTGCGCCGAAACGGCGAAGCGATCGAAATCGACTATTGGAGCCGCAATCTCACCAATGCCTCGCTTCGATCACAGATCGGCCGCGCGCTTGGCGATTACATGCGGGCGAGCCGGCTGAGACAGGAAGGTGTGTCGCTGGAGGTGCTCAATGCCGCCGACAGCCTGCGCCCGGATGTGCGCGAGCTGAGCCCGTTCCGTGAAACCGCCGATGCGGAGATTACCAGCGCTGAGCGCCTGCCCTTCTTCGTGGCGGTCGCTGTCGCCTTTGGCCTGTGGATCATCATTTTCTCCGTCGTGAACATGCTGCTGACCGCGATGATTGAGGAGAAAGGCAATAAGGTGCTCGAAATGATGCTGTCGTCTGCGCGGCATCATGAAATCCTGACGGGCAAGCTCTTCGGTGTCGCCGCTGTCTCCTTCACCCTGCTTGCCGTCTGGGGCAGTATCAGCATGGCCGGCGGCGCACTTTTCCAGACCGCCGCCACAGCAGCGGGACTTCCGATCGCGGATATTATGAGCTCGCTGCTCGATCCCGGCCTGATCTTTCCGGCCCTGGGCTATTTCATCATCGGCTATTTCGTCTATGGCGCTGTTTTCCTTGCGATCGGATCCCTGTGCGAGACCTTGCAGGACGCCCAGACACTA
The DNA here is from genome assembly GCA_018222865.1 of Alphaproteobacteria bacterium. Taxonomy (GTDB): domain Bacteria; phylum Pseudomonadota; class Alphaproteobacteria; order Caulobacterales; family Maricaulaceae; genus Maricaulis. Next base: position 287,297 of record JAAEZM010000001.1, read on the forward strand.
ATGAGCCCGATCATGCTGGTCATGATGGTCCCGCTCTTTCTGGTCATGGTCGCCCTGGACACGCCGGACAGCCCGATCATCGCCGTGGCCAGCTGGGTTCCCGTGTGGACGCCCTTCTTGATGCTGGCCCGCCTGCCTCAGGATCCGCCCATGATCGAGATCCTGGGATCAACCGCATTGATGATTATCACAGCCATTGTGGTGATCTGGGGTGCGGGACGCCTTTTCCGCATGGGCGCGCTTAACCAGGCCAATCAGGAGACGGTGAAAAACTGGTTCCGGTTCGGACAGAAGAAGACGACCGGCTAGGCGGCGCTTTCATCGTCCCTGCCGGCCAGGAGAGCCGGATTGACCCGCACGCGAACATCGCGCGGATCGACCGGCTCACCGCATTCCGAACACGTCGTAACAGGCGTAAAATCCTGCCCGCACGCCATATGGGTATGTATCAGGGGCGGGCCGTCTTCACCGGCGTAATGCTTGTCACCCCAATGCACGAGGGCGATCAGGGCGGGATAGAGATCCAGCCCCTTTTGCGTCAGCCGGTATTCATGGCGCACCGGGCGATCCTGATAGGGTCTTTTTTCCAGCACCCCTTCTTCAACGAGCAGGGCCAGGCGCTCGGTCAGAACCCGGCGGGCAATGCCCAGGCGCTTCTGGAAATCATCAAATCGACGCACACGCAAAAAGGCCTCACGCAGGACCAGCAAGGTCCAGCGATCACCAATAACGGCCAGGGTTCGCGCCAGCGAACATGTCTGCGAGCTCAACTCTTTCCAACGCATGTCCGATTACTGCCATTGACTCCGTTCCATTTCAAGACTCATATAGTCTTAAATTAAGATGGAGTGAGGGATGAGCTCACGAAATGCGAGTTGCGCCATCGTTGGCGCAGGTGATTATATCGGGGCAGCAATCGCCCGGAAATTCGCCAGCGAGGGCTATACCGTCTTCGCCGGGCGCCGGAATGGCGAAAAACTGGAAAGCCTCAAGGACGAGATCGCGGCCAAAGGCGGCACGCTTGTCCCAGTCTCCATGGATGCACGCCAGGAAGACAGCGTCACGGCCTTTCTCAAAGCCGCCAATGAGGCTGCGCCGCTGGAAGTGGTGATTTCCAATCCCGGCGCCAATGTTCAATTCCCCTTGCTGGAAACCACTGAACGGACCTTCTTCAAGGTCTGGGAGATGGCCTGTAAGTCCAGCTTTCTAACCGGGCGCGAAGCCGCACGCATCATGCTGGAGCATGGGCGCGGCTCGATCTTCTTTACCGGCGCCACCGCCTCCATGCGCGGCGGCAAGGGCTATGCGGCCTTCGCCAGCGCCAAGGGCGGGCTGCGCCTGATGGCCCAGGCCATGGCCCGCGAGCTGGGCCCGCAGAACATTCATGTCGCCCATCTTGTCATTGATGCCGGGGTCGATACCGCCTTTGTGCGGAACCGTATCGAGCAGGCAATGGGTTCGGACGTTCTGGAAAACATGCCGCCGGACCGTTTGATGGACCCGGCCTCAATCGCCAATGCCTATTGGGCCCTGCATCAGCAATCGCGCGATGCCTGGACCCATGAACTTGATCTGCGTCCTTATGGGGAGACCTGGTAATGCCCAAGCTCGAATTCCTGTTCGATTTCGGAAGCCCGAACGCCTATTTCGCCTGGAAGGCCATGCAGAGCATGGACGCCTTTAAAAACGTCGACATCAAGATCTCGCCAGTCCTTCTGGGCGGGATTTTCAAGGCGACCAATAATCAGCCCCCCATGCTCGCCTTCGGCGACGTACCCGCAAAGATGAAGTATCTCGGCATTGAGATGGAGCGCTTTCAAAAGCGCACCGGCATTACCGGCTTCCAGTTCAACCCCAACTTCCCGGTCAATACGCTCATGCTGATGCGCGGCTGTTTCGTTGCCATCGAGGACGGCAATCTGGAAGCCTATATGGAGGCCGGCTTCGCGCATATGTGGGAAAAGGGCTCGAAAATGGACGATCCGGAGGTGTTCGCTGCCGCTTTCAACGCAGCCGGCCTGGATGGCCAGCACATCCTCGACCGCTCCCAGGACCCGGCAATCAAGAAAGCCCTGATGGACGCAACACAATCCGCCGTCGATCGCGGCGTCTTCGGCATTCCCAGCTTCTTCATCGGGGACGAGCTCTATTTCGGGAAAGAGACGCTCTGGGAGATGGCGGAGGCGTCGGGGTAGGAGCGACCGGGACGGAGGATTTGGCTGCTCCGGTATATCACCAGATATTATGCGAAATCATGCAGCTCGGTCTTCCCCGCGCGTGGGGAAGTGGGCCGATGCGTCAGCATCGGGTCGAAGGGGGTGAGCGCAGCGCGCTATAGCGTCATCCTCCGGACTGACGCCCTCCGGCCCCTCCGTCTCGACGCTTCGCGCCGATCCACCTCCCCGCTAACGCAGGGAGGAGAAAAAAGAAAAAGCCGCTCCCTTGCGGGAACGGCCTTTTCTTGAGTCTATCAGCTTAGATCCTGGCGATCCTAGCGACGTCCACCGCCACGGCGGCCAACGAGACCTTCGCGCTGTGCGCGCTTGCGTGCGAGCTTGCGCGCCCGACGAATAGCTTCAGCCTTTTGGCGAGCTTTTTTCTCGGACGGCTTCTCAAAATGATTCCGGCGCTTCATCTCACGGAAGGTACCCTCCCGCTGCATTTTCTTTTTCAGCGCGCGGAGCGCTTGCTCCACGTTATTATCGCGCACAACGATCTGTACGATGGCTCTCTCTCCATTAGCTTGGACGTGAAGGACCATCCCCACGTCGCTGGTTCGCCAGAGGCGCGGCAGATAGCAGAGCTGCGACGCTGTGTCCACACTGCTATGACAGACGAATGCGTGACCACACAGCCGCTCTGGTCTAGATAGGGGCTATGACACAGACATCTGGCGACCCCGAATTCATTCACTATAGCACAAGAGACACGCTTTTGCAGGCCATGCTGGCGCATGCGGCTTTTGATGGCTGGAACGCGGCGACCCTGAAATTGGCGAGCGAAGAATCCGGGATTGATGCACATCAGGCACACCTGGCCTGTCCGCGCGGCGAGCTGGATCTGATCTCACACTGGTCAATGCGTCTGGATGAGGCGGCTGAAACCGTCCTTGCCAGCCTTGATCTTGCGAGCATGAAAATCCGCGACAAGGTCACCCAGGGTGTTCTGGCGCGTCTTGAGGCCATCGATATTCATGAAGAGGCCGCGCGGCGCGCCCGCTCCCGCCTGCTCCTGCCCGATGCCGGCCATGATGCCAGTCGCCTGGTCTGGGCGACCAGCGATATGATCTGGCGTGTGATTGGCGATCAGTCGACGGATTTCAACTATTATTCCAAGCGAACAATCTTGTCCGGCGTCTACGCTTCGACACTGGCGATCTGGCTGGATGATGCCGAGATGGAAAAGAGCAAGTCACGCGAATTCCTTGCCCGGCGGATCCAGAATGTGATGGATTTCGAAAAGGCCAAGTTCAAAGTGAAATCCATCACCGACAAACTGCCTGACCCGACCGGCATTTTCGCACGCCTTCGCTACGGGTTTGGCCCACGCGCCTAGCTGCGTCAGTTTGGCCCACACAGATTGTGTGCGCTTAGCCGCCGCGCGGCGGCGTGATGTGGTGATTGCGGTTCGAGCGGACGAGGCCGGGCACCGCGATGTCAATCACGCCTTCGCCAATGAGCTGGGTGCCAAGCCCGAGACAGTTCAGGCTTAAGCCGTATCGCGATAGCTGCCGTCATGATTCCAGACAATGACGGCGCCATCGTCAGGGGGCTGAAGGTAATAGCGGTAGAAATGCGCCGGGATGTGACGCTCCGGCTGATACCGCGTTTCGGCAAAGCGTAGCCGCGCCAGCGTGGTTCGGATCTGGTTATGGAACCGGATCATGCGCGGCTGATCGCGGAAATCCCGGGCGACACACAGGGCGATCGCAAATCCGGGCCCCTGGGTTCCACAATACGCATCCGCTTCAAGCGAGTTTTCAGGCGCCGTGTATTGCTCTCGCAGGTGCGGCAGGAGCTCGACCTGCAAAGCACTCAATTCGCGCGCCAGCGCGCCTCTCTGCGCGTCTTGCTCTGCGGTCAGGCGATGGGAGCTTCCCGCATCAATCACCGCAACCCAGGCGTCGATCTGATCAAGCCGAGCGGTTATGTCCTCAAATTGGACATCAGTGGGACGCGGATCAGCGGCCGCGACTTCCGCTCGGGCCGTTTCAAGGTCTCGCATATAGGCTGACGCCGCGTTTTGCATGCGTTCCGTGACAAATGCATCGCCCGACATCTCACCGGACTGCGCAGACCGGTCGAGTAGATTATCCAGCGCTTGAGACCCCGCAGCACTTTCCAGCACGCGCGCATCGTCTTCCTGCGATACGTCCTGAGAGCATCCTGAAAGAAGGCTCATTGCGATAGCAGCCAGGCATGCTGGCTTGATGATCGAAGG
>JAAEZM010000001.1:291746-507032 GCA_018222865.1 Alphaproteobacteria bacterium
CTCCATCTCCGCTCCCTCCACGCTTCAACGGAATCCGGCAATATCGGCCTGGACCGCAAACTTACTTGCCCAAATGAGGCGAAAATTGGGAGTGCCGCATTTCGGTGGCTCAGCCGACCGGCTTTACGCCCAGCGCGGTGAGTGAAAATAGGCCGCCAATGCCGGGGTCTGGACGATGTCGCGCTCCGGCCAGCGCATTGCGGTCAAGTGCCCGCCGAAACAGCATCCCGTATCCAGGCAATAGACATCATTTTCTTCCCGGACAGTGTGCTCGGCGACATGCCCGTGCACCACGGTCGGCTTGCCTGAATAATCGGCGGCCCAATTCAAACGGATTGGCAAGCCGTGCTGATCGCGATGCTTGGCGACGTCACCAAAGAGCGCAAAAGCCCTTTCCTGACCGGAAAAATGGCCATGAAACTTCTCCGCTAGGCCCGCATGCGCCACCACCAGAAGCCCCTCATCCAGGATCAAATGGGAGGGGAGTTGATAGAGAAAATCACGTACCTCCAGGCGAAAGGCCGCATCTTCCTGCGCGAATTGGGCGATGCTTTCCTCAATACCATGGGTGATCTTCACGGCTTGCCCGTCCAGCCAGCGCCGGAACTTGTCGTCATGATTTCCCATAACCGCATAGGCGCGACCTGCCCGGACCATCGACATGACCAGGCGCAACACATCCGGTGAGCGCGGGCCGCGATCAACCAGATCCCCCAGAAAGACCGGCTTTCGGCCTTCAGGATGGGTCACATCATAGGATCTCGCACCCTCTGGCCCGGTATAAAGCAGCTGATAGCCGAGCGCTTCGAGCAGGGCTTCTGCCTCACTCCCGCAGCCATGAATATCCCCGATGAGATCAAAGGGACCGGTGTCAGACTGGAATTGGGTGGGCGAGGTAATTTTCATGCGCCCTGCCTAAATGAGGATTGGGGCAAAAGCTCGTCATGGAAGATGATCAGAGCCGTCCGAGCTGGTTGATATGTCCCATTTTGCGGCCCGGCTTGGTTTGACGCTTGCCATAGAGATGCAGACGGCAATGCGGGTCTTCAAGCAATTGCGCCCAATCATCGGCTTCATGACCGATCAGATTGGTCATCACGCAGGCCGAATGCGGCGTTGGATCGCCCAGCGTCCAACCGGCGACGGCGCGCATATGCTGCTCAAATTGGGAGCAGGCGCAGGCATCTTGTGTCCAGTGACCGGTGTTGTGAACGCGCGGCGCAATCTCATTGACCAGAAGAGCTCCACCCTCGAGCTCGAAAAGCTCCACCGCAAACACGCCCACATGGTCAAGACCGGTGCCGATTGCGTGAGCAATCTCATTGGCGCGCGACTGGACCTGACTGGAAATGCCCGGCGCGGGGGCGGTCGAGGTTTTCAAAATACCGTCGCGATGGATGTTTTCGACCAGCGGATAGGCCTTCACACTGCCATCCATGCCGCGAGCCGCGACGATCGACAATTCGCGCGTAAAGCCGGCTGCGCCTTCCAGAATGGCAGGCTGTCGTCCGATCGCATCCCAAGCCGTCTCGATGGCGTCAGCGCTGCGGATCCAGGCCTGGCCCTTGCCATCATAACCAAAGCGACGGGTTTTCAAGACAGCAGGCAGGCCGATAACCCCGACCGCCTGATGAAGATCCGTCAGATCCGCGATCGCGGCAAAGGGGACGGTCGCCGCCCCGGCCTCATTGATAAAGGTCTTCTCGACTACACGGTCCTGGGTGAGCTCCAGCGAGCGCGCACCGGGACGAAGGCTGGAGACCTCAGAAGCCACGGAGACCGCCTCAACCGGCACGTTTTCAAACTCATAGGTGATGGCGTCACAGCGATCCGCAAAGCCCTGCACCGCGCCCTTATCGGTCCAGGGGGCCGCCCAGGCGCGCCCGGACACGCGCGCCGCCGGGCAGTCGGGCTCCGGGTCGTAGACATGGACATCAAAGCCGAGCTCAGCACCGGCAAGCGCCAGCATACGGCCCAACTGACCGCCTCCGAGAATGCCGATGACAGAACCCGGTGCCAGCGCGTCTTTCATAACCGCCTAGTCCTCAACCGATTCCAGGACGCTATCCGTCTGGGCCTGGCGCCATTCATCCAGACGCGTCGCCAGGTCCGGATCAGACAAGGCCAGGATAGATGCCGCCAGAAGTGCGGCATTCTTCGCGCCGGCATCGCCGATCGCCAGTGTCCCAACAGGCACACCGCCCGGCATCTGGACGATGGAGAGCAGGCTGTCCTTGCCGCTGAGCGCCTTTGACTTCACCGGAACGCCGAGAACCGGCAGAGGGGTCATGGCCGCAATCATGCCCGGCAAATGCGCCGCGCCACCTGCCCCGGCAATAATGACGTTCACGCCTTCAGCCTTCGCGGTCTTCGCAAACGCCGCCATGCGGTCCGGTGTGCGGTGTGCAGACACGACACGCGCGCCGTAATCCACGCCCAGCGTATCGAGCATGTCAGCAGCATGCTTCATCGTCGGCCAGTCGGAACGCGATCCCATCACGATGGCGACACGGGCGTTTAAAGGAGTGGAAAAGGGCGAGGTCTCGCTCATGGGGCTTCCAGCGCTACAAAAAGGAAGCGCGCGAAGATAGCCTCCCACAAGCCTAGGTCAAGCGCCTATTTTGATTCCGTTTTATAGACCCGCTTGAGGATTTCTTAACCCCGGCTCGCCAGCCTGTATCCAAGTAATAGAATCACGATGGAGCGCCCATGCGCATCGGGTCCGTCAATAATCCAACGCCGGTCAACCGGACGAACCGCACCGCGAAGTCTGGTGCGAGTGATACGACTGCGTCGACCAGTCAGACGACCGACAGCGCGTCAATCATGGGCGTCCCGGAGGCTGAACTGACGCCGAATGTCCAGCGCGCCCTCCTGTCCTTGATGGGTGAAGTGGACCAGATGCGCAAGGAAACCGAGCGTCTGCGCGGTCGTATTCGCGAACTGGAATCTCTCGCCGATCATGATGCGCTTCTGCCGGTTTTGAACCGCCGTGCCTTCCTGCGCGAGATGAGCCGGGCCCTGGCACTGGCCGAGCGCCATAATGCTCCATCGGCCCTGATTTACATCGACTTGAACGGCTTTAAGGCCATCAATGACAGCTATGGCCATGCGGCCGGAGACATGGCGCTGCACCATGTTGCGGGCCTGCTTAGCGCACATGTGCGTGAGACAGATGCCGTCGGTCGGCTGGGCGGCGATGAATTCGGGGTTGTGCTCACCCTGACTGGGCCGGAAGGCGCGGAAAGCAAGGCACGTGAGCTTGTCGAGCTGATCACGACGACAGAGTTCGAATATGCGGGTCGCAAACTGTCTGTTGGTGCGGCCTGGGGCACGCATCCATTGCAGGCCGGCAAGAATGCTGAAGACACGATGGCTGCCGCAGACGCAGCCATGTATGCGCGCAAGCAAGAACAAAAGCGCGCGGCCTCCGGCTAATCAACCCGGCTTTTTCGTTACGCAATAATATCTGGCGTGATCTGGTCTGAGACTTTCTGGATCTCGTCTTTCAGACGCAGCTTTTCCTTTTTCAGGCGCGCGATCTTGAGCTGGTCGACGACGCCGTTTTCGCTGAGCGCATCGACTTCAGTGTTCAAGGCCTGATGTGCTTCATGCAGGGCGTCCAGCCGTGCGCGCAAACCTGCCTGGTCGAGGGATTCTCCGTCCATTCGTGACCGGTCTCTTCTTTTTGGATCGCTTGGCGAGCAATTCTAGTTTTATTCGTCCGGGCTCGCAAAAGGCCCAGTGCTCCGGACGGGTTCAACCATCCGGTGCGACGTTATACGTCCAGCAGCACGGGCGAGGCAAACGAATCTTCCCAAAATGCATAAGCGATGAGCCTTCAGCGCCGGCCGCCCTCAAGGTCCTCGCCCCAGCGCCGCACCGGCTTCCAGTCCAGATCAAAAAGATCAAGCGCCCGGCCGACCGATTGATCGACGATGTCCTCAATGGACGTCGGATTGGCATAAAACGCTGGAAGGGGCGGGAAAATAACGGCACCCATTTCCGTCAGCTTCTCCATCGTGCGGATATGACCGAGATGGTAGGGCGTCTCCCGGACCATCAGCACCAGCCGCCGACGCTCCTTGAGAACGACATCAGCAGCGCGCGTGAGAAGGCTGGATGTGACCCCGGAGGCAATTTCCGACATCGTGCGGACCGAACACGGCGCGATCAGCATGCCTCGGGTCTTGAACGAGCCGGACGCGATGGCCGCTCCGACATCGGGCATTTTATAGACTTGATCCGCTTTATTGCGCAGTTCACGGATTGATAATTGGGTTTCATAACCCAGCGTCATCTCGGCCGCTTTGGACGCAACCATATGAGATTCGACGCCGAGCTCGCGCAGGGCGTCGAGCGCGCGAATGCCGTAAACTATTCCAGATGCACCGGAAATTCCGACAATAATACGATCAGTATTCATTTATCCCTAACCGCGTAACGTTTCGTGACTGGACAGGTCGCGGATTGATGCCTTCAATAATCCGGTTCCACTTTAGTAAGGGAGAGCACTCCATGCCAATCGAAGCCCGCATCCGTGAGCTCGACGCTCGTCATACGCGTCTTGATGCCCAAATTGATGAGGTGAAAAATCACCCTTCTGCGGACTCCTTGGAACTCCAAATGCTCAAAAAAGAAAAGCTCCGAATTAAGGAGCAGATAGAAACCCTACGAAAATCGACAACCCGAATTCGAAGTCACGCGCATTGAATTGCGCAGTTCATCACCAGGGCGGCTCACGAGCCGCCCTTTTTAGTGCAAAATTTCCAAATAGAGCCTAGATAGTCATCATACTGATATTGAGGATTAAATGCTCAACCGCCTGATCGCCACTCTCGCCGCGCTCTTCCTAATGGCAGGTCCTGCTGCGCTCGCTCAGAAACCGCAGCCGGAGGCCCCGGGGCCGTGCGACCAAGCCTTCCAGTCGCTGGAAGCGGGCGATAACGAAGCCTCTATCCCGCTCTTGGAGACCTGTCTGGAGAGCGAGGATTTCGAGCCAGGCCTGGAAGCCTTCATCTATGCCGAGCTGGGCGCCGCCCTCCTCTTTGCCGAGCGCTATGAAGACGCGCTCGACGCGCACAATATGGCTGCCGCGATCGCGGACACGCAGCAAAGCGAGATCACGGCCCCCTCCTTCTACCGCAATCGCGGCATCGCCTTTTTTGAGACCGGGGATTTTGAGCGCGCAATGGATGATCTCGAGCGTGCTGATCGTGCAGACGGGAGCGACCCCCTGACCCTTGTCAGCCTGGGTCTGACGCATCAGCGCCTGGAAGCCTATGCTCAGGCCGTTGAAGTCTTTGACCGCCTCGTCCGGGTCGCACCTGACTGGACAGGGTCCTGGATCAACCGGTCTTCCGCCTTTCTCGACCTGGAAATGAATGCCGCCGCGGTCCGTGATGCCGAACGCGCTTTCGAGCTGGAACCGGATACGGGCACCACTTTGAACATGCTGTGCTGGACGCTGATCCAGGATGACCGAGCGGACACCGCCCTGCCCTTGTGCGAACGCGCAGTGGAGCTGGAACCGGATACCGGCGCGTTCGTCCACTCCCTCGCCGCGGCATTGGAAGCCACCGGCTCGCAGCGGCGCGCCTATCGGCTCTATGCACGCGCCTATGAACTCTCCCCGGAGGATCCTGAAATCGCTGCAGACTTCGAGCGCACTCAGTAGGGGGCTTACCTGTGCGTTTGCAACCGGCCGCTGAGTGTGCAAGGTGTGCGCTGCTTTTCGGGTAAGGCACCCCAAGGCAAAGGGAGAGGGTCATGGCAATTGATCGTGTAGCGATCATCACCGGTGGCGCCAACGGGATTGGCAAGGCTTGCGCACGGCGCCTGTCGGAAGACGGCTGTCATGTTGTGATTGCCGATGTTGATGCGCAAGCCGGCCAGGAATTGGCCGATGAGCTCGGTGCCGAGAAAAACAAGGCGCTTTTCGTCCAATGCGATGTCTCTGACCGCCTTGCGGTCAATAATCTTCTGGCGGAAACCCGGTCAGCCTTCGATCGCCTGGACATTTTGATCAATAATGCCGGCATCGTCGCCGGCGGTGATATCCTCACTTTGAGCGAAGCCGATTTCGACCGGGTTATGGGCGTCAATCTGAAAGGGGCCTTCCTGGTCGCTCGCGAAGCGGCGCAGCAAATGGTTGATCAGATCGAAGCGGAAGAGGCGCGCTCGGAAGATGTGCGCCGCCGCTATGCCATCATCAATATGTCGTCCGTCAATGGCGTGATGGCGATCCAGGACCAGCTGGCCTATTGCGCGACCAAGGGCGCCATCAACCAGATGACAAAGTCCATGGCACTTGCGCTCGCCAAATACGGGATCCGTGTGAATGCGATCGGACCGGGCAGCATCAACACAGATGTTCTGAAAAGCGTGAATGACGACGAAGAAGCGATGAACAAGATCATGTCCCGCACGCCGCTTCAGCGGATCGGTGACCCCGATGAGATCGCGTCGATTGCGTCCTTCCTGGCCTCCAAGGACGCCAGCTATATCACCGGCACAACACTCTACGCCGACGGTGGCCGTCTGGCGCTCAACTATACCGTAAGGTCAGACTAGCCTCCGCCTGAACAGACCCCACACAAAACGGCCGCCCCTGTAAGGAGCGGCCGTTCTGAATCTTACAGGGCGTGTCCGACCTAATCGTTTTTAGGCTCGGATGAGCCGCCAAACAGGGTCTCCAGATTGATCTCACCCGTGTCCGGTTCTTCCGGCTCATACTGGCTGAGCTCTTCAGCAGACTTCAGCGTGTCTTGGATCAGCTCGGGATTCTCTTGCTCGAGCTTGCGACGACGATCCGACGCCTTCTTCACCTGCTCGTCCAGATCAACCTGGGTACAAAGCCCCAGAGACACCGGGTCGGTCGGTTTGATATTGGCCGCATTCCAGTGTGTGCGATCACGCACGGCCTGGATGGTGGTTTTGGTCGTACCGACGAGCTTTGAGATCTGTGCATCGGAAAGCTCAGGGTGATTGCGAACAAGCCACGCAATCGCATCGGGACGGTTTTGACGGCGCGAGAGCGGCGTGTAGCGCGGACCGCGTCGCTTGGCCGGCGTGTGGAGATCCGAATATTTCGGCTTCACAACCGTCATGCGATAGCTGTCATTATTCTCAGCGCGCTCAATCTCTTCACGCGTCAGCTGACCATTGGAGATCGGATCGGCGCCGCGAACGCCATTGGCGACATCGCCATCCGCAATCCCCTTCACCTCAAGCGGGTGGAGGCCGCAAAAATCAGCAATCTGGTCAAAGGTCAAAGACGTGTTGTCGACCAGCCAGACCGCCGTGGCTTTCGGCATCAGAATTTCAGTCATGCCTTGTGCTCCGTGAAATTTGGAAAGGCGGAAAATAAAAAAGCCCGACACGGCGGCCGGGCTTGGGCTTCCGACGCTTGGCGATCCTGAGACAGTTTCACCAGGCGATTTGTATCTCTTATACATCAGCGCCGTTAGGCTTGGAAGCTCCGCTATGTAGTACCCTCAAATCATCAGCAGGATCTTGCCGGCCTGTGCACCACTATCGAGGCGTTCATGCGCCTTGGCGACATCAGCCAGCTCAAAGCGCTGATCGATGATCGGGCGCAGCTTGCCTTCTTCCAGCCAGGGCAAAACTGTCTCGCGGATCTGGGCGGCCAATCGCGCCTTCTCTGCATCCGGCCGCGATCGCAGGGTCGAGCCCGTCAAAACCAGTTGTTTGAGCATGACGCGCATGAAGTCAGCTTCGATGAGCGAGCCCTTCAAAAAGGCGATCGACACGATCCGGCCGCCCGTATTGGCACAATTGATATTCTTCGCGACATAATCACCGCCCACCATGTCGAGGATGACATCCGCGCCACCCGCCTCGAGAACCTCGGCTTCAAAATCGGCTTCACGGTAATTGATGGCGAGATCTGCACCCAGTTCACGGCAAAGCGCGCATCGCTCATCAGAGCCCGCCGTGGCGATTACTTTGGCGCCTGCCGCCTTTCCCATCTGAATGGCTGTTGTCCCGATACCGCTGGCACCCCCATGCACGAGGAGTGTTTCACCACGCGACAGACCGGCTGTATCAAAGACATTCGCCCAAACCGTGAACACCGTCTCCGGCAGCCCGCCTGCGTCCGCCAGCTCAACGGCCTCGGGCACCGGCAGGACAGCACCTGCTTTAGCGATCACATAATCAGAATACCCGCCACCAGACACCAGAGCCATGACGCGGTCGCCAAGGCTGATCCCTTTCACATCGGCGCCGAGCGCGGCAACCAGACCGGCCGCTTCCAGCCCCAATCCTTCCGGCGCGCCGGCGGGCGGCGGATAAAAACCCATCCGCTCGAACTGGTCCGGCCGGTTTATACCGCAGGCACGCGTCTGGATCAGGACTTCATCTGGTCCAAGCGTCGGAATCTCACGCGTCTCGACTGCGAGAACATCAGGCCCACCAGGGGTTTGCGCGATAATGATCTGGTGGTTTTTGGGCGTATTCATTGGCAGACGCTCATATTTGCTATCTTATCGAGGTGAAAAGCAGAGGGGAGGAAACCCATGGACGACGATATGAGCACAGACTCGCGTAATCGCAAAAGCATTACGCCTGGCGAGGATTTGAGCCATCTCTCCCTTGATGACCTTGCCGAACGTCGCGTCATTTTGGAGGAGGAGATCCGCCGAATTGATGCGATCACTGAGAAAAAACGGGCCGGACGTGATGCTGCGGATGCCGTGTTCAAGATTTAATCAACGTATTCGAGCGAATTTGGCGTGAGCCTTGCAACGAATCGTCAAAGGCTGATGCACGGATGGACGAGTTATGACTGACGCACGCAACCTCTTCCCCGCTGGCGGGGCACCGGCGACTCGGGCCCGTGATTTCGCGGGATCGGAAATGTTCCAGAAGCTCTTCCAGGAGGGCATGGATCTTGTCGAGGAAACTGCCAGCTATCTCGATGGCCCGGGCCGGGATGATTCCAAAACGCTCGACCGCGCCGGCGCGCTCTCCTACGCGACGGAAAGCATGAAACTCACCACGCGTCTGATGCAGGCGGCCTCATGGCTGCTCGCCCAGCGAGCCGTTGCGGAAGGCGAGATGAGCGCTGAAGACGCCACGGATGGCAAGTACCGCCTCGGCTTTGATCGCCCGACCGATGATCTCTGGCCGGAAGGTGAGGCGGCGCCGCAGGTCCTGCTGGCTCTGGTCTCGCGTTCGCGCTCACTCTATGCGCGCCTTAAACGCATTGATGACAATCTTTATGCCGATGCTGCCGTTGAAGCCGAAACCAATCCGGTTGCCGATCAGATGGCGATGCTGCGCGGGGCTTTCGCCGGACAGCCCTGATCCGCACAAACACAGCCACAAAAAAAGCGCGTCCCGTTCGGGGCGCGCTTTTTTGTTCGGATCTCGCAATCGCGACTTAGACGAAGCCTTTGAACTTGTCCTTGAAGCGCGAAACGCGGCCGCCGCGGTCCATCAGCTGCTGGTTACCGCCGGTCCAGGCCGGGTGCGACGTCGGATCGATGTCGAGATTGATGGTGTCGCCTTCTTTGCCCCAGGTAGACTTGGTCTGGAAGGTCGTCCCGTCGGTCATGACCACATTGATTACATGGTACTCAGGATGGATATCGCTTTTCATCGATCCGGCTTTCTCATCTCTGCCGCGCCACATGATTACGTTGCCATGCACGCAGCTCAATAAACTCAGGAGCGGGGCTTCTACAGGAAACGCCCGGCAAGAGCAAGCAGCCTTGATAGCTAGCGCGTACGAGCGATCCGACGCTCGGGTGAGAGCGGGACGGTATGGTCCAGCTTCACCGTGTCGAGGACGAAGACAGTCTGGAAGTCACGCACACTCTCATAGGTCGACAACTCTTTCAGAATAAAGCGCGACAGGGCCTTGTTATCCGGCGCGACGACTTTGAGCAGGTGATCGAAAGAGCCTGCCACCGAATAGCATTCCAGCACCCATGGCTCACGCTCAATGGCGACCTTGAACGTATCCGTCGCCGCCTCCACCCTCTGATCAAGACTGACCTGGACGAAGGCCGTCACAGCAAACCCGGTAAGGTCCTGATCGATTTCAGCGCGGTATCCCGTGATAACCCCACTCGCCTCGAGACTGCGCACCCGGCGCAGACAGGTCGTCTCGGACATGTTGGCGCGCCGCGCAAGCTCCACAATCGGCAAGCGGCCTTCATTCTGGAGAAGCGCGAGGAGCTTTTGGTCACCCTCATCAATCATGGTGTTTTCCTTTATCATGGAGCCTGATTCCTACGGATTCCTCCAATTATGCACCTTTGATAGATGATAATGACGGATACCCCCAAGCGTTCGATGCTAATTCCTTCACAAAGCAAGGAGAGCGATTATGAGCCAGGATCAAGATTTTCATGTCGGCGAGCGCGGAACAGGCCAGCCGGAGATCACCCAGTTCGAGCCCAGCCCGTTTAAAAAGGGGCGCCCACCGGAACCCCTTCATTTCGAGGTGAATATTGTCGCCGAAGCCCATGAGCGTCAGAAGAAGAGCGGCGTCGTCCAGGTCAATATTCCCGGCTTCAGCCCAGCCAAACTCTATTGTGATGAACAGACCCCCGTCGGCGATGACACAGCCCCGCCACCCCTGGCCTTCTTCTCGGCCGGCATTGCCTTTTGCCTGCTGACCCACCTTACCGACATTCTCACCGCGAGAAAGATCGACATCACCTCGATGAAGATCGAACAGCGCATTCGCTTCAAGACCAATCTTTCCACCATGCGTGATCTTGGGCACACGACCGAAGGCGCGTGTGAAGGCATTGAGAGCCACGTTATCATCGACAGCCCGGAACCTCCTGAACGTGTCCAGGCACTTTTAGAAGAGGCCGAGGGCGCATGCAT
The DNA here is from genome assembly GCA_018222865.1 of Alphaproteobacteria bacterium. Classification (GTDB taxonomy): domain Bacteria; phylum Pseudomonadota; class Alphaproteobacteria; order Caulobacterales; family Maricaulaceae; genus Maricaulis. The sequence goes on from JAAEZM010000001.1 coordinate 302,613, forward strand.
GGCCCATCACGCCTTGCGCAACCCCCTGCCCTGGATGACGTGCCTCGTCCATAATGGCACCGAGCTGGACAAGCGCGAGGGCGTTGGTCCGGAAGAGCGCTAGGCCCACGCGGCAGCGACAGGTTTATGCGCATGTGGTATGCGTATAAACCTGTCCATACCGAGAGCCGCCATGACCTATTCCCAGCCGCCGCGCCGCAAACGCGTCAACCTCACTGTCCGCGAAGATATTCTTCAGGATGCCAAGGATCTCGGGCTCAACGCCTCCCGGGCTGCCGAGGCGGGCATTGAGGAGGCCGTTCGCGAGGAAAAAGGGCGCCGCTGGAAAGAAGAAAACCGCGAGGCGATCGAGGCGCATAATGAGCGGATCCGGCGAGAGGGTCTCCTGCTACCGCCACCGTGGCTCGACGAAATCTGATGGCCCGCTTCGACCTCTATCAGACGAGATCGCCACGCCTGCCCTATTTACTCGACGTGCAAGCTGATCTCCTCAGCGACCTGGAAACCCGGGTTGTCATCCCTGTCCTTCCGCAAACCGGGCGTGAAGCGTCACACGTTCCGCGCCTGCACCCGGTTTTGATGATTTCGGGCGTAGCCCACATGCTCATGACACCGGAAATCACAACTGTCCCGCGCGAGAAGCTAAGCAAGCCCGTCGGCAATATCGCCAAACATCGCGACGCGATCACCGACGCGCTCGACTTCCTGTTTCAGGGCTTCTAGCTCAATCGCCGAAGGTTACGGGCCGGTCGTCACCTGGCAGCGATCAGGATGAGAGCAGCACGATCAGCAACCCCTTGATCACCGCGAGGTCAGCTTCAGCTCGATACGGCGATTACGGGCATTCGCCTCGGCCGTGCGTCCCTCTGCAATGGGGTGATGCTCCCCGAACCCGGCCGCAACAAGACGACGTGACGGGACACCATGACCCTCCAGCGCATTGACCACCGAAATCGCACGCGCCGCGGAAAGCTCCCAGTTGGAGCGGTAGGTCGTGCGGATCGGGACCGGGTCCGTATGGCCATCAATCCGGATCACCCAGTCCAGATCAGACGGGATCTCCTGGGTCAGCTGGACAATCGCATCGGCAATCGGCCTTAGACTTTCACGCCCTTCACTCGACAAGGCTGCAGAGCCTGAGGCGAAGAGAACATCCGTTTCGAAAACGAAACGGTCACCGACAATTCGCACACCCGTCCGGTTTTCCAGGATTGCCCGCAATCGCCCAAAGAAGTCGGAACGATAAACCGCCAGCTCGGCCGCTCGCTCGGCGAGCGCTGCATTCAGGCGTTCACCCAGATTGATGACCTGGGCCTCAGCGTCCTCAGCGCGCTGCTCGGCCGCATCGAGCGCTGCATTCAGAGTAGCGATCTGATCGCGCAGAACCGAGATCTGCTGATTGAGCAGCATCAGTGCCCGCCGACTTTCTTCCGAGAGCTCGCGCTCCGCTGCAAGCTCATCATTGAGGGCTTGTGCCTGTGTATTGGCCAGGGCCAGCGCGCCGGTGAGCGCGTCGCGCTCATCCTCAAGGACGGTGATCTCACTCTCCAGCCCGGTAATGCGCAGATCAAGCTCGGCATTCTCATCGCGAGCCAGCGCCAGCTCATCCGCCAGAATAGCCAATTGTGCATTCAGGGCAGCCAATTGCTCGTCCCGGCCGGTGAGCGCGCGGGAGAGGGCAAATTGTCCGGCGACAAAGATCGACAGCAAAAAGACGATAACCAGCAGCAAGGTGGCCAGGGCATCGACAAAACCTGGCCAGTGATCGCCATTATCGGCTTCCTGGAAACGCGCGAAACGCGGCGCCGGCATGGCTTACTCGCCCCCTCGATCACGCGCTTCCAGCGCCCGGATCAAAACCCGGATCTCGTCTCGCAAGGCCCGGTTCGCCTCTTCCTGATTGGTGCGGCTGTCTTCCGTGAAACGCTGCAATGTCGTGTCCATCTGCCGGCTATGCCGCTCCATAGAACTGGCCAGTCGGTCAATGGTCTCGGCTGTCTGCTCCAGCAAGGCGCCAAGATATGCCGAGGATACCTCACCATCTCCGCCGCTCGCCGGGCCCGCTGCGGCCACTCGCGACATGGAGGAGAGCCATTCCTCAATCTCGTTATAGAAGCGGTTCTGTGCGCGGCTGGCCTGAAGGTCGAGAAAACCGATGACCAGGGATCCTGCGAGACCAAAGAGCGATGAGGCAAACGCCGTTCCCATGCCCTGGATCGGATCTTCAATCGCCGACATCAGGCGCAGGACATCGGCCTCTCCACCGGTCGTGCTTTCAGTCACCGCCCGGACCGCAGCCCCCACATCAGAAACGACCTGGAGCAGCCCCCAGAATGTACCGAGCAAACCCAGGAAGATCAGCAGGCGTCCGAAATACCGGGTGAAGGCTCCCGCTTCCGACATGCGGGCCCCTACGGAGTCGAGGACCGTCCGGACCGATCCGGCGGAGATCCGCATCCGCCCGTCCGCAGCCCCCATCATGGAGGCCATGGGGGCGATCATCGCGGGCGGGGTCGGCAAGCTGCCGGGATGCTCGGATGATCTGAACCGCACGAGCCAACGCGCAGCGGGCCAAATGCCCAGGGCCTGCGCGTAAGTGTAGAGAACGCCGATAACCAGCACGCCAAGGATCAGGCCGTTAATCGCTATATTCGCCTGAAAAGCCTCGGTCAGCGGCTCAATCAGCATAATGCCGATTGCCAGCACAGCGGCTGTAAACAACGCCATCCAGACGATATATCGCCAGGGGCCCGTGAATTTCACATCCCCGCTTGCGTCGGTCTGTTCATCCTGCAGCACTGGCATTCTCTCCCCTCGCATCAGAACTCAACCCATCCTTCGCCACGCATTGGGACAATTTGGGGGCGAGGTCAAAGTTTGAGGCCGGTTTTTTCCGACAACAGCCCCATTTATCACTCAGCGGAAACAATATCTTTCTTACCACCCGGATTAAAGTCCGGAACGGAACTGATATCTCCTCAATCACGTTATTTGGACTTGTCACAGGAGATTGAAATGTCCCGCACTCAAAACATCCTCCGCGTCGACGCCTCAATGCGCCGCGACGGTTCCCAGTCACGCGCCTTGACCGACAGCGTTATCGCACGCTTCTCCGCCCAGAACCCGTACATCAACGTGACGACGCGCGATCTGGCTGATGAACCGCTTCCGCAGATCGATGAAACCTGGATCAATGCCAATTTCACCGATCCCGACCAGCGCAGCGAAACGCAACGCCAGGCGCTGGCGCAGTCCGACAGCCTGGTCGAAGAACTCAAGGCCGCAGATACGATTGTTATCGGCATGCCGCTGTATAACTTCTCGGTTCCCGCAGCCCTGAAAGCCTGGATTGACCTGATCGCCCGCGCCCGCCTCACGTTCAAATACACGGAAAACGGTCCCGTTGGCCTGCTTGAAGGCAAGCGCGCCATTTTGATCGTCGCCACGGGTGGTGTCCCGGTCGGCGCTCCGGTGGATTTCGGCACGAATTACATGAGGCAGGTACTCAGCTTTGTCGGCATCACGGATGTGGACGTTATTGATGCAAGCCAGCTGAACTTCAAAGCCGATGAACAAATCGAAGCCGCCAAGGCCTCAATCGAGAAACTCGCAGCCTAACCCCTCCCCCCACTGCGAGAAAAAACGGCCGGGCAATCTGCCCGGCCGTTTGTTTTCTTGCGCGTTGGACGTCAGCGCGATCAGCGCGCGGCGTCGAGACGCTTTTGCAGCTCGCGGAGCATGTCTTCATTCCCGGCTGCGATATTGCCGCTGATCAGAGGGTCATCGCGCCCATCAATCTCCGAGACGAAGCCGCCGGCTTCTTTCACCAGGACGATGCCCGCAGCGATATCCCAGGCCTGGAGATTACGCTCCCAGAAACAGTCATACCGCCCGGCCGCGACCCAAGCGAGGTCCAGCGCAGCGGACCCCATCCGGCGGACGCCAGCAGCATGCGGCATGACTTGATGCAACTCCTTGAGGAATTGCGCATGACCTTTCTTGCCGACGAAGGGCATGCCGGTCGACACGACGCTCTCGTCTAGGTGCTTTCGTCCGGCCACGCGCAGACGGCGATCCGCCAGCCAAGCGCCACGACCTTTTTCCGCATGGAACATTTCATCCGTCGCGGGATTATAGACGACACCCGCTACAAGCTCGCCCTCGCGCTCCAGCGCGATCGAGACGGCAAAATGCGGCATGCCATGGAGGAAGTTCAGCGTGCCGTCGAGCGGGTCGACGATCCAGCGGTGCGAACGGTCTGTTCCTTCAACAATACCGCGCTCTTCCATCATGAAACCATAGCCCGGACGCGCCTGGTTCAGGCGGTCATAGATGATTTCTTCGGCTTTATGATCCGCGATGGAAACAAAATCCGCAGGCCCTTTCTTGGACACCTGCAAATGCTCGACATCTCGGAAATCACGGTTCAAGGAGCGGCCCGCGCGCGATGCCACATCCGTCATGACGGTCAGGAGGGGAGAGAGCGTACCCAAAGGCTTAGTCCGCGCGCTTCACGTAGGAACCGTCTTCGGTCGCTACGACGATTTTTTCACCCATGCCGACAAATGGCGGTACGGATGTGCGGACACCATTTTCCAGAATGGCCGGCTTGAAGGAGTTCGCTGCCGTCTGCCCCTTCACCACCGGCTCGGTCTCGCTGATTTCCAGCGTGACGTGCTGCGGCAGGGTGACGCCAATCGGACGCTCCTCATGGAAGTCGACAACAATGGTCATGCCGTCCTGCAGATAAACCGCACGGTCTTCACCGACAAAATCCTTGGCAAGCTCGATTTGCTCAAAGGTTTCGCTATCCATGAAGGTCAGCGTATCGCCGCTATCGAACAGGAAGGTGTGGTCCTTCTGCTCAAGGCGAACGCGCTCGACCTTGTCAGCCGCCCGAAAGCGCTCATTCAGCTTGCGACCATCGAGAAGGTTTTTCAGCTCCACCTGAGCGAATGCACCGCCCTTGCCCGGCTTCACATGCTCTGTCTTCACAGCGACCCACAAGGAATCCTGATGCTGAAGGACATTGCCCGGCTTGATCTCATTGCCGTTGATCTTCATCGCGTCACCTTTACGGAATATCTCAACAGGCCTCGCAGGCCTTAAGGTGGCGCTCTCCTAACAGCGAGGCGGCTCAACGGCAAGCTTGTATGAGAGTGCGACCGGCCTAGCGCGCCAAAGCCGCTTCTGCCCGGATCCGATCTAGATCTTCCGCGGGCAGGCTACGCTCAAGCGCCTCGATCAGACGCTCGCGCATCGGATTGCTGACGCTTTCACCATCCGGATCATGGCGCGCCCTCAAGGCCCAGAAATACGACCGATCCAGATCCTGGGTTCGACCATCGCCCTGGGCGAGGACATAGGCGAGCAGGAATTGGCTTTCCGCATCCCCCCCGCGCGCGCCTTGCTCGAACCAGTAACCGGCCAGCGCGGCATCCGGCTCACCACCGCGGCCTTGATAGAGCATGAGACCAAATTGGCCTTGAGCGGGTGCATAACCGCTCTCGGCGGAGATCTGCATCAATCGCCGGGCCTCTGCATCATCTGCCGGCCCGCCATCACCTTCAGCCCACATGATTGCAGCCTGCAAAGCCGCCTCGGCATGGCGGTCCGAAGCGGCCATTTCATACCATTGCCGCGCCAGGGTCTGGTCCTGATGCCCGCCCTCGCCCTGATCAAGCATTTGCGCGAATTGATACATGCCTTCCGCAGACCCGCCGCGGGCGGCGCGTTCAAACCACTCCCGCGCCGTCTCCATATCTTGGGGAACGCCGGAGCTACGGAAGTCATCGCCCAGCGCCAGCATGGCCCGCATGTGCCCGCCACGGGCCGCGCGCTCGAACCAGTATCTCGGCGAACCCAGCTCGCCTCGCCATGCCGGTTCCGTGGCGATCTGGCCCAGCTCAAACAGGGCGACAGGCTGATCGGTCTCTGCAGCGCGTCGCAGCCAGGTTATCGCAAGTTCCAGATCCGGCTCACCCGTCGCGCGGCCATCCTGGGCGATCAGCCCGGCCATGACAGCGGCAAGAGGATCGCCCCCGACAGCCGCTGTCTGCGCATACCGCATCGCGGTCGACCAGTCCTCATTCACCCAGGCGAGCTGCGCCCGGTACAAGGCCTCTTCAACGGCACTTAGACCTTCGGGAACGGCGGCGCTGTCGGCATCCTCTTCCGCATCGGCAGCCTCTTGGATCTCAAGTGGCACGAGTTGTAATTCTTCGGGAAAAGAGAAAACCGGCTCGCTCGCATCGGCCTCATCCACCGAAGCAGGCTGAAGCGCGAGCGTGAGGCCCAAAAGTAAAACACCAGCTGTCATCATGCGCGCAGATGAGCGCGGCCAGCCACTAAAGGCAAGGCCGAGGCCCAGAAAATGAGCAAAGATTAAGCGCGATCACACAGCCGGTTTAAGGCTCTTACCGCCGCTTCCGGGCCATCCGGATGCGCCCAAACCCCAGACGAGACCGCCAGGAAATCTGCGCCGGCCTCAATCAGCGGCTCAGCATTCTCAACCGTGATCCCGCCAATCGCCACACAGGGCAGCTCAAACAACTCAACCCACCAGCGCAGGAGGTCCGGTCCGGCCTGCGTTGGAGCCTCTTTCGTCATTGTCGGGAAAAAGGCGCCGAACGCGACATAATCCGCCCCGGCCTCACCCGCTGTCATCGCCAGATGGCGACTATCATGGCAGGTCACACCGATTATACGGTCCTGGCCCATAATGGCGCGTGCGGCTTTCACTGTCCCGTCCTGCTGGCCGATATGAACGCCATCACATCCAAGCTGATCTGCCAACTCCGGATCATCATTGAGGATCGCTGCAACACCATGTTTCTGCGCGCAGGCGATAATGCCCGGTGCAAGGGCGATGACCTCATCGCGCGAATGCGCTTTCAAGCGGATCTGGAGAGCCTCAACCGAACCGGCGCTCAGCGCGGCGTCCAGCGTCGGAAGGAAGCTATCATCGATTTTGGGCGGGGTGATCAAGTAGAGCTGGCAAGTCATGAAAGGGCTTAAAGCCGATTTGGAAAAATAAGGCCAGCCCGGTCAGATTCGTCTGTTCATTCTGTGTACATTTGCCTATGCTTCTACTCGCGCCCGCATGGGGGATTCTCGATGCGGCCCATCTTTCAAACAGGGGACAGATAAGATGATCAAAACTCTCGCAGCTGCTGCACTCATCGCAGCGTCCACCGCCGGTGCTGTTGTTGCACAGGACTGGAGCCTCAGCCCGAATTTCGGCGGCACCAGCCTGAATCCGGGCTTCCTGCCGGATCCGTACAACGTGTCTATCGTTGCTGGTGGTTCTGTTAGCGCGGGCAATGTCGGTTGTTCCGGCATGATTTCCAACGCACCTGACTATCGCCTGCAGTGGGGCGGTGGCCGCATCCGCATCGGCGCAAGCTCTGGTTCTGACACCACGCTGGTCATCAATGCACCGGATGGTTCCTGGTACTGCTCTGACGACGTCAACGGCTTCGATCCGGAACTCGTCCTGTCCGGTTCCGGCCAGTACGACATCTGGGTCGGCACCTATGGTGGCGGCGTTGCTGACGCGACCCTTTACTTCTCTGAATTCTAAGTCTCTGACTGATTTCGGAATGGAAAAGGCCCGCCATTGGCGGGCCTTTTTTGTTGGACTTACTCGGCGTGTTCGACCGTTACATCCGCAAAATGCGCGACGGTCCACGGCCCAACCCAAAGGCCAATACCGCCTTCGCTTTCACCGCGCCGAAGGTCATTCACGATCAAGGTCGGCTGTTCGGCATCATGGACATAGAGCCGGGCGGTTTCGCCCTCGACTTCGATCCGGACATCAATCCAAACCCCCATCTCCATATCCACATAGGTCTCATATTGACCCGGATGCTCTTCGCGCAGGCGATCCCAAGTATATCCCGGCTCTGAGATGTATTGGACAGATCGGTTCCGGAAGAGCTGGTTCTCCACCCGCGCATTGCGCGGACGCAGATAGATCGCCTCGAACCCATCATCCGCCGTGCGGAAAGCCACGCCGGTAAAACCGCGCGCCTGGGGCGGCGTCTCCGGCGCAACATCGCCAACCAGGCGAAGCGTGATCACGCCATCAGAAAACCCTTCGACCGGCAAGGCGACATAAGCGTTTTGATTGTCCGGCGCACCGGAAACCCGCAGCGCCTGCTGGCCCTGATACTCGGCAGTTTCGAACTCTACATTATTGGCCCGAAGACCCGCCGGATCGAGCGAAACACTCTCCTGAGCCTGGGCACTCAAAGAAATACTAGACACCGCCAGGACAGCGGCAAGCATGGAAAGACGCATAGGGGGAACTCCTTTTAGAGCCCTCATTTAGGCATCCCCGCCTCGCGCCGCGACTTACGACTTGGCTGTAAACATCACGAGATTGCGAGTGGCAAAGAAAAACCCCGGCGCGTTTGCACCGGGGTTCTCAGATCTGATTGGAGAGCCTGGCTTACGCCATCTCGTTTTCCATCGCTTCTTCCCACTCGCCGAGAGCGGCAAGGCCGTTCATCTTGGCGCGGTGGTTCAAGGCAGCCTGGGCCGCAGCAACGTTCTCAGACTTGCCGCCCCAGGTTTTGAGCGGTGCTGCCTGCAGAGCGCGGCCATAGGAGAAGGTCAGCGGCCAGGGCAGGTCATAGGCCGCGTTCATCGCATTAAGGTGTGCCGTAGCTTCTTCATCCGACTGACCACCGGAGAGGAAGGCGATGCCTGGAACAGCTGCCGGCACGCAATTGGCCAGGCACTGAACCGTCATGTCCGCGACTTCTTCAATACCAGCGCGGTCAGAATTTTCGGTGCCAGAAATGACCATGTTTGGCTTGAGGATTGTGCCTTCAAGCACGACCCCCTGGTCGAAGAGTTCGCGGTAAAGCGTCTTGAGTGCGAATTCGGTCACTTCATAACAGCGCTCAATGGAGTGATCGCCATCCATGATGACTTCCGGCTCAACGATCGGAACGATGGAGGCTTCCTGGCACAGTGCCGCATAGCGGGCCAGAGCGTGCATATTGGTGTTGATGCAATACTGGCTCGGCACAGCGTCATCACCATTGGACCCGATATTGATCACCGCGCGCCATTTGGCGAAGCGGGCGCCAAGATCGAAATAATCTGCCAGTCGGTCGCGCAGGCCATCGAGGCCTTCCGTGATCTTCTCGCCTTCAGCGCCGGCCAGATCCTTCGCGCCAGTGTCGACCTTGATGCCGGGAATTGAGCCGGCATCCTGGATCAGCTTGGCGAGCGGCGTACCGTCAGCAGCCGTCTGACGGATGGTTTCATCATAGAGGATGACACCGGAAATGCGCTCGGACATGGCGGGCTCGGTGCGGAACAACATCTCACGCCAGTCACGGCGATTATCCGGGGTGTTTTCCAGATTGATCGAGGTAAAGCGCTTGCCGATTGTGCCGGTGGATTCGTCCGCCGCCAGGATACCTTTGCCAGGCGCGACCATGGCGCACGCGGTTTCGTTGAGAAGGTCGAGATCCATCGTAAGTCCCCAGTCCTAAAATCGAAAGCGGCGGGATTGCCGCAATTGGTATTAAAGAGCCCCAGCGGCTCTAGAGTAATTCTGTGACAGTCCTTCTAGCCTGAGCGAAGGCCAATGCCCATCGCTCCGGCCCTGACGGCTCGCTTACGCCACCGGCTCTGCATCCTTGGTGAGAACAGCAACGCCCGGCAGCGCCTTGCCTTCCATCCATTCCAGGAAAGCACCGCCAGCTGTCGAGACGAAGGTGAAGTCCTCGGCCACTTCAGCCTGATTCAGGGCAGCCACTGTATCACCGCCGCCCGCAACCGCGACAAGCCCGTTCGCCTTGACCTGTTCAACCACTTGTTTGGCCGCCGTCACGGTCGCCGTGTGGAAGGGCGGGATTTCAAATGCGCCGAGCGGTCCGTTCCAGATGAGGGTTTTGGCGTCTTCCATGGCGAGTGCCAAGGCTGTGACCGTTGCCGGACCGCAATCGAGGATCATCTCGTCATCGCCAACTTCGCCGACCGGCGCGAGGCGGGTCTCCGGGTTAGGCGCGAACTCCTTGGCCAGGACAACATCGCTAGGCAGCAAGATCTTGCAGCCGGACTCTTCCGCATTTGCAAGGATCATCCGAGCCGTATCAACCAGCTCCTTCTCGCAGAGGCTATTTCCAATATTGACCCCCTGCGCATGCAGAAGCGTGTTCGCCATGCCGCCACCCACAAAGAGCATATCGACTTTTTTGACGAGGTTCTGGAGCAGATCGATCTTGGTCGAGACCTTCGCCCCGCCAACAATCGCGATCACCGGGCGCTCCGGCGCCTCCAGCGCTGCGACCAGATGATCAATCTCGCTCTGCATGGACAGGCCGGCATAGGCCGGGAGAAGGCTGGCGACACCTTCTGTCGAACCATGCGCCCGGTGCGCTGCAGAGAAGGCGTCATTGACGTAGAGATCTCCCAGGCTCGCAAGGGCTTTGGCGAAGGCTGGATCGTTCTTCTCTTCACCCGCCTCAAAGCGCGTATTCTGCAGCAGCAGGACATCGCCGTCGTTGAGATCCTCGACCGCGGCCGCCGCATCTTCGCCGATCACATCATCGACGAAATAGACCTCGGAGCCCAGCAGATCGGCCAGGGGCTGCCCCACTGGCTCGAGGCTCATCTCGTCATTGCGCTGGCCCTTGGGGCGACCAAAATGCGCCAGAAGGATCGTCTTGGCGCCATTATCCTGAAGCCAACCAATCGTTGGGAGCGCCGCGCGAAGACGAGTGTCATCACTGACAGCGCCATCTTTCATCGGCACATTAAAATCAACGCGGACGAGGACGCGCTTTCCGGCGACCTCTGCATCCTGAATGCGACGGATCTCGGTCATAGCGGCCTCTCCTTACCTAGCAACTAGATGTGCTTGCCCATTTCGACCGCAGTATCGATCATGCGGCAGGCAAAGCCCCACTCATTATCATACCAGGTCATGACACGGACGAGACGCTCATCGACCACTTTGATCTTGTCGATCGCAACGATTGAGGAGCGGCTGTCATGGTTATAGTCGATAGAGACAAGCGGAATGCTGTCATAGCCCAGAACGCCCTTCATCGGACCGTCTGCTGCGGCTTTGACGGCCTCGGCCAATTCCTCTGCCGTGGTCGCTTTTCCTGGCGTGAAGACCAGGTCAATCAGGGAAACATTCGGCGTTGGCACACGAACAGCCGCGCCATCGAGCTTGCCCACCAGTTCCGGCAGAACCAGGCCAACAGCCTTTGCGGCACCGGTTGAGGTCGGCACCATGGACATGGCAGCGGCGCGGGCGCGGTGCAGATCCTTGTGATTGCGATCAAGCGTCGGCTGGTCACCGGTATAGGCGTGGATCGTCGTCATGTGACCGCGTTCAATGCCGACAGCGTCATTGAGCACTTTCGCGACCGGTGCCAGACCATTCGTGGTGCAAGACGCGTTGGAGACAACAATATCGTCCGCCGTCAGCTGATCATGGTTCACGCCATAGACGATGGTCTTGTCAGCGTTCTTGGCCGGCGCGGAGCAGAGCACGCGCTTGGCACCGGAGCTCTCGATATGCGCCATGGAGGCTTCTTTGGAATTGAACTTGCCGGTGCATTCCAGAACGATATCAATACCCATATCGCCCCAGGGCAGCTGGCTGGGGTCGCGATTGGAGACTTTCTGGATCTTGCCGAACCCGGCATCGATCCAGTCATCGCCGACCTTAATCTCGCCAGGATAGCGGCCATGGACGCTGTCATAGGTCAGAAGGTGAGCATTGGTTTCAGGCGTCGAGCTGTCATTGATGGCGACGACTTCAACTTCGCCCCAACGCTTTTCTTCCAGAACCGCACGCAGAGCCAGACGGCCAATGCGGCCAAAACCGGTGATCGCTACCCGAAGGGCCATACTCATCTCCTAAAGCGACGTCCGGGTTCAAATACCCGGTAAATTTGGCGCGGATTTAGCCTCGTTTAGCGCTCAGGTCTACTCAATGGCCCGATGAAAACATCCGGAAACCGGTTTTTTTGCAGATCGCGATTACACGAGGTGGCCGAGAAAAGGACCGAAAGATTGCGCGCCTTCATTCGAGAAAGCCTACTCACGTCAGAGTTTTGCTTAGACATGTTTACGTTATCAGACTCCCACCGCCTGACACTGAGCGGCCTGCTCTGAGGATAGAACACGTCGGTCTGCCCCGCATCGTGCGCAGGTACAGGACTTGAAATGGCCTTTCCTGCCTGCAAGAAGAGGGTTGAGAACAAGGGAACGCCTTCGGCAGGCGTAGAACACTATGAAAGTAATCGTACTGGGCGGGGACGGCTTCTGCGGCTGGCCTACTGCACTTCATCTTTCCAATCTGGGCCACGAAGTTGTCATCGTCGACAATCTTTCGCGCCGGAAAATTGACATCGAATTGGAAGTCGAGTCACTGACGCCCATTCGTCCGATGTCAGAACGCCTGGCAGCCTGGAAAGAAGTCTCCGGTCGTGACATCCGTTTTGTCGATATGAATATTGGCAAGGATTATCAGGAACTCCTCGATCTGATCGATACGGAAAACCCCGATACGATTATCCATTTCGCTGAACAGCGCGCCGCGCCTTACTCCATGAAGAGCGCGCGCCATAAACGCTACACGGTCGATAATAATCTCAACGCCACCAATGACGTGCTGGCCGCGATTGTCGATAGTGGCAAGGATATTCACCTCGTGCACCTCGGCACGATGGGCGTCTATGGCTATGGCACGGCAGGGATGAAAATCCCGGAGGGCTATCTGAAGGTCAAGGTCGAGACGTCCGAGGGTCTCAAGGATCAGGAGATCCTCTACCCGGCCAATCCGGGTTCGATCTACCACATGACCAAGACCCAGGATCAGCTCTTCTTCCATTTCTACAACAAGAACGACAAGGTGAAGATCACCGATCTTCATCAGGGCATCGTCTGGGGCACGCAAACGGAAGAGACCAAGCGCGATGAGCGTCTGATCAACCGTTTCGACTATGATGGTGATTACGGCACTGTCCTCAATCGCTTCTTGATGCAGGCGGCTGTCGGTTATCCGCTGACCGTGCATGGCACGGGCGGTCAGACACGCGCTTTCATCCATATTCAGGACACGGTCCGCTGTGTGCAGCTGGCCGTCGAGAACCCGCCTCAGAATGGCGAGAAGGTGCGCATCATGAACCAGATGACCGAGACGCACCGCGTCCGCGATCTGGCCAAGATGATCGCCGACCTCACAGATGCGGAAGTTCAGCTTGTTCCCAATCCGCGCAATGAAGCGGACGAGAATGACCTGCACGTCGAAAACGACACTTTCCTTCAGCTCGGCCTCAAGCCGATCACCCTGGCCGCAGGCCTGATGGAAGAAGTCACGGAAATCGCGCGCAAATATTCCGAGCGCTGCGACAAGGGCAAAATCCCGTGCATCTCCTATTGGGGCAAGGGCCGCGAAGAGGCCGCCTCAGCACCAGCCGAAACGACAGCGGCGGAGTAAGCCCGATCAAATGTGACTAGAAAGGGCGCCCGTTGCGGGCGCCCTTTTTTGATATGGCTAGCAGCGCGAACCGCCTCACCCCTCCAGTCCGCGCACCATCTTCTCCAAAAAGACGCAGCACTGTTCCAACTGATCAATCGCCACGAACTCATCGGGCTGGTGGGCTTGCTCGATTGAGCCGGGGCCGCAGACCACAACCGAGAGGCCTGCTGCCTGGAACTGTCCAGCCTCCGTGCCATAGCTGACGACGCGAGTGGAATTATCACCTGTCAGCTGGCGCGCAAGTTGCTCTGCGCGGCCATCTTCTTCTGGCGCAAACGCCGGAACGCTGGAACGGATTTCCACGGTGACAGAGGCATTGGGAGCACTCTCGCGCATTTTCGCTTCAACCCCGGCGGCACGTTCACGCAATCCCGCTTCCACCGCGCGCGGATTATCCCAGGGACATGGACGCATCAGCGCTCCGAACTCGGCATCGAGGGCAAGAATGTTGAGCGCTGTTCCGCCTTTGACTTCGCCGATCGTCAGCGTGCCGTGCGGCGGGTCGAAAGGACTGTCAGCGGGTGCGGCAAGCTTCATCGCCTCGGCCTGGTCGACCAAGTATTGCATCAGCGGTATGGCGTGAGTGACGGCACAGGCGCCATCATTGACCAGTGAGGAATGGGCTTCCTTGCCGCGCAATTTCACCACCATGGAGAACAGCCCTTTATGGGCCGTGACGACCTGCATATCGGTCGGTTCGCCAACCACAACCGTCTGGGGTTTGTATGCACCTTTCATGATCTCATCGATCATCGCCGGAGCGCCAAGACACCCAACCTCTTCGTCATAGGAAAGCGCGATATGGACCGGGCGCTTGAGATCGGCGGCAGCGATGTCTGGCGCGAGGGCCAGGATACAGGCGGAAAAGCCTTTCATATCGCATGTCCCGCGCCCGTAGAGGAAGCCGTCTTTCTCGGTCAGATCCCAGGGATCCGTGGTCCAGGGCTGGCCATCAACCGGTACGACATCTGTATGGCCGGACAGCACAATCCCGCCATCGATTTCCGGTCCGAAAACAGCATGGAGGTTCGCCTTGCAGCCATCCGCGCTGAGAATTCGCTCGCAACGCGCGCCAAGCGCGCTCAGCTTGCCCTCCACATAATCGATCAGGTCGAGATTGGAGTTACGCGAGGTCGTGTCAAAGGCGACAAGGGTGCGCAATTCGTCGATGGCGGAGGCGAGAGCTTTGGATGTCATAGGTTTAGCGATAAATTTTCAACAGATCGGGAACCTATCCTTAAGACGCCCCCCCTATCCTGTCAGGTGAAAAACTGCGGAAGGGGATCAGCCGTAAGAGCAGGCCCTGTACCGCCAGGATGGTGTGTCACATGTTCGGCCTATTCAAACGCTTCAGCCGCGACCGGCGCGGCAATGTCGCGATCATCTTCGCTTTAAGCCTCTTGCCCCTTGCGGTGCTGACCGGCGGCGTTGTGGACTATTCCTCAGCGATGAGCGCGCGAACACGCCTGGCCCAGGCCCTTGATGCGGCGGCTCTGGCCGTGGGCCGGGACCCGAATATCACGTCCTCTGAAGCCACAACCCTGGCCACGGATTTCATCGTCGCGAATTACCCGGACTACGAAGTCGGCAATCTGCAAAACCTGGTCATCTCGCTCAACGATACAGACGATACGGTTCTGGTGACCGGCGAGGCGCGTCTCGACACAATCATGCTGGGGCTCATCGGAATTGATGAAATCACGGTCTCCTGGGAGAGCGAGGTTCAGCGTGCCCGTCAACGCCTGGAACTTGTCATGGTGCTCGATAATACCGGTTCCATGGGCGGATCGAAGCTCAATGATATGCGCGACAGCGCAGAACTCCTGACAGAAATTCTGTTCGACGCCGTCGATCAGCCGGGTGATGTGAATATCGGCCTGGTTCCATTCGCAGCGACTGTGAATGTCGGAACCAATTTCGAACGAGCCTGGTGGCTTGATCCGAATGGTGATGCGCCCGAACACGGCGATTGGTCGGGCGGTCGCGATGCCAATCACTGGGATTTGTTCGACCAGATGCGCAATGAGGAGTGGGAGGGCTGTGTTGAAGCGCGTCCCATCCCGATGGATATCGACAATACGGAGCCGAACCGGAACTCACCGGAGACTTTGTTCTTCCCGTATTTTGCTCCGGACGAGCCGGACAATGACAATGATTACCGCAATGACTATCTCAATGACGGTCGAACCGGCACCGACCACCAGCGTTTGCGCAATATGTCGAAATACAACAATGCCCGCGTCTTGCGTGATTACGGGCCGAATATGCGCTGCACGACCACTCCGATAACGCCGATGACCACCAATGAGAACACGGTTCTCACCGCTCTGGGCCGGATGAATGCAAGCGGGACCACAAACATCCCTCAAGGCGTGGGCTGGGGCATTCGGGTGATCTCTCCGGAAGAACCCTTTACCGAAGGCACGAGCTGGGATGATCGCGAAGTGATCAAGGCCATGGTCATTCTCACCGATGGCGAGAATGTCATGTCCGGCCGCTCGACATATCTGCGGTCCGATTATGGTGCTTACGGATTTTCGCGCCATAACCGTCTGGGAACTCGGTCCAGCAGCTCTTCCACGCTGGGCGACCGGCTGGACGGACGCCTGGCAGCCGCTTGTGACGAAGCCAAAAGCCTCGGCATCCGCGTTTACACCATCACCTTCCAGGTTTGGGATAGCGGCACGCGCGATCTGATGGAGGCCTGTGCGTCCAATCCGACGCTCTACTTCAACTCCCCGTCAGCCGCTGCGCTGGAGGACGCCTTTGAAATGATCGCCGGCGACCTCACCAATTTGCGACTGTCGCGCTAACCCGCCTCGGCTTCATCCTCTTCCAGACCCGGCAGAGCCAACAGCTCCAGCTGGAAGACAAGGGCTTCGTTCGGACCGATCGGACCGCCCGGCGTCCCGCTCGGGCCATATCCGAGATTGGGATGCACATAGAGTTCCCAGTTTTCACCCACACGCATGAGCGGGAGCGCTTCGACCCACGCCGCGATCAGACGATCGGACGGGAAGGTGACCGGATCCCCCATGGCATAGCTATCATTGAAGGCGACGCCATTGGGGTGGATGGCGCGGTAGTGCACCGTCACCAGATCGCCGGTCTCCGGCGAGACCTCATCAGCGACAGCGGTCTGGATGCGATAAATCAGACCGGAGGGCAGCTGGAAGACGCATTCCTGCTCCAGGACCATGTCGAGGAATTCAGCTGAGGCTTCGGCATTGGCTTGCGGATTGCGGCTGGTTGGATCGAAGCTTTCAGAGAAGATCGGCCCCTCCGCTTCGGTCACGCAATTGCGGGCCTCGGAAAGATCCCCTTCAAACACCGGCCGGGAATTGCCGCCGGAACAGGCCGCGAGCACAAGGGCCAGAGCCGAAAAGGACAGAGCTTTGCCAAAACGCATCATGGATTCACCTCTTGATTGGTGTCTGCTTCGGCGCTCACCGGCAAAATGGTGACGCGCAAGCTGTTTTCATTAACTAGGTAATCGCGAGCCAGCGCGATCAGTTCATCGCGGCTAATGCCGGCATAATCACTCTCCAATGTCCGGATATCATCCAGACGAGAGGGTTCGCGGAAGGATCCTGCAAGCCAGGCCATCCAGCTCGCATTGCTGTCACCTTGAGCCTCTTCGATAGACTCCATGATCGGACGGCGAGCCCGGAGCAGCTCGTCCTCACTGATGTCTCCCGCCGCCAGTCCCGCGGCCAGCTCGTCAACGACCGCATAAGTCTGCGCCACATTCTCGCGAGCCACATCAACACCGACCCACAGATAGCCGAAGTCCGGATAGGTCCGCGAGGCCTGCTCACTCGCAAAGGCGGAATAGGTAAAGCCCTCCTGCTCTCGCAAGCGTTCGGTCAGCTTGAGATCAAATACGCCGCGCAGCAGTCTGAGGGCCCGGCGCTGGCGCGTATCTTCGCCATCCGCCGTTGGCCAATAGATATTGACCATCGCTTGCTCGGGCGGACCGTTATGGGTCAAGACCAGCGGCTCAGCTTGAGCATCGGGGAAGCGGATTGTGCGCGCTTCGGGATAATCGCTCCAGCTCTGCGCGCGCGCTGGCAGCGCACCAAATGTCGCCGCTACAGCCTCAACTGCCTGTGCTTCACTCAGATCGCCCACGACGGTGATCTCGATCGGCGCTGCTTCGAGTGCCGGAGAGAGAAAAGCCTCAATATCGGCCAGGGTGATAGCCGCAGCCTCTTCTTCCGTTGGGAAGCCATAGCGCTGATCACCGCTACGCAGCAGGCGCGCGACATCCGATTGTAGGATGCCGGATGGCGATGAGCGCAGATTGCGACGGAGTTCCGGAGCAATTGCCTGGAAGCGCGCCAGCCCCTCTTCACGCCAGCCCGGATCCGTCAGATACGCCGCGAAAAGCTGCATCTGTGTCAGGAAATCCTCCTGGGTGGAGGCGCCCTGAAAGCCAAAACGTGACTCACCAATGCTGAAGTCGAGCTGGACATTGCGGCCGGCGAGGGCCCGCCCCAGATCATCATAGGAAATATCGCCCAGACCTGATGCCAGGAAGATGTAGGAGGTGAGCGTGTCGACGGTCGGCTTGATGCGCGGCTCCAGCTCGCCCGCCCCGAAATTGACGCGGACCAGGACACGACCCGTGTCGAAATCCGTTTCCTTGAAGCTTAGCTGGACACCGTTTTCAAAGCGCAGCCGAACAAGATCGAGATCGTCGATTTCCTCGCGGCTGGCCACAGCGCCCGGCGTGCCGAAATCCGTGTATTCGAAACGGGCCTGCTCGAGCTCTATCGGTGCTTCCAGCGCCACCTCGGCACTTGCCTCCCAGAGGGCCTTCAGGGTGTTCTCCGGCTCGCTCATCTCCAGCGATGTTGCCAGGAAGATGATCGGCTCGACGCCCTCCCAGCGCGCACGGAACGCAGCTTCAACAGCCTCAACCGTGATGCGCTCCATACCCGCCTCATAGCGCGCCAGTGTGGATTGCGGCGTCGTGAAGACCTGACCCTCTCGCCAAGCCTCCCAGAGCTGGTCTGCAAGCTGACGTGTGTCCTGGGTATCGGCCCGCTCAGCGGCTGCCCGCATGGCGGCGTACTGATTGGCGACTTGCTCATCCAGCTCCGCCTGAGTGAAGCCAAAAGTCAGGGCGCGGCGCAGCTCCTGCTCGACAATGGCCACCCCGTCTTCCCAGCGCTCCGGTGCCAGAACCGCCAGAATACCAGCGCGCTCGGCTACGCCGAAATCCGGGCCATGCGCGGCTTGTGCCTCGAGCAAGGGCGAGGTTCCTGCACTGATCATGGTCTCGAAACGGCGGGAGAGGATCGCATTGCCGATCGAGGCCAGATTATTCTCGAAACGCGTTTCGACCATGTCGGCGCGCTCTTCCAGCGGACGCAAGGCATCCACGGTCAAGATTGTGTAGACTTCCGGATCATGAAGATAACCGACGGAGAAAGGCCGGGCCGGGTTGATCTCGCCAATATCCGGATCCGGACGCAGGGTCTCAGGCCCCTGCCAATCGGCGAAGCGTTCTGAAACCCGCCCTTCCATATCGTCCACATCGACATCGCCCGTCACCACCAGCAGGGCGCGTTGCGGCACGTAGAAATTCTCGTAGTAATCGACGAATTGATCGCGTGTCGCAGTTTCAATGATCGCAGGAATACCGATCGGATCCCGTTCAGTAATCAAAGTGCCTGGATAGCGAAAACGCTGGAGAGCCACGCTCCAGCGGCGCAAGGGACTGTTGCGGACGCGGTCTTCCGACAGGATGACACCGCGCTCGCGATCAATCGCCGCCGGGTCAAACAGCATCTCGCTGGCCGTTTCGCGCAGCAAGAAAAGCGCGGTGTCTATCGTGGCATCGTCATTTTCCGGCAAGTCGAGCTGATAGCCGACGGTCTCATAACCGGTGAAGGCATTGGTATCAGGACCAAAGGCGAGACCATAGCGCTCCAGCAAGGGCACCATCTCCCCTTCAGGGACATTCGTCGTGCCGTTAAAGGCCATGTGTTCGATGAAATGTGCCAGGCCGCGCTGGTCATCGCTTTCGGCTAAAGATCCCACATTGAACACCAGCCGCATGGCAGCGGTGTCCTCTGGTGTTGCGTTCGCCAGAATGGCGTAACGCATACCATTCTCCAGCTGACCGTAACGAACATCCGGATGGACCGGCAGATCGCTGCTTTCATGCGCGAAGGCGAGGCCGACCTCGGCGGGCTGTTCCACTGGTTCCCCGCCAGAACAGGCAGCCAGGGCAAACGCCATCAGGCCGATCCCGGCGAGGGTCTTGAAAACTGTCTTGGCCATGCTGGTTATCCTGTACGCAATCGCTCGCTGATGAGCCTAGTCCGCGATCGCGGCATGTCGAATGAAAATGCGGACACGCTGCGGAGAGCTTGGCCGCTCAGGCCGCATCAGCATCTGTTTCATCATGCTCGGCAACCCAATGCCCGGGCTCCACCTCGACCAATTGCGGGCGGTATTGTTCCGCGTCCGGGTCATCGATCAGCTTGGAGCGCATGAAGCGCAATTGCGCCCGCGTATCCATGGGCGAGGGCAATTCCCCGTCCAGCTTCAGGCGTTCGCGCGTTTTCTCAATCAGCGGGTCGGGTACAGGCACTGCGGATATCAGAGCCCGCGTATAGGGGTGGCGCGGATTGTTATAGAGCTGCTCACGACTCGCGAGCTCCACCACGCGCCCAAGATAAAGGACCATGACCCGGTGAGAGATTTCCCGCACGACGGACAAGTCGTGAGAGATGAAGACCATGGATAGCCCCATCTCGTGCTGCAGCTTGATCAGCAAATCCACAATCTGCGCCTGGATCGACACGTCGAGTGCCGAGACGGCCTCATCGCACACGACCAGCTTAGGCTCCAGGATCATCGCGCGGGCGATGCCAACGCGCTGGTTCTGCCCGCCGGAGAGCTCGTGCGGATAGCGGTTGATCATATCCGGGTCGAGCCCGACCTTGCCCATCATTTGGCGGACCTTCGCCTGACGCTCGGCGCGCTTCATCTTCGGTCGATGCGTCAGCAAAGGCTCTGCGATGGACGCCCCGATCGTCATGCGCGGATCAAGCGAGGCCAGCGGATCCTGGAAGACAATCTGGAAGCCTTGGCGTTCATCACGCAATTGCTTTGAATTGAGGCCGAACAGGTCTTTGCCCAGCCAGGCCACGCTGCCGGCTTTCGCCGGTACAAGGCGAAGGATCGCCCGGGCCAGGGTCGACTTGCCACAGCCTGACTCGCCGACGACCCCGAGTGTTTCGCCAGGCCGAAGATCGAAACTGACGCCATCCACGGCGCGCAGCGTCTTGTAGGTTGGACGGAAACCGCTGGAAACCTCGATCGGGAAATGCACCTTGATGTCATCGGCTTTGAGCAAGGGTTCCGCATCCGGGTTCGCGACCGGCTCCAACTGCGTGCCACCGGGACGTTCATCCGCATCAATACGCGGCATGGCGTCGAGCAGCATGCGGGTATAGGCATCGGTCGGTGAAGCGAAGATCTGCTCCACATCGCCACCTTCGACATAGACGCCGCTTTTCATCACCTGAACGCGGTCCGCCATGCGCGCAACCACCCCCATATCATGGGTGATCAACGCCAAGGCTGCGCCGGTTTCGCGCTTCAGCTCATCCATAATGTCCAGCACTTCAGCCTGTACTGTTACGTCCAGAGCCGTAGTCGGCTCGTCGCAGATCAGAAGATCCGGCTCGCAAAGCATGGACATTGCAATCATCACACGCTGACGCATGCCGCCGGACAGTTCATGGGGGAACTGATCGAGACGACGCCGTGCTTCAGGAATACGGACACGCTCAAGCCACTCCAAAGAGCGCGCTTGCGCAGCTTTGCCCTTCAGCTTCATGTGGATACCCAGCACCTCAGACATTTGCTGCCCGACTTTCATGTGGGGTGTCAGAGAGGTGAGCGGATCCTGGAAAATCATTGTCATGTTCCGGCCGCGCACTTCATTGAGCTTGCGCACCGGCAGCCCAAGGATTTCGCGACCGCGATACCGGATCGACCCTTTCGCCTGTCCGTTTGATGCCAGCAATCCCATCGCCGAGAGGAATGTCTGGCTCTTGCCGGAACCCGACTCGCCCACCACGGCCAGGCACTCGCCTTCATTGATGTGCAGCGAAATTCCGCGCACAGCATCCACCAACCCATCCGGCGTCTGAAAGCTCACATTGAGGTTTTCGACTTCAAGGACAGGGCCCTGGCCCGGGCTCGTAGTTTGGCTAGAAGACACGCGCTTTACTCCATCGATCACTATGACCAGCCCGCACTCTAGCTTCTCGCTGCGGCTTGACCAGAGGCAGGCTCAGACGGCCTTGCTCATGCCATATGTCTTGGGGTTTGAGCGAAGGCGTTTTAATAACACTTTAGATTTTGCTCGCTTGTATCGAGCGGTCAGCTATTCAGGCTTATCTTCGGCGGTCTTAGCACTATGAGCTTCAGCACATCCGACATGTTGCGGGCGATGTACCAGAACTCGACCTCCGCGGTGGTGTCGGCGAATCTTGATCGCGAGCTGACGGCGATGAACCCGGCTGCGGAGCGCTTGTTCGGATATTCCGAACAGGAAATCATCGGCAAGAAGAGCCAGATTATCTATGCCGATCCGCGCGATTACAGTCGCCTGGGGCAATCGCACTTCAATTCCCTCGACGATGAAGACGGGCTGGCGAAACCCTATCGCGCCAAATACCGCACCAAGGACGGGCGCGTCTTTGACGGCGAGACAGTCGGCTGTCCGATTTTTGACGACAAGGGCAAGCGCCAGGGCTTTTTGTGCATCATTAGTGATGTCACCCACCGCCTCGCACTGCAGGCGAAGCTTGAAGCGAGCGACATTCAGCTGCGCGCGGCTCTCGCCTCTGCAAATGAGGGCGCGTTCTCGCTCAACCTGGTCACCGGGCTTGGATCAACGCGCGGCTTCATCAATGAATTTATGGGCATCAGCACAACTGATGCGACCATCAGCCTGGAGCGCTGGCGACAGGTGATTGAAGACAGCCATCGCGCTCGCTTCGATGCAAGCCTGGACGAATTGCGCAAGCGCCCGGGCGCTCAGATGGATGAATCCTTCCTCGCCCATCGCAGCGATGGCGCGCAGCGTTGGCTGCAGATCCGCGGCCGCGTTTCCGAATTCGCCCGCGACGGCTCGGCACTGCGCGTCACGGGCGTCATCTCTGACGTCACAGACCGCCAGACCCTTGAGCAAAAGCTCGCAGATCGCGAACGCCAGCTGGCAAACGCGCTTACCGCCGGGGCCTGTGGGGCCTGGGAACTGGATCTGGAAAAGCAACAGATCACGCCAATCGGAGAAATTCGCGGCATGCTGGGGGTCCCCTCCAGCCCTGTCGAGATCGATGCGGAATACTGGCTTGAAAAGACGCATAAGGATCAGCGCGATCTTGTCCGAAGCCAGATCGAGGCCTTTTTCTCCGGGCAACAGAGCGAGGTCGACGTCACCTATCAGCTCCGCGATGCTCGAACCGATACCTGGCGTTGGCTGCGCGCGATCGGAAAGACCACAGACGAGAAGCCCGGTTCGCGCAAAGCCGCAGGCGTCCTTATCGACGTCACCGAAAATATGCGACTTGAGCAGCGCGCTGAAGAGTCAGAGATGCGATTGCGCGGCGCTCTCGAAGCGACCGGTGAAGGTGCGTGGCACCTAAATCTTCAAACGCTTGAAGCATCCATCACCAGTGTTTTGAGCCGCATGATGGGCCTGGGCGATGGCGATGCGGACACCCGCTTCGACACCTGGCTGGAACGCGTCCACGAAGATGATCAGGAAATGTGCCGTGAGGCGCTCGCCCAATTGATCGAAGGCGATCCGGATCACATCGACTTCAATCTACGCTATCGGTCGGAAGAAGATGGCTGGATTCATCTTCACAATCGTGGCCGTGTCACCGAGTGGGATGAGAACGGGCGACCGACCATGGCGGCCGGTTTCATGACCGATGTCACCGAGCTCGCCAACACAACAGAAGCCCTGTCCCAGCGCGAACAATTGCTAAGCGATGCGATTGAAGCATCGACACTGGCGATCTGGCGCTATGACCGGCCGGCCAACATGATGTGGCTGCGCGGCGATATCGTTGCAGACCTTTATGGCGAAGGGCGCGAGCGCTCCGTTCCAGGTCAGGAGTGGCATGAGCTGCATCACCCGGATGATATCGGGGCCGCCTATAAGAGCCTGGATGGCGTCTGGTCTGAACCGGGCAGGAGCCAGACCATTGATTTCCGGCTGAAGACCCATTCTGGGGAGTGGATCTGGTATCGCGCTACCGGCCGCCGTCCGCTGGTTGACGGGACACAACCCGCAAACATGACCACAGGTGTTGTTATCAATATCGACGCGGCCGTACGCGAGAACGAAGCTGTGGAAGCCGAGCGCAAACGCTTCGAGCAGATCTATAATGCAACGCCCGCCATGCTGCACACGATCGAGATCGATAGCGGCGAGATCGTGCAGGTCAGTGATTTCTGGCTGCAATCGCTTGGTTATCGCCGAAGCGAAGTCATTGGCCACAAATCGACCGACTTTCTTGATGAGGAATCCGCTCGGCGGGCCCGTGAACACTCCTTCCCGGCCCTTGAAGAGACCGGGTTCAACGAGAATATTCCCTATCGCTTCCGGCGCCGTGATGGATCCTATATGGATGTCCTGCTCTCATCCTTCCTTGTGGACGATGGGGGCGTGCGACGCTCCTACGCTGTGATGACGGATGTCACCCCCTTGCGGACGGCCTATGAGCAGCTTGAGCGCTCGAATAAAGAGCTCGATCGCTTCGCCACCGTCGCCTCCCATGACTTGCAGGAACCTCTGCGCAAAATCAGTGCCTTCGCGGCCCTGGTCCGCCGCCGATATGGCGACGAGATTGACGCGGAGGGCGTGCGCTCGCTCGACTTCCTTGTCGATGCCGCTCAACGCATGCAGGGGCTGATCGACGACCTCCTCACCTATTCCAAAATGGCCAGCCAGCCTTTGCGAATGCAATCCGTGGATCTCGACGACCTCATCGCGGATGTGATCGACACGCTGGACACCAGCATCAATGAAAGCGGCGCTCAAATTCAGGTGGAGCGCTTGCCGAAACTCCGCGGCGACCCGCTACTCCTGCGCCAAAGCTTCCAGAATCTGATCAGCAATGCCGTCAAATACCGGGCTGATGGCGCCCCGAAGGTCACCGTGACGGCGGAGATGAAGGATCAGGAGCTGGTTCTTTGCGTGCGTGATGATGGTATCGGCCTTGATCCGAAATTCGCCGAAAAAATCTTTGCGCCCTTCCAGCGTTTGCATTCTCGCGACGAGTATAAAGGGACAGGGATCGGCCTCGCGATTGTGCGCCAGTCGATAGAGCGGCATGGCGGGCGAGTCTGGGTTGAATCAGAACCGGGCCAGGGCTCGGCCTTCTATGTCGCCCTGCCAGCACGGATTGTTCTCGGCCCAGCGGACGCAGTACTCTAGGCGCTATTCGAAGCGGAGCGCGTCAATCGGATTGAGACTGGCCGCGCGCTGCGCCGGATAAAGCCCGAAGAAGACGCCGACGAATAAGGACGCGCCGACCGCAATGGCGACGATGAGCGGGCTGACCACGATCTCAAGCTGACCGACATTGGCGTAAAGCGCTGTTCCGCCAATGCCTGCGGCCAGTCCCAAAGCGCCGCCGATCATACACAGCACAATACTCTCGATCAGGAATTGATTGCGGATATCCCGCCGCCGGGCACCGACGGCGAGGCGCAGCCCGATCTCGCGTGTCCGCTCAGTGACAGAAACCAGCATGATATTCATGATGCCGATCCCGCCTACCAGGAGCACAATCCCCGCTCCGACGGCCAGAAGCAGGCCGAGCTGGTTCTCCGTCTCATTGCGGGCGCGGATGAATTCAGCCAGGGAGGAGACATTGAAATCATCGCTGGCGCCCGGGGCTATATCGCGCCGGATGCGCAGTAGGTCCTGAATATCGGCAATCACGCGACCAATATCTTCACCGGCAGAAACATCGGCATAAATCGTGTTCACCGGATCGGGGGTCGGCGGGCGCTGACCGGCACCCAAACGGCTGCGGGCCGCGTTCAGCGGTACGAAAACGATATCGTCCTGATCGGTACCGAAATTCGACTCCCCCTTGGCCTCGACCGTACCGATGACTTCAAAGGGCTGGCCGCCGACACGGATCACCTGGCCGATAGGGCTGGCGCCGTCGAACAATTCCGCGACGATGGTCTGACCGACCACGGCGAGACGCCGGGAGGCATTGTCCTCGGCGGGAGAGAAGGCCCGGCCTTCATCGATAATCCAGCTGCGGGCATCGAAATAGTCGGTGTTGACGCCGTAGATACTGGTTTGCCAATTGGCGCCCGCAAAGACGATGCTGGTGGCCGTGCGCACCTCGCCAGAGACGCTGGACAGGCCGGCCACCTCATTGCGGATCGCAAGCACATCGCCGTCGGTCATGGGCGGGGCGGATCCGGCACCGCCGCGGCGACCGCCAAACATAGAGCTTCCCGGCCGGATGATAAGCAGATTGGCGCCGAAACTGGCAATCTGGTCCTCAACCGCGCGCTTCGTCCCCTCACTGATCGAGACGAGGACAATCACGGAGGCAACGCCGATGATAATGCCCAGCATGGCCAGGGCGCTGCGCAACGCATTCACCCGAAGCGCGGTAAGCGCGACCCGGATCGAGGCCCAGAGCGTCATGACCGGTCCTCCACAATCTTGCCATCGCGAAAGACGATCTGCCGCTTGGCATGATCGGCCACCTCTTGTTCATGGGTGACCAAAATCACAGTGATACCCTCGCGATTAAGCCCGTCGAAAATCCGCATGACCTCCTCAGAGGTCCGGCTGTCGAGGGCGCCGGTCGGTTCATCGGCCAGGATGATGGCCGGGTCGTTGACCAGGGCGCGTGCGATGGCAACACGTTGCTGTTGCCCGCCGGATAACTGCTTGGGATGATGATGGCTGCGATCGCCAAGGCCGACCTGGTCGAGACGCGCCTGCGCGCGTTTGCGTCGCTGACCCGCGGGCACGCCGGAATAAACGAGCGGTAGAGCAGCATTCTCAACCGCCGATGTCCTTGGCAGGAGATTGAATTGCTGGAAGACGAAGCCGATGGAGTGCGAGCGGAATTCTGCCAGCGCATCCGGCCCCAGCGCATCAAGCGCCCGGCCATCCACCCGCAAAGCGCCTGATGTGGGCTGATCAAGCGCGCCGAGGAGATTCATAAAGGTCGACTTGCCCGAACCTGAAGCGCCCATAACGGCAACATATTCACCGGCTTCGATTGCAACACTCACCCCGTCTAGTGCTCGGATTTGCGTATCACCCATCGTGTAGACTTTGGAGATGTCCTCGCACTCGATCAGGGCGCTCATCCGCGCACCTCACGCGCCCGGGTCACAACGGCTTCACCGGCTTGAAGATTGCCACCGGCGATTTCCGCGCGCTGAGTATCGCTGATCCCGACCCGAACCCGGCGTTCCTCCAGCCGGCCTTCAGATGTTTCCACCCACACCGTTGCGGCGCGGGTTTGGGCAGCAGCCCGCATAAGGTCGCGATAAGCGCGCATCTGCTCCGGCGTTAAAATGTCGCTCAGCCCGGAGGCGATCTGCTCCTGGATGGCCCCGCGGTCCATAGTGCCGCTGGCCTGGGCTTGCTGGAATGCGGACCGGAAGACCTGGCCGGCCCGGTCTCGCTGATCATCGGTAAGATCAAGCTGGTCAAGCATGCGTCCTCCCGCACCACCGCGGGCACCGCCACCAGGGCCACCGCGCCGCCCCGGCCCCGCCCCGCCTTCCGGCGCCGCGTCGCTGATCGCGGCCAGCGCATCAGACGGGCGGAAACGCAAAGCGGCATTGCTCACGGTGAGCACATCGGACCGCTCGCCCGTGACAATATCCATATTCGCCGTCATGCCCGGCAAGAGCCTTTGGCGCGGATTATCGGCGGAGACCACCACCGTATAGGTCACCACATTTTGTAGTGTCACCGGCGCAAGACGGATCTGTTCGACCACGCCGTTCAGCTCGAGATCGGGAAACGCATCGACGGTAAAACTCACCGGCTGACCGGTGACGATCTGTCCGATATCCGCCTCATCAATCTGCGCGTCGATCTGAACTTGGCTGAGATCCTGAGCGATGGTGAAAAGTGTCGGCGAAGACAGGCTTGCCGCGACGGTCTGGCCCTGATCAACCGCGCGATCGACCACAATTCCGCTGATCGGAGAGCGGATGGAGGTCCGTTCCAGATCGATACGCGCGCCCGCCAGCGTCGCTTCGCGCTGTCGCACCACGGCTTGCGCATTGGCGATCTGAGCCTCGGCCACGCCAAGCTCGGCCTCTGCCGCATCAAGGCTGGCCGATGCGTTATCCAGTGCGGCCTGCGAGGCATTACCCCGCTGATGCAAGGCTTCGGTGCGCTCATATTCGAGGCGTGCGGTACGCGTGGTCGCCACCACACGATTATAGCTGGCACGTTGCAATTGCAGCGACGCTATGGCGGTCGCGTAGGACGCTTCGGCTTCGCGGACCCGAGTTTCGAAGGTTTGCGGATCGAGCTGGGCGATGATCTGACCGGCCTCGACATCATCATTGAAGTCGACAAACAGTTCTGAGATCTGACCCGATAATTGCGACCCGACTTCGACCGTTACCAACGCCCGCACCGCACCGGAGGCTGCTACCGAGCGGCGAATACTGCCTGTTTCTGCGAGGCTGGTTTCGATCCGGATCTCCCCGGACGCGGCCTCATTCGGCTGCAAATACACAAAAGCGCCGATAGCAATGACTACTGCTAGCGCAGCCGCAATCCACTTGGTCAAAACGATCCCCTAGATCCTGCCTGTCCCCAACACTGCTTCTACTACGCAGCGTGGCACCCATTCCGTCGCGCGCTTTGCAGAGAGAAGCATCTGGTCAGGCCGCGATCAGGAAGATAAACCGTCTGGCAGAAACAGAAAGGCGAAATCCGTGGAGTTTGAAGATCTGCTTGCCGTGCCAGGCATGAGCACGCTTATCTCGTTTGCACCGCTCTTCGCTGGCGCTCTCTGGCTGCTTCTGATCGTCATTTTGTGGAAGGACGGGTTCAACGACTTGTTTGAGCGCTTGACCCGGCCACGCTGGGCTGGTTCTGCGCGCCTTCACGCCCTGGCCATGATCCCCTTGCGCGCGCTGATGCTGGCTGGAGTGGCCGGATTGGGCGCCGCGATGACCACTATCGGCATCATGTTCAACATCGCCATCTTGTTGAATATCTGGAACGCCGCACAGCTCGCTTTCAAATAAACCGCCTCGCCGAGCATGGGGCCGAACCGCTCCATACCTTGCCCGATCAGGCCGAATAATGTTCATGATCGGGCGGAGCTTACCCGGTCATGACATTCTCTCTGCTTGATATCGTTCAACTCCTCGCCGCCTATCACTGTACGGCGCTTGCATTGATGCTGGCCCCGAAACTGCGGCTCGCAGGCCTGACGGTCATGTGTGCGACCTTTGCCCTCCACATGGCATTCAACCTCGGTGTCGGCCTGGGCCTCATCGGTCCGGCCTTTGATATCACCAGCGCATTCGGCCTCATCTATGGCCCCGCCTTTTTCCTGTTTGTGCGGGGACTGGCGTCTGATCAGGCCCGCTTGCGCCCTGCGACCGCGCTACATGCCCTGCCCGCGCTGATCATCGCCATCTGGCAGCCAGAGCCGCCAATCCCCTACCTCTTCGGCCTTCCCAGCCTGGTAATTTATATTGGCCTCGCCGTGCTCACACTTCGACATCATGCACGACTTCGCGGCGAATGGCGGTCCGATGATCACGCAATTTCGCTCGACTGGGTCCAGCACGCCCTGATCGCCTTCACCCTTCTCGCCCTGCTCGACATTCTGCGCGAGATCATCGGCTTTACATCCCGGGCGTTGCCGGATGATCTGGCCCTGGCCATTGTCATAATCGGGGTCACCACCTTGTTGACGCTGATGATGCGTGCCGCACGTGAACATGATGCCCGGCACGGGGCCCTGCCAAAGCTTGCGCTGGACATGCGCTCGCCAGAAAGCACTGCAGATGATGCAGCCCGCTTCAGCGAGGCCTATGGCCGTATCCAGACATTGCTGCAGCAGGAAGAGGCCTGGCGAGAACCGCGCCTCTCCCTCGCCGAAATTGCGCACCGGCTGCAGTTAAACCCGCGCGATGTCTCGCGCGCCATAAACCTGCAGGCCCAAACCAGCTTCGCCCGCTTCATCAACACCTATAGAATTGACGCGCTCAACGCCCTGATGGCGGATCCGGCCAATCATGATCGGACCATTATGGCATTGGCCTATGAGGTGGGCTTCAATTCCAAATCCGCGTTCAACCGGACCTATCGGGAATTGACCGGGAAGACCCCGACACAGGCCTTCGAAGACGCAAAATCCGCCTAATCGGTCCTGAAACCTGTTTCGGGACGCCCGCAATCGCGATTGAAGACGACAAGACCGTGAGAGGATGTGTTCCATGCGGCGAGTTATTCGCCATAAAGGACATATCAATGCGCGCCCTTTTCCTCTCCACCGCCCTGATTGCAACAGCCTGCGCCAGCGCCCAGGCGGATCCGTTGAACCTTGACCCAGCGATCCAGTTCGAGGCTTCGCTGAGCAGTTTGACCCCGGCCTTTGATCGCCTGTGCGACACCTATGATGTTCGAACGCTCGATCCGGCCGAGCTCCCGATCGCCCAATCAAGCCATGTCCAGATCGACTGCCACGGCTTCGATCATGCCGGCGCCTCGCGCCTGGCAGAATTTGTCTTCGCGGATGATGCGCTGGCCTTTATCTGGGTGCTCACGGAAGCCGATGAGGAAGCCGCCCATCTCGCCCGTATGCGCGAGCGTTATGGCGCACCCAGCCATGACACGCCGCTCTTCGTCGCCTTCACCGATGACCGCACAGCCCTGAGGCGCGACATCCCGGAATTTCTCTACTATGGCGACCATATTGCGCCTGTGTATCAGGGCTGGTTTGACCAGATGGCCACACAAGCTGGCGAGTAAGGACTTGACCTTACGCGCAAGTGTGACGCTTTCAGCGTAACACTTGTGTGAGGGCTTTAGGGACGTCTGGTTCTGGTCTCGTCCGGGCCTTATCGCGGACGCTGGAACCAGACACACCCTAGGAAAACAATGCTGTTCAAGACACTCCTTCTTGCCCTGATGGTTCAAGCTGAACCCGAGCTGATAGACGCGCCCTTCAACACACTTCGCTCCACGGATTACGGTGGATCGTTTAACCCGGATGAGACGTGGCTCTATTTCAGCCACATCCCGGCCGATACCGGCCGTCGCCAGGTTTTTCGAGCCCCCGTGCTCGCATACGGGCTCGGAGAGGCCGAGCCGGTTTTCGCCGGGGGAGCGCCGGTCATGGGCAGTGATGTCCACATCTCGCCAGACGGCACGCGCATGTGGTTTAAAACGCGACTCAATACCGGGCCTCTGAGCGAGCGAAATGACGGCAATATCTATGTTTCACATCGTGTCGGTGAAACCTGGAGCACGCCGCGGCCACTTGGACCGGAAGTGAATTCATCCGGCGAGGAATTCTACCCGGTTGAGACCTCCTCCGGCGATCTATATTTTTCCCGTCAGGACGGCGATGGCGACTATGACATCTTCATCGCACGTCGCACGATAAACGGCTTTGCTGAAGCGGTACGTCTGCCAGCGCCGGTAAACTCTGAATTCATCGACACGGACGCCTATATCGCGCCGGATCAGAGCTATCTCCTATTCGTGCGCATGTTCGCTCCCGATGGTCTGGGCTGGTCCGATCTCTATATCAGCTATCCCGACGATGACGGCTGGACGGAGCCGCGCCCGATTGGCCCTCACTACAACTGGGCCGGCATCGACGGCAGTCCCTCCATGGGTCGTGACGGACGCACTATGATTTTCACATCAAATCGCCGCGCAGCATCGCCGGATGAACGGGGCGGCACCCTAGATCTGTACCAGGTCGAGTTTGACCCGGACGCCTGGCGCGAAGACTAGGTTTGAGGGGTGGGCTTGCTCATGCGGGCGGGCCCGGACCCCGCCAGACGTCGCCATGCCATCTCGAGTGGCCCCTGGTTGAAGGCCTCGAGCCAAAGAGGGCTGAAGCTGAGCTGCAGCGCCCAGATCGCGATCACCCATACCAGACGGTCATCCGGGTCAAGCGTGTCATAGGCCACCCACTCAAAGCCCGCGAAGACCACAATAAAGATGACCGAGTGCATGACGTAGTTGGTTAAAGCCATGCGACCGACAGCCTGGATCGGCCTGAGCCATGCCGCGCCCTGAGCTGCGTGAAAACCGGTAACAAGCAGGGATAAGAGGGCAATAGCGGTGAATGCGGTTCCGATATTATGCGCCAATCCGCGAAGCGGCCAATCGACTTGCCAACCCAGGAAAGGACCGACGGTATCGCTCGCGCCGATGCGCGCAAGCAAGCCATAGATGAGAAAGGGCAGTCCAACGGCCAAACCGACAATGAGCATGCGCTTGTACATGCGTGCCGATGCGGCGCCTTGCAGTACGCCCCAGCGATAGAAAGCCATACCGATCAGCATAAAGCCCAACGCGTTCCAGATCCGCCAATGCAGCATTGCGGTGATCTGGATGAACTGGTTGCGCCATGTGTTGTAGGCGAGCAGATCTGCATAGGTCCCGGCATAAGCCTCGGCTTCGCTCATGGGCGGATCGCCAATCTCCAGCCACCACGCAAAAAGCAGGCGATCAAGGGTCTGATAGTAAAGATCAGGCCATTGCAGGATGGATATGTGGATGACTTTCAGTGCAATACCAGCGGCCAGCAGCGTCACAGGACCCGCACGCAGGAATAAAAGCAGGATGGGGCCGCAAATGGCATAGGTCAGCAGGATGTCGCCGGGCCATATCAAATAGGCATGTGCCAACCCGATAAGAAACAATATCCCCATCCGCTTGAGGAAGAAGCCTTTAAAACCGGGCGCGTCGCGTCTGCCCTCGGCCAGGATCAAGAGTCCCGCCCCAAAGAGCATGCAGAACACCGGCATGAAACGCTGGTCAATAATCGCATACTGAAGGAGCCAGGCGGCGACGCTGCTCGCATCGACTTCTTGGATACGCGACATGGATGTGCCGGTATGCCAGGGCAGATTGGCGATCAGCATGCCAAGAATGGCACTGCCGCGCAGGAAATCCAGGCTCTCTATCCTTGTCGACATGGCTCCACCCCCAAAACGTTATAACGTTTGAGGTTTTTATTGCCCCTTGGCTGCAAGCGCACATTAAGTCTTGGACGGAAAACTCACAGCTTCACCGGGCCGAAGGGTTGAGCGCCGAACAATTACTTTTTTTTGCGCATTTCGGGCTTGCCTAACCGGCGAAGCTTAATGTTATATAGTTACATATCGCGTCACCAAGACGCGTCACGAGCCCCGACTTCGTTAAGGCAACAAGGTCATGCGGCCAAAACGAAGGACGCCGGTCCCCTCGGGGACCGGCGTTTTCGTTTCTTGCTATGCCGCGCGCTTATTGCGCCGGGATCGCAATGCTTGGCGCTTCCACAAACGGTCGAATGCCAAACTCCGGATAAATCTGCTCCGGATAATAGAAACGCCCATCCGCAACGACCATGGAAATGGTTTTCACCTCACGGAAATCTGCGGTCGGGTCGCCCGGAACCAGGAAGAAGTCCGCCAACTTGCCCGGCTCGATTGAACCCAGCTCATCGCCAACACCGAGATAGTCAGCCATGCCCTGAGAGCCCCAGGCGAGGATCTCAGCAGGGCTCATCCCGATGCGCTGATAGAGCTCCAGCTCGCGATGTTGATAGAAGCTGCCCCCCAGATCCGTTCCCGGAACCAGAAAGATACCGGCTTCATGCATCATGCGGACGGTTTCGAGAACCTGATCGAAAGCGCCGCGATAATTCGCGTCATCCTCAGGCGTTTCGATGGCCGCCCAGGCACTCATGGCCTGTCGCTGAACAGATACCGGCATGTGATCAATAAAATCGGCAACCCCAGGGGCTTGCTGGCCATTGCGTGACAGAAGCAGCGCCTCATGAATCGCGAGTGTCGGGTCAATCGACACGCCGCGCTCAGCCATCGCATTGATGGTGTATTGCACCGGTTCAGATTGCAGATCGAGCGGCGGCAGACGGCGCAGCGCCGTCAGACGCAAAAGCGAGCGTGTGTCCTCACCTTCATCAAGCACCCAGCCCAGCATGACCTGATTGATATGGGTCATCTCATCATAGCCGGCTTCAATCATCTGATTGGCCGTGGAGAAAGCCGGGACATGCCCTGTGACCCGAAGACCGCGCTCACGGGCCGCCTCGACCATGGCCGGAACCCACTCACCACTCATTGAGTTATAGATCTTGATCTGGTGGAAGACGCCCATATCCGCATAGGTATGAACGGCAGCAACCGCTTCCTCCTCGGTTTCGACAATGATGCCGTTATTGGAGGAGAAGGGGCTGCGCCCCTCGATGAAACCGGATCGGAAAACCCGCGGACCGGCCATTTCGCCGGCCTCAATGCGCGCCACCAGAGCCGAGAGGACATCATTATTATTCCCCATATCGCGGACCCCGGTGATCCCGGCTGCGATATTGAGGAAGCCGGCCTGCTCGCCCATATGGCCATGCATGTCGTAAAGGCCCGGCACCAGCGTACCGCCATCGCCATCAATGAGAACCTCGCCGTCATTGGAGACATTGGCCGCATCGACAGAGACAATCCGCTGCCCCTCGACCAGCACAGAAACAGGCTCGGTCAGAGCCTCTGTCGCCGGGTCAAACAAACGGACATCGCGGATGCGAACCGGGGCGTCATAATCGTGCGAGACACGGGCGAAGATTTCATTATAGCGCTCGGCAGCATAGCCCGCCGCCAGGCCACGCAAACGCTCATCATCGCCTTCATATCCGGCCTCGAGAATGGCAAATCCGGGTGAAATCACGCCGAAAAATGCCTGACCGTCCATCAGGAAATAGGTCGGATTGAGATCGGTGCCTGAGAGCGCCCAAGCGGTCACGTCCCGGGCCGTATCGCCTTCACCAACCGAGATACGCTCGACCGGATCGATACGCAGAGATCCGTTCGGTATCGCCGCAAGCGAGAGATCCTCCGTCTGCATCAGCGCCCGAGCCAGAACGGCCAGCATGTAGGGGCTACCCTCCTGGGGCACATAAAAGGCTGGATCGGTGATCACCGCTTCATGCTCGCCCGTGGTATCGCGCCAGCTCGCCTGATCGTCTTCAAAGCCGAAACTTTCATCCACTGCATTGCCGAATGTGGTGTTACCGGTGATCCGCCAGCCTGTCGGACGGCCACCCTCACCAAGCGTAATTTCCTCATCCAGAACCGGTCCACGGCCATTATTGGAGAAGGCAAAATCGACGGAGTAGCCGGTCTCGCCTCGCGTTACTTCCAGCGCACCAATATCGGTACCGCCCACGAGAACGCGAAATTCTGCGGCCTCTTCCTCGAGCGTACGCCCTTCGAAGTAAACCGGATCAATTGATTGATTTTGCTCACTTTGCTGCGCAACATTTTGTGCAGCATTTTCTTCAGTTTCGCCAGTCGGCGAACAGGCGGAAAGGGCGAATACCCCCAGCGCCAATAGCGCGGATTGCGCCACTCGAATTACGGTCATGCGTTTCCCTCGACTTCATAGGTCGCGGGAAGACTAACGAGGTTTGTGCGCCTGTGCGACAGGCTTATGGATGCCGGCTTTTTCCAGCAGTCTGGCGAGATATTGAGAATAGGGATTGGGGGCGAGCCATAGCTGCGCTAAAGTTGTAGACGCCCCGCCGGGCGAAAAGGAGGCGATTTACGTGCGTTTGGTTCCTGTTTTACGCCTCATGGCATTCTGCCTGATCCTGACCGGACTGATGATCTCGGGCCTGGCAGGCATGGCGCAGGACACAGCGCCACAGAACACACGCGTTCAGGTCCTGCCGCTGCGCGGCATTATCGGCCCGGCTACCGCCGCCTTTATCACAGGCTCTATCGAGGAGGCGGAGCAGAGTGCGGATCTGGTGATCATCGAAATGGATACGCCGGGCGGGCTGGTCGATGCGATGCGCGACATCAATCAGTCAATCCTGAACACACCCTTGCCGGTGGTGGTCTATGTCTCGCCAGCCGGTGCCCGCGCCACAAGCGCCGGCGTCTTTATTCTCTATGCCAGCCACATCGCCGCCATGGCACCGGGAACAACGGTTGGCGCGGCCACACCTGTCAGCATGGGGCCCATGCCGACCACTCCGGAACCCGCTCAGCCTTATCAGCCGGGCGAGCCGGGATCCGACACGCCGGTCGACAGCCCCCAGGATAATGAAACCAGCGGTGACACACCCGCCCGCCAGCCAGCCTCGTCGAATGAGCAGGCCATGCGCAATAAGGCGGTCAATGACAGCGTGGCCGCCATTCGAAGCCTGGCGGAATTGCGATCTCGCAATGCAGATTGGGCCGAAGCCGCCGTGCGCGACGGGGTCAGCCTGACCGCACAGGACGCGCTGGAGATGGGCGTTGTGGAAGTCTATGCCCGCGATCTGGAAGATCTCTTGGCTCAGATAGATGGCTATGAAGTCAGCATGGCGAGTGGTGACCGTGTGCGCCTTAGTACCCAGAACACCAGTATCGAGCGGATAGAGCCGGGTTTCGCGCAGCAATTACTGGCCATTATCACCAATCCCAATATCGCATTTTTGCTGATCAATATCGGCTTCATCGGCCTGCTCGCATCTTTCTATAACGGGCTGGAGCCGGTGACGCTTCTGGCCGGGGTGATCTGTCTCATCGTCGGATTTTACGGTCTCAATACCCTGCCGGTGAATTATGCGGGCGCAGCTTTGATCTTGATCGGGCTTGGCCTGTTGATCGCGGAGGCCTTCATCGCCTCCTACGGGCTTCTGGCGCTTTCCGGCATTATTATCTTTGCTTTCGGCGCGCTCATGCTGGTCGATAGCGATGTCGAGGCCCTGCGAATAGACTGGCGGCTGATTGCCGGGATGACGGCGGGAATGGGCGCTTTGACCTTCGCCATCGTCACCTACGGCCTCGCCGCGCAAACACGCAAGGTCACAACCGGGCCTGAAGGCTTGGTCGGCATGACCGGCGATGTCCTGGAATGGCAAAGCGGGCGCGGCTTCGTCCATGTCGATGGTGAACGCTGGGCAGCGCGGTCCAGCGATACGCTCAGCGCAGGCGACCGCATCAAGGTAACAGCCGTGCGCGGGCTCGAATTGACGGTGAAGAAATCCACGCGCAACTCGGCACTCTAAGGAAGGTCATTGAACATGCTGCAAGACATTGGTTTCAACTTCGGCCTCATCATCGGCCTCGCGACAATAGTGATCGCCTTCTTGTCGGCGGCAATCAAAATCCTGCGGGAATATGAGCGGGGCGTTGTCTTCACCCTGGGTCGCTATACCGGCACGACCGGGCCGGGCCTGGTCATCCTGATCCCCTATATCCAGCAAATGGTCCGGGTTGATATGCGGATCTTCGCAGAGGATGTGCCGACCCAGGATGTGATCTCCCAGGATAATGTCTCCGTCCAGGTCAATGCCGTGCTCTATTACCGCGTGGTGGAAGCCGACAAAGCGATCAACAAGGTGGCGGATTTCCGCATGGCGACCAGCCAGCTGGCGCAGACCACGCTGCGCTCCGTCCTCGGCAAGCATGATCTCGACGAAATGCTGGCCGAGCGCGATCAACTCAATCAGGACATCCAGCAAATCCTCGACAGCCAGACAGATGCCTGGGGGATCAAGGTGACCAATGTGGAGATCAAACATGTCGATCTCGACACGTCCATGGTCCGCGCGATCGCTCGCCAGGCGGAAGCTGAGCGCGAACGTCGCGCCAAGGTGATCTCCGCGGAAGGCGAGTTCCAGGCTTCGCAAAAACTCGCCGATGCCGCCAAAGTCCTCGGCACCGAGGATGGCGCGCTGCAGCTTCGTTATATGAGCACGCTGCAGCAGCTTGGCCTGCAACAAGGCTCCAACACCGTCGTCTTCCCGATGCCCATCGATTTGCTCAACAAGCTGACCGGGGAGACGAAGAAGGAGTAGGGCGTCCAAACCCTTCCAGCCCGGGCCGAACGCTTCTAACCTTGCCCGATGGCGCATATATCGACCCTTTTCGTTCACAAGCTGGCCGATCTGTTCGGCTCGCAAGCAGACGCAGAAGGCCTGGCACTGCGGCGCAAGATATTCGCTGCAGCGGGCGTGGGTCAGGGCGACAGCGATGAGCCGCCCAAAACCATTGCGGCCAGCACTTTCTTTGAAACCCTTGAACGCTTGACGCAGGAGGCCCCTGATGGCCGCTCTGCGGGTGTGCGTCTTGGGGCGATCATGCGCTGCGATGATTACGGCCCTTTCGGCCTCGCCTTTAAGTCCGCGCCGGATCTGCTCGGCTCATTCTCCCGGGTTGAACGCTATGGCCGTGTGGTGACGAGCGTCGCGAACTATACGGTTGATCAACGCCCCGCCGGGACGTTCATGGCGATCACGCCAGGCGACAACACCCGGCTGGGTCAACGCATGACCAATGAGCTGGCGATTGCCGCAGGCACAGCCCTGTGCCGCGAAGTCAGCCAGCACCCTTTTTCTCCCAAGGCGGTCTATTTCTCTCATGAACGGCCCGCAGACCTGTCCGCCTTCACCGCGCATTTTGAATGCCCGCTCCATTTCGGTGCCGACCGCGACGGGTTTGAAATTGCTGACGCCGAGCTGCGCGCCGGCAATCGTCTGGGCGATGACGGGCTGGCCCGTTTCTTCGACACGGTGCTCGACAAGGAACTCGCGGAATTCGTCGATGAGACAAGGCTGGATCAAAAAGTCTGTTCGGAGATCTCCAGGGCCCTCAGCCAGGGCGTTCCGGTGATCTCCGAGGTCGCGGCACGGCTGGGGATGAGCGGGCGCACATTACAAAGGCGGCTGGCGGAAGACGGGCATGTCTATCAGGACCTGGTCGAAATCACGCGGCGCAAACTGGCCGAACGTCTGCTCACCCAGACAGATTTCGCGATTGCCGAGATCGCCTTCCTGACCGGCTATTCCGAACAAAGCACCTTCTCGCGCGCGTTCAAGCGTCTGAGCGGCCAGACACCCGCCAGTTTCCGCCGTCAGGACATGCTGAACTAAACTTGGCACGCCCTGCCAAACCCCTGTCGCGCGCGGCCAAGACCATGCCGGGAGCTGAGGGCTAATCCATACGCGTCTTAAACGCGATGGAGAAATGCCATGTCTTCCCAACCAATTCTGGTCACCGGCGCGACCGGCAAGACCGGTTCGCGGATTGTCTCAAAACTGCGCTCACGCGGCTATACGGTGCGGCCCGGTTCTCGATCCTCGATCATCCCGTTCGACTGGGATGCACCAGAAACCTGGGCCGATGCGCTGTCAGGCGTTGCGGCTGTTTATGTCTGCTTCCAACCGGACTTCGCCTTTCCCGGCGCCCTTGAAACACTGGCGGCCTTCGCTCAGGCGGCCTGTGAAGCGGGGATAGCCCGCGCTGTCATGCTCACAGGGCGCGGCGAACCCCATGCCCTGCGCGGCGAAGCCATTCTTCGCGAAGCCGGTTTTGCAACGACGATTTTACGGTCCGCCTGGTTCGCGCAGAATTTTTCGGAAGGTTCACTGCGTGATGCCGTCCTGGACGGCGTCCTTGCCCTGCCCGGCGGAGATATCCGTGAACCCATCATCGATCTGGATGATCTCGCGGATGTTGCCGTGGCCTCGCTCACCGAGCCGGGGCATGAGGGCCAGGTCTATGAGCTCACTGGCCCGCGCCTGCTGAGCTTTGCGGAAGCTGCGGAAATCCTCTCCCAGGCGAGCGGACGGCGCGTCACGCATCTGCCGGTCTCCTTCGACGACTTCCACGCCCATCTGGCGAAGAGCGCCGGCGAACCTTTCGCCAGAACTGTCACCGATATCGCCCGGGAAACCTTCGATGGCCGCAATGCCCACGTGACCGGCGGGGTGGAACGCGCGCTCGGGCGCTCACCCCGCGATTTTGCCGATTTCGCCGCGCGCGCGGCGAAGGACGGCGCTTGGGCAGCGCTTCCGGCCTGCCCCTGACTTCCCACTCCGATCCGAAAGGACTTCATTATGAAAACGACCTGGTATCAAAAACTCATTCTCGGCCTTGCCGGTCTCGCCGCCCTGGTGATCGGCCTGATGATCACCTTTGCCCCCCACACCTTCTACGCCAGCTATGGGCTGAGCCTGGGCGAAAGCCCCGATTTGCTCAGCGAGCTGCGTGCACCGGGCGCTAATCTCGCAGCCCTAGGCGTGATCATACTGGTCGGTGTTTTCCGCGCAGGCTTCGCGCCGGTCTCGGCCCTGATCGCTCAAACGCTGTTTCTCGCCTACGCGTTCGGCCGAACCGTCAGCGTGATGATGGACGGCATGCCCAGCGATGGGATTTTCCAGGCGCTCATCATCGAGCTTGTGATCGGGGGATTGTGTCTGGCGCTCTTTTATCGCCGCCCGGGCGTGACCCGACCAGCTGACAGCCCGGCGCGCCGTTGCCGCAAACCACGACAAGCCTGATCGACAACCTCACAAATCGACCCGCGCGGGCAATCCTCTGCCCGTGCGGGCTGGACGGGAAAGCGCCCTCAAGCGCTCTGCTCCCATACTTTTGACCATCAGCCTGGGACTTGGCCTCTACTTCATGGCCAAGGAAGTCCTCTTCCTGAGCGAGCTTCACGCGCTCCGTCCGGCCATGATGAGCCTGGCGATGACCTTGCTCGCCACGCTCACCTTTAATGGCCTGAAAAACGCTAGCTGATCCCGCCGCCACCGCCGCGGGCATGGGTGACGCCGCCATCAACGGCGAGAGTCGAGCCGCAGACATAATCGCCGGCTTTGGACGCCAGGAAGATGGCGGCACCCGCCATGTCTTCCGGCACACCGACGCGGCCGGAGGGAACGTGCTGGGCCACAAGATCGGCATGGTCTGCCGCGACACGGTTCATCTTTGACGGGAAGGCGCCCGGCGCGATGGCCGAGACGATGATATTATCCTTGGCCAATTCCAGCGCCATGCGCTTGGTCAGATGGATGATGCCCGCCTTGGAGGCGGAATAGGAATAGGCCTGGATCATATTGATGGAGAGACCATCAATCGAACCAATATTGATCACCTTGGAGGGTTTTTCCGGCGTACCGCGCGATTTCAGCGCCTGGAACAGCGCCTGGGTCAAAAAGAAGGGCGTTTTGACATTCAGGTCCATGACCTTGTCCCAGCCGCTTTCCGGGAACTCCTCAAACGGCGCTTCCCAGGCCGCGCCGGCATTATTGACCAGAATGTCCAGACCATCTTCGTGTTTGAGATATTCTGCCGCGAGCGCTTTCGCGCCATCCGCTCCCGAGGCGTCGCCGGGCAGGGCGATACACGTGCCAAACTCCGACAGGCGTTCCGCCGTCGCCAGACAATCGGGCGCCTTGCGCGAGGTGATGTAGACCTTCACGCCAGCCTTCACATATCCCTCGGCGATCATCTCGCCAATGCCGCGCGAGCCGCCGGTGATGAGCGCCGTGCGCCCCTCAAGTGAGAACAGATTTTCCATTTATCGACTTCCCCTTTGGCGCCTTTACGGAGCCTTTGATTTCATTGATGCGTTAGGGGTAACGAGCCGGAACAGACCTGTCGAGAGGCGCTAGCCGATCAAAGGCCCGCATGTCGCGCGGACCGGTTCGCCGTCAACCATCACAATATCAAGATCCCGTGGCCCGAGGATGTGAAACTGGGTCTGGAAGTAATACTGGCCCGTGGGCTGCCCCGTCTCATCGAGCCAATCGATCCGAACCTGCCGCGCTTCACCATAAATCCGCACGCGATAACCCACCAGGATCTCTTCCGGCGGTGCCCCGAGACGGGCTTGCATCGCATCACGATGCCAGGGCGGGATGAAAGCGTTGAGCGAGGCCCGGTCGCGATAATCGGCCAGCGAGTTCAAAAACACCCGCCCACGGACAACGCCCGATCCGCACACATCCATCTCCACCCAGACCGGACCGACGGACAGGGCTGGCTGCGCTGTCGATAATTCGATCACATCATGGGCCGACAAGGCTTCGTCCTGCGCCTTGGCCGGGCTCGGCAGGGCGAGGAAAAGAATGAGGCAGACAAAAAACACGATGCGCGACATGAGGGCTCTCCGGCTTGAGCCTACTAATCTAGGACAGTGATACGTCGCGAACATGACGGGCGGGGCTTTATCCGCGCGGTGAACAGCTCCACCCTGATGATGTTGTTGCGCGGCAAGAGATTCGACATCAAGGCGCTGAGGTCGAGCCATTTATAATCGGTGCCCTTCAGGGCGCCATAATAAAGAGTGAAGTCGTCGATATAGACATAGGTGCGCATAAAGCAAAGGCTCCCGAAGGAGCCTTGCGCCCGACTGACGAAGCAGGCCGGGGGAGTTGCCTCTATAAAGGCGCCAGTGTTTCAGTTCGTCAATGAGCAGTGTTTGCCCACACGATATGCACCTAATGGCTGCATGACATTCGCCGCTTTCCAAGTGGGACACTGCTTAAGCTCCACATGGCTTTTGCGGAGCGGATCCGGCGACTGGATGCTGAACATTGGGATGGGCAGGATGCCGAGGCGCGAGAATCCCTCGTCTGAGCCGTCCTCTCCTATGCCCCCAATCCCCGCCCAGCGCTTACGCGCCTATACTCCCCCTGGCTCTTTCTCAGATGTGGTTGATCGGCGCGGGCGCGATATAGCGGCGCGTTGTCAGGACAGGTATCAGTGAGCCAGGACAGGTGAGGTAGAGGGCGTGTGCCGGGAGCGTGTGCCGGTAGCGAATACCTGGATCATGTGCCAGGAGCATGTGCCAGGAGCATGTGCCAGGAGCAAGTGCCAGGCCTATTCAGCGCCTTAGCGAGCGGCATAACAGGCCATTCAAGCCCCCATCGCCAAGCCCCACCGGCTCACACACACCCTCAAGGCGCTGGAAAATATTACTTTTCAAGGTGGGCAAGACGGGAAAGACCGCAGCCTCTCCCGTCTTTTATGGTCGTTGTAGTCGTCGATGATTAAAGGTCCGGAATTATGAGAAATTCCTAGCGAGGGTCGTCTTCGGAGACTTCCAGATCATAGACGAAACGGGCGCGATAGACCGGCATGGCAGCCTCACCCTGGCCGAGGAAATAGACATAGGTCCAACCCCCATTAGGGTCTTTTCGGGTTTCGGATCGGAAGGCGCTCTGACTGCCATCGGGCAGATAGGTGAGGCCTTCCACGATAGAGACCGGGTTTTCGAGACTGCGTTCACTGCGCCCCTCTCCGAAGGCGATGGAACTTCCACCCCCGCCATAAAACGTCCACTCATAATGGCCGGCGGCTTGGTTAAAACCGGAAATCCCCACCCCCATGGGCACGCCATCCGGCGACAGATGTACACAAC
Organism: Alphaproteobacteria bacterium; assembly: GCA_018222865.1. Lineage (GTDB taxonomy): Bacteria > Pseudomonadota > Alphaproteobacteria > Caulobacterales > Maricaulaceae > Maricaulis. The sequence goes on from JAAEZM010000001.1 coordinate 345,578, forward strand.
GTAGGTAGAAACCCCCAAACTCCATGGTGCAATTGCCGCGGCCGGAAACGGGCTCACCGGTTTCCGGGTCAGCCGCATACCAGGTGAAACCGCCGGAGAAGTTATCCGCCAGCCATTGGTGTTCGGGACCCGGCTGCGTCTGGGCAAGAGCGGCTGGGGTCAGGCATGTGAGCAGGGCGAAACTTGAGAGAATATAAGAGCGCATTTCAGTTTCCTTTCACGTCTTGGGAGGAGGTGAAAAGGATTTGCGTCCAACCCTCAATCAGTCCTGCCGATTTGAAAATCGGCTAGAAAAAAGCGGGCCGAAACCCGCTTTCATTTTCAATTGAGCCTTTTGGAGCCAACCGGGCGGATCAGGCGCTGGCGGTACGACTGGCCTTTTTACGCTCGTGTTCCTTCAGGAAAATCTTGCGGATGCGGATGCTCTCCGGCGTGACTTCCACCAGCTCGTCATCATCGATGAATTCCAGGGCAAATTCGAGGGTGACCTTGATGGGCGGGGTCAGGGCGATCGCCTCATCGGAACCGGCGGCGCGGATATTGGTGAGCTTCTTGCCCTTGGTCGGATTGACGATCATGTCTTCTTCACGGGCATTCACGCCGATGATCATGCCTTCATAGACATCCACACCATGGCCCAGGAAGAGCTTGCCGCGCTCTTGCAGGTTGAACAGGGCGAAGCCGAGCACCTTGCCATCCACCATGGAGACCATGGCACCGTTATGACGCTGGCCAATCACGCCTTCCGTTTTCGGGGCATAATGGTCAAAAGTGTGGAACATCAACCCGGTACCAGAGGTCAGGGTGAGGAATTCAGAGCGGAAGCCGATCAGGCCGCGCGTCGGAATCAAATAGTCGATACGAACCCGGCCATTACCGTCAGGCACCATGTTCTTCATCTCGGCCTTACGGGTGCCGAGCTTTTCCATCACGCCGCCCTGGTGTTCTTCCTCCAGGTCTACGGTCAGGCTCTCATAGGGCTCGCAGATTTCGCCATCAATTTCTTTGAGAACGACGCGCGGACGCCCGACCGCGATTTCGAAACCCTCACGGCGCATGGTCTCGATCAGGATCGACAAGTGCAGCTCACCGCGACCGGATACGGTGAATTTGTCGGCATCATCCTGCTGCTCGACCTTGAGCGCCACATTGTGGATCAGCTCGCGTTCGAGACGATCCTTGATATTCCGGCTGGTGACGAACTTGCCTTCCCGGCCTGCAAAGGGGCTGTCATTGACCTGGAAGGTCATGGACAGGGTCGGCTCATCCACGGAGAGCTGAGGCAGGGCCTCGACATGTTCGGGATCGCAGACCGTGTCGGAGATTTTGAGATCCTCAATACCGGTGAAGGTGACGATGTCTCCCGCCTGGGCGCTATCACGTTCAACCCGTTCCAGCCCGTGGAATCCGAAGACCTGGAGGATCCGGCCTTTGACGGCCCGGCCATCAGGCTTGGCCACAACGACCGGCTGGTTCTTGCCAATACTGCCGCGCGCAATGCGGCCAATACCAATCACACCGGTGAAGGAGGAATAATCCAGCGCCGAGACCTGGAGCTGAAGCGGACCATCGACATCAACATCCGGCTTGGGCGTATGTTGCGTGATCATCTCAAAGAGCGGGGTCATGTCTTCACCGATCTCGCCCGCCTCATGGGTCGCCCAGCCTTGCAGGGCAGAAGCGTAAACGACCGGGAAATCGAGCTGTTCTTCGGTCGCGCCGAGGCGGTCGAAGAGGTCAAATGTCTGGTCCACCACCCAATCGGGGCGCGCGGACGGGCGGTCGGCCTTATTGACGACCACAATCGGCTTCAAGCCACGTGCCAGGGCTTTTTTGGTCACGAAAGAGGTCTGCGGCATCGGACCATCAACCGCATCGACCAGCAAGAGCACTCCATCGACCATGGACAGGACGCGCTCGACTTCACCGCCGAAGTCGGCGTGGCCGGGTGTGTCGACGATATTGATCGACCAATCGCCCCAGGTCACCGCTGTGTTCTTGGCGAGAATGGTGATTCCGCGCTCTTTTTCCAGATCGTTGGAATCCATGACCCGGTCCGGATCAGCCGCGCGATCGCCAAGCGTACCAGACTGTTTCAGCAGCTGGTCGACCAGCGTGGTTTTACCGTGGTCGACGTGCGCCACAATGGCGATATTGCGAAGCTTTTCGAGAGCGCTCATAGGTCTGGTCCGTAAATCAAAGGCGCGCCCTCTTACGCCGTGCTTGATCGACTGGCCAGTCTTTATTCCGCAGGCTTGCTATGCAGCGCCGCCTTGGAGGGCAGAAGTCGGGGAAGCAGGCCGGACTTCAAAGCGGCGGCCAGGCTCAACAGCGCGAAGACCAGGAAACTGAGTAACCAGGCCCGGAGCTGTAGGGGCGCCAGGAAGCCATCTATCTGAACACAGGTAATCAGCACCCAATTCGCATGCGGAATACGCCTGAACGAAATCAGGGAGTTATCGATACGAAACGCGCCAGACTGAGTATCCGCATCAACACGCGCCAGCATATCGCCCATTGAATGCCCATGCATTTGATGACCCTGGGAGGCGTGACGGGTGATCACCGTCTGGTCCCGATCAAGAAGCCAGACCGTCCCGCCCTCAAGGCTCGCATTCGCGGCGACATCCAGCAGGGCCGTAGCATCAAAGGAACTGCCCAGCGCGCCGAGCAGGACATCGCCCTGCCAGATCGGGATGCGGCAGGCCATGCTGGACCGCTCACCAGCATCGTCGGAAATATAGCGGGAGATCTTCGTGCATTGCAGCTCGCGCGCCGGATTGGCTTCTTCCCCGAAGAGAATATGGTCCTCATCACCGCGCATATTGAAATCTGCCGGCGCATTGATCCGGTAGAATTCAAGACGGTCCGTGCGATGCGGTCCGAAAAGGACGGCGCGCCGGTCGGCAGTGAAATAATACAGCGAGGCTTCCGGATCGACGCGCTCGGGGCCTAGCCGGCGGATCGTCTCATAACCAAGCCAGAACCAAAGCCTTTGGTCTTCGGTCATGGCATCAGCATCGCCCACAAACGCACCGATACCATAGACCTGCTCGCCTTCAGGCGTCGTCATACCATCAAAGAGATCGGGAGCAGAGCGGCGCGTTCCATCGCCAAAAAGCGGGAAAGCCCGATCAAAGACACTGTTCTCAATGCGCCCGTCATGCTGAACCAGCGCACTCAGATAAGCGTCACGGGCTGCGGTATTGAGATCAGCAATTTCAGTGAGGCGTGCGATTTGAGGCTCAACCAGCTCATCGGTCCATCGCTCGAGATCAGGCTTTAGCGCATTAAAAACATTCACCTGACTGACATAATAATAGCCGCTCCCGACGAGCGCTGAAACCATCAGCACTGCAGGTAGCAGCCATAAAAATCCTCGCACATGTTTGGGCAAGGTATCACCCCAGTCATCCTTCAAGAGGAATTAGAGGTCGCAAACATTAATTTAGTTTCTAACCACCACCCGTTGCATTCAGGACAGATCGAAGCGCGTCTTCAACTCTTGCAGCGTCGCAAGAAATTCTGCTTCTCGATCAGCACCCAAGAGCTTTCGGGCCTCCTCGGAAATCGCCTCAACTGCCGGGAGGAGCTCACGATAGAGCCGATCTCCAGACACGGTTAGATAGAGATGACTAATCCGGCCATCCTCCTGCGAGGCCTCGCGCCGGACCCAGCCTGCCTCCAGCAATGCCTTGGTCGCCCGACTGACAATGCCCTTATCCATCGGCGTAATCCTGACGACATCATTGGCAGTGCGACCCGGGTGTTCGGCAATGGCCGCCAAGACCCGCCATTGAGACAGGTTGAGATCGGCTTTTTCACGCACAATCGCCGCCGTACGGCGCGAAATAGCATCTGCCAGCACCACAAGCTGATAGGGCCAGTAGGAGTCGAGCTTGAGCGCGTCTTTTGCAGGTAGAAGGGTATCTGTCATGGTGTCAGTTTAGTTGTTTTCACAACTTGACGCAATAACAACAAACTGATTAAATGCGGCCAGACTCGGGCAGGAGCGCCCGTAATTCACACCAAAACTGATGAGGTATGGCATGGCCGATCTGTTCGAAAATCCGATTGGACTTTGTGGTTTCGAATTCGTCGAGTTCGCAGCGCTTGAGCGCGGCATCATCGAACCGATCTTTGAAGCTATGGGCTTCACGCACATCGCCAATCACCGCTCTAAGGATGTCGAGCTGTGGCGCCAGGGCGGCATCAACTTCCTGATCAATTACGAGCCGGAAACCCAGGCTTACTTCTTCGCCAAGGAACACGGCCCGTCGGCCTGCGGCATGGCTTTCCGCGTCAAGGATGCCCCGGCCGCCTATGAAGAATGCCTCGAGCGCGGTGCCGAGCCGGTCCTGACCGAGCCGGGCATTTCCGAACTCGTCATTCCGGCCATCAAGGGCATTGGCGGCGCCTCCATCTATCTGGTCGACCGGTTTGAAGACGGAAAATCCATCTATGATATCGACTTCGAATATCTCGATGGCGTCGACATCCATCCTGAAGGCTGCGGCTTCAAGATCATCGATCACCTGACCCACAACGTCTATAAAGGCCGCATGGACTACTGGGCGGAGTACTACGAAAACCTCTTTAACTTTAAAGAGATCCGCTATTTCGACATCAAGGGCGAATACACAGCGCTGCTCTCCCGCGCGATGACCGCTCCGGATGGTCTGATCCGTATTCCACTCAACGAAGAGAAGTCGGAAAAAGTCGGTCAGATTGAAGAATACCTGCGCGAGTATAAAGGCGAAGGCATTCAGCACATCGCCTTCTCCTGTGATGACCTTGTCGCTTGCTGGGATCGCCTGAAAGCTGCGGGCACGGAATTCATGACCGCGCCGCCGGAAACCTATTATGACATGCTCGAAGAGCGTCTGCCGGGCCATGGCGAGCCGACCGAGGAATTCCGCAAGCGCGGCATTCTACTCGACGGGACGACCGAAGGTGGTCAGCCGCGCCTCTTGCTGCAGATTTTCTCGGAAAAGGCCATCGGCCCAATCTTCTTCGAGTTCATCCAGCGCAAGGAAGACGAAGGCTTTGGCGAGGGCAATTTCAAAGCCCTGTTCGAATCCATTGAACGCGATCAGATCAATCGCGGCGTGCTGAACACTGAAAACGCTTAAGGGGGCGACCAATGAGCGTCGATCTCAAACGCATTCATCATGTCGCCTATCGCTGTAAAGACGCCAAGGAAACGGTGGACTTCTACAAGCGCGTCCTGGGCATGGATCTGGTATTGGCGATCGCCGAGGACGAAGTCCCGTCGACCAAGGAACCGGATCCCTACATGCACATCTTCCTGGATGCCGGCATGGGGAATGTCCTGGCATTCTTCGAACTACCGACCCAGCCAGAAATGGGCCGCGATGAGAAAACCCCGGTTTGGGTTCAGCACATCGCTTTTGAAGTTGCCGACATGGATGCCTTGTTGAAGGCGAAAGAACATATCGAGGCGGAAGGCCTGGATGTGCTCGGGCCGACCAATCACGGCATTTTCAAATCCATCTACTTCTTCGATCCAAACGGTCATCGCCTCGAGCTGGCGGCCAATACCGGCACGCAAGAGCAGATGGACGAGCTTCACCGCGTCGCACCGCTGATGATTGAAGAATGGAGCCAAACCAAAAAGGCCCCGCGCCACGCGGCCTGGCTGCACGAACAGGACTAGCCGCGGTCTTGCACCCGAGCAGATTGGACATGTGAAAGCCCCGGCGGTGACGCCGGGGCTTTCTTCTTGACGGGACAGAAGAATTTACATTCCCCAATGCCATCTCGAAGCGCCATAGCAACGGGCTTGATGCATGACTTGCAACTTGCTCACCTGGCCAATCTTGAGCATTGCGCGTCCGTGCTGGACGCGCGTTACGGGTCTGGTCGGGCCCGCGAACTCAGACGTCCAGACGCTCTTCATTCGCGGATTCCGGCGCCAGCTTGCGCACCCAACCATCAAGTGTCGCCGAGACGAGAGCGGACCAGGCCCCGGTTACGAGGGTCAGGACCACGAGTAATAAAACCAGGAAGGCGAGGCCGGTGACATCATCACGGGTCAGAGCCGCGGTGATATAGACGGCCAGACATGCCACGCTAAGGACCAGGACAGGCCTGTAGCGCGGCCAGAATCCCGCCTCATCTGCCGTCACCCGGAAGAGCCAGCGCAAGACGACAAGAAAAGCGGTCAGCCAGGCATAGAAGGGAAGAAGCGCGTTTTGGAGAAAGCCATCGGCCTCTTCAACCCCGCTGAAGGACAGGCGGGCACCGCCGTCGGCATCGGCGCTGAAATACGGCTCCAGATCGATAAAAGGCAGAGTATCGGCAATGTGGAGTGTGCCGACGAAGGCACCAACAAGAACCGGTTCAAGCCCCGGATAGCTCGTTGCTGCAATCATCAGCGTCAAAGTAATGAGCATGGCCCCACTGGCGACAGCCGCCGCACGCTGGGTTTCCCGCACAATGTCCAGAATTGCAGAGATAATGAATCTAATCAGTGCCATGTGCGCCCTCCACGACCTATTTTACGCACGCAAGCTGACACGGACATGAACCAAATTATTGGGACAAATACACTCAACGACCAAGCTGCCTCAGCGCCTGCACTGCGCCGGCATTCAATTGCCAGTCCAGCGCGCTGATGACCTCGGGAATGGCCCCGAGATCCCGCATAATCTGTTCGGCTGTCGCGCGATTTATCTCATAGATTTGTCGCGAAACGGGGGTCTCATCCAGGCCGTGGGCGCGGGCCCAGGCTTTATATGAGCCCAGCTCCAGCTCCGCGATTTCGTTCTGGATCAGCAATAGGCAGAGAAGCGTGTTTTCAGACCGCGCATCGCCGTATTCATCAAACACAGTAAGCCTCATCTCACCATGCTGAGCGAGAATACGGAGCGTTTTGGCGTCTGGCTCACCGCAATGCTCTGGCCCGGGCAGGACTGTTAGCGAGATGGAATGTTCAGCGGCCCACTGGCTCAATATGCGCAGCTTTGGATAGCGCTCGAAGACAGCCTCCATCATCTCAGATCAGCTCACCTTGAGGACCGTCCCCGGCATCCGTCAGCCATGGCTCATCAATGCGGACATTTCCCACAGCCTTGTTTGCGCGGGATGCGTCCAGACTGCCGTCTGGCAAGCCTTTCAGGAGCGGTTCAATCTGATCATTCGCCGCTTCAGGATTGAGCCAAAGATCATAGTCACTCGGCTGAAGGATAACCGGCATGCGGCTGTGAATACCGGACATTTCCGCATTCGGTGCCGTGGTCAAAATGGTGAAACTCTCCACCGTCTCGCCCTCGATTTCTGCGCGATCCCAAAGCCCGGCAAAGCCGAACCAGTCCTGGTCTTTCACCGTGATCCACCAGGGTTGCTTGCTTCCTTTCGGGCCAGTCCATTCATAAAACCCGATGGCCGGTACGATACAGCGCCGGTGTTTGAAGGGCTCACGAAAACTCGCCGTCTGCGCCGCCGTTTCCGACTTGGCGTTGAAGGTGGAGTATTTCATCTCGCTTAGGGGCTTTTTCCAGAAAAACGGGATCAATCCCCATCGGGCCATCACGGCCTGCCGGTAATCCTGCTCAATCCTGATAATCGGAGCTGACTGGGTCGGCGCGATATTCCATCGCGGCTGCATATTCAGGGCAGCCTGCTCGAGCTTGAACATCTCTTGCAGGATCCACCATTCCAGTTTTCCGAGCGCATAACGTCCGCACATGCTGCGAGGTTAGCGTCATCATGGCCCTTGCGCCAAGGGACGGATTCCGCGCTTGACTCTTTTTCACGAGATGAGAACATAAGAAGAACATCGAGCAAGGAAAGATGATGCGATCTGCGCCTCCACGCCCCAAAGGGTCGGCGCAGCTGGACCGGCTGCGCGCCAAAATACGGGCCATCGAGCCCCATGCCCTTGCCGCACCGCAAGGCGCACAGCCCTGCCGCGCGCCGGGCGAATTATTGCACCTGCAACCGGGTCTGCACGAGATTTGCCCTGCGGAATATCTCGACACGCCGGCTGCACTGGCGGTGCAGACCGGCTTCATGGCAATGCATCTGCGAACCTCCGAACGCCGCCCGCCCTTGGTCTGGGTCAGACCCGCGGATGGACGCGGCCAGGATTTTGGTCAGCCCTATCCCCTGGCTTTAAAGGCCTGGGGGCTCAAACCGGATGAAGTCCTCCTGGCGGAGGCAAGCGATATGGCAGATGCGCTCTGGGCCATGGAAGAGGCCTTGCGGACCGGTGCCTGGTTGATCGGGGAAATCGGTCAGGCATCGCAATATGATCTGACACGATCAAAACGGCTCAACCTGGCAGCCCGCGATTGCGGGGGGCTGGCCTTGCTGTTGCGATCACATCTGACGGCCAGCCCCAGTGCGGCGCTGAGCCGGTGGCGAATATCCGCCCGGCCCTCACAAGCTGAGGCCTGGCGGGGGGCGACGGGTTTGCCCGGGCTGGGACATCCCAGATACCGGGCGCAATTGGAGCGGGTTAAGGGCGGCCCGCCAGCAGATTTCGACATTGAGTGGAGAAATGCGGCGTTTCATGTCCTTAAGCCTGCCCCGCTGGCCCAGCGAGCGGCGCAGCCTGACCCCATCGCGCTCAGCGCCTGATACAGCCTTCGCCCTGGTGCACACCACCACCGGCGGCGAACGTCTCTATGCGATCAATGCGGCAGCAGAAGCCGCCGGTTTGCAGCGGGGCCAGGCCGTAGCCGATGCTAAATCCCTGGAGCCAGGTCTGCGCACAGCCCCTGCCGATCCGGAAACAGATCAGCGCCTTTTGCGGGCCTTTGCCCGTGCCTGCGGGCGCTGGTCACCCTGGTGTGCGCCTGATCCGGGCCCGCCAGGCCAGGATGGCATCCTGCTGGATATTACGGGCTGCGCACGGCTCTTTGGCGGTGAGGAACGATTGATAGGCGAAGCCCTGGGCGCTGCCCGGGAACAAGGCCTGACCGCTTATGCCGCAGCGGCACCGACGCTCGGCCTGGCCTGGGGTCTGGCCCGCTTTCACGCGCCGCAAGACCCATCCGGCTGGGTGCTCAGCGAAGACATACGCCCCTCTCTTCACAGCCTGCCGGTCGAGGCGTTGCGGATTGGCGAAACCGCCACGCAGCTCCGCCGCTTTGGCCTCAAGACAATTGGCGATATCGCCGGCATGCCGCGGGCAAACCTGGTGCGCCGTTTCGGCCGCGATCTGCTGCGCCGGCTCGATCAGGCCCGCGGCGATGAAGAGGAAGTGCTTGATCCGCTCCTGCCCCGCACCCCCTATCGTGCCCGCATGCGTTTTCCCGAGGCCCTGCTTCTGCTCGACAGTCTGAAACAAGCCGTCCGGGAAACCACCCACAGCCTGTGTGCTCATCTGGAGGCGGACGGGCTGGGCCTGCGCCGGGCTGAACTCAATCTCTACCGGGTGGACGGGAAGGTGCATCTGATCGGTCTGGGCACCGCGGCACCGGCGCGCGATGGAGACCACATCACTCGACTTTTAAACGAGAAACTCGACCGGGCCGAGATCGATATCGGGTTTGGCATTGATGTGGTGGAATTGCGTGCCAGCGCCACCTCCCCCCTGGGCACGCAGCAAGACGGGCTTTACGACCATAAAGGGGTGAGCGAGGCCGGACTCGCCGCGCTCACTGACAGGCTGGTAATCCGGCTTGGCGCTGAGCGGGTCCAGCGTGCCACCCGACGCCCCAGCCATATCCCCGAACGTGCTGCGGGCTGGCGCGATGGCGGGCTCGCCAGCTTGCCCGCAAACACGGCTGAAACGCACCACCCGCCAGATCGCCACCCAACAGACCGCCCCCTGCTGATCCTGACCCGTCCGGAACCCGCTGAAGCCGTCGCGGAAATCCCTGACGGCCCGCCGCGCAGCTTCACCTGGCGACGCATCCGGCACCTCGTCGACAAGGCTGAAGGACCGGAGCGCCTGGCGCCGGAATGGTGGCGCGACCGGCATAGCAGCCATACCCGGGACTATTTTCGTGTCGAGACCCGCGAAGGCCGCCGGTTCTGGCTCTATCGGGAAGGGTTGTTCGGACTGGAAACCCGCACCCCTCAATGGTTTGTGCATGGAGCATCATGATGCAGGCTGCCGAACTCATCGCTGCAACGAATTTTTCCTTCCTGACCGGTGCATCCCATCCTGATGAGATGATCGCCCAGTCCGCCGCGCTTGGCCTGAGCGCGATCGGGATTGCCGACAGGAATTCCTTCGCGGGCATGGTCCGGGCTCACCTGGCCGCCAAGGAGGCCGGGATCAAGCTTCTGGTCGGCGTCCGCCTGGTGACGGTTTGCGGGTTCGAAATCGCCGCCTATCCCCGCGATCGACAGGCCTATGGGCGACTGACGCGCATGTTGAGCGATGCCAATTTCCGCTCTGTCAAAGGTCAGTGCGATCTTTGGCTGGAAGACATATTGCGCCATGAAGAAGGTCAGGCCTTCATTCTTCTGCCCCCCCAAAGCCCTGATGATAACTGGCGTGAAAAGGCCTACCGCTTTTTATGCGCAAGCCGTGCGCCCACAGCCCTGGCGCTGACGCGCTGGTTTGATGGCCATGACGGTCGCCGCCTGTTCGAGCTGGATGCCCTGGCGCAGGAGTGGGAGATCGACACTATCGCTACCAGTGATGCGCGCTTCCATGCGCCGGGCCGCAAGGCCCTGGCTGATGTGATGACCTGTATTCGCGAGCATGTACGCATCAAGCAAGCCGGATTTCACATCACCCCCAATGCTGAACGACACCTCAAACCGCCGGTTGAACTCTATCGTCTTTTCACCGGATATGAGGCTGCTGTCGCACGCACACTGGCCTTTGCCGAGCAGATCCGTTTCAGCCTGGATGAACTGGTCTACCAATATCCTGATGAGGTGATTGGCGCGGGGGAGACCGCCATGGAAACCCTGCGCCGGCTCACACGGGAGGGCCTTGCAAGGCGCTACCCCTCCGGCCCACCGCACACAATCAGCACAGCCGTTTCACATGAGCTCGACCTCATTGAGAGCCTTGATTACGCGCCTTATTTTCTCACTGTCTATGATATTGTCCGCTTCGCTCGCAGTCAGAACATTTTATGCCAGGGACGCGGCTCAGCGGCGAATTCAGCGGTCTGCTATGTGATCGGAATCACTGAGGTCGACCCCGCGCGCATTGACCTTCTCTTCGAACGCTTCGTCTCCGCTGAACGCGGTGAGCCCCCCGATATCGATGTCGATTTCGAGCATGAGCGACGCGAAGAGGTGATCCAATATGTCTACGAAAAATACGGACGCCGCCGCGCCGCCATGACCGCCACGGTCAATTGCTATCGACCGCGCGGTGCCATTCGCGAAGTTGGAAAGGTTTTCGGCCTGTCCGGTGATGTCATTTCCGCTCTGTCCAAAACCCTATGGGGATGGCGTAGCGATGATCTCGACAACGACCGTATCCGTGACGAGCTTGGCCTCGACCCTGATGCACCGGAATTGCGTATGACACTGCGCTATGCACGTGAGCTTATGGGGTTTCCACGGCACTTGTCCCAGCACCCCGGCGGCTTCGTCATGACACAGGACCGTCTCGATGAAATCGTCCCCCTGCACAATGCCGCCATGCCGGACCGCACGGTCCTTGAGTGGGATAAGGAGGATATCGACGCTCTCGGTCTGATGAAGGTCGATGTTTTAGGGCTGGGCATGCTGAGCTGTGTCGCCCGCTCCATGGCGATGATCGGCCAGTATTATCGCCGTCCCTTGCGGGTTCAGGACATCCCCCCGGAAGACCCAGCGGTCTACGACATGATTTGCATGGCGGACACGGTCGGCGTCTTCCAGATCGAGAGCCGCGCCCAGATGACAATGCTGCCGCGCCTTAAACCGCGCACCTTCTATGATCTTGTTATTGAAGTCGCAATTGTTCGGCCAGGGCCGATCCAGGGCGATATGGTCCACCCCTATTTGCGTCGACGGGATGGGAAGGAGGCCGTCGAATTTCCCTCCCGCGAACTGGAGGATGTGCTCGGCAAGACGCTGGGCGTTCCCCTCTTCCAGGAACAGGCCATGCGCATCGCCATTGTCGCCGCGGGTTTCACCCCGTCAGAATCCGACCAACTCCGCCGCTCCATGGCGGCGTTTCGCCGCTCGGGGACGATCCATGAAATGGGCCGCAAACTGGTCAGCGGAATGATCGCCAACGGCTATGAGACCGATTTCGCGGAGCGTTGCTTCAAACAGCTTGAAGGCTTTGGTGAATATGGCTTTCCCGAAAGTCATGCCGCCAGTTTCGCACTCATCGTCTATGTCTCATGCTGGCTGAAACGCTACTTCCCGGACGTCTTCCTCGCCGCCCTTCTCAATTCTCAACCCATGGGGTTTTACGCGCCGGCGCAATTGGTCCGGGATGCGCGCGACCATGGTGTTGAGGTCCGCCCTCCTGATATCAATCATTCCGACTGGGATTGCACACTGGAAGCGCTCACCGAGCCCCCGTGCACGAGGGAACTGCCCTTTGAACTGCCCACTGGCGAAGGGGGTGGCCGCTATGCCGTTCGGCTCGGTCTGAGACAAATCAAAGGCATGAAGGAATCAATGGCGGCCCGCCTGGTCGCAGCTCGCCAGGCCGACGGCGCTTTTGACAGCCTCTCTGATCTGGCGCGCCGCGCCAAGCTGGATCGCGGCACGCTGGACCGGTTGGCCCAGGCCGATGCTTGCGGTTCGCTGGCGCTGGACCGGCGGACAGCGAGCTGGTCCGCCTTGGCGGAAACCCCGGCCCCCTTACCCCTGTTTGAACAAACCAGTGCCTATGGACAGGAAACCAGGGTCACGCTTCCCAGTCTGAGCGCCGGCGAAGACGTGGCTCAAGACTATGCCGCGCTGCGTTTATCACTCAAAGCGCACCCGCTCAGCTTCTTCCGGCCCGAGCTGAACGAGCAAGGCGCGGTCCAGGCCAGTCAGCTTGTCGATTTCAAGGATGGACGCTGGATCACCCTGGCCGGCCTGGTTCTGGTCCGTCAGCGCCCCGGCTCAGCCAGTGGCGTTATTTTTGCCACTCTGGAGGATGAAAGCGGCGTCGCCAATGTGATCATCTGGCCGAAAGTCTTTGAACGCCATCGTAAAACCGTCATGGCTGCAAAGCTGATGCGGGTGACCGGACGGCTTCAGAAGGAAGGTCAGGTGATCCATATCGTCGCTCAGCGTCTCGTGGATGAAAGCTGGCGACTGACCGATCTTGCCGATGCGCCCGATTTCACGGACAGCACGGCCCATGCCGATGAAGTCAATCGCCCCCAGGCTGATCCGAGAACTGTGGCGCTTTACCGCCGCGCCATGCGCGGCGAACGCCTGGCCGACATAGTACCGAAAAGCCGGGACTTTCACTAAAGCCCCGGCCTTCTGGCCTGTCAGCCATCATAAGCGGTGTGTGAAAACTAAAGCGGATAATCACGCTGCGGGTCAATACCGGCATCTTCCAGATATTTGCGCAACTGGCGAACTTCATCCTTGGGCAGGCTGTGCTTGGCATGATGGAAATTCGCTGTATGCCCGTTGAGCGTCACGGAGAATTTCGCGCCATTGCGCTCATGCAGCTCCGCGCCGAGATCCGTCAGAACATGCTCGACATCTGCCGGTGCCAGATTGGCCGGTTCAGGATGAGCAAAAAGGGCGTGCAGGGTTTTGCGGTGCTTGTGATTCATGTCGGGCCTCTACTGATTAAACTCATGTAACGCTAACCAGTAGAACGCGCTCACCCTATGCGACGAAATCGCCTGCGACTATGCGCCTCATGAGCTTAGAACTTCCCGCGCTTGGCGCGGCGATATCCATGACAATTTCGAGAAGTTTTAGTGAAAAAGTATCTGTTAACCCAGTCCTTTAAGGCCCGTTAAACGGGTTGCGCGCCAATCACCGCGCCTGATTGGGATCCGCTTTCAAGCCTTGTAGAAGTTCATCCGATGTTCGCTTTTTTGAAAAACTTCAAAATCTCTACCCGAATTCACGCGCTCGCTGCCATAGCACTCCTCGCCGTCACGGCACTCGGCGCCCTCTTCTTCTGGAATGCGGGAACAACGCGCTCCGCCTCAGACGAGCAGCAGAGCTACGCCCAGCTTGCCGGCTATGCGCAAGATCTTGAAACCCACGCGCTGACTTTACGCCGGATCCAGACCGATTTCCTGCTGGACCGAGACACTGCCCAGATTGAGCGTTTCAACGCTGAACTCCTCCGCTTGCAGCAACTCATCAATGATATGTCCGCGATCGAGCAATCCGCGGTAAGCGCGACCGAACTCGATACAGCGCGGCGCCTGGCGACGGCCTATGGCGAGGCATTCACAGCGCTGACCGAGATCCGCATTGGCATGGGCCTGACCGCCGATGAAGGTCTGGAGGGTGCGTTGCGTAGCGCCGTACACGCGGTCGAGACCCGCCTGTCCGAATATGGTGATCACGAGCTGACCGTGAAAATGTTGATGATGCGACGTCATGAGAAAGACTTCATGATGCGCGTTCAGGAACGCTATATCACGCGCCTCGACACTCGGATCGAGGAATTCTACGAGATCTGGAACACACGCGATTACGGCGCAGAGGCAACAGCGGAAGTCTTCTCACTCATGCAGGCCTATCAGCGTGACTTCCACAACTGGACCGCCGCGCGCCTGGAGCTTGAGCAAGCACAGACCCGCGTGCGCGAGCAGTTTGCAGAACTCGAACCCCAAATCGAAGCTCTGACACGTTCCGCCCGCGAAGGCAGGACCAGTGCGTTGGAGCATATGCACCAGTCGCTTCAAGGCGCCGAGCGCATTGCAATCATATTGATCGCGCTCCTGGGCGGGATTGTTGCGGCATTAAGCTGGATGATCGGCACATCCATCGCCGCACCGATCAAAGAGATTACGCAGCTGATGTCTGACCTGGCGAATGGCCGTACGGTCACTGTGACAGGCCAGAAACGCCGCGATGAGATCGGCGCCATGGCCCGCACGCTGGACGTCTTCCAACGCGCTCTCAGCGAGGCAGAAGCACTGCGCAATGAACAATTGGCGAATGAGGAACGCGGACGCGCCGAGCGACGTGAGCAACGCCTTGCACTCGCCGAGCAATTCGATGAGGCGGTGGGTGAGATCGTTCGCCGACAGTCCAGTGCGGCTGAAGCCCTGGCAGCAACTGCCCACACACTTCGCAATTCTGCGCATGAGGCCAATGAGCACACAAACACGGTAACCCGGTCGGCCCAGCAGACCTCAACCAATGCGCAGGCTGTTTCCGCTGCCACAGAAGAACTGGCCAGCAGTGCCGCAGAAATCCGCCGCCAGGTCGATGGGTCTGCACAATCCGCCGACGCAGCGGGGCGCGACACTGCAGCCGCTCGAGAGCGTATTCGCGAACTTGATGAGGCCGTCGCCCAAATCGGTGAAGTCGTCGCCATGATCCAGGAAGTGGCCGCGCAGACCAATCTTCTGGCGCTCAATGCGACGATCGAAGCCGCCCGCGCCGGAGAAGCCGGCAAAGGCTTTGCAGTCGTGGCCAGTGAAGTGAAAACGCTTGCGTCTCAGACCGATCAGGCAACCGAGACGATCCGTGGTCATATCGACACTATTCGCGAACGCACGGATGCAACCTCGAATGCGATTTCGCGCATGGGGGATGCTCTGGACAACCTGTCCGGAACGGCAAGCGAGGTGGGCCGGGCGGTCACAGAACAAGGCGCGGCAACCGGCGAGATTTCGTCTCACATCAGCGAGGCAGCAGCCAGTGCCAGTGATGTGTCGGAATCCATGGAAGTCCTGAGCATGACGATCGGACAAACAACCGGCGCAGCCTCCCAGGTCTTCGACAGCGCCCAATTGCTCAACTCCCAAGCCACTGAATTGCGCGATGAGGTGGGTCGCTTCATCCGTTCAGTGAAAGAACGCGATGACGCTGATGCTCATGCCGCAGAGGCGCATAATTCTGCTGCGTAATCCCTGGATTTTCCGGGAGATTCTGGATTGATGGCGCTGCGCCCGCCCCGGCGCAGTCATCACAACACGCCAGAGCTCTCCACGCTCACCGTTCAGGCAGCATACATTGCGGTCGCATGTTGGACACATGGCGATCATCAGCGCCCAATGCCCGCCCGAGTGATTTCACAATAAAACCAATCGCTTCAGGCTTTATGTCCGTTTCCCGGCCATAGTCGGTGCTGCATCAAATCCAGCCCATCTTGTTCAGCACTCTTACCGCACACCCTGCCGCGCGCTGCGGTCCGGCTATTGCAAACAAACTCTTAATGACGCCCAATTGTCCCGGAGTGGTGCGTTAGGTGGGAAGCGGAGTGTGCAGATGAGCCAACCGGCATTGAACGCAACGGAAGACAAAACCATGCGGATCCTCTGGGATCGCGGCAGCGCTTCGGTCGGCGAACTGGCTGTGGCGACGCGCATGGGCGCGTCCCAGACTCTCAACACGCTGCGCGGACTGGTGCGAAAAGGCGCGGTTGACCGCCGCCAGGATGGTCGCGCTATCGTCTATCGGCCTGTGCTCAATCGTGACACGGCTCGCACCCATACGCTGGGTCGCTTGTTGAGCGGCGATAATGATCCGAGCGGGCTGGGTATCGTGGTGCTGCGCGAAAGCGATGTCGATCCACAAGACTGGGCGGATCTGCAAGCGGAAATCGCCGAGAAACGCGCGCGTAAAGGCTAGTTGTCTGCCAGAAAGGCACGAAGGTCTTGGAGCGTTTGATCCGGCGCTTCTTCATGCACGACATGCCCAAGGCCAGGATAGGTAATCAGCGTCGCATCGG
Source organism: Alphaproteobacteria bacterium (assembly GCA_018222865.1). Classification (GTDB taxonomy): domain Bacteria; phylum Pseudomonadota; class Alphaproteobacteria; order Caulobacterales; family Maricaulaceae; genus Maricaulis. Next base: position 362,334 of record JAAEZM010000001.1, read on the forward strand.
TCAGATCTGCCTCGAAACGGGCCGCATGATCAAATGGTACAACGCCGTCACGCTCACCCCACATCAGCAAGACAGGCGCCTGCACGCGCGCCAACTCTGCTGTTGGATCGGGAAGGGTAAAGACTTCCAAGCGTTCAACCAATGCTGCTCCGATTCCAGGTTCACGCATCAGGTTAAAGACCCGCTCCGGCATGGCTGGATCCATGCGGGCCGGATCTCCGAAGAGTGCGCCCGTCGCAGCAGTGATCATCGCCTCTGGCGCCTGCGTCATGAAAAAGCGAACCGGCATCGGTACAGCGACAGGATCTTCCGTGACACCATTGATGGAATACCCACCCGGCGCGAGCAGGGCGAGGCGTGAGACACGATCGGGGTGCTCGGCGGCGTAACGCCAGGCGACCAGCCCGCCCAGGGAATTTCCGGCCAGAATAGCCGTCTCAATCTGCATGGCGTCGAGCAAGGCCGCCAGGTGATCAACGGTCTGCGGCACTGAATAGCGCTGTTCCGGGTCGGGGCCAGTCAGCGCATGCCCGGGCAAATCGTAGCGAATAACGAGATAATCACTGGCGAGCTCCTCGGCCCAGGCATCCCAGCTCTCCAAGGAGTGCGAGAAACCATGGATGAGGATGATCGGTTGGGCATCAAGAGCGCCTTCGACGCGCACGCGCGTCCCCAGCCCGTCAACATCCACCCAGCGATCCGCATCAGACCAGTATTGGCTGTCCGGGATGCCCCGCTCCGAAGCCGGCAGGACAATAATCGGACTTGAAGGTCGAAAAATCAGCCACGCCGCGCCTGCAGCAATCAACAAGACTACGATGAGTAGCAATAGCATCAGACGTGACATGGCTGAGTCCTCGAAGGGGAAATCAAGACGGCGGGCTTAAAAGCCCGCCGCCGCAGTCGACTTAGTAGCGGTAAGCCAGCGTTGCCGTGAAGGTACGCGGCGGGCCGTAATAGCCAATCAGCGTGCCTTCCGTACCCAGCGTTGGCGCCAGAGTGGCATTATCGACGAAGTCATAGCCCGCAACGATGTATTCCTCATCGGTCAGATTGCGGCCGTGCAGACCCGCCTGCCAGGTGCCATCCGGGCTATCCCAGACGATGGAGGCATTCCACAGCGTGTAAGCCTCCTGGTCGAGCAGTTCGAACGGGAATTCGAACTGGCTGGAGTCGCCGCGATGGCTCATCGTACCGGAGAAGGAGAGATCACCTTCACGGAATGGCGTGACATAGGTCAGCGTCGCAGATGCCGTCGTGTCCGGCGTGTTCTGGATCACGACATCATTGGAGACGTCGACACCAAACGCGTTGATGAACTCGTCATATTCGCCATCCAGAAGGCCAACCGCCCAGGTCAGGCTGAGATTATCGCCTGGCGAGGCGAGATCATCAGCGATGGACCAGAAGCCTTCATATTCCAGACCGGTAATGGTCGCTGCACCGGCATTCGTGGTCACACCGGTGAAGGTATCATTGATACCATCACCATTGGTGTCGATGCCGACAGAGCCTGGAACCTGAATATCGGTGTAGTCCATGTAGAAGAGCGCCAGGGAGTGGCGATAATTGCCGCTCTGATACTTCCAGCCGATCTCGAAGCTATCGACCGTTTCCGGATCGAAGGACATGAATTCGAAGACTTCGTCATCCGTGACGTTTCCGTCCTGGTTGAAGTCCGGAGCGCCCGTGGTTTGAGCACGCGGGTCGAAACCACCACCTTTAAAGCCCTGGCTGAAGGTAAAGTAGAAATTATTCCGGTCGTCATGGTCATAGGCGATGGAGACGGTCGGGCTGATATCGGTCCAATCATTGGTGCCGAGGAAGTCTGACGTTGTCGCAATTGATGCACCGGTGCCGCCGAAGAACTCGGAGAAACCGCCCAGATAGGTACGGCGCAGCACCCGAGACGTCCGCTCATCATAGGTGAAGCGGGCACCCACGGTCGCGCTCCACTGATCATTGATGTCATAAGTGAAGTTGCCGAAGAAGGAGAAGGTCTCCGTTTCGACTTCACCGAAAGTCTGGGCATTCAGACCCGCGACAACATTATCGAGCAGAACGTCGAAAACGGTCAGCGCATTGGCGTCGAGATAGTAGAAGCCGAACACGCCCGCGAGATCGCCATCCTGGAAGAGGAATTGCAGCTCGTTGGAGAATTGCTCGTTCTCATAGATCGCCGGGACATCCAGGTCACCGCTCGGCAGGTTGTCGAAATCGATCGGTGTCACGGAGCGATCGCTACGGTCTGCAGCGACATTGCGGATGGTCCAGATATCATTGACCGTCCACTCGGCCGTCAGCGAGATACCATCGCTTTCAACCAGCTGATCAACGACATTGAGGCCCGCACGCGTATCATGGACATCATCCAGGACCGGCGCGCCAGACGCAGCACCTGGAATCAGGCGGTGACCGCCGCGCGGATTGGAAGTGTCTTCCACATCATCATAAGCCAAGCGGAAGAAGAGATTATCGGTCGGCTCCCACTCAGCGGAGAAACGGAAACCGGTCAGATCCTTGTTATAATTGTCTTCGCCCAGATAGACGTTTTCGCCATAACCATCGCGGGTGAAGCGCGCCACAGCGCCGCCAACACGGAAGGTGTCGGTCAGCGGCACAGAGCCGGACAGCAGCGTGTCGAACTGGTTGTAATTACCTACATTGACGCGAGCATTCAGCGTCGGATCTTCAGCATCAAGGCGGCGGGTCACGTATTTGACGGCACCACCAATCGTGTTGCGGCCATAGAGCGTGCCTTGCGGTCCGCGCAGAACTTCGATGCGCTCAACGTCATAGAGGTCGAGCACCGCGCCCTGCGGACGATTGAGATATACATCGTCAACATAGATGCCGACACCCGCTTCAAAACCCGCAACCGGGTCTTGCTGACCCACACCGCGAATAAAGGCGGACAGGGTGGATGAGGTTCCGCGAGAGACCTCCAAGGTCACATTCGGCGTCGTTTCTGCGATTGAAACGATATCGACAGCGCCAAGGCGCTCCAGATCATCACCGGAAAAAGCGCTGACGGACAGCGGTACATCCTGCAATGTCTCTTCACGACGACGCGCCGTGACCGTGATGGTTTCTGTCGCGGTCTGGCCGTCTTGGGCCAGGATGGGCGGCGCGATCAGCGTGGTGGACGCAATCGTACCCAGGAGCAGGGCGGATCGCGAGATCGTTTTGGTCAGTTTCATAAGGTACTCCCCTCAATCAATCAGAGTGCTTGCTGCCCGGCTGTACCAGCCGAGCAAAGTTCAGGACCGCACGTGCGAACTCTTCTGTTTCTTCCATGTGCGGGGCGTGCCCTGAGTGCGCGAACCCCTTCTTCGACGCATTGGGCAAAGTCTCGACGAGATAACGGCTCGTCTCCGGTCCATAGGCGTCGCTGCGCTCGCCATAGATTACGAGTGTGGGTGTTTTGATCGCTGGCAAATCCGAACGCAGGTCCAGCGCGGTCATTGATGACCAGAGCGCCGCCATGGCGTCGCTATCGAGTGTTTTGATCCGGTCACGGGACCAGGCGATCATTTCCGGATCACGGTGAAGGCGATCGCGTGAGAAAATGCGCGGAGTGAAAGCTTCCGCATAGGCTGTCCAATCGCTGCGCATGGCGCGCACGGCGCGGGCCGATGCTTGCACATCCAGCCCGTTCGACATGCCGAGCGGCCAGTCCTCAGAATTCAGGACGCGCGGGCTCATATCCTCGACGACCATGCCCGCCACCGCACGATGATCGTGCCGCAGCAGCATCCGCCAAAGCACCATGGCGCCCATCGACCAGCCAAGCACCACAACGGAATCGAGCTCAAGGGCTGCTATGAGCTCGGCCATATCATCGGCAAGACGGTCAATTGTGAGAGTGGACTGGCCGCATGCGGTATCTCCGTGGGCGCGCAGATCAGGCACAATCACCCGCATATCCGCTGCGAGCATAGCGGCCAAATCGTCAAAGAAGGCCCCGGAGGCGGCCCAGCCGTGGACCAGCAAGACCGGCATGCCGCTGCCGTGATCGGCGTAATGCAGGCGTGTACCGTCCCCGAGCTCGATCTGCTCGTGACGCGGCGCCAAACTCGCCAATTGATGTGGATCCGGCTGCAGCACTGCGCTCTTCTCTCCCCTTGCCTCGCTTGATGCGCGTTTCGTGGCATATTGCATTAACGACAATTGTGTGAAAACTGAATCATATGTCAACTTCTCAAGCGACTGACCCGAGCAAGAATCCGAAAACCGCGCGCGGCCAACGCACGCGAAACAAGCTTCTGGAGGCTGCAGAAAAGGCCTTCGGTGAGAATGGATTCCATTCCACCTCAATCGGTGACATCACGCGGCGCGCGAGCGTTGCGCTTGGCACTTTCTACGTCTATTTCGATTCAAAAGATGAAATATTCCGGGCACTTGTTGCCCATATGGGACACCAGGTCCGGGCCTGGGTGGCCGAACGTGCCAGCGATGCCAAGACACGACTGGATGCGGAGTTCAAAGGCCTGGTCGCCTATATCGAATTCACACGCGAACACCCCAACCTCTATCGCATTATTGAAGAGGCACAATTCGTCGCCCCTGATGCATATAAGGCACACTATGACCGGTTTGCCGAAGGTTATGGCCGCGCCTTGAGCGAGGCGGAAAGCCGCGGCGAAATCGTGCCGGCCGATAATGAAGTCCGCGCCTGGGGGCTGATCGGTCTCAATGTTTTCCTCGGACTGCGCTTTGGCATCTGGGACAGCAACAAATCCCCGGAAGATATTGCTGAGGCCGCCATCGGAATGATCGCAAAAGGGCTCGAGAAATGACGTCGCACGGCGCAGATACACCTGTTCTCTCCCAACGGGATGGGGAGGTCCTGCGCCTGACGCTTAACCGTCCAGAACGCGGCAATAGCCTTGTTTTACCACTCCTCGACGCGCTCATCACCGCCCTGAATGACCATGCCGATGCGCAAGCCCTCATCCTTACAGGAGCCGGCCGGGCTTTTTCGACGGGCGGGGATATTGGCGGATTTCTCGATCACGCAGAGACTACCGACACGCTGACCGATTATGCATCCCAGCTTGTGGGACGCCTCAATCAGACCCTCCTCGCCCTGGCGGACCATCAAGGCTTCATTATCAGTGATGTAAATGGCCCCGTCACAGGCGGCAGCATCGGCCTGATGCTGATAGCTGATCATGTCTTGCTCGATCAGAGCGCTTTCATTCAGCCTTACTACGCACAGATGGGCTTCGCGCCAGATGGCGGCTGGACTGCTATTCTACCCGATCAGATTGGCAGACATCGCGCCCTTAACTGGCTCACACGGGATTTGCGTTGGACTGCAGATATGGCGGGCGATGCCGGCTTGGCCGATACAATGGCCGATAGCGCAGGCAGAACTGCGCAAATTGACAGTCTTCTCCAACATGCCGCACAGCTGGATGGCAGTGTGATGGCTCAGGCCAGACGCCTGACAATTGGTGTCGACCTGGCTGACCGGCTCGAAGCCGAGCGCCAAGCCTTCCTGGAACAAATCCGCAAACCAGAAACCCTCGCTCGCATGCAAGCTTTCGCTTCCCCCTCAAAGACGTCAAGGAAAGGTGCCGCATGATTACAGACCTCAGCACCAAGCGCGCGCAGCTTAGCCCTAACAGAGTTGCCTTCCATGATGTGGAAAGCGATGAGAGCATTACCTATGCGCAGTTCGACCGTCGCGCATCACAAGCTGCGACCGTACTGGCAGAACAGGGAATCGAAGCGGGGGACCGTATTGTTATCCTCTGCCGGAACCGGGTGGAGTTTTTTGAAACGCTTTTTGCCTGCGGGAAGCTGGGCGCCATTCTGGTCCCGCTGAACTGGCGCATGCCATCGGGAGAGCTGGCCGGGCTGATCGAGGATTGCCACCCCAAACTCCTCATCACGGGAGAAGAAGACCGTGCCAACGGGACGGCAGCGATTGAAGGCACCTCAATCCACCATCTCGATCTGGAGACCGATTACGCCCTGGCGCGCGACCGCGCCGCCCCGCATACCGGCCGCCCCGTCTGGCCGGATGATGAAACCTGGTATCTCATCTACACATCAGGCACGACCGGCAAGCCGAAAGGCGTCATTCAGACCTATCGCATGGCGGTGGTGAATTACGTCAATATTGGTCAGGCGATCGGCCTGCGCGGCGGGGATCACACCCTCAACTTCCTGCCCCTATTCCATACGGCTGGTATCAACCTGCATACACTGCCTGTCTTCATGGCGGGGGGTACGAACCATATTTTGCCAGGCTTTGAGCCCGGGCCAATGCTCAAGCTGATTGATGCGGGCGAACTGGATGTCTTCATCGGCGTTCCTGCCTGTTATCGCGGCCTGATCCAGCATGAGGATTTCGAGAAGACGGACCTTACCAAGCTGCGCCATTGGGCCTGCGGCGGCGCACCTTTGCCCGATATTCTTGTCGAAACCTTCGCAAAACACGGAGCCATCGTCTGCAATGGAATGGGGATGACAGAAACGGGCCCCACCGTTTTCCTTGTCGATGAAGACCGGGCGCTGGAAAAGATCGGATCGGTCGGCAAACCACAAATCCTGGTGAATGCCCGGGTCGCCGACGATGACAACAATCCCCTGCCCGCGGGCGAAACCGGGGAGCTCCAATTCCAGGGCCCGGGCCTTACGCCCGGATATTGGGAGCGCGAGGAGGAAACAGCCAAACTCTTCACAGAAGATGGCTGGTTAAAAAGCGGAGACCTCGCGCGCTATGATGAAGACGGATATTGGTTCATCGCAGGCCGCCTGAAAGAGATGTATATCTCCGGCGGAGAAAATGTTTACCCCGCTGAAGTCGAGAATATTCTTGATGAGCATCCGGCTGTGCTTGAGAGCGCTGTCGCCGGTGTTGCGGACGAAAAATGGGGTGAAGTCGGCTGTGCCCACATCCTGCTGCGTCCCAATAAAACCGCGAGTGAGGATGAGCTTCGCGACTGGTGCCGCGAGCGTCTGGCGGCTTATAAAGTCCCCAAATACGTAGTCTTCGCCTATGATTTACCTCGCACTGCGGCGGGCAAAGTTCAAAAACATCTCCTGCCAGTCCCGGAGGTGGCGCAATGAGCAAGGCCATCTTGGAGAAAAGCTTCACCCAGGCCGATTTCGATACATTCGCGCGGCTCTCGGGCGATGATAATCCAATCCATGTCGATCCCGAATTTTCCGCGCGGATGCGTTTCGGCAAAACAGTCGCGCATGGGGCGTTGCTTTGTTCAGTCCTGCGGGGACTGGTCGAAGAATTGGTGCCGGGATGCCGCCAAATCAGTCAGTCGACCATGTACCCGGCACCCTCACCGGCGCAAACACCGCTTCGCTTTGAAGCCGAGATCACAGGTGAAGATGGACCGACCACCCAGATCCGCCTGCAAGTCACCCGGCTGGACGATAATGAGATCACCTGTACGGGACAAACGGAGGTCATCCGATGAGCGGTGCATTGACCCTTGGTCAATTCGTAACAAGTGCCCGGGCTTTTTCGCGCGATGATGCGGAGGCCCTCCACCTGCTCAGCGGCGCCCCATTCGACCCAGAGCGAGTGCCCGAAGCCCTGATCAATGGGATGTTTTCCTACCTGCTCGGTGTGCATCTGCCCGGTCAGGGAACCAATTATCTGAAGCAGGAAACCGAGTTTCTGGAACCCGCTCCCTATGGCGAAAAACTGATTGCGCGTGTCGAGATCACGAGACTGCGCGCCGACAAGCATCTCGTCGACCTGTCTACAAGCTGCGAAAGCGAAAGCGGAATTCCTGTCGCTCGCGGCCGCGCACTGGTATTGGCCAAGGACGTCGCTGGCGCCTGGGGCTGATCGCAGCATGCGAGTTGCGTGAACGCGAACACTGTGTGAAATCTCGCACATGGTTGCGATAGTGAACCCGAACCCACAAGACGCCGCGGATGTGATCCTGATCGGTGGCGGCCATAATGGCCTGGTCTGTGCCGCCTATCTCGCAGAAGCCGGCCTGAAGGTGACTGTGCTTGAACGCCGTGATGTGGTTGGCGGAGCAGCAGTGACTGAGGAATTCCACCCCGGCTTCAAGAATTCGGTCGCCTCTTACACGGTCTCGCTTCTCAATCCGAAGATCATCACGGATCTTGATCTGGAACGACATGGTCTGCGCGTCGTGGAACGCCGGATGGGGAATTTCCTGCCACTGGATGAGAAGAACTATCTTCTTGCCGGAGAAGGTTTGACGGCTGGTGAGGTTGCGAAATTCTCCCCAAGCGATGCAGCCAAGCTGGACGCGTTCAATGCCCGCCTCGAAACGATCGCCGATACACTGCGCGCGCTTGTCCTTGAAACGCCGCCCAATCTGCGCAGCGGAAGCTGGCTCGGCGCTATACCGGATATGGTCAAATCCCTCAGCCTGGGCGGCAAGCTGGCGAATCTGGACCTGACCGCAAAACGAGACCTTCTGGACCTCTTTTCCAAGTCTGCGGGTGATTGGCTGGATGGCTGGTTTGAAAGCGAGCCGATCAAGGCTTTGCTCGGTTTTGACGGTGTCGTGGGGAATTATGCGAGCCCGTACACGCCGGGATCAGCCTATGTGCTTTTGCATCACGTCTTCGGGGAGGTGAATGGCAAAAAGGGCGCCTGGGGTCATGCTATAGGGGGAATGGGCGCGATCACTCAGGCCATGGCGCGCTGCTGCGAAGAACGTGGGGTCACCCTGCGAACCCAGTGTGATGTGGCCGAAGTCCTCACGCAAAAAGGCCGTGCGAGCGGTGTCCGCCTTGCCAGCGGTGAAGTTCTGCATGCGAGGACTCTGGTCTCGAACCTCAATCCGAAACTGCTTTTCGAGCAGCTGATCGAGCCCGGCGCTCTCCCCGAGGACTTCCGAGACCGGATCAGCCGCTATCGGTGCGGCTCCGGCACTTTCCGCATGAATGTCGCCCTTGATCGCCTGCCGAGCTTTACCTGCCTGCCCGGTGATGGGGATCACCTGACAGCCGGGATCATCATTGCCCCCAGTCTCGATTACATGGAACGCGCCTATAGTGATGCACGCCGCGAGGGCTGGTCGCGTAACCCCATTATTGAGTTGCTTATCCCATCAACCCTTGATGAGACGCTCGCACCGCCAGGCCAACACGTCGCCAGCCTGTTCTGCCAGCATGTCGCCCCGACCCTGCCAGGAGGCGGCAGCTGGGATGATCATCGTGAAGAGGTTGCCGATCTGATGATCGAGACGGTGGATCGCTGGGCCCCGGGCTTCAAAGCATCCGTGCTGGGCCGTCAAATCCTCTCACCGCTCGATCTGGAGCGCGAGTTCGGTTTGATAGGAGGCGATATCTTCCATGGCGCCTTGAGCCTTGATCAGCTCTTCTCCGCGCGCCCTGTCCTGGGCCATGCCGATCACCGCAGCCCGCTGAAAGGGCTGTACCAATGTGGATCCGGCACGCACCCCGGCGGCGGCGTCACCGGCGCGCCAGGACATAATGCGGCGCGGGAAATCCTTAAGGACGCCCGCGCCGGCAAGCTCTAGGCTTTGACTTTCACACGCTCAAGCGATTCCAGGATCAGCTCGCGTGCCTTGGCAGCATCACCCCAGCCTTGAACCTTGACCCATTTATTCGGTTCCAGGTCCTTATAGTGCTCAAAGAAGTGACCAATACGCGCGAGGATTGCCTGCTGGACATCCGTGTAATTCTGAATGTCGTCATACATCGCAGAGAGTTTTTCGTGCGGCGCAGCGAGGATCTTCTCGTCCATACCGCTTTCATCTTCCATCAGAAGTACACCGATGGGGCGGGCACGTACGACGCAGCCCGGAACCAGAGCCGTTTGCCCGAGCACCATGACATCAATCGGATCGCCATCATCGGACAGGGTGTGCGGCATGAAACCGTAATTGCACGGATAGCGCATGGGGGTGTGCAAGAAGCGGTCGACAAAAACCGTGCCGCTATCCTTGTCCATCTCATACTTCACCGGCTGTCCGCCTACGGGCACCTCGATGATGACATTAATGTCTTCCGGCGGATTATTGCCGGCGGAAATTTTATCGATGCGCATATCAAGCCCCTCGAGAAATTGACAATCTGTGCGCCGTCATACTCGCATCGAGAGGCGAGGCCAATGGCTTCGCTGCGCCGCAATATGAAGTTTCCGCATCACGCTGTCCTGGACAGATCGCCTTCATTATCCGGCGTCTGCTCTCGCTCAATAATCTCGCGCCCCCGCAAATGTACGAAGGCAAGACGTTCTGCCTGCCAGTTCGACAGGAGTTGCGCCGCAATCCGCGATCCGGTCTGGTCCAGATGACGCTCAATCAATGACCGGCACCGGTGCTCACTGGCCTGGGTGAAAGCGACGCGCAGAACAGTCTCTTCATTCAGGCGCGCATCAAGGCGTCGCTCAGGATCATAGACGAAGACGTCTCCGCCGGTCATGCCTGCAGCGAAATTGTCACCAACCGGCCCGAGAATGACCGCCACACCACCGGTCATATACTCGCAGCCATTGGTGCCACACCCCTCGACGACTGTCGTTGCACCGGAGTTCCGCACCGCAAAACGCTGCCCTGCCCTTCCTGCCGCAAAAAGATGACCGGAGGTCGCGCCGTAAAGGCAGGTATTGCCAATGATCACATCATGCTCCGCGGCGCTGCCGATGGGGCGGATCACGATATCGGCGCCAGACAGGCCCTTGCCAACATAATCATTGGCATCCCCGGACAACTCGATGCGAAGTCCCTGCGCAGCGAACGCCCCGAGCGACTGTCCTGCAGACCCTTTCAGCTTCAACGTTAACTGACCGGGGGCAAGGCCATCCGGACCAAAGCTTCTGACGATCTGGGAAGAGGTTCGCGCACCGACTGCGCGGTCTGTATTCTGGACCGAGTAATCCAGCTGCATTTTTTCGCGATGCTCAAAGACCGGCCGAGCATCCGCAATGATCTGCTCATCCAGGGAAGGGGCCACCTCATTGCGTTGCTTGCGCGTCGATCGGGCGGGACGATCCGCCGCGTCGGCGCGGATCATGATCGCGCTGAGATCAAGGTCATCCAATGCTTCAGAGCCGCGCGACACCTGCGCAAGAAGATCCGAGCGACCGATTACTTCTTCCAGGGTCGTCGCACCCAATCCACCCAGGATCCGGCGAACATCTTCAGCTAGGAAGGTCATGAGATTGACCACATGATCGGGAATGCCGCCGAAGCGCTCCCGCAGGCTGGCATCCTGGGTACACACGCCAACCGGACAGGTATTTGAATGACACTGCCGCACCATCAGACAGCCCAGCGCGAGGAGCGATGTTGTCCCGACGCCGAACTCCTCAGCGCCCAGCATCGCAGCCACAACGATATCGCGACCGGTCCGGATCCCGCCATCTGCACGCAATGTGATGCGCTCGCGCAAACCATTGAGTGAGAGCATTTGATGCGCCTCGGCCAGGCCAAGCTCTAGAGGGCCGCCGGCGAACTTGATCGAGCTGAGAGCCGCAGCGCCCGTCCCACCAATACTGCCGGAAATATTGATGATGTCGGCATTGGCCTTGGCAACGCCAGCCGCAACTGCGCCGACCCCTGCAGAGGCCACAAGCTTCACACCCACGCGCGCCTGCGGATTGATCTGCTTGAGGTCATAAATGAGCTGGGCCAGATCCTCGATCGAGTAGATATCGTGATGCGGCGGCGGCGAGATCAGCGACACACCTGGCGTTGAAAGCCGCATTTTCGCGATGAAATCCGTGACTTTGAAACCCGGCAGCTGCCCGCCCTCGCCAGGCTTGGCGCCCTGCGCGACCTTGATTTCTATCTCCCGGCATTGATTGAGATATTCCGCGGTCACACCGAAACGGCCGGATGCGATCTGTTTCACAGCCGAATTCATATTATCGCCGTTCGGCAGCGCGGTGTAACGCGCCGGGTCTTCGCCGCCTTCACCGGAGACAGACTTCGCCCCGATACGGTTCATCGCCACATTAAGCGCGGCATGCGCCTCCGGCGAGAGCGCCCCCAGCGACATGCCTGGCGTTACAAAGCGTTTGCGAATCCCATTGACGCTCTCCACCCGCTCCAGCGGTACGGCTTCACCGAGCGGCCGCATTTCTAGCAAGTCACGCAATTGCGTGACACCCTCGGCATCAAGCGCTGCGAGATACTCGCCCCACTCGGTCGCATCATTCCGGCGCACCGCCTTTTGTAGCGCATTGATCGCTTGGGCCGACAGGGCATGGCGCTCCCCAGAGGAGCGACGCGTATAAAACCCACCAATCGGGAGTTTCGCCGGCTTCGCCCATGTAGTCCGGTGCAGGTCGATCGCAATCGCTTCCAGACCAGGCAAGCCGATCCCGGAGATGCGACTGACCACACCCGGCAGATAGTTTTCGATCACGGCACGTGACAGCCCCAGAACCTCGAAATTACAGCCACCGCGATAAGAGGAGATGATCGAAATCCCCATCTTGGAGAGGATTTTCAAAAGCCCGTTATCGAGCGCGGTTTTCAAGTTCAAAGCGCCGGCCCGGCGCTCTTCCTCCAGCCCGGCACTACCGCCCACAACACTATCGAAGGCGAGATAAGGGTTCACCGTGGTGGCCCCCAGACCGATAAGAACAGCCGCATAGTGCGGATCGAAACACTCCGCAGAGCGCACATTCACCGAGCATCCGGTCCGCAGGCCTTCCCGGATCAGGTGAGAGTGTACGGCGCCCGCAACCAGGATCATCGGTAGCGGCAGACGCTGCGCATTCTGGCCTTCATCGGTCAGTACGAGATGTCCGGCACCGCCCCGGACCGCCTCGGCCGCCTTGGCAATCACCGCATCAAGCGCCCGACGCATCGCAACACCATCGCCCTTCGCCCCTGCGGCGTCGAACGTCGCATCAATCTCCACGACTGTGTCGCCGAGATAATCGCGCAGCCGCGCATAAGCGCCATTCGTTAAGACCGGGCTGTCGAGTACGAGGACATCCGCGCTGCGCTCTCCGAAACCAAGAATATTTCCAAGATTGCGGAAGCGGGTCTTAAGCCCCATCACTCGCCCTTCGCGAAGAGGATCGATCGGAGGATTGGTGACTTGCGAAAATGTCTGGCGGAAGAAATGCGACAGGGGCCGATAGGCATCGGACAGCACGGCCAAGGGGGTGTCATCCCCCATCGATCCCACTGCCTCCTTGCCCGTTGCGGACATCTCGCGCAGCAGGTTTTCAAGCGCCTCGAAACTATAGCCGGCAGCAGCCTGACGCTGGCGTCGTTCCTCGTCTGAATAGAGCAGCGGCTCTGGCCCCGGACCGACTACCGGTTCGATATCCGTCATCCCCTTGAGCCAGCGCTCATAGGGGTGCGCCGCACTCAGGGCATCGAGGATCTCGTTCTCACGATAGAATTTTCCCGCTTGCAGATCCAAGGCAATCAATCGACCGGGCGTGATCGCACCGCGCTGGGCGATGCGTTCACTGCGCACAGGCGCCATGCCCGTTTCGGATCCGACAATAAGCAGGCCATCCTCGGTAAGCGCATAACGCATCGGTCGCAGACCATTGCGATCCAGCCCTGCCACGGCCCAGCGGCCATCAAAGGCCGCCACGGCAGCGGGTCCATCCCAGGGCTCCATCACCGCATTGCAATAGCCGTAAAGCGCCTGCCAGTTCTCCGGCATAACATCGGTTCGCTTTGACCAGGCTTCGGGAATGAGAAGGGTCTTGGCCATTGGCGCTGAGCGGCCCGCCCGGACGAGAATTTCAAACGTCTGGTCCAGAGCCGCGGAGTCAGACGCCCCTGGCTGAATAACCGGGCAGACATCACTTGTGCTGTCCGGGAAGGCGGTTTCGGCAATCGGGCGTTCGTGAGAGCGCATCCAATTCGTATTGCCCCGGATCGTATTGATCTCACCATTGTGCGCCAGCATCCGAAACGGCTGAGCGAGGCGCCATTCCGGGAAGGTATTGGTGGAGTATCTCTGGTGGAATATGGCGAATGGCGAGACGAAGTTCGGATCGCGGAGGTCGAGATAAAAAGCGTCGATATCCTGCGCGCGAAACAGCCCCTTATAGATAATGTCCTTGGCGGACAGAGAGCACACATAAAGCTCGCGTAGATTTTCCTCGCGGGCCCGTCGTTCAATGCGACGGCGAACGAGATATAATTGGCGGGCCAGGGTCTCGTCATCACGGCCTTCGGGGTCGCGGAACAGGACTTGTTCGATTTCCGGCAGGGTTGCTCGGGCCTTTTCACCCAGAACCGAAGTGTCGATCGGTGGCTGTCGCCAGCCATAGAAACCGAACCCGTCACGCAGGATTTCGGCTTCCACAATGGCGCGGGCACGTTCTCGCGCAGCAAAATCCGTCCTGGGCAGGAATATCATCCCGACGATCACATCACCGGCTTGAGGCTCATGCCCCGTATCGGATACCGCGGCCCTGAAAAAGTCCTGCGGCACACCAATACGCAAACCCGCGCCATCGCCAGTGCGACCATCGGCATCGACCGCACCACGGTGCCAGACAGCCTTAAGCGCCGAGATCCCCATCTCAACGATCTCGCGCCGCGCGACGCCCTTGATGTCAGCAATCAAGCCGACCCCGCACGCATCCCTTTCATCCTCAGGCCGGTAGAGCCCTGCTTCCGTCAAGCGATCCAGCTTGTCGGGCGTGGTTTCGGGTGCTTTCGATTTCATTGTCATTCTGCCGCTCCCAAAACACTGATACGGTTTTCCAGATAGGCTTCGATAGAGGCGGCCGCATCAAGCCCGTCCTTTATCGCCCAGACAACGAGAGAGGCGCCGCGATACATATCGCCAGCGACGAACACACCATCCAGCGATGTCATTCGGGTCTCCCGGTCCGCCTCGACGGTCCCCCATCGATGCAAGGCCAGCTCTGGAGCGTCAAATGAGGACGGAAGGTCTTCCGGCTCGAAGCCCAGGGCTGAAATCACCAGATCACTGCCCAAATCGAAGACCTCGCCCTCAATGGGCTCGGGAGATTGGCGCCCCGAACTGTCAGGCGCCCCCAGACGCATTCGCTGAACACGAACAGACAAGGACGCATCGCTGTGATCGATAATGGCAATCGGAGCGGCCAGCCATTCGAAAACGACGCCTTCCTCCTCTGCGTTTTTCACTTCGCGCGCAGACCCCGGCATGTTGGCCCGGTTTCGGCGGTAAAGGCAGGTGACACTCTCAGCCCCTTGGCGGACAGCTGTTCGCACACAGTCCATCGCGGTATCGCCGCCGCCAATGACCACGACGCGCTTTCCCTTTGCCGAGAGCCGGTCATCCGCAGCCGGAGCATCACCCAGATCATCGCGATTGGCGCGGGTCAGGAAATCGAGCGCAGGCAGAACTTCTCCGCCGCCACCCGGACAGGTGAGTTGACGGGCAGCATAAACGCCAGTGGCGATCAGCACGGCGTGATGCGCACTTCTGATCTCTTCAAAGCTGATATCACGCCCAACATCGCAGTTCAGCTTGAACTCGACCCCGCCTTCGGCAAGCCGGTCCAGACGGCGCTGAACCACGTCCTTCTCCAGTTTAAAGCCCGGAATCCCGTACATTAAGAGACCGCCCGCCCGGTCCGCGCGCTCATAAACCGTCACCTCATATCCGGCTTCTCGCAGCTTTTCAGCCGCGGTCAGGCCTGCCGGGCCCGAACCGATAATGCCCACACTGGCCAAGCGCGGCGCGCCGGGTTTCACGGGTTCGACCCAGCCTTCTTCCCACGCGGTATCGGTGATGAATTTCTCAACGGCCCCGATGGTGATAGATCCATGGCCGGACTTCTCAACCACACAAGCCCCTTCACACAAGCGGTCTTGCGGACAGATGCGACCGCAGATTTCCGGCATGCTGGATGTTGCAGAGGATTGCTCATAAGCCTCGCGCAGGCGGTCACTTCCAGCCAGCATCAGCCAGTCGGGAATATTATTCTGCAAAGGACATCCCGATTGGCAAAAGGGGATGCCGCATTGAGAACACCGCGACGCCTGGCTCTCCGCGATATCAGCTACCCAGCGCTCATAGATTTCCTTGAAATCATCGCGCCGCTCCTGCGGCTCACGAGCTTCCGGATAGGACTGGTTGATATCGACAAATCTGAGCAAAACGAACCCCTCTGCGAAAACGGAATTTTGCAGCGCAGCATAAAAGCTGATGCGAGACAAGAGGGCGGCACGGTATTTTTAGGAAGTTGTTGCGCGAACAACCAACCGCTCATGCCTGGATCAAATATTTTACCCCCAGTTTCAAACATGGCGCATGAATTGCCCATTTTGCACATGCAAATCATGCTGCACCATCAAATCCGGATCGCGCCGGGCCGCATGACAGATCCGCCTGAAAGCATTAGGTTTCAAGCGCGCTCAGCTGCATGCACGAGGTTCAGATGCCCGCCCACCCAGCAGACCCGATTGAAAAGACGTCCGTGGTCGACCAGCTCGCTGGAAAGCTCAGACAGCGGATTTTGAGAAATGAGATAAAAGCCGGAGAAGCCCTGCGTCAGGAGGCGTTAGCAGAGGCCTATGGCGTTAGCCGCATGCCCATTCGAGAGGCGTTTCGCCAGCTGGAAGCAGAAGGGCTGGTTGTCTTCAATCCGCATCGGGGCGTTGTGGTCAGCGAAATGTCCGTGGATGAAGTCGAGGAACTCTTCGATCTGCGGCAAATCCTGGAGTGCGACTTGATCTTGCGCGCTGCCGAGCGCGCGACAGAGGATGACCACCGCGCAGCCCGCGAGCTTCTCGAGCGCTCACAGAACGCCTATGAAACCGGCGAGGTTGAACATTGGGGAGAGCTGAACTGGGCGTTTCATACTGCACTTTACCGCCCTGCCGGCCGGGCGAGAGCGATGCAGCTCGTCGATACGTTGAACGCCAATATTGACCGATATGTCCGGCTCCAGCTCTTGCTCACCCAATCCGCGCCAGCACGGGCGCATGAAGAACATACCGGAATACTCAACGCCTATATTGCGCGTGATCGAGAGAAGCTGGGCTCGCTCCTGCGCGCCCATATCGAACATGCCCGCGACAGCTTGATTGAACATTTGCGCCAACGGCCGGAATTCGCTGACAGCACTAGCTGACGCTGAAGCCGTGCCGGAAGGGGTCATCCTGATCTACGAAGATCGTATTGATCCCCGTCTGGCGCGCCCATCCGCGAATACTGGGATGGATTGCGTCCAGGCTTCCAAGTTTGCAGACGCCATCGACCCGGCCATGAAACAGGCTGCCAATAATGCTCTCATGCACGAAGACATCGCCCGGCTTAAGCGTGCCTCTTGCTGCGAGCTGAGCCATGCGCGCACTCGTTCCAGTACCGCATGGCGAGCGATCGATCGCACGTTCACCATAGAAGACCGCATTGCGCGCATCGGCCTGCGGATTTTGCGGCCTGTCCGTCCACATGATGTGGGACACGCCACGCACAGTCGGATCCTCCGGATGTGCAAGCTCCACCGAGGACAGCAAGGCGCGAAGTTTGGGACTAAGATTGAGAATTCGATCGACGCCTAATGCCTCAATCCCCTCATATCCGGGCTGAGGCTCGATGATGGCATAGAAATTCCCGCCATAAGCGATGTCGAGCTTGAGTCGGCCGAGCTCCGGACAATCGACCTCCAGATCCGCCACAGCGAGATAGCTGGGCACATTATGGATGCGAACACCGGCGACCTTGTCGCCCTCCCATTCAATATCCGCGCGGACGCGGCCAGCCGGCGCATCCAGAAGGACGTGTTCGCGGCGCGCAGGATGAATGACGCCATTCTCCAGCGCCATCGTCACCGCGCCGATTGTGCCATGGCCACACATCGGCAGGCATCCGCTTGTCTCCACAAACAGGATAGAGGCATCTGCGTCTTCACTACAGGGCGGCAGGAAGACCGCTCCGGACATCATGTCATGCCCGCGCGGCTCAAACATCAATGCGGTCCGTATCCAGTCATGATGCGCCAAGAAATCCTGCCGCTTCTCACTCATTGTCCTGCCGGCGAGTTCGGGCACCCCGCTCAGGATGAGCCGGACTGGATTACCGCATGTGTGACCGTCCAGACAGCTGAAGATATGCCGCTTCAAGAGGCTACTCCGCGGTCGCAGCCAGCGCCTTGCCGACCGGGCGCGTATCCCGGGCGGTCTCGACCATGGCGATGACCGCATCACGACGCTCACCCGTCAACACCATGCGAGGCATGCGAACGCGTTCGGAACCGCGCCCCATTATTTGCTCTGCCAGTTTGATGGACTGGACCAGATCATGCTCCGCATCGAGATGGAGCAATGGCATGAACCAGCGATAGATCTCCAGAGCCCGGGCATGGTCGCCGGCTTTGAATGCGTCCCACAGGCCAATGGATTCTTCCGGGAAAGCGCTGGTCAGGCCGGAGACCCAGCCAACCGCCCCCAGGAAGAGGCCTTCCAGTGCGACATCATCAAGGCCCGCAAAAACCGCATAGCGGTCACCGCATGCATTGATCAGATCCGTGATACGGCGGCTATCGGGTGCGGACTCTTTAATGGCGACAAGCGTCTCGACATCAGAGAGCCGCTTGAGTGTGTCCACCGAGATACTCACCCGATAGGCCGGCGGGTTGTTGTAGATCATGATGGGGAGGTTTGAGGCCGCCGCGACCCGTCGCAAATGCGTTTCCAGCTCCAGCTCTGTCGGAACGTAAACCATCGCCGGCAGGACCATGAGCCCATCTGCACCGATCGCTTCTGCATCACGGGCGAAGTCTTCGGCCAATTCGGTGGTCAGCTCCGAAACGCCGGAAATCACAGGGACACGGCGATCGACAACATCAACAATAGCCTTCAGCAGATCGCGCTTTTCCTCGGCGCGAAGGGAATTGTTTTCTCCGCACGTGCCCATCGCAATAATACCATGGACGCCGTCACGGATCAGATTGTCGATCACTTTCTGCGTTGCCGGCAGGTCAACCCGGCCGGTTTCATCGAATTGCGTGGTCGCCGCCGGGAAAACTCCGGCCCAGTCGATTTGTGTCATCCTCTGCCCTTTCCCGGCTGCCTAGGGGGTCATAAAACTGGAAATACTCAAATTGGATCCAATATTCAATCTGTCATTTCAACTCGCTCCGCGAGGTGACATCTACGCAGAGCCTCGCTAGCGTGGGCGCGAATATCGGGGAGAACAAGCATGAAGACGTGGATTGCCAGCGCTGGCGCGCTCGCTCTTATGACCGCATTTGCCGCCGGAATGGCCCAGGCGCAGGAGAGCATCGCTTCTCAAACAGGGGATATGGAGCGCATGGACGGGCTGCTTCCCGTGCATGTCGATGCCGCAGAAGGCCGCGTACTCTTGGAATTGTCAGCCCAGGAAGATGGGTCACTGGGGCGATATATCTATACCGGTCGGCTGACCTCGGGCCTTGGCTCCAACCCTGTCGGGCTGGATCGCGGCCGCGGCACCTCGTCTGAAATCCTGCGCTTCTTTCGCGTGAATAACGCCGTTTTCGCCGAGTTCGAAAACACGACCTATATCGCCCGCGGTGCTGGTGCTGATGAAGCGCGCGCCACTGCGCAGTCTTTCGCCCGCTCGGTCATCTGGCAGACCGAGATCCTGGCTGAGGAAGATGGCCGCGTTCTCATTGATATTTCCGGATTTCTGGAACGCGATCCGGTCGACACAATCGGCCGGTTAAGAGCCACAGACCAGGGCAGTTTTTCCATCGATACCGATCGCAGCGCTCCGCTGACAGACAGCGTGCTGGTTTTCCCGGAAAACATTGAAATCGATGCCCTGCTCACACTTTCGAGCAGCGCCCCCGGATCGGAAGTTCGAGAGGTCACCCCCTATCCAAGCGCTGTCACCCTGACCGTCCATCATTCCTTTGTGGCACTCCCGGACGAGGGATACACGATCCGCTATGCCGACCAGCGCGCTGGGAGTATCCAGCGCACGGTCTATGACATGGCAGCCCCTCTCGACATGCCGATCCGGCAGGAAGTGGCCCTGCGTCACCGGCTAAACCGGCTTGATCCGACAGCGGCGTCCGGTCCGGTTGAAGAGCCGATCGTTTTCTATGTTGACCGCGGCACACCCGACATTATTCGTGATGCCTTGATTGAAGGCGCGAGCTGGTGGGCAGATGCGTTCGAAGCGGCCGGTTTTGAAGATGGTTATCGCGTCGAGCTTCTGCCTGAAGGCGCCCATCCGCTGGATGTCCGCTATAATGTCATCCAATGGGTGCATCGCCAGACCCGCGGCTGGTCCTACGGCGCATCGGTCATAGACCCCCGCACCGGTGAAATCCTCAAAGGGCATGTCACACTGGGCAGTCAGCGGGTGCGACAGGACCGGATGATCTTCGAAGGCCTTCTCGGCGCCCAGGGCACCGGAGATGGAAGCGCGACGGATCCGCTGGAAATGGCGCTGGCTCGTATCCGACAACTTTCAGCACATGAAGTAGGCCACACAATCGGACTGGCTCACAACTTTGCTGCCAGCATTAATGACCGGGCCTCCGTCATGGATTACCCAGCACCGCTCGTCACACTTGATAATGCGGGCGAGTTTGATGTGTCCGAGATCTATGATGTCGGCATTGGAGGTTGGGACCGCGCCGCGATTTCCTGGCTCTATGGACAGGCGGAAACACCGGAAGCGGAGGCGGATCTGCTCGAAAGCATCCTGGCAGACGCGCGCGATGACGGACTGCTTTACATTACGGACCGCCATTCACGCGGACCCAATTCCGCGCATCCACTTGCCAATCTCTGGGATAATGGTGGCAATCCAACCCAGATGCTGATTGAGACGCTGGCAGTGCGTGACGCCGCTATGTCGCGCTTTGGACCTCACACACTGCGATCAGGACAACCGCTGAGCGCTCTGCGTGCCGTCTTCCCGCCCATCTATCTCTATCATCGCTATCAGACTGAAGCGGCGGCCAAGGCACTCGGCGGCGTTCACTTCGCTTATGAACGGAGCGATGGTGCCGTTACCGGCATGCAGCCGGAAACACCACAAGCTCAGCGCGCGGCTCTGGCGGCCTTGCTCATGACTGTCGACCCGGCCCGGCTGGATATTCGCGATGAAGTCCTGGCCATATTGCCACCCGATCCGTTTGCCGACTATGAGGCGGCGGCGACGCGTGAATTGTTCGAGAGCTCGGCCTATCCAGCCTTCAGCCGCCGGGATGCAGCCGCAGCAGCGGGCCGTTTGACCTTCTCTGCCATGCTGTCCCCAGCGAGAGTTTCAAGGATTGCAGATCAAGCCCTACGCGATCCACAGCAATTATCGCCGCAGGAATTATTCGATCAGACCGAGCAGGCCATCTTCCAGGCCCCTCGCGATGAAGCGGCGCGAATTGAGTTGGTCCGCGAGGCGGTTCAGACGGAATATGTTGAACAACTTCTCAGACTGGCATCCAGCGACGACCCGGTTCCCAGCACACAAGCGCGGGCTCGGTTGAACGGACTTGAGCGCAGCCTTCGCGGCCGTGGACAAGCGGGGAGCCGGGCGCATCGTGACTGGCTGTCTGCGCGGATCGAGGCAGGCCTTGCGCGTATTGACACTGGAGAGAGCCTCGCGACAATCGCGACCCAAATCCCGCCAGGCAGCCCGATCGGAGCGGATACATGCTGGCATTGCGACAGTGCGGCCTTGCTGGGCTTGCAGCCCTAATCCCGCTTCGATGCTGATTTAGGACCAGAGGGGCGGGACAAAACGAAGGTCGCCGCCCCCGCCATAACCAGACACTGGATGAGCAGAAGCCGGGTGGAGACACCCATCTGCCAGCTCAACCCGAGTGCTGCGACCATAACCAGAACGGATATCAGCTTGGTACGCCGACCAATACTGCCATGATCGCGCCAATTTGAAATCAAAGGCCCGAACTGGCGATGATTGAGCAGCCAGTCATGGAGACGTTTGGAGCTGCGCGCAAAAGCATAGGCCGCCAGCAATAGAAAAGGCGTTGTCGGCAGAAGCGGCAAAAGAGCACCCGCAAAGGCAAGCCCAGTCGCAAGAAGTCCGAACAAAAGCCAGAAAAAGCGGATCATGACACCTCCGCCAACGGGGTCAGTTCTCGTCATCGCGTTCAAGCAGGATTGTAGCTTCCACCACATTACCCCGCCCCAGATAAGCGATTGAGGAGAAAGACAAGTCACGAGCCATCGCGATACCACGCCCGCGATACCCCTCGCTGGGTGTGTCGGATTCGACATAGGCGCTGTAATCAAAGCCAGCGCCATCATCTTGCACGGTGATCGCGATCAGCCTCTCGCCGCGCTGGAAGTTGACCAAGACAACCCGTCCGGCGAATTCGGGCGCCCTCAGGCGTCGCTCTACTTCATCGCGCCAGCTGCCATCGATGATCAGCGCCTGCTTCTCCTCCGCCGTGATCTCGAGATTGCCGTGCTCAACAGCATTGACCAGAAGCTCCTGGAGCCCGATGGCGACAACGTCTGAATTGGGGCAGGCCAGCGCCAGCATGGTCGAGAGATTACGCGCTTCCTCCAATGTCGTCAGGACGAACTGGCCATAATTGATCGTCCCGACAGCAGACTGGCGACTGGCCACATCCGCCTGCAGCGACATCATTTGATCGCGAAACTCGCGTGCAGCGGTGAAAACGGGCTTCAGGACCGACGCGTCGACATCAGCAGGCAGGACAAAGTCCGCACGGCCGCTGGCGGGGTCCTGGGTAATCAGAACGGTCTGCGCACCGGCAAAGGCCTGTTTATCGACCTGCGGGACGAGATCCGCATGGGCATCATCGACAATCAGCAGGCCGAGCTGCCCATCATCCGGCAGCGCCGCACCGTCAAAGATCTCCGTCTCCTTGCCGAGCGCTTCAGCAATCTGGTCTGCAAGCCTGTCATCCGTGACTTTCACCCAATAGATCGCGCTCACGATGCGACCTCCAGCAGCAATATGGTCAGGTCATCGGGCAAGTCCTGTGGGATGCCTCCATAAACCCGGTACATTAGCGCTTTGGGGAAGCCGCCGGGCTCTGCGCTCTCACACGAGGCTTTCACATGATCCGCAATTTCTTCGGGCTGAAGCGACTTTTCGGGGATGTTGAAATCCTCATAGAGCGCATCGCTATAGAGGCATAACCGGTCACCCGGCTTGAGCTGCACCTGCTGATTTGGGTAATCGACAGCGGATGTCACGCCCATGATCAAACCGCTGGCGTCCAGCAATTCGGTCTGCCCATCTGCCTTGACGATGACCGGAGACGGGGCACCGGCCGTCGCATAGGTGAGACAGGATGTCCGACGATCAAACACACAATAAAACCCGGTCGCGAAATGCTCGATCGGCAGCATCTCGTAAAGATCCTTGCTCAAGTCTGCGAGCCACGTCCCTGGGTCGGCGCGGTTCAATCGATGCGCTTCGATCAACACGTGAAGGCGGAAGGCATTGATCGCCGCTGACACGCCGTGCCCCGACAAATCGACCATCAGGAGCCCGAAACGGTCTTCATCAATCTCGAAAATCGTCCAGAGATCCCCGCCCAACTGGTTGGAGGCACGGTAAAAGGCTTCTACACGCGCCCCACGCCCCTCGGAAATCCTGTCTATCTCGGGCGCCTCAGGCATCAAGGAGAGCTGCATGGCTTCGGCAGATTTCAGCTCATCTTCCATACGACGCCGATAGCTTCGAAGGCTCTCAACCAGGCGCCGCCGCTCAACATGAAGCTTCACCCGCGAAATCATCTCGCCGGCATTGATCGGCTTGGAGACGAGATCTGAAGCGCCCACTTCGAAGGCTCTCACACGATGTTCACCCTCCTGCAGTCCGGACTGCACCAGGATGGGTGTGTCGCTCTTGAGGTCCTTACGGATACGCTCACAGACTTCAAATCCGTCCATGCGCGGCATCACGATATCCAACAGCATGATATCAGGGTTGAAGGCCTGAAACTTCTCCAGCGCCTCAATCCCGTCTTCAGCGAATTCAAGCGTGTGGAAGCCTGCCGCCCGTAAAACCGAGCCGATCAGCATGCGGGACGAGCGCAGATCATCGACAATGAGAATGCGCGCATCATCGAGGGCTATAGCCGCCCGGTCTGCACTGTCGCTATCCTTGGGCGAGCGCGTGTCGGTCATGGAAATCAGCCTGTCAGAGGACTTTGATGATCTGATCGACCTTCGACAATTCGACCACTTTTGCGACATGCCCGGTCACACCACGAAGCGCCAAAGTCTTGCCCGCTTTACCGGCGCGGTCATTGGCCAAGAGCAACATACCAATTCCCGCGGAGTCGATCATTTTCATGCCGGTCAAGTCGAGTTCCACGCCGTCGCTCTCAGCGACAGTGATCGCTTCAACCACGGCCTTGAACCGTTCATGATCATCGAAGGTCAGTACACCGCTCAGCTCGATCGATGTCGTGTCCGGTTTAGTGACAACTTTGAAGTCCATAGCTTCCCCCCTAGAAGAGCTCGATGGATGGAGATGGCGGCGAAGACCGATCCTGTTCGGCCTCGGCGCCGCCGAGATTGCGCGCGAAGACCTGGCGCACTTCAGAAAGCGTGATCGTATCCAGAATTGTCGTTGTGAGAGACTGGCAGCTTGCTTCGTCCGCGACAAGGTCCGGGCAGGTTTCCATGAATTCCGCCACCTTGCCAAAGGCCGCGACGATTGCATCAGATCGTTGTCTCATCCGGTCCTGGAACTGCATGGCGACAACGACTTCACGGATTTCATCGCCAATCATGCGCGATGTTTCCGTGCTATCTCCCAGTGTCTGCTGGATACTCTCATTGCGAGAAATGAGCGCCTTCAGAAGGACTTCAAGCTGTTCCTTCGCATCAATATGGCTGGTGAGATCCATGGCACCGATTTCACTCAGCTCCTGATATTCCGTGCGGATTGACCCGATCACTTCCTGAACGCTTTCAGTCACTTTGGTAATTGATGCCCGCATTCGCTCGGACAAGGCATCAATGCGTCGGGACAGTTCGTGCATCTCGGTGGAAACGATTTGGAATCCGCCTCCAGCACTACCGGCTCGAGCCGCCTCGATCTGGGCGTTCAAGGACAGAAGCCGGGTCTGCTTATTGATGGCTTCGATTTCGGTAATGCAGCTGTTCACCTCGTCGATTTCGCCAATAATTTCATCTAGCGAGTAGATCAGCGAGACGCCTTGTTTGGAGAGAACAAGAATGCGCTCGGTCACTTCCGTCAGGGATTGCTGGAGAATGGTCGGGAAGGAAACGAGATCAATCGTCTCGCCATTGTGCTCAACCGACGCAATCTGGCCAACGAGGTCGCCTAATCTGTTTGTCTGGGAGTCGGTGTTTTCGGTCAGGCTCCGGAATAGAGCGCTCAAACGCCCGGTCTGCGCTTCAACATCCTCGGCCGTATCGCACAAAATCCCGTTTGCGGACTCGATTGTTCCCAACAACAATCGCGCAAATGCCGTGCGAGGCTCGGCTCGGCCGCCGGAAACTTCTTCGAATTTTGGTATCGCAGACATTATCGTTTTCCTCGCGTCCTGGCCGTTGCCGGGGCTAGATCCGCAATGCCGTTCCGCGGTGTGAAACATGGCGCATTATGGCTGGTAAAATCTTATCCTCGGGTAATTGCTCTTCGACGGCGCCTACATCAAATGCCGCTTTGGGCATGCCATAGACCAGGCTGGTCGCTTCATCCTGTCCAATCGTTGTTGCCCCGGAATCGCGCATCGCTTTCAGCCCCTGTGCCCCATCACGTCCCATTCCGGTCAGGATCACGCCAATGGCATTCGATCCAGCTGCCGCGGCGACCGATTGAAAGAGCACATCAACGGACGGCCGATGCCCGCAAACCGGAGCATCTTCAGTCAGTCGGCAGACATAATCCGCGCCTGAGCGCTTGAGGGTGAGATGCTTGTCACCCGGTGCAATCAGGACCTGCCCCGGTCTGATTCGGTGGCCATGCTCCGCCTCGCGGACCTGGACAGCGACATTCCGGTTCAGCCGATCCGCAAACTGGTGGGTAAAGCGCGGCGGCATGTGTTGCGCGATGACAGTGCCGGGTGCGTTTGCGGGGTAGCCGGCCAGCAAACGCCCCAGAGTCTCAACACCGCCCGTTGATGCCCCGATTGCGATGACAACCTCTGTCGTCTCGAAGGAGAGCTTTTCCGCTTGAACCACAGGCGGACGTTGACGCCTTCGCACACGAGACTGCGCGGCTGCTTTCACCTTCTCGATCAATTGCTCGGCGAGAAGGGGCATGTTTTTCTCAATATCCATGACCGGCTTGCCGATGAAGTCGACAGCGCCGATCTCAAGAGCCTGCAGGGTGATATCAGCCCCCGCCTGGGTCAGGGACGACACCATGACAACCGGTGTTGGTCGCAGCCGCATGATCTTTTCCAGGAAGGACAGACCATCCATGCGCGGCATTTCGACATCGAGTGTAATCACATCCGGATTCAGCTCTTTGATCATTTCGCGAGCGGCATAGGGATTGGATGCGGCCCCTATCACCTCGATCTCGCTGGAGCGCTCCAGCATGGCCGGGAGAAGCATCCGCATTAGGGCGCTGTCATCGACGACAAGGGTACGAATTTTTCGTGTCATCAAAGGCCCCTAAAACAATTCAACAGATTTGACCGGTGCACGTAGCGGCGGTGCTTTGCTCAAGGAGCGCTCGCGCTCCAAGACCGCATCCACATCATGACGCGACAGGAAGCGGCGCCACACCTTGCCCTGCACCGGATCGAAAATAATCCTGCGGCCACGATCCCCTCCCAGGTCGAAGACCTCCACATTCAGGCCTTCAGCCTTGGCGTATTCACGGGCAAAGGCGGAGTTTTTATCGCCAATACACGCCATGCCCTGCATCACATTGCCGCCGCCAAAAAATTTGCAGACCAGGCGAGATTTGTCGGCACCACGCTTGAGAAGATCGTTGATCAGCGCATCCATAGCGTGATTGCCATAGCGCAGGGCCAAGCTCGCCCCGCTCCAGAGCCCTTCCTCATCATGCGGCAGCATGAAATGATTCATCCCACCCAGTCCGAGCTCCGGATCGCGAATACACGCCGCAACGCACGAGCCCAAAACCGTCGAGATCAACTCGCTTTTGTCGCCGGCAGGCGTCACATGCTGCCCACCCGGAAGGACCTTTACGACCCAGCGATTGGCGGCTTTATCGAGGTGCCGGCTGGAGGTCGCTGCGTCTTCGCGAGTGCTTCTGCTAACCGCGAGCATCGTGGACACCTCCGTTGACGACATAGATCGTCCGACCGGCAACGCTCATATCCGTCACCCCGCCCAGCAGAGATTCGGAGTGACCGAGAAACAGACAGCCATCATCTTTGAGTAATTCGCGAAAGCGGCGCATCAGCGTGTTTTTGGCCGGTGCATCGAAATAGATCGTCACATTCCGGCAGAGGATCGCGTCAAAGGGCTTTCGGATTGGCCAGCTGGCGTGAAGATTCAACCGGTTGAATACAAGGTGACGGCAAAGCTCTGGCGCCATCCGCATATGCGTAGTCTTGTTCTTGATCGTGCGAAGGAAGGCTTTTTGATAGTGCTCAGGAATACCGCTGCGCGCAGCTGCCTCATACTCACCCGCCTTGCAGCGCGCCAGGACATTCGTGTCGATATCCGTCGCCAGGATCTTCCAGTCCCACCCGCCTTCGCGGCCAAGAGTGTCGGCCAGAACCATGGCGAGCGTGTAGGGCTCCTCACCTGTTGAGCATCCTGCGGACCAGATCCGAAGACGCTTGACCCCGGTCGTCTTCGCCCGAGACTTCCAGTAAGGCACCAGGCGCTCGCGAATGAAGTCGAAATGGTGCGCTTCACGGAAGAAATTCGTGTGATTGGTCGTCAGCGCATTGATCAGATGATTGCGCTCCGCATCTCCGAGCGGACCGTCCAGCCGGTCGAGATAACCCTTGAAATCACTCAAGCCGAGCTGGCGCAGTCGCCGCGCGAGGCGGGAATACACCAGCTCTTTCTTGTGATCGCCAATGACGATACCGGCATGATCGTAAATGGTCCGCGCGATCACCCGGAAGTCTTCTTCCCGCATGTGAAACTCACGATCACGGGGGGCAATGGGGGCGTTGGCACGGACCATGGGGACAAACCGCTTCCAGGGATGACCCTAGAACTCGCTCCAATCATCATCCTCGTCATGGACGCTCTCTGCGAGCGCCACCTGAAGCCCGCGCGCACCGCCGCCAGAGGCTACCGGAGCGGCCGCGCTGGCCGAGACAGACATTGGAGCCGCGACCACGCTGCTGCTCTCACCCGCATTGAAGAAGCTCATGCGCTGGCGCATCCGCAAAGCCTGATCATTCATGGTCTTGGCCGCAGCTGCATTCTCTTCAACCAGAGCGGAATTCTGCTGGGTCATCTCATCCATCTGCGTAACGGCTGTGTTGATCTCGTCCGCACCAGTCGCCTGCTCGCGAGAGGCGGCGCTGATTTCAGCGACAATGTCTGCAACACGCTTGATGGAGTCGACGATCTCGGTGAGGGCTTCGCCGGTTTGATTGACCAGATCGACACCGCCCTGAACCTGTTCGGTTGAATCGACGATCAGATCCTTGATGTCCTTCGCTGCCTGGGCAGAACGCTGAGCGAGGGAGCGGACTTCCGAAGCGACAACCGCAAAGCCGCGACCCGCATCGCCTGCGCGCGCCGCTTCGACCGCAGCGTTAAGTGCGAGCAAATTGGTCTGGAAGGCGATCTCGTCGATCACACCGATAATGTCCGAGATACGGCGCGAGGAGTCTTCAATCTTGCCCATTGCATCAACCGCATTGGACACGACCTCTCCGCCCTTATCCGCACTATCGCGGGCCGTTGAAGCGAGTTGGCTCGCCTGGATAGAGTTATCGGCATTCTGCTTGATGGTAGAGGCCATCTCTTCCATGGATGCCGCGGTCTCTTCCAGATTGGCCGCCTGTTGTTCCGTACGCTGGGACAGATCGGACGCACCGGTTGAGATTTGCTGGGCGCCGGAGGCAACCTCTTCTGCCGCACCGGAAATCGCCTGAACCGTATCTTGCAGCGTCTTAGCCATGGAGTTGGCGTTATTTTTCACTTCACCGAAGACACCGTCGAAGTCGGCATCAATGCGCCGCGTCAGATCACCTTGCGACATGCCGCTGAGCATTTCGGCGATGTTGTCCATCACATTGCCCATGACATCCGACAGGCTATTCACACCTTCGGAGAGATTGCGCAGGAAGCCTTCCTTGCCATCGAGG
This sequence comes from Alphaproteobacteria bacterium, assembly GCA_018222865.1. Lineage (GTDB taxonomy): Bacteria > Pseudomonadota > Alphaproteobacteria > Caulobacterales > Maricaulaceae > Maricaulis. The sequence goes on from JAAEZM010000001.1 coordinate 391,471, forward strand.
GCAATCTTGGTCGACAAATCGCCGCGAGACACCGCCGCCACGACAGACTGGACTTCAGCCTCAACCGCTTTCTCCGCCGTCTCATCCTTCCACTCAACGACCGTTCCTACGCGCTCACCTCCATTGTCGAGCACCGGACTGGCGATCAAATGGAAACTCCGCCCGCCCACTTTGATATCCGTTTCGAAAGCAGAGGTGAGCCGGGCCAGAAGGCCACGCTGATGCGCCGGATTTTTGTGGAAGACGTCGATATTCTTGCCGATGAGGTCGCTGGCGTCGAAGTTCGACAACTCCTTGCGGAGATCGGCCTCGGCCGTGCGCATCATCGCGGACTGAGACTCGTTCATATAGACGATGTTCAGATCCTGGTCCGCCACCATCACATTGGTCGTGGTATTATCCAGAGCGGCCCGGATACGAGAATTCTCCTTCATCCGCTCGGATGAAGACAAGTCGGTCGCATACTTGACGACCTTGTACGGGTTTCCGTTCAAGTCGAAGATGGGATTATAGGAAGCTTGCAGCAGGACCGGGCGTCCGCCTTTAGCGACACGTTCGTATTCACCCTGATCATGGATGCCGCGACCGAGCTTGTCCCAGAACTCGCGATAGGCGGCGCTCCCCGCATCTTCAGGCTTTGCAAACATGGAGTGGTGACGGCCGATAATCTCTTCTCGGCTATACCCCATGGTTTCACAGAAGAGGGCATTGGCGTCGATGATAGTGCCATCAAGCTCGAACTCTATCACCGCTTGGGACTTCTGGATTGCTTCGATCTGGCTGGTCATATCGGCGGCCAACACTTTTTGGGCCGTAACATCTGTCGCGTATTTTACAACTTTGAACGGTTTACCGCTCTCGTCGAAGATCGGATTATAAGACGCTTGGATCCAGATTTCGGCGCCGGATTTTGCTATACGCTTGTATTCTCCGGAACAAAACTCGCCGCGTCCGAGAGTCTCCCAGAGGTCACGATACTCCTGGCTTGAAGCGTACTCAGGCTCCACGAACAGCCTGTGATGCTTGCCCTCGATTTCCCGCAAGTCATAGCCGGTGGCGGCAAGGAAGTTTTCATTTGCCGTGATAATCGTTCCATCGAGCTCAAACTCGATAACCGCTTGCCCCCGATCAATAGCAGCGAGTTTCGCCTCACCCTCAGCGAAACTCCTGGCCTGTTCGCGGAGCTTGCGCTCCATGGCCGTGCGGTCTTCCCACTCTACCACGGTGCCAATGCGTTGCTGGGAAGCATCAAACACCGGCGTTGCAATCAAGCTGAATTCACGCTCACCAATGGTTATCTTGGTCTTATGTGCCTGGCGCAATCCGGCCAGGATTGAACGCTGATAGCCAGGGTTTTTATGGAACACGTCGATATTTTGCCCGATCAGGCCTTTGGCGTGAAATGCGGGCAGCTGCTCCCGGATGTCCGTCTCCGCTTCCTCCATCATCTGGTTCATCGTCGCGTTCATGTAGACGATGTTCAGGTCGGCATCCGCGATCATCACATTCTGCTGGCAACCTTCCAGAGCCTGTTTGAGCCGCGTGGTCGCGATGTCATCGCCGGCTTGCCCCTTCAGGTAATTCCAGGCTGCCAAAGCGCCCGCAGCGGGTAGGGCGGCCAGAAGAGCCGGCACAATACCGGTGGACGCTGCAAGAAAACTGATCGTGCCGAGGGCGAACGCACCGGCGCCGAAAAGCGCTGTGCTGGAGATCAGGCGAGACCGGCGCCCGGTATCGAAGGCGCTGGCAGAAGAAGCGATTTGAGTCATCTGGTTCATAACGTTTTCCTTCGATTGAGCTTATGCGCCGACCGCTTCAGCGGGCTCTTCTTCGAGCAGCGCGTGTCCGAGCAGTCGCTCGAGATCGAGCATGGCGACCATTTGTTCTTGATCAGTGAGAAAGCCGGACAAGACGCGCGCATCTTCGCGGCCATTGGTTTCCGGCACGGGTTGAATTTTATCGTCCGCAACATCGAGAATGTCCGAGACCGCATCCACAAGCATGCCGACCTGGCGGTTGCTCAAGGCTACGATAACGATCACATGTCTAGGCGTGGTTTCGGTGAGCCCGGCCCCCAAACGGCATTGCAGGTCTACGATCGGGAGAACCGCCCCCCGCAGGTTCAGTACACCGCGGACATATTCCGGCTGATTGGGAAGGCTGGTCACATCGGTCCAGCCCTTGATTTCGCGGACAGACATGATGTCGACCGCATACTGCTCCGCGCCGACCGCGAAACTGACATACTGGCGGTGATCGGCCGGGATGTCTTTCCCGTCCGCGATCGCTTCCGCCGCAGCCATTACAGCTTGCTCTGCGTTCATTCCGCCACTCCTCCTGAGATGATGGGATCCATAGTGTCCACCGACCCTTCAGAGGCGAGCGATGTGCTCGTCTCCATATTTGCCAATCCGTCGATATCGAGGATGAGTCGAACGCGGCCATCCCCAAGGATGGCCGTACCGGCGATGCCGTCGATACTGTGGTAATTCGTTTCCAGGCTCTTGATCACGACCTGCTGCTGGCCGAGCAATTCATCGACAACCAGCCCGACCCGACGGCCAAACTCCGTCTCCACGATGACAGCCAGCTTGCGCAAGGGCTCTGTCTTGCCCTCACGGCTCAGTCGCAAATTGGAGCAAAGATCGATCAGACGGATCATTTCGCCGCGAATACTCATGACCGAGCCACCCTCAGGCAGATCGCGGATCATGCTCGGCTCGGCACATACTGTTTCGACGATTGTCGAGAGCGGCACCACATAGCGTTCGCAGGCCACATCCACCAGCATACCGTCAAGCACCGCGAGGGTGAGTGGAAGCGCGAGCGTGAATGTGGACCCTTTGCCAAACTCGGATTCCACCGTGACCCGGCCACCAAGCTTCTGGATATTCCGGCGCACAACATCCATGCCGACACCCCGGCCCGAGACGTCACTCACCGCGGCAGCGGTTGAGAATCCTGGCATGAAGATCAGCGCCTCGATTTCTTCCTTCGAGAGATCCGCGCCCTCCTCAACAAGGCCATTTGCGACGGCTTTGGCGAGGACTTTTTCCGGATCGAGGCCGCGCCCATCATCACTGACGCGGATCAATATCCTGCCATTGCGATGCTCTGCGGAGAGCTTGACCACACCCTGCTCGGGCTTGCCCGCAGCGACGCGGTCCGCAACGGTTTCAAGACCGTGATCCATGCAATTGCGGATCATGTGGGTCAGCGGGTCGGACAATTCCTCGATAATCGTCTTGTCGACTTCCGTTGCCTCACCTTCGAGCTCGAGACGGACATTCTTGTCCAGTTTTTTGGAGAGATCGCGCACGACACGCGGGAAACGGCTGAACAGAGCCTTCAAGGGCTGCATTCGGACCGCCATAACGCCCTCCTGAAGCTGACGCGTTCGCATGGTCAGGTCTTCCAGAGCCTGGAGCTGTTTGACGTGGCGGATATCAACAAGCTCAGACAGGCTATCAAGCGCCATGGCCTGCGCGATCACCAACTCTCCAACCATGTCGACGAGACGATCAATGCGACCGAGCTCAACCCGGATTGAGTTTGTTTGCGCCGCAGCGGGTGCGGCATTCGCCCCTGCTGCCGGCGGTGTGTTGGATGTGGCCAGAGTGGTCTCTGCGGGCGTTGCAACACTCGGCGCTTCTTCAACGGCCTGCCCCTCCTCTCTGGGGGCTGCACTGATGGGCTCTATGACCAGATCACAATCACCATCGACAAATTCAAAGACCTCAGCAATCGCCTCTTCGTTCTCGGCACCGCGCACCTCGATGGTCCAGGAAAGATAACCTTCGGCCGGGTCGAGCTTGGACAATTCCGGCAGACGGGACAGGTCTGCTAAAATGGAGATATCGCCAACAGCCTTGAGGGCCTGGATCAGGAGTTGCGGCTCATTGGCCGTTTCATACATGGCGCGATGCGGCCGGAAACGGACGACAAAGTCGCCATTCGTATCGGGTTTACTTGCATCCTCGCTTACAGGTGCCGCCGCCGTACCGGTCTGGCTTCCCATCGCTCGGATCCGTTCCAGCATTTCCGCTTCATGACCGTCCTGCACGTCCTGCCCGGAGCGAGCCGCACAAACCAGATCGTTCAGAATATCGCCAGCTTGAACAATCAGTTCGGGATCGCCGTCGGCCAGTTCGAGCTTACCCGACCGGATCAGATCGAGCACATTCTCGAACTCATGCGAATACACCACCAGACGCTGGAACTTGAACGCTCCTGCACCGGCCTTGATTGAGTGAACGGATCGAAAAAGATCATCCAGTCCTTCAGGGTCGTTGGGGCCCGCTTTCAGCGTGACCGCAACGTCCTCGAAGCGCTGCAGCAATTCTTCGCACTCTTCGAAGAATGTTTGCTTGAATTGCTCGAAATCGTTCACGTTCGCCCCTTCATTCCCTAGCGGCACACACGCCGGACGACATCGACGAGCTGATCCGGGTCAAAGGGTTTGACGATCCACCCGGTCGCGCCAGCGGCCTTGCCGGCCGCTTTCTTCTCCTGATCCGCCTCAGTGGTCAGGATCAAAATCGGCGTTGTGCGGAAGCTGGGGTTTTCACGCAGCTTGCCGACCAGCGTGATGCCATCCATGCGGGGCATGTTGACGTCGGAGATCACCAGGTCGTAGGCGCCGTCACCCGATTTATCGAGCGCTGCCATGCCATCTTCAGCCTCGATCACATCAAAGCCTTCACGCTTCAGAGTGAACGCCACCATGTCGCGCATGGTCTTGGAATCATCAACTGCCAGAACTCGCTTACTCATTTATTCCCCTCCATTTTTCGAGCTGGGCGTCTAAGCCGAGCAACTGCATTGCCTCTTCAAAAGCCGGGCTGGGCTCTCGCAATTCGAACTGGCCGCCACGGGCCTGGTGATCATGCGCAGCGGCAAGCAAAACCTGGATGGCGGGCGTATCGACCAGGGAGACCTCGGAACCGTCCACGGCAAGGATCTGAACGCCGTCCCTCTGTGACAGAATCTCTCCCTGAAGCGCTTCTGCGGCATTGAGGTCCAAGCGCGAGCCCAGGAGGATTTCAGTTCTCGACGTCATCTCAGCCTCCATCACGCCACCTCGTTCAACCGATTAAGGGCAGAACTGAAGACAGGCTCGAGCTCGCTGGCATTCTCGACTTGGCCGTGCTCAAGGCTCGCAGCCAAAGCGCCCAGACGAGCAAGTCCGATATTGGATGCTGCGCCCTTCAAGGCATGGGCTGTCTCGCGGGCCGCGCTTTCGTTTTGCGCGTCGGAAGCCGCCTGATAGGCGAGATGAAGGGATTTCAGATCTTCGATGAACTGCACTTTCATCGCGGAAAAGGCCTCCGCCCCCACCGCTGAAACCAGAGTGTTCAAGATCGCTTCATCGATCTCCGGTGCAGTCTTCCAATCGCTCATTCCGGCCTCGCGCGCATGCTGTCGAATTGTGCGGGCGACAAGGCCCGCGGTGAGAAGTGCGTAATTTGAGGGTCGGAGTGTCGGGAGGATTCCGCTAACCAAAAGCTAACAGGTTGCAAACGAAGACCGAGTGCAATCTTAATTTATGTGTTTTCTTTCAATGGCTTATGCCAAAAAATATCGTTAACGGCAAACACATATGGCCGCAAAACAACAATCAAGACGCTGATTTAAAAGAAGAAAATGCGCACGCCGAACAACCACAAATCAAATCTGGTTATAATTTATAAGCCAATATTGCTTAGACTTATTCGGCTTTTCGCCCGGCGACAGAATCCCGGATCACGAGCTCTGATGGGATAACAATGCCCTGTGCTTTTTCAGGCGCACGATCCGCTTTCCAGGCCTCAGACAGCAAGTCCATCGCCGTCTCGGCCATGGCTTCTATGGGCTGTCTGACAGTGGTCAAATGCGGCCATATCGTCGCCGCGATTTGCGTATCATCAAACCCCGCAACGCTCAGATCATCGGGCACAGAGAGGGCGTGACGATGCGCCGTCGCAATCACAGCTGCCGCCATATCATCATTGGATGCGAAAATGGCGGTCGGCCTTTGGGTCAGCGCGAGCAGGGCCTCTGACGCCTCAAGCGAGGAGCGGTAGGAGTAATCTCCCGACACAACACACTCTTCGGAAACCGGCAGGTTCGCTTCGCGCATGGCGGCCCGGAATCCGGCCTCTCGTTTTGCGCTCGAACCGTGCTCCGGCGGGCCCTTGATAAAACCGATGCGCTGATGCCCCAGCTCTATCAGATGACGGGTCATCCCCGCGGCAGACACGAAGTCATCAGTCTCAACGAAAGGCGCCGCCCCAATCTCTTTTTCCGGCGCAATACAAACATAAGGCAGCTGAGCCTCAGCCAGTGCCGCGCGAACGCTGGAATAATCGCTCACGGGTGGCGTCAAGATCACGCCGTCAAAATGCGATGCCGCCAGCATCGCATCAATGCCCCCTTCCCAGTCACTCTCTTTCGGGCCGCAGTTCTCGATGACCAGGTGATATCCCGCCTGGCGGCACCGATTCAGCAGGCCAAGCAAGAGCTCGCTTACATAGCCTTGGCTGGGATTATTGTAGAAGAGTGCAATGAAAAACGACCGCGACTTCACCAGGCCTCGGGCCGACAGGTTGGGCGTATAATTCAACGCTTCAATCGAGGCCAGAACACGATCGCGCGTTTCCGGCCGAACCTTATCCTTGTCGTTGAGGACGCGCGATACGGTCATTGCCGACACGCCCGCAAGCTCAGCGACATCCTTGATGGTGGCTGCGGACTGTTTTCGTGTCCGTGATCTCAACGGCATCCTCCCGACGCTCGTTCGACTCTAACGCGTGAGATCCGCGATGAAAATCGATGCGCAGAAGAAAACCGTTGATCTACAGCCCGGTAAAGACCTGCATCGCCTTCAAAAGCGGATTGTCGTAACGCAACTTGCCGCGAGTCAAAGCGAGACAAATGCACTCTCCGCCCTCATCGATTCGGATATCGTGCTCCGTCTCAGGCCCTGCTTCCTCAACATCGCCAGCCTGATAACACTGGTCTCCATCATGGAATGCGCCTTTGAGAACAAGGGTGAGTTCCGATCCATTATGCCCATGGTGCGGGATGGCCACGCCCGGTTGCGCTTTCAACAACCAGAGCTTTTCACCGTCTTCACCGGTCCAGAGCATGGCTTTGCGCAAGCCCGGCCCCAGAAACTCCCAGTGGATGTCCTTGTTTTTTTGGAGCAGGAATTGATCCAATGCAGCCGGCACAAAGGGCTCTGACGGGATCATCGGCGCATGCTCAGACGTCGGCGCCTCTTCCAGGTCTGCAATGCGGTCCAGAACCATATCAGCGCTGAAAGGCAGATCGCTATCCTTGGCGGACATCATCATGACCGCAGCACCGACGCGCTCCAGTTCACGCACGCGGCCATCCGCATGCGAGTTCATTTCCAAATGAGACGACAACAGTACTTCTTCGCCTTCGCTGCGGAGTGTTCCCGCTGCGTAGTCCATGTACCAAGCATCATCCAGCAAGTGACCGCGCTGGCTCATTCCTGTTCTCCGATACTCACGCGCATTTTGTCCATCGCGAGCCTTATTCGCGACTTCACTGTCCCAAGCGGCAATCCCAGGCGGTCAGCGATTTCCCGGTGGGAAAGACCTTCCTGAAATGCCAAATTCAATACGTAACGTTGCTCTTCCGGCAAGCTTGACAAGGCTTGAACCACAGAATCTGCATCCTCTGACCTTTCGACCAGGGAATCCTGGGTCGGTACGTCATTCAGATGAAAATGCGGATCCTGCTCATCAATCTGCTGGGCCCGGGAAGATCGACGGAAATCATCAATCTGTTGATTTCGCGCGATCGTGTAGATCCAGGTGGACGGAGCCGCCTTGCGGGGATCATAGCTGGCTGCACGGCGCCACAAGGACACCATGACTTCCTGCGTAAGATCATCCGCATGAGACTGCGCCAAGCCACGCTTGGCGTAGTAAGCCCGGATGCGTGGCGCGAAATACTCGAATAAAGACTTGAACGCGGAGCGATCCTGCGATCGACCCACGCGCTCGATCAGCTGCACGAGCTTGGCTCGCGCGCTGCCGATTTCAGCCTCTATCACCACTTTCGACGCCAATCGCTCCCGGACCGGGTCCCGCCGCCTGTCCCTTACGGGCGCGCTATCTGATCGTAGAGCAACAAACATGCGAACTTCTACGATGCGCGCGCGCAATTGGATCAATCACCCGTAAACTGATCCGCTTTTCCAAACCGGGCGTAGACCTCACGGTAGCAAAAATCAATGCTTCGAGAGGTCGCATGCAAAATGGTTCCCCCGCTCGCGTCGCGGTAATTGGCTCAGGTATTTCCGGGCTTTCCGCCAGCTGGCTCTTATCGAAGCGCTTCGATGTCACCCTGTTTGAAGCCGATGACCGCCTCGGTGGACATGCAAATACCCGCCGGGTGGTTCTTGGCGATGAAACCGTCGATGTCGATACCGGCTTCATCGTCTACAATCCGCTGAACTATCCCAACTTTACCGCATTACTCGATTTGCTGGACGTCGAAAGCGCCCCGAGTGACATGTCATTCGCCGCCTCCATTGATGATGGCGGGTTCGAGTATTCCTCTCACGCTCACGGCCTTTTTGCACAGAAGCGCAATTTTCTGCGTCCGCGCATGTGGTCGATGCTGTCGGATCTCATGCGTCTGTATTCCGACGCCTCGAAGCGAGACATAGAGGCCGAGCACCGCTCGCTCGATACCTTCCTCATTGAAGAGGGGTATTCCGACGCCTTCCGCAATGATCACATTCTTCCGATGTGTGCCGCGATTTGGTCCTCGCCAGCGACCACAATGAAGCAATACCCGGCGCGCACGTTTTTCCGTTTTTTCCGCAATCACGGCTTGTTCAAGCTGACCAACCGGCCCGGCTGGCGCACCGTCAAAGGCGGAAGCCGCAATTATGTTGAAGCACTGTCAGCGGCGATTGAGGGTGAGATCCGCCTCAATACACGTATTTCCGGCGTCCAGCGAACCGACCTTGGGCCTTGTATAACGTTTGAGGGGGGCCGGTCTGAGCGCTTCGATCACGTTGTCTTTGCGTGCCACAGCGATCAGGCGCTCAACCTGCTGCAGGATGCAGATGCTGATGAGGCAAGCCGCCTTGGCGCTATCCGCTATCAGGACAATACCGCCGTCTTGCATACAGACACCAATCTCATGCCCCAGCGCAAACAGGCCTGGGCGAGCTGGAATTATATGCAAAAGCGTGATGGCGCAGGCCAAAGCGCGATCAGCCTGACCTATTGGATGAACACCCTTCAGCCCTTGTCGACCGAGACACCGGTCCTGGTGACGCTAAACCCGGAGACCGAGCCCGACCCCGCGCAAGTCCTCGAAGTGGAAACTTACGCTCACCCGGTCTTTGATGAGGCCGCAGTCCAGGCGCAAACCCGCATGCCTGACATTCAGGGCCGGGGCGGTATTTGGTATGCTGGCGCCTGGATGGGATCGGGTTTCCACGAGGATGGGCTTCAAGCTGGCCTGGCGGTAGCCGAGGCGATCGGCGCACCTATCCGCCCATGGGGCTTGGTGGGGTGTACCTCTCGCATTGCCTGGCCCGACCACTTGCAGCGGCGTGACTTGGCCGCGGCGAGCGTGGCAGCGGAATGACCCCGCTACCAACATCCTTGCTGGACGGGCAAGTGGGCCATACGCGCTTCACTCCGCGACATCACAGCCTGCGCTACCCTCTGCTCTCCGTCTTGCTTGATATCGATGGTGAGCACGACGCGGCCCAGGCGCAGACCGGCTGGAGCGCGCACGACCATGGCGATGGCGTGGATCTGCGCTCCTGGGTGACCAAACAGCTCCAACATGCCGATGTCGATGTGAGCTTAGGACGTATTCAGGTTCTCACATCACCGCGACAATTCGGTTTGGTCTTCAACCCGCTCTCGGTCTTCTTTGCCCACGATAGCGACGGGGTGCTGCGGGGGATTGTCTTCGAAGTCAGCAATTTTCACGCGGGACGAGGCATTTATGCCTTCGCGGTAAAGGATCCTGACGCGACAGTTCTACGCTTTGATTGCCGCAAGGACTTTTTCGTTTCACCGTTCAATCCTGTGGAAGGTCACTACACCTTCAAACTGGAACGCGATGAGACGCGCTACCGGATTGGCATCAGCTATGAACGCGATGGCGAGCGGGTAATGACCGCAGTGCATTCCGCGCAAATCGAGACCTTCAGCCGCGCTCTCAATCGCCGCCGGCAGATCGCCCTGGCCCTGAACACGCCCGTGACTGTTGCCGCCATTCTTTTTGAAGCCCTCAAACTTCGTCTAAAAGGCCTGAAGCTCAATGCGCCGAGACGTGGTACAGTCGATACACAACCTTGGAGGTCCTGATGGATATCTCATCGTCGAATACGCGTCCTCAACGACCGAGCGGCGGCGGGAGCTGGATAGACCGCTTCGTCGCGCGCCGTATGCAACATGCTCTGCGCAATGCAACCAACATCGCGCTTCGCGTGCGCCTGCCAAGCGGGTTCAGCTTTCGCTGTGGCTCCCCGGCTGCAACCGAGGAACTGGACTGGCACATGCAAAGCTGGAACGCCGTCTGGCGGAGTTTCAGCTCCGGCGCCTTGGGTTTCGCAGAGGGCTATATCAATCACGAATGGGATAGTGAGAACCTGCAGGCCTTGATGAGCCGACTGGCTGTCGAGCTTGATGGGATAAACGCTGCGCAGGCGAAGACCGGTCCCAGCCGATTAATCGGGCGCTGGCGCCACAAGCGCAATGCCAACTCCAAATCCGGCAGCAAGCGAAACATCGCTTTCCACTATGATCTGGGAAATGAGTTCTACCGCTTCTGGCTCGACCAGAGCATGACCTATTCCTCGGCAATCTTCGAAGACTTGAGCGAACCGCTCGCAGAGGCTCAAACCCGCAAGTATCGGCGGATCTGTGATGCCCTTGACCTTCAGCCTGGTCAGCGGGTGCTGGAGATTGGCTGCGGCTGGGGTGGCTTCGCAGAAGTCGCGGCGCGCGATTATGGTTGTCATGTGACGGGACTAACGCTGTCTCAGGAACAGCTGGACTTCGCGCGAGCCCGGATGGAGGCAGCTGGGCTGAGCGATCAGACTGATCTGCGCTTCCAGGATTATCGCGATGTTCGCGGCGAGTTCGATGCCATTGCCTCCATCGAGATGTTTGAGGCGGTGGGAGAAGAACACTGGGACACCTATTTCAAACAGGTCGATGCCCTTCTCAAGCCGGGCGCCAAGGCAGCCCTGCAAATCATCACCATCCGCGATGCCGACTTTGAGAGCTATCGCAATTCGGTCGACTTCATCCAAAAATACGTCTTCCCGGGCGGGATGCTCCCCACCAATGATCGCGTTGACCAACTGGCCAGCGAGGCGGGCTTGGAGCCCGTCGATCGAGCCTTGTTTGGCAGGAGTTATGCCGAGACCCTGCGGCGCTGGCATGTAGACTTCCTGAAGCATTGGGATGACATCCGCCCGCTCGGCTTCGATGATCGTTTCTATCGGATCTGGCGCTATTATCTGGCTTATTGTGAAGCGGGCTTTGATGCCGGACGGATCGATGTTGGCCAGTTCACCTACAGAAAGCCCACACTTTAAAACGCGACAAATTGTTGCTGCGCGCTTGCGGCACATCCAGGCGCCAATAGGAATGCGCTAGTCCTTCGAAAACATTCGAAGGACTAAGACGTGCTGACCCGAGCAAAATCCAACGACCTGATCGCGCCGAAATTCTTGCCACAATATGCGCAGGAAGCCGTACCGCGTTACACGTCTTATCCGCCAGCCACCGGGTTTCGTGATGATCTGACGGAGGAGGATTGGGCGCGCTGGATGAAAAACAGCTGCGCAGCCCCTAAGGTTTCGCTCTATCTGCACATCCCGTTTTGCAAATCCATGTGTTGGTATTGCGGCTGCAATACAACAATCCCGAACCGGCGAGATCGTATCGAGCGATATCTCAAAGCCCTTCATCAAGAGCTGCAGGATCGCGCTGCTGAACTGCCGGCCGATCACGTCGTCGAGCACGTACATTTCGGCGGCGGCTCCCCAGACATGCTCACACCGCAGGAGGCGCGCAGCCTGCTCCTGGCCATACACCAACACCTGAACCTCTCAACAAATGCAGAGATCGCTTTCGAGCTGGACCCCAGAGGTGTCACGCAAGAACTGGCGGACGCGCTCGTTGAAGGCGGATGCAATCGGGTCAGCCTGGGGGTGCAGGATATTTCCCCGGACGTTCAGAAGCTCATTCATCGCGTTCAGCCCCTCAGCCAGGTCGAAGCTGCGATCGACATATTACGCACGGCCGGCATATCCGCGGTAAATCTGGACATCATGTATGGCTTGCCAGCGCAGACGATTGAACGCGTCCAGGAAACGGCGAAAGCCGTCGCAGACCTGAATGCCGATCGCGTTGCCGTTTTTGGCTACGCACATGTTCCCTGGTTCAAGAAGCATCAAAAAGCTATCCCGGAAGACCAGCTGCCCGGTCCCGAAGCGCGGTTCGCACAAATGCTGGCCGCAGCCTCCACGCTCACTCAATCTGGATATTCCGCGATCGGTTTCGACCATTTTGCTCGCCCTGATGATGCCATGTCGCAGGCCGTGAAAGAGGGTCGGCTGCGGCGCAACTTCCAGGGCTTCACGGATGATGATTATGATATCCTGCTCGGTCTCGGCGCCTCTGCGATAAGCGAAACGGCTCAGGGCTATGCGCAAAACCAACCGGACCCGGCCCGGTATGGCGAGGCTATTCGGGAACGTGGCTCCGCCATGTGCCGCGGCCTTGAGCGCACACCTAAGGACAGAGCTATCGCGGCCCGTATCGAGACGCTCATGTGCCGCGATGAAATAGAGCTCGCGGAACTCTCGAAAGCGGAACGTGCAGCGCTCGCGCCTTTCGCAAGAGAAGGTTTGATCGAAGTCTTCGATGATCGTCTCTATGTCACCAAGGCTGGGCGCCCCTATACACGCAATATCGCTGCACGCCTGGATCCGCGCTTTGCGGAGACCGAAGGCCGACATAGCCGCGCCGTGTAGACCGTTAACGAATATATTCCCCAGCTTCCCATTGATCTTCTTAGGAAACTTCCTGAGCTCAACCCTCAAGGGATGCGCGCACCACCGATTCTTCTTGACCTACACCCGCCAGTAATATCCCATTAATGATGGGAAAACGTGCCTTGGCCAAAGATTTTCTTGGCTTAGACGTGCGTGAATAAACGACCCGGACTGATCATCTGGGTGTGGGGGAAAAAATGGGTTCCAAGTCCAACCGCCGTAATGGCGCTTCAGCCAATGAAGCGCGCGCGTCTTTGTCCGGCTCGCGTATCAAATCCGCCCTCTATCGCGACACGGCCCTGAAACGCCTCCAGCCCATCGCCGCGGCGACACTTCTCTCGGGCATGCTCCTGGCGACCAGCCCGGCAGAGGCCTTGAATGTTGGCGACACGCTTACCCACCCGACAACGGGCGCGACGCTTACCGTTTTGGAAGTGCTTTCCAATGGCGTCATCACCAACGGCAATCTCTTCATTCTGACGACCACGACTGTGGGCGCGACGTTTACCGACCCTGACGACCCCAATGCGACCGTCGAAATCGCGTCTGTCACAACGAATTCCACGACCTCTGAGATCGAGAGCGTCACCTTCACCGATGGTCGCGTCTTCAACGTTGTCACCACGCTGAGCGCTGGCGCATCCGCGCCCGCAGGCGGCACGATTACGCTGCCGAGCGCGGCAGGTGATGCGAATGTATTTACGGATATTCGCCGCGGAAATGGTGGCTCTGGCGGTCGCGATGGCGCCCTGTTTGTGTCGGCAAGGTCCGGCGGCGATGGTGCGACTGGTCCGAGCTTCACGACCACAGTCGCAGCCAGCAATGGCGACATCACAACGGTCAGCGCCAATCTGCCGGGCATAATTGCAGCCTCCATTGGCGGTAATGGTGGCAATGGTGGTGATGGCTATCTTGGTGCCTCCGGCGCCAGCGGCGGCCGAGGCGGTGCAGGCGGCAATGTCACCCTCACCTCCAATGTCGGCTCGATCTCAACAACAGGCGACGGGTCTCATGGCGTTGTCGCCCAAAGCCGCTCGGGCATCGGTGGCCGGGGCGGTTCAGGCTTCCTATTCTCTTCCGGTGGTTCTGGCGGCGCTGGCAATGATGGCGGCAATGCCACCGTCAATAATTATTCCACCATCACAACCCGCGGCGTCGGCGCTCATGGCGTGCTGGCTCAGTCACTCGGCGGCGGCGCCGGTTCCGGCGGTTCAAGCTATGGCATTTTCGGCAATGGCGGCGACGGCAATAATGGCGGCAATGGCGGCACGGCGATTGCCTATAACTACGCTTCTGTGACCACGCTGGGTAATGCATCCCATGGTGTCGCAGCATTTTCGACCGGCGGTATCGGCGGGGATGCCGGCAATGCTGGCGGCCTTATCACCTTCACGTCCGACGGCGCATCCGGCGGCAATGGCGGCACAGCCCGGGTCTATAACGAGAATGGCGGCAATGTCCGGACCGAAGGCGACGCCGCCTTTGGCCTTTTTGCCCAGTCTATTGGTGGTGGCGGCGGGTCCGGCGGCACCTCGATCGGCCTCGTTTCTCTGGGGTCCGGCGGCGGTACAGGCGGCGATGGCGGCAGTGCTTACGTTTATGCGCGTTCAGGGTCTTCCGTTGTAACGGTCGGTGAGTCCTCGCACGCGATCATGTCGCAATCCATCGGTGGCGGTGGCGGTAATGGCGGCGTCAGCGGCGGCCTTGTCGCTATCGGCTCACGCGGTACATCCGGCGGCACAGGCGGCAGTGCCTTTGCTGAATCTGCCGGCACGACCGAAACCTATGGCAACAACGCGCGCGGCATGTTCGTTCAGTCCATCGGTGGCGGTGGCGGTAACGCCCTGGGCGCTGGCGGCCTGGTTGCCCTGGGCGGTTCAGGCGGCAATGGCGGCAGCTCCGGCCGTGTTGACGTTTATCAACTCAGCGGCGGCTCGATTTACACAGAAGGCGTCGGCTCCGACGGTATCTTTGCCCAGTCCATTGGTGGCGGTGGCGGCGCTGGCTCCTCCACGGGCGGTGTTTTCGCACTGGGCGGCTCAGGTTCTGGGGGCGGCAATGGCGGGATCGTCTACGTCTCCAATGCTGGCAGCATCATCACGCTTGGAAATTACGCCCGCGGCATCTTCGCACAATCTGTCGGCGGTGGCGGCGGCTCCGGCGGTGATGGTGGCGGCCTCGCGGCGATCGGTGGCTCGGGCGGCACAGCCAGCGCGGCAAGCACAGTCACAGTCATAAACACTGGCACGATCACGACCGGCGGCAATCTCGCCAGCGCAATTCAGGCACAATCCATTGGCGGCGGCGGCGGCGATGGCGGCTCGACCGGCGGCGTCTTCCTCACCATTGGTGGCGCTGGCGGTGGCGGCGGAATTTCCGATACGGTTCGGGTGGATAACTCTTTCGACCTCAGCACCGGCGGCAGTGACAGTCACGGTATTTTCGCGCAATCCGTTGGCGGTGGCGGTGGTAGCGGTGGCTCAACCGTTTCGGTTTCCGCCTTTGCCGGTGTGGCAATTGGTGGCTCCGGCGGCGCTGGCGGTAATGGCGGCGAAGTTGACCTGAATTTCTCCGATCGCTCTGTCACGGTGAACGGCACCACAACAGCCGTAACCCCCTCCATCACAACTGTCGGCGACCGTTCGCGCGGGATCTATGCGCAATCCGTCGGTGGCGGTGGCGGTAATGGCGGCTTCGCGGTTCAAGTCTCCGGCGGCTATGGCGTCAGCGCATCCGTCGCCATTGGCGGCTCCGGCGGCAATGGCGGCCTGGGCGGAACTGTCAATATCGACGGCAATACGGTCATTTCCACCTTCGGCGATTATTCTGAAGGCATCTTCGCGCAGTCCGTTGGCGGCGGCGGCGGTAATGGCGGTTTCGCAACCTCCTTCTCCTTCGCGGTCGGTGAGACAGCAGCAGCGGCCTTCTCTGTCGCTGTTGGCGGCTCGGGCGGCGATGGCGGCCAGGGCGGTACGGTCAATATGAATTCCGGCGGCGCGATCCGCACGGAAGGCAATTTCTCCACCGGCCTTGTCGCCCAATCTGTTGGCGGCGGCGGTGGTAATGGCGGCTTCACCGTCTCCATCGCAGCAGCAGCTGGGGGCGGTATTGGCGCCTCTGTCGGCGTTGGTGTCGGCGGCTCGGGCGGCGGCGGCGGCATTGGCGGCACGGTCGATTCCACCTTCAACGGCACGATCACCACGCTGGGCGATGACGCCAAGGGCGCATTGATCCAATCCGTTGGTGGCGGTGGCGGTAATGGTGGCTGGAATGTCACCGGCACAGTCAGCCTGGGCGGTGTAGCGGGCGCAGGCGCGGCCGTGGGCGTCGGTGGTTCGGCCGGAAGCGGCGGCACCGGTGGCTCAGTTACCGGCAATATCGGCGACCACGTGGACACTACGGGTGACCGGTCCGCAGGCGTAATCGTGCAGTCGATCGGCGGCGGCGGCGGTAGCGGCGGGTTCAACGTTTCCGGCAGTATCGGCGGCGGCCTGCTTGCAGGCGGCGCTGTGGCTGTCGGTGTAGGCGGTGCCGGTGGTGATGGTGGCGATGGCGGAACGGTCAACGCCTCAGCCATGTCGATCACAACGCGCGGCGATCAGTCCGGTGGTTTCCTGGCCCAGTCCGTCGGCGGCGGCGGTGGTAATGGCGGTTTCAACGTTTCCGGAACCATCACCGGCTCAACCGGCTTCATCGGAATTCCGGGTGGCGCTATTGGCGTATCTGTCGGTGTCGGTGGTGCGGGCGGCGATGGCGGTCTTGGTAGCGCCGTCACGGCAAATGTGACCGGCGATGTCTACACTTTCGGCGATCAATCCGATGCAATCGTGGCCCAATCTGTTGGTGGCGGCGGCGGTAATGGCGGCTTCTCTGTCGCCGGCAATATCGGTGTCAGCCCGAACCTCTCGGTTGGTGTCTCTGTTGGCGTTGGTGGTTCCGGTGGCGGCGGCGGTACATCCGGCCAAGTCGATCTCGACTTTACCGGCACAACGATCACGCTCGGCGATCAGTCCGACGGTATTATTTCCCAGTCCATCGGCGGCGGTGGCGGTGATGGCGGGTTTGCCGTTTCCGGCAATATCCAGGTGGCCTTCTCCGGCGGCGCGGCTGGCTCAATCGGCGTTTCGGTCGGTGGCATGGGCGGCGGCGGCGGCACGGCTGGCGGCGCAACCCTGGACGCGAATAATGGTGTCGCAGACGCGAATAATGACCTTCTGGCTGTTGCAACAGCGGGCGATGGCGCGCGCGGTGTGGTTGTCCAGTCCGTGGGCGGCGGCGGCGGTAATGGCGGTTTCTCCGTCAATGCCGGTATTTCACTGAGCGCAGGCGGTGCAGGCAATCTTGGCGTTGGTGTCGGCGGCGGTGGTGGTGATGGCGGCGCGGGCAGCGCTGTGGTCGGCAATGTAAATGGCGACGTCTTTACCGGTGTCGATACCAATGGTGACACGCTTGCTGACGATGCGGGAGCCATCCTGGTTCAGTCGATCGGCGGCGGCGGCGGTAATGGCGGCTTTAACGTGTCCGCCGGTATCGCTCTGTCTAACTCAGCATCCGGAAACATCATGGTCGGCGTCGGCGGTTTCGGCGGCGATGGCGGAAACTCCGGGTCTGCATCAGGCACGCTGACCTCTGACGTCTATACGACCGGTGATCGCTCATTCGGTGTGACCTACCAATCCCTTGGCGGCGGCGGCGGTAATGGCGCCTTCAACGTCTCCGGCGGAATTGCCGGTGCATTGGGTGGTGGCGCAGGCAATCTCGGTGTCGGTGTCGGTGGTTTCGGCGGCGATGCGGGCAATAGCTCCTTCGTTGACGTCACGATGACCGGCAATGTCACGACCAAGGGTGATGACAGCCACGGCATCCTGCTTCAGTCCATCGCTGGCGGCGGTGGTAATGGCGGTTTCAACATCACCGGCGGTATCACGGCCTCAAACGGCGTCAGCGGCACGATCGGTGTCGGCGTGGGCGGTTTTGCGGGCGGCGGCGGCGAAGCCGGCTATGTGGAAGCCGACCTGACCGGTGATGTAATGACATCCGGCGACAATGCCTTTGGCGCCATGATGCAATCCCTCGGCGGCTCTGGCGGTAATGGCGGCTTCAATATTACCGGCGGTATCAGCTTTACCGCTGCCAGCAGCATGTCCGGTACGCTGGGCGTCGGCATTGGCGGCTTTGGCGGTGCGGGCGGTAATGCGAACTATGTCACGAGCAGCGTCACCGGCACCTACGTCACGACCGGCGATAATGCCGACGGGGTCATCGCTCAGTCCCTGGGCGGCGGCGGCGGTAATGGTGGTTTCAACATCACCGGCAATCTGGCCTTCGGCCAGGGCACAACCGGCACTCTGGGGGTCGGCATTGGCGGCTTCGGCGCCGGCGCAGGCAATGGCGCTGCGGTTACACTGACCCGGATTGGCGACACATCCACCAGCGGTGCAAATTCCGACGGCATCTTTGTCCAGTCTCTCGGCGGCGGCGGCGGTAATGGCGCCTTCAACGTCACCGGTAATATCTCCGGCACAACGGGCGGCTCCGCAGCGAGCCTCGGTTTCGGACTCGGCGGTTTTGGCGGCGATGGCGGTGATGGCGGCAATGTCTCTGCAGACGTGACCGGAAATGTTTACGCCTCCGGCACTGAGACCGACAGGATTGTCCCGCAAGTCACGGTCAATCTTCAGGATCTCGGCCTTGGTATCGACCAGACCGTGGTCGTTTCCGAGGAATTCCGCGAACGCGCGGGCGGCTCCAATGGTGTGGTTGTCCAGTCCATTGGCGGCGGCGGCGGTAATGGTGGTTTCAACATCACCGGCGATATCGCGCTTACCTTGTCCTCCGGTACGTCAAGCAGCCGGACCGCCTCCATCGGCATTGGTGGTTTCGGTGGCGCCGGCGGCGATGCGGGCACAGCCAATCTGACCCTGCGCGACACGGGCGACACCACTGCAACAGTTCGCGCCAATGGCGATGATCGCTCAGCAGTGATCATCCAATCTGTCGGCGGCGGCGGCGGTAATGGCGGCTTTAACATCTCCGGCAATATCTCCCAGGACGGCTCTTTGGCAGTCGGTGTCGGTGGTTTCGGCGCCGATGGCGGTATCGCCCGGACGGTCACCGGTGATGTGAATGCGAATATCTATGCGGCCGGCAATAATGCCCGCGGCATCCTCGCCCAATCTGTAGGCGGTGGCGGCGGATCCGGTGGCTTTAATGTCTCCGGCAGCCTGACGCCGAATTCCGGCACCAATGAACCCACCATGGCCGTAGGCATTGGCGGTTTCGGCGGCGCTGGTAATATTTCCGGTGATGTCTCGCTGACCCATAATGGTCAGGTCTGGGTCGAAGGTCAGAATTCGGCCGGTATTCTTGCCCAGTCCGTCGCCGGCGGCGGTGGTTCCGGCGGTTTCAACCTCACAGCGTCCGCGACGCTCGCTGGGAATACAAGTTCCAGCCCGCTCGCAGGTGTTTCAGTCGCTGTTGGTATTGGTGGCTCGGCAGGTGCGGGTGCTGATGCTGGCAATGTGGCTGTCGTCTCTACCGGCCAGATCGTCATCAATGGCGAATGGAATGCGGTTACCAGCACATTGGAAGCCGTTGATTATACCGGTGGTTCACACGGTATTGTCGCGCAGTCCATCGGCGGCGGTGGCGGCCAGGGCGGCATGAATATCACCGCGAATGTTGCACCGAGCGGCAGCCCGCTCTCCGCGGGCGTTGGCGGCTCCGGCGGCGCCGGCGGCAATGCCGGCACGGTCAGCCTCATCCGCGGTTTTGATGATGTCACAGGCGCAAAAACCGCTAACCCGGCGCTGGTTCAGACATTCGGTGACGATTCAGGAGCCATTATCGCTCAGTCCATCGGTGGCGGCGGCGGTAATGCCGGAATGAACTTCTCCATCGTTGCGACCACGTCCAGCGGTGCGACCGACAAATCGCTTGCGGCCAATATCGCTGTTGGCGGTAGCGGTGCAGCGGCAGGCAATGGCGCAGCCGTTACGGTCGATCACGCGGGCAATGTCATCACTGATGGCAATGATTCAACCGCAATCTTCGCTCAATCCGTCGGCGGCGGCGGTGGTAGCGCCAGCTATAATGTTGGCGCAGGCCTGACCAAGGATGCCAATGTCGTCAATGTCGCTGTCGGTGGCGGCACCGGCTCTGGCGGTTCTGCGAGCACGGTCGACGTTATTCATGATGGTACCATCGTCACACAGGGTGATCGTTCCATCGGCATCTTCGCCCAGTCTGTTGGCGGTGGCGGCGGCAGCGCCGGAACCGACTTTGTCATGGGCTATGGCGCCAGCAACTCCATCGACGTCATCATCGGCGTTGAAGGCGGCGCAGCCGGTACGGCTGATGATGTCAGCGTAGACTTTGAAGGCACGATCTCGACGTCCGGTGAGGCGGCGAAAGGCATCTTTGCGCAATCTGTTGGTGGCGGCGGCGGTAATTCCAGCGCCACCTCCGTCGGCCTCGGCGCGGCGTCCGGTGATGAAACCAGCGGCTCCGTCAGTGTGGCCGTTGGTCTCGACGGTGCCGTCGGCGGCACGGCTGGCAATGTCGTTGTTGACGCGACAGATCGACTGAACGTTATCCAGACCAGCGGCGATGATGCGATTGGCATCCATGCCCAGTCTGTCGGGGGTTCCGGCGGCTCCGGCGGCGCTGTCTTCAACGTTATCACGCAAGACTCCTTCTCCATGTTCGTTTCCGTTGGGGGCGAAGGCGGTCAAGGCGGCACGCCTGGCACGGTCACTGTCACACATCTCGGCGAGCTGTTGACCTTTGGCGAACGCGCCGACGGTATTCTGGCCCAGTCGATCGGTGGCGGTGGCGGTACCGGCGGAAATGTCTTCAATCTCGGCCTGCCCGTTGATGGTCCGGACAATCTCAAGGACAACCAGTCTGCCGCTCTGACCTTCAGCCTTGGCGGTCGCGGCGGTCAGGGCAATGACGGTAATACCGTCACTGTCACCAATACCGGCCTGATCGGCACATCTGGCAATACCGCCTATGGCATCCGTGCACAGTCCATTGGCGGCGGTGGCGGTGATGGCGGCGCGATCATGAATTGGAATGCTGCCAGCACCTCCAACAGCCTGTCTGTCGACCTGCAAATCGGCGGCTCTGGCAATACCGGTGGTGATGGCGGAGCTGTGAATGTCACCAATTCCGGTACCATTGTGACGCTGGGTCGCGACAGTGCGGGCATTAGCGGCAATTCCATCGGTGGCGGCGGCGGTGATGGCGGGGTCATTCTCGACGCCGAGCTGGGCATTTCCGGTTCGCAAAACAACTCCATGACCGTCAATCTGAACTTCGGTGGCAGTGGCGGCACAGGCGGCGATGGTGGCGATGTTACGGTCGGCAATGTCTTCGACCCGCGCATTATCGACAGTGCGACAATCATCACCCAGGGCGAAGGGGCTTACGGCGTATTCGCACAATCGCTTGGTGGCGGTGGCGGTAATGGTAGCTCCATTATCTCAGCGACCGGCCAGGTTGCGTCCGAGAGTGCCGCAGTTGTCGGCCTCAATTTGGGCGGAAGCGGTGGAACGGGCGGTGATGGCGGAACGGTCGTCGCGACGAATTCCGGCCTCATCGATACATCCGGCTCCGGCGCGCACGGTATCCTCGCGCAGTCCATCGGCGGCGGCGGCGGTAATGGCGGTATGGTCATTGCAGCCAATGTGTCGATCGGCACGACGGCGGCAACGCCTCTGATCGCCATTGGCGGTGTTGGTGGCGATGGCGGCGATGGTGGCGATGTCACCGTGACCAATTCCGGCAATATCGTCACGCGCGGCGCTAATGCCCACGGTATTGTCGCCCAGTCGATTGGCGGCGGCGGCGGTAATGCCAGCATGGGCTTTGCCCTCACCGGCGAGCCAGTCACCTTTGTGACGTCAAACTCTCTGTCCGCACTGATCGGTGCGACAGGCGGCGGCATTGGCGGTACGGGCGGCGCGGTCACCGTGAACCATTCCGGCGACATCACTGTTCTGGGTGAAGGCTCCCAGGCAATTGTCGCCCAGAGCATTAATGGCGGCGGTGGTTCGCTTCAGCTGAGTTTTGAGGGGATCGCCGATTTGTCTGGTGACCCGTCACTTCCGGTCTATGGAACGCTTTCCCCGGATCGCGATGACAGCCCGGCAGATCCTCTGCTGGCAGCTCGCTCCGGTGCGAATAATGCCTCCGGCATGAATGCCAATAGCGTCACTGTGAACAGCACGGGTACGTTCGGCGCCGGCGGCAATAACTCCATCGCATCCTATGTGAACGCAATCGGTGGCGGCGGCGGACAGACGTCCATTATTGCCTCCATCGGCGCAGTCGCACCGACGGCGAGCCCTGCTGAAGGCAGCGCGAGCAATAAGACGGCATCCTCAACCGAACCAACTCCGGTTGATGTCCGCCTCGAGCTTGGCGGTGAAGATGGCACGGATAATAACGGTGCCGCGATCGACAATGCGCATTCCGGCTCGCTTGTCACGACGGGGACGAACTCTCCGGGCATCTTGATGCAGTCCGTGGGTGGTGGCGGCGGCCTTGGCCGTATTGATCTTACGGCGCCGGCTGGCGCGCTTCTGGGACCGGTCGATGTCTATCTTGGTGGCATTAACGGTACGAATGAAGCCGGTGGCAGCGTGTCCCGCTCACAGAGCGGAAGCGTGTCTACCGCGGGCGCCTTCTCACCAGGGGCTGTGTTGCAGTCCGTCGGTGGTGGCGGTGGCTTCGCCACAGTCAATATCAGCGCCGTCGACCAGTCCTTGCACTCGACCCGCTTCCAGCTTGGCGCAAATGGCGGCACGGGCTTAGGCGGCGACACGATCAGTGGCGTGTTCAGCGGCGGGATCAACACCGCAGGTGACCGCTCCGTTGGATTGTTTGCTCAATCGGTTGGTGCAGGCGGCGGATTTGGCCTATCTACCGGCTCAAATGAGGTGGGTGTTACGCTTGGCGGCCAGTCCACCGCGACCGGCAATGGGGCTGATGTCACTGTCTCGAACAGCGGCACAATCGGCACCACAGGCACACGCTCCCATGGCGTATTGCTGCAGTCAGTCGGCGGCGGCGGTGGCACGATCTTCACCGATGCTGCAACCGTTGACGTTACACTCAGCGATGAAGGCGACGGTGATGGCGGCGCGATCAGCTTCGTCCAGGATGGCTCCATCGTGACGGAAGGCGAAGGCACTTACGGTATCGTGCTTCAGTCTATCGGCGGCGGCGGCGGCTGGATTGACGGCGTCTTCGCCGGCACGGCTGGCGGCAACGGCGCAGGCGGCGACGTCTCCTTCGCGGTTACAGGCGATATCTGGTCGACCAGCGCGGACAGCACCTCGGTCTTTGCCCAATCCATGGGTGGGACCGGCAATGGCAATATTGTTGGTGTCCTGGATGGCTTTGTTCGCGGTGGTACGGGCATTGGTCGCGGCGTCTATTTCGATGGCGGCGCTAACAATACTCTGACCACGAACGGAACGCTCTCTGCTGTCTCCACCTGGGCTATCGAGACAACCAGCGGCAATGATACCATCAATAATAATGGCATCGTTGCGGGCAATATGGACCTCGGCTCCGGCGATAACAGCTTCAACAATAATAATGGCGCGACCTATATCGCCTTCTCGACGATCGACCTGCGCGATCCCGCAGCGGCCCCGCAAACCTCTGCGAATGTCGCATCCGCGACTGCGCAGCAGGCGAGCGCGAACGTCGCCACAGTCGCACCCGTCAGCGCCGCATCCATGACGGCATCACTGGATGACAGTGCTGCACCGACAACCTCTTCACAGGCAGCGGCAGCCCAGCCGGCAAGCCCGGAGGCAAGCACAACCGCACCAGCCTCCAGTGAAGCGGTTAGCGCGGATACCAGTGTTGCAGACACGGCGCCTGCGGCCAGCTCGACGACGTCGGCGAATGGTGTGCAAACGGTCAGCTCTGCCAATATGACCCAGGGCAGCGCGACGATCGTCTCAGCCGCGAATATGACCCAAGGCAGCGCAAGCTTTGTTTCAACCGCTGACATGACCCAGGGCAGCGCAAACACTGTCACAACGGCAAACATGACTGAGGGCAGCGCCACTCAGGTCACTGCCGATGATATGACAGAAGGCAGTGCTAATCAGGTCACCACAGACCAGATGACGCAGGGCAATGGACAGTCGGTCAATCCGACCCAAGCCCAGCCCGATCCGGCACATGTCGATCTGGGTGCGTATGAAGACGGGTCAGACAAGCTCAGCGTTCAGGTCTCTGACACGCCGAGTGCGGCTCCGACAACCACCGTCAATAATGGCGCGATGGTCTCGGTAGCTGCGGCACTCAACTTTGATGCTCCAGACCTCAGCCCGGTTCATGCACGCGATCTGGGCGCTCTGTCGGCAGCCCCGGGTTCTCCTGCAACCTTCACGAACTCCGGTGACTTCCTGATGGGTCTGTCGGCAACGACATTGCCCATCGACCTTCGTGCCGGCGACACCTTCTATAACCTTGATGCCCAGGGCACGCCGGAGACCAATATCTGGTTCGGTGCCCGGGTCATCAATCAGGTTGATCTGGATGGCAACTTCACCCAGACGGCGGACGGCCGTATGGTCTATGATGTTGCCTATGGACCGTATGGATCAGACCAGGTCACTTTGACGGGTGACGTCACTGTGGATGGTACGGGTGATGCGACCTTCGTCTGGCTTTCCGACGATGTTCCGCTGCCGCTCTTTGTATCAACAGGCGGCACCGCGACAGATAATGGTCTGGAAATCACTGACACGCTTGCCGTTGATTTCTCAATCACGACAGAAGGCGGCAATATCCTGCTCAATATCGATACCGATTTTGGCGGGGTAAACGGTCTGAATCGTAATGAGAGCGTGCTTGGTGCCCATATGGACTCCAATCTGCAAGTTGGCGGAGCGGAAGGCACAGGTCGTCTCCTGGCATGGCTCGGCAATCTTCAGGATGAAGATGCCTATAACTACCTGATGACCGAGCTGAACCCGGAGCCGCATATCGCACCGCTCCAGGGCCTTTTGAACACGGCAACGAGCTTCAGCGAAGATGTTCTGTCCTGTGGCACTGGCTCGGCAGTCGCGCGGAGCGGTGAATGCACCTATTTCCGCTTCGATGCCGGGATCTCTGAACGAGAAGGCAGCTTCGATCGCTTCGAGACAGATGCGGACACATTCAGCCTGCGCGCAGGTTATGAGCGTCCGCTCAACGATCTGTGGCGCTTCGGTGTCGCGATTGGCGCTGAGAGCGTCCAGTATCGCTCCATCGATGGTGATCGCGCCCGCACCCAGGGTGAAGGCGTGACACTGGGCACCTCGCTTCTGCGTCACTGGAATGATGGCGGCATGGTCGCCTTCTCGCTGACCGGTGGCTGGATGCAGTATGAGACGGAACGTCAGATCAATGTCTTCGGACCGGTCACGGCGATCTCCTCACCCGATGCCGGTTATGTCGATCTGCGCGCTCGCGGTGCTCACCGCTTCGCGAGAGAAGACGGCCTCTACATCATGCCGCGTCTCGATGTGGGCGTGACCTCTCTCATCCATGACGGTTTTGCCGAAACTGGCGCTGAGGGTATTGGCGTCCGGTCAGAAGGTGAGACCCAGTATCTCGTCACAGCGCTTCCGGCGGTCGAGATGGGTTGGGAGTATCAAGGCGATGACGGCTCAACCCGCCACTTGTTCGCGACGGTTGGCGGTCGCTTCTCGAGCGAGGACCATGTTGGTCTGCCGATCCGTTTCGCAGAGGCTCCGGCCGCGACACAGGCAGCGGACATCATTACCGAGATCGACGAACAATTGCTGACGTTTGAAACCGGCTTCGAGATTGCCAATCCGAATAATCTCGAGATTTCAGTCGGCTATCGTGGTGAGTGGGGCGATACAACGACCAATCACCAGGCTGGCGTCGAGATCGGCTTCCGCTTCTAACAGCGGGCCAGTCATCAAACACAAGGCGGGCGCCCCATCGGGGCGCCCGTTTTGCGTTCTGGACCCGCACGCTTGCCAAGCCCCGGGGGGCCAGACAAACTGAACGCATCATCACCTTAGGACGATCATGACCGGACTGACTGGCCCGCGCGCACTCATTCCCGAAATCATCCAGCTGAATGCTCGCTGGCTGAAGCAAAAGCCGGCCCTTGTCTTTAACGATACAACGCTGAGCTGGACTGACTTCGGCAAGGCTATTTCATCAAGCGCAGGACATTTTCAGTCGCTCGGCGCTCAGCCCGGTGATCGTGTCACAGTGATCATGCAGAATAGTCCGGACATGCCCGTCGCGCTCTTTGGCGCCGCCCAGGCTGGCCTCGTCACCGCACCACTCAACCTGACTGTGTCTGATGAAGCGCTCATCCGCATGATCATGGATGCCGGGGCGCGCTTTGTGATCGCCACGGTGGATCAATGTGATCGCATTGATGCGCTGAGGTCAAAACTCACCTGTGTTGAGCACTTCCTGTGCTCCCAGCCCGATCGGCCAGGCTGGACCCAGTTCGCACCTTGCCAGCTCGATTATGCTTTTGAGCCCGTCGAGATTGACGCGAACCAGGCCTTCAACATCATCTATTCCTCCGGCACAACGGGACAGCCCAAAGGCATACTCCACACGCACCAGACCCGGCTGGACTGGAGCTATGCGCTGGCCCTGGCCCTGCGCTATCATAATGGCGCCAAAACCCTGTGCACGCTTGGCCTTTACTCCAATATCTCCTGGGTGATGATGCTGTGCACCTGGCTCAATGGCGGAACCCTGGTCCTTCATCCCGGTTTCGATGCCGAAAAGACGCTCTCGGCGATCGCGTCAGATCGCATCACGCATACCGCCATGGTCCCGGTGCAATTCCAACGCCTGGTCGACCATCCCGCGTGTGACAAGTCCAGTCTCGCCAGCTTGCAGGCAGTCATGTCCTGCGGCTCGGCCTTGCCGGCAGAGTTGAAAGACCAACTCTTCAAACTGATGCCGTGCGGCGTTATCGAGCTTTATGGCCTCACCGAAGGGGTTATCACCACATTGGCACCGGAAGACGCCCCCGGTCGCCTCGCTTCGGTTGGCAAGCCGATGCCGGGCACAGACCTTCTCCTGCTCGGGGAAGATGGCAATGCTTGCAGAACCGGCGAGGCAGGCGAAATCCTGGCCCGCGGCAGCATTGTTATGCCAGGCTATTTCAACCGGCCCGACGCCAATATCGATGCAAGCTGGGCAGCTGAGGATGGCAGCACCTGGTTGCGAACCGGCGATATTGGGAAGCTCGATGATGAGGGTTTTCTGTATATCGTCGATCGCAAGAAGGATATGATCATATCCGGCGGGCAAAACATCTATCCTGCTGATTTGGAGGCCGTATTGCTGGGCCACCCCGCGATCAAGGACGCTGCCGTCATCGGCCTGCCTGACCCGGTCTGGGGTGAAACCCCCGCAGCAGTCATCGCCGATCCTGAAGCCTCACTACCGGCGCCCAATGTCCTGCTTGACTGGGCAAATGACCGGCTCGGCAGAAGGCAGAAACTGCGAAATCTCTTCCTCCTCCCCGAACTGCCGCGCAACCCGAATGGCAAGGTTTTGAAGCGTGAGCTTCGGGCGATGTTTGAACAACAGGGCTGAACCGTCGGCCACAAGACTCGCGCACTGGATGTAAAAGCTTGCTCTAAAACAGCGATTTCGGTTTGATGATCAGCAGTCCATTCTTGTTGGATCAGTGAAATCGGTTTGTCGCGAGCTGCTGATACATGCACCGCCCCCCCAGCATACTTGCCTCGCTAGCCCTGTGGAGCTTTCCTGTCTGGGTCTTGATAGCGGCTGGAATGCTTGGCGGGGCCAATGACGCTACGACTAGCCTGACAATCTCCTCGCTCATCCTGCTTTATGGGGCGCTGATCGTCCTCCTTGCAGCACGAGGCCCGACACCCGCCACCCTCATCATTTCAGCGTTTCTGGTGTTGATGATCGGATTTGCGCGTTATCAAGGATGGCTCACCACCGGCGCGCCGGAATATATTTCACTCCTGGCTTGCGGCACGCTCTTCTATGCCGGCTTCTGCGCCGCTCATGAAAGTCTTCGAGCAGAACACCTATGGCGTCTCACGCTGTATGCCGGCGGCGTAATTATAACCCTGGGCTATTACGGGCTCAATCCACTGGCGTGGCTCACACAAACCGAGGGCGTTTATTCTGCGTCGAATCTTGGGTGTTTTTACGCGATTATCGCGTTGATGTCGGTCTCGGAATTCGCACGCACGCGCACGCTCTTGCGGCGTGCACCGGCACGACAATGGGCCGGGCTTGTCGTCCGCGGCGCTCTGCCATCATTGGGCATTTGTCTCGTTTCATTGCTCGCGCTGTTGAACACCGGGGCTCAGCTCGATGTGATCGCCTTAATCGTAGGATTGCTGGTCCTTGGGGCCCTCGAGCTCTTCGGACCTCACCGGTTTGACCTGAAAAGTCTCGCGATCACAGCCATGGGCGCGGTCATGATCGGCCTGGGGCTTTATGCTTTCGGCGCTGACACAATAAGACATGCGCTCAGTCCCATTGGCGACCTGTCAGGTCAGCTGAACCGCTTGGCCGCCTATTGGCAGGCCATCCAGCTCGAACCCGTTTTTGGCCATGGGCTGGGCGGGTTTGCCCATGCCAATGCCCTGTCGGTGACACCGGAGAACCATGCTTTGCTGCTCGGCCGTGAAACCGCTGGAAATCTCTACTTGCAATGGCTCTTGCAGGCCGGCTGGGTGGGTACGGGCGCGATGGGCCTCATCTTTTCCGCCGGAATGGGCATACTCATTTTCGGGCTCCAGGGCCGGTATCGAAACCTACATCGTGTTCGCGGCGTGCTGGTCATTCTTCTCCTGGTCGGCCTGAATGGGCTGGTCGATGACACGTTGGAACTGCCCGTATTCGCGTGGCTGATCGCGTGGCTTTTTGGACTTGGAATCGGGATGACAATCCTGCGGAGGCAAGCGGTATAATGATCGGATTGCCGCGCTTTCTCGTGAGAGTTTGCTTTTCAGTTCTGCTTCTGGGCATGAGTGGCTGGGCAGCGCTTAGCGCAATCGACCATGGCGATGTCGAACGCATTGGTCAGAGCAGTGATGCAGCATTTCGTACGCGGATGGCGGGCCAGCTGCCAGGTTCAGCCTCCGCAGAGTGGTATAATGCCGTCGCCGAGCGCGCCATGCGATTAAACCCGCCGGATGCGGACCTCGCCAGTCGCGCCTATCAGCGCAGCCTCCAGAACGCACCGCGCAACGCGGTCGCATGGGGGTATTACGCCTATGCCCTTCAACTCATGGGGCACGATACACAGACCGTTTTACGTGCTCTGACCCAATCGTACGCGGTGAGCGCAATTGCGGAACTGCCCTTCCGACAGTGGCGGCTGCGCTATGCGGAGACCCTGTGGACCACCTTGCCCGATACGCTGCGTGCGCGCGTGCTGCAGGAGGCCCAGCTTGAAGATCTGGCTTGGCTTCGAACAGCCTGCCCGCAGATCTATGCGGCACTCGCAGAGGCCAATAACTGAAAACGTTTCCGGTTTGCGAATTGCTCAACGTAAAACAATGTGTGACAGTCTCTGATTGGATACTGGCGGCGAGCCGGTCTCAAAGGGAGGGGATATTGAAACTCACACGGATCAGCCTGACAGCAGCGGCATGCCTGGCCATGGCCGCCTGTGGTCAGCCAGCTCAGGAAGCCCGCGACATCTCGACGGCGGATGCCGGTTATCAAACGGTTCTGCTCGAGCAACTGATAGACGCGCAACCCGGTGACGTAATTGATATCCCTGCCGGGGTTTATCATTTCGACAGCTCGCTCATGCTGACCGTGGATGGGGTGACCCTTCGTGGCGCGGGAATGGATGAGACTATCCTCAATTTCCAGGGCCAGCTTGCCGGCGCAGAAGGTCTCCTCGTGACCGCGGATGACTTCACGATTGAAGACCTCGCCATTGAAGACACCTCAGGCGATGGCCTGAAAGTCAATGGTGGCGAGAACATCATCATTCGCCGCATCCGGGTTGAATGGACCAATGGGTACTCCACCGATAATGGGGCCTACGGGATTTACCCGGTCCAGACCGAAAATGTTCTGGTGGAAGACACGGTTGCCATCGGCGCTTCAGATGCGGGCATTTATGTCGGCCAGTCGCGCAATGCCATCATCCGCAATAACCGCGCTGAGTGGAATGTTGCAGGAATTGAGATCGAGAACACGATCGGGGCCGATGTTTATGGAAATACGGCCACCAATAACACTGGCGGCATCCTCGTCTTCAACATGCCGAACCTGCCTCAGCCAGGCTATAGAACCCGTGTCTATGACAATGATGTCTTTGAGAATAACACCGAGAATTTCGGTCATGAAGGGACGCCAGTCGCAAGCATCCCCGCTGGATCAGGCATCGTCATAAACTCCAACGATCAAGTCGAGATCTTCAACAACCGGATCTCCGACAACAACACCGCCAATATCATTATCTCCAGCCTGCACACGACAGGCTATGCCGACAGCGCTGTGCAAGACGACTTCGACCCGTATCCGGAAACCATCTGGATTCACTCCAACACCTATTCCGGTGGTGGCAATTCTCCCGATGGACTGGACCTCAATGCCCTGAAAGTCATGATGTTTGGGCTGACAGGACGCCTGCCGGACATTCTGTTCGATGGGTATATTGATGATGCCAAGCGCGTCGATGGCGAACTGCCCGCTGCTCTGCGGATCTGCGTCGGTGATGCCGTTGATGTGTTAAACGCGGATGCCCCCAACGGTTTCTCCAACCCGCGTGTTGAGACGGAAGCCTATCAGTGTACCCATGATGGCCTACCTTCGGTCAGCCTACCGTTTGATGCGGAGAGCGCGCTTTGACACACAGGCCCTGGCGCGGCGTTTTGAGCGCTGCCGGCTGTATGCTGCTCGCGGCCTGCGGCAATGACGTCGTGACGCCGCAATTCATCGCTGAAGGCAATCCGCCACTTCTGTCGGATTGGGGCCAAATCGACATACGCGATGGTGAACTCAGCCTTCCCGGCTCGGTAATGCCATACGATCTGAACACGCCACTCTTCACCGATTATGCCCAGAAGCTGCGAACCATCTGGATGCCTGAGGGCATGATGGCGGCTTATAGAGAGGACGAGGTGCTCGACTTCCCGATCGGGACGGTTATCACCAAGACGTTTTACTATCCCCTATCCGGCGACGAAGCGGGCTCCGTCATGCGGCACGGTACGGACGCGGCCTCCTTCTCAGACGGGTCGCTTGACCTTAGCGCCGTGCGCCTGATTGAAACCCGGATTCTCGTGCATCGCGAGGATGGCTGGGCGGCTATTCCCTATCGCTGGAATGATGACCAGAGCGAAGCGCGTTTACAAAGAACCGGCTCGATTATTCCTTTGACGCTCGTCGCTGAAGGCCTTGAAGACGAGGCCTTCAACTATGTCATGCCGAATGTGAACCAGTGCGCCAGCTGCCATGCGCCGGATTCCAATAGCCGAGCCATTTCCCCAATCGGACCGCGAGCGCGGCACCTCAATCGAGACTTCGGCTTTGAAGACGGGACCGCCAACCAGCTGGACGCTATGGTCGCGCACTCAATGCTGTCTGATTTGCCACAAACAGTTTCCTGGCCCAGGAACGCGGTCTGGGACGATGAGTCAGAAGCGCTGAATGATCGCGCGCGTGCCTATCTCGATATCAACTGCTCGCATTGCCATAGCCCGGTCGGACCTGCCGATACTTCCGGTCTTTTTCTGGAGCCCGATACACCTGTTGGACCACAGCTGGGATTGTGCAAACTACCGATTGCGGCTGGCCGCGGCACCGGCAATCGACCGTACGACATCGTCCCGGGCCATCCCGACCAGTCGATTTTCATCTATCGCATGGACAGTACCGAACCGGATGTGATGATGCCGGAGATAGGCCGATCGACCGTTCATCATGAGGGTGTGGAGCTTATCCGGGCATGGATTGAGAGCCTCGACGGGGATTGCGGGACTGAGCTTTGAACCGCCGCCCGAGAACACTTCTAGTCAAGATACGGGGCTAAGTAACGCTCTAGGGCAGTCATCGCTTCGTCGAAATAGGCATCAGCCTGCTCCGGACTCAGGCGCTTTTCGAACGCGATCACTTCGGCAGAGGTGTAAATCTCCACGGCCATACGCGCCACGATGTCAGGATCACCATCCTTGAAGTTATCAAGGCCCTGGCGCCAGCGAGAGGCGAAAACTTCACTGATTTTGCGGTTCCAATCGTCTTTCACCGCGCGCAGTTCAAGCGTGGTCATCGTCAAGCGGAGCACCGCGCCATAGGCCGGGGTGTCTTGTATCAACTGGCGCAGTCCACGAAGCATGCCGGACACGCTGGGCCGCCAGTCCTGATAGTCTGGATCAGCGAGAATACCCTCTACTATCTTGTCTGTATCATCCTGGAATTCCTCCAGAATAGTCCGATGAATCGAATAGATATTGGGGAAGTACCGATAAACTGAACTGACAGGCACATCAGCTTCTTGAGCCACGGAGCTGGTGGTAATATCGAGCTGACCTCGCTCAAGCAGTGACTTCGTCGCATCAACAATATTCTGGATGCGAGCTTGAGAGCGTTTTTGCCTTGGAGCGACCCGGCGTTCCAGGTCGATTTCTTCCAGAGGTGCGCGTTCGTTCACTTCTACTTCTCCTTTTCGGCGTCACAACCTGCCGTCTAACAAAAAGCCCAGCAAGTGTGGCACTCTTGCGCCACCACGACCCAAAACCGGATCGGAAACAGCTCTGGCAAGTTGAAAACCAGAATTAAATTTTGTTTTTGTTTTTTAGCCCGTCGGACCCGTATCTACACATATATCGGTTATCCCTATGGGGGAGGGAAGACCAGGTAAGGCGAGCAATGACAGCAGGCTAGCAAAACTTAAAGATGCATCATAGCCCAAAGTAGAATAATTTACCGGCATGGTTGTGATCCGAAACCACAATGGCGCGATCTTTTCATTTCTGCTGCCTATGATTGCATCCCGCCCTTGCCTTTCTAGGCCTGATTAAGGTCTAGTTAGACTTCTAGCGTGAAGACTCGCCTGGTTCGCACCTGGCGTGCGCTTACAAGATTCTTGTGCCGAGCCGGCATCCCGCAAGGGACATCGGAATTGCCCACTAGAACGACCAATGGAGCAGTTGGCCAAGAGAGGGGCGGTCAAGAAGCGGGCCGCCCCTCACTTATTTTACATGCAGAGTGCAGCCAAACCGTCCCGAGCATGCTAAAGGGCCCGTTTCATCAACGCCGCTTCGCCTCGTCGACGTGCGCGATGGAACCCCTTGCGGCGACTTCCGCTGAGATGCGGAAAACTGGAAAGACCATGACAATGCATACCGAAATCCCGGCTCCGCTGGCTCGCGCGCTGGCGGCCAAAGGCTATGACACCCTGACCGAAGTGCAGCAGACCGTTCTCGAGCTGGAAACGCCGCATAGCGATCTCCTGGTATCAGCCCAGACCGGATCAGGTAAGACCGTTGCCTTCGGTCTCGCCATCGCTCCAACCATTCTAGAAGACCAGGACAGCTTCGGTTTCGCGGCTGAGCCCGTGGCTTTGATCATCGCACCAACGCGTGAACTCGCGCTTCAGGTCAAGCGCGAGCTGGAATGGCTTTATGGCGAAGCCAAAGCACGGATCGCCTCTTGTGTGGGTGGGATGGACCCGCGACAGGAACGTCGCGCCCTCGAGCGAGGCTGCCATATTGTCGTGGGAACGCCAGGACGTCTGCGCGATCATATTGAGCGCGGTGCACTCGACATGACGGGCTTGCGCGCCGTGGTGCTTGATGAAGCAGATGAAATGCTTGATTTCGGCTTCAAGGAAGATCTGGAATTTATCCTTGATCAAGCCCCTGCCGAACGCAGAACCCTGCTTTTTTCGGCGACTGTGCCCCCGGCCATCGCGAAGCTCGCCAAGGATTACCAGAACGACGCCTTGCGGATCGCGACGATCAGCGAAAAAGAGCAGCATGGTGACATTGATTACCGAGCGCTTATGACGGCTCCCAAACAGCGTGATCACGCCATCATCAACACGCTGCGCTTCTATGATGCCGAACGCGCCATTGTTTTTTGCTCGACGCGTGAAGCTGTCAGTCGCCTGACCAGCAAGCTTGGCAATCGAGGGTTCTCTACGGTCGCACTCTCAGGCGAGCTGACCCAGAATGAACGAACGCATGCACTTCAAGCCATGCGGGACGGGCGGGCGCGCGTTTGCGTGGCCACTGATGTCGCGGCTCGCGGCATTGATTTGCCCGGCCTTGAGCTCGTCATTCACGCAGATCTCCCCGGGAAATCGGAAACACTGCTTCACAGGTCCGGGCGAACCGGACGGGCAGGGCAGAAAGGCATTTGCGCCCTCGTGGTCCCCGCCAACCGGAAGGGCAAGGCGAATCGGTTGCTGCGAGAAGCCAATGTCGAGGCCCAATGGGAAAACCCGCCCAGCCTCGAAGCCATCCTGGAGAAGGATAAACAGCGTATCTTCAATGATGCCGCACTGCTCGACACCTATGACAGTGAAGCTCTGGAGAACGCCCAGGCATTGCTCGCGATCTACGGGCCCGACCAGATCGCTGCGGCATTCCTACGCCGCGCGCAACGTGACCTTCCCGCACCGGAGGAGATCGTGGAAGAGAGCGTTCGCAAGCCAAATGCTCCACGCGAAGTGCGGGAGAATTTCGAAGACGGTATCTGGTTCACTCTGAGCGCCGGCCGCAAACATCGCGCAGAGCCGCGCTGGCTGCTGCCGCTGATCTGCCGGGTCGGAGACATCACCAAGCGCGAGGTCGGCAATATAATCATCGGGACCAGTGAGTCGCGTGTGGAGATTTCCGGTGCGGTGAGCGAGGCCTTCCAGGCCAATGTGGCTGCCGCGGGCGGCGGCGAAAAAAACATTCGCATCTCGCTTCTGCCTGCAGACGCCCCGCCCCTGGAACGTGGCCCGGACAATCACTCCGATGACCGCCCGCAACGCCGCGGCAAGCCGGACCGGGATCGCTTCAATAACCGGGAGAAACGCCAGGACAGGGATGGACCGCGCAGGGGTCGTGAGGACCGCCCACGCTACGAAGACCGCCCGCGTCATGAAGACCGGCCGCGGGATGACCGAAAGCCGGCCCGCAAGCCATCAAGGTTCGACCGCGAGGAGACCGGCGCTGAAACGGCACGCGATGATCACGCTCCGCGCGATCCCGCAGCGAAGAAGCCGTGGTCGAAAGACGGTCGCAAACCTGGAAAACCGGGGGGCAAGTCCAAAAAACCCTTCCGCCCTGGCGGCAGCAAACCCGGGCGCGCACCGAGCGCAGAGGATCGCCCCCAGCGGCGCAAGTCCCCGGCAGAAAGCGGTGGGCCGAGCCGGCCGAACCGCAAGCCATCCGAAGGCGGCAACAACCTCCGGCGCAAGCCGCGCAAGGACCGCTAGTTTCCTGCCAAAACGGTTTGAAAACTTGAGGTGAACACTGTTTGCCAAGCGCATAAGAATATGCGCATGCTGCCCGCGGCAGGAGTTAATTCGGGTTGTCGTACATGTCTCACAAGATCCAGCTGGGCGACCCGCTGATCCTCCCTTGCGGAGCAGTTTTACCAAACCGGCTTTGCAAGTCCGCGATGACCGAGGGCCTCGCCGACGAGAGAAATTCCGCGACGTCTCGCCATGCAGCCCTCTACAAGGCCTGGGCAGATGGCGGGATTGGTCTGTCGATAACCGGGAATGTGATGGTTGATCGGCGCTATCTTGAGCGGCCGGGCAATATTGCCATTGAAGGTCCGCAGAGTGATAGCCAGCGCGGCGCTCTTTCTGCCATGGCTGAGGCCGGACAGTCAGACGGCGGGCATATCTGGATGCAGATCTCCCATGCCGGTCGCCAGTCGCCGAAGTCTGTGGCAACTGAACCTGTCGCCCCGTCGGCTATCGGTGAGGTTGCCCTGCCCGGTGGGTTATTCGCCAAGCCCCGCGCTTTAACCTCGGACGAAATCCAAGACGTCATCATACGCTTTGCCCATACCGCCGGCATTGCCAAGGCTTGTGGCTTCACCGGCGTTCAAATTCATTCCGCCCATGGCTATCTCCTCTCGGAATTCCTCAACCCGCTGATCAATCAGCGTGAGGATGAATGGGGTGGGTCATTGGAAAACCGTGCCCGCCTCCTGCTCGAAGTCATCGCCGCCGTACGCGCAGAAGTCGGCAGCGAGTTTCCAATCGGCGTCAAACTCAACTCCTCAGACTTCCAAAAGGGCGGCTTCACGCTTGATGACTGCATCGCGGTGGTTGGCATGCTGGAAGCTGCTGGCGTTGATCTTGTTGAAATATCTGGCGGAAATTATGAGCAACCGGCACTCTTGGGAATTGAAGGCCTAGAACCGGTCTATAAGGATGAAGCCGCTGTAAAAGCGTCGACGAAAGCCCGTGAAGCCTATTTCCTCAACTACGCCGCAGCGATCCGCGTAAATACCAGCATCCCACTCATGGTCACGGGCGGTTTTCGTACACGTGGCGCCATGCTGGACGCCCTGAATGATGACAATATCCAGATGATCGGTCTGGCCCGCCCGCTCTGCGTGGAGCCGGACCTTCCCGAAGCGCTGATCGAAGGTGAGATCGATCAGCTGACCTCGTATGAAAACCAACTCTCGATCGGCCCCGGCTGGTTTGGTCCGGGCTCATCGAATGCCACGATGCGCGCGATGAATGGTTTTGCTGTGATGGCGTTTTTCTATCGCAACATCATCCGGATGGCAGATGGACTGCCAACCAGGAGATCGATGAATCTGCTGGCAGCCTTCATCAAGCACCAGATGACCGATGCAGATGATGCAAAGAAGCTCCAGCGCTAGAGGCAGACCGGCAAGACTGCCGAGCGTCGAGCATTCAGCCGACTAGCGCGCCAGGAAGCGCTTGATCGAACCCGAGAAGGACAGGCAGGGCCGGTCCTCTGCGTAAATCGTTCCGCGCACAAAGATTATCGACTTGCCTGCGCGAACGACCTCACCGCGAGAGGTCAGCTTCTCGCCCAGACGGGCGGCATCCACGAACTCATTATTGCAAGTGAGGGTCACCCCCATCTCACCGTTCCGGAAGTAATCAAGCGCAATGGAAAACAGCATGAAGTCGGCAAAGGTCATGAGACAGCCGCCATGCACCGAACCGCCGGCATTCATATGCCGCGTCTCCGCGCGAAAGGCGCCGATCACACCCTCTTCATCGATCATTCGGTAAAACGGGCCCGCCCGGCTCTCAAACGCCTCTTCCGGCCAGTATTCCCACCCCTTGAACTCACCCTCAGTCGCGATACTCGGCTTCATTGACTAACCCTCGCGGTCCTGACGGATACGGATCAGGCCTTCCTGTGTGGCACTGGCGATGAGCTTGCCGTCACGCGTGAAGATATGACCGCGGTTAAAGCCGCGACCACCGCCCGCCCAGGGGCTGTCGCACGCATATAAAAGCCACTCATCCGCACGCACATCATCATGGAACCACAAGGCGTGATCGAGACTGGCAGTCTGCATTTTCGGCATCAGCCAGTTCACCCCGTGAGGCTTCATACTCGTTCCCAGAAGCGTCATGTCGGAAGCATAGGCCAGGATCGCGCGATGCATGACCGGATCATCGCCGACAGGGCCGGTGGTTTTGAACCATGTCTGACGCTGACCATTGCGGACTTCATTCTCCGGATCGAGCCAGCTCTCGACCGGTCGCAACTCGATCGAACGCGGACGCATCATGAAGTCTACAAACTTCTGAGGCAGTCGATCCTTGTGTCGAAGGGCGATCTGAGACTCCGTCTCAAGCTCTTCTGGCGGCGGGACATCCGGCATTTCTGCGGTGTGGGACAAGCCGCTTTCACGCTTCTGGAAAGACGCCGTCATATTGAGAATTGGCTTGCCGCGCTGGATCGCAATCACGCGGCGGTTGGAAAACGTGCCGCCATCATAATCACGCTCAACCCGGAAAATGATCGGCAGGCGTTCATCACCGGGGCGCATGAAATAGGCATGCAAGGAGTGCGCGACACGCTCGGGGTCGACAGACCCGACAGCAGACATCAGCGCCTGCGCGATCACCTGCCCGCCGAAAACGCGCCCCTGACCACCCGGATTACGTGGCCCGCGATAGAGGTCCTGATCCAGCTCCTCCACGGTCAACAAATCGACCAGCGCGCCGGCAGCCTCATCCTGGCTCGGACGACGCTCTTCAGCCTGCTCCATATTTTCACTCATTCGACCAATCCCGTCGGAATCTTCGTTATTTTGTTTGCGCTGATATTGGCGGGCATGAACGCGCTTGGCTAGGCCAAGCTGTATCCAGGCACGCCCTTGTCTGCAGCGATGAACATGCTATGCGGCAAGCAGATTATCGGAGCGAGATGATGGACAAGATTATTGTAACCGGCGGACTTGGCATTCTTGGCGACGCTTTGGTCGCTCACCTAGTCAAGCGCGGCGACGAGGTTGCCGTTGTCGACCTGGCCGAAGATGACGGCAGAAGCGCGGCCCAGCACGTGTTCGGGGGTGTTGATCTCACCCAGCCCGACAAGGTCGAGAAAGCGTTCAAGGATGCAAAGACGGCCATGGGCGGCGTTACCGGCCTTGCTAATATCGCAGGCGGTTTTATCTGGCAGCCCGTGATTGATGGAGATGTGGCGAGTTTCGACAAAATGTTCGCCATCAATTTGCGCACGGCCGTCATTGCATCAAACGCGGTGACAGCCCTGCTGGACCAGGGCGGGTCGATCGTCAATGTCGGTGCCGCAGCGGTGAAAGCGCCCGGAATGGGCATGGCATCCTACACGGCATCGAAGGCAGGAGTTCATGCCCTGACCGAGAGCCTCGCCGAGGAAGTTGCCGACCGGGGCATTCGTGTGAATGCGATCCTGCCGACGATCCTGGACACACCCACCAATCGTGCAGACATGCCGGATGCTGATACA
This sequence comes from Alphaproteobacteria bacterium, assembly GCA_018222865.1. Classification (GTDB taxonomy): domain Bacteria; phylum Pseudomonadota; class Alphaproteobacteria; order Caulobacterales; family Maricaulaceae; genus Maricaulis. The sequence goes on from JAAEZM010000001.1 coordinate 430,489, forward strand.
TCCAGCTGGGTTCAACCGGACGCCGCGGCGGACGTTTTCGGATTTCTGCTCAGCGATGCCAGCCGTGCGATTACGGGGGCACTTATCCCGGTCAATCGCGGTCGCTAGACCACCCGCACCTGATGCTCGCCGGCCTCGACATGGCCGACCACGGCCGGCGAGTGGCCTGCTGCCAGAAAGGCTGCGCGCACGTCATCCAGGGATTCTGGCGCACACGCTGTCAATAATCCCCCACTGGTCTGCGGATCGCAGAGAAGGGTTTGATCCACATCCGTCCAGTCATCCGGCGTTTTGACATGGGTATGAATGGCGGCCCAATTGCGTCCAGACGCTCCGGTCTTCACACCCTCGGCGGCCAACAAACGGGCTGAAGCGAAAATCGGCAATTTGCTGCGATCAATCTGAACCGTCACGCCTGCGCCCAGCGCCATCTCAGACGCGTGCCCGAGCAAGCCAAATCCGGTCACATCGGTCAGGGCGTGCACCCCCTTCATCTCACTGAGAGCGACGCCCGGAGTGTTGAGCCGCGTCGTGGACGCAACCATCTCCAAATAAGCCTGTTCGGACAGTTTTTCCTGCTTGAGCGCTGCACTGTAAACGCCAATCCCCAATGGCTTGCCCAAGACCAGAACATCGCCTGGTTTGGCGCTCGCATTGGTCTTGAGTTTATCCGGATGGACCAAGCCGAGCGCGACGAGGCCGTATATGGGCTCCGCAGCATCAATCGAGTGACCACCCGCAACCGGCGCACCCGCTGCTTCGGCGACAGAACGCCCCCCAGCTAGAATTTCGCGGATCGTCTCGGTCTCGAGCGCATTGACCGGCATGCCGACAATGGCGAGGCAGAATATCGGCGTCGCCCCCATCGCATAGATATCTGACAAGGCGTTGGTGGCAGCGATTTGCCCGAAGGTATACGCGTCATCGACGATGGGGGTGAAAAAGTCCGTGGTCGCAACCAGGGCTGTGTCAGCATTGATCCGATAGACGGCCGCATCATCCCGCGTCGCCGCATCAACAATCAGCTCCTTGGGCATGATTGCTGGCGTGTTGGACCCGAGAAGACTGCCCAGGACCGCCGGGTCCAGCTTGCAGCCGCAGCCCCCGCCATGCGCCATTTCGGTCAGTCTGATCGGCTTGTTCTGAGCCATTGGGCTCTCCTTGGTACGCTATCGCTTCATTGCCTCCTTCATCCCGCATCACCAGCTGACAGGCAAACGCGCGGGACAGGAGCATCCCGTGTATATAGCGAACATGCTCAAGTTCGAGACCATCACTGAACTCTCCGCAGAAAAACTCGCGCGATATGATGCCATCATTGACGTGCGATCGCCGTCTGAATTCGCCGAAGACCATATCCCGTGCGCGATCAATCTACCGGTTCTCGATGATGAAGAGCGGGCGCGTGTGGGCACGATCTACAAGCAGGTCTCGCCCTTTGAAGCGAGACGGCTCGGCTCAACGCTCGTCGCGCGCAATATCGCCAGACATATCGAGACCGCCCTAAAAGACAAGCCGGCCCGTTTCAGGCCTTTGGTCTATTGCTGGCGTGGGGGTATGCGATCCAACGCGATGGCCACGATCCTCGCCTCTATCGGCTGGCACCCGGCCCTGGTAGAGGGCGGTTATCGGACCTGGCGGCGCCAGGTCAGCGCCGCACTGGATGATGATGACACCCCCCTGCCTCTCATCGTCATAGATGGTCAAACTGGCAGTGCCAAGACAGCCCTCCTGCACGTCCTTGAGGCACAGGGAGAGCAAGTGATCGACCTGGAAGGCTTGGCAGCCCATCGGGGTTCCGTCTTCGGCCCGCTTTCCGGGCAAGAGCAACCGTCGCAGAAGCAATTCGAGACCTGGCTTTGGGACCGCATACGCCGCTTTGATCAAGAGCGGCCCATCTTTATCGAGGCGGAAAGCGCTATGGTGGGCAAGCGGCGCATACCCAAACGCGTCCTGTTTTCGATGCGGAATGCGCCACATATCAAGATCGATGCGCCCGCATCGGTGCGGGCTGCATATCTCTTGACGGCTTACCCCGATCTCATGCGCGACCAGAGCAAGGTCGAGACGGCCCTGTCGCTTCTTATCCCGCATCATGGCCATGAACAGATTGGTGCATGGCGCGCCATGGCAGTTTCAGAAAACTGGCATCAATTGGCCCTTGAACTTATCGAGACGCATTACGACCCAGCTTATGACCGAGCCAGGAAACGCGTAGGCGATGCGAGCCAGACTGTTATCTCGGCGGACACCCTCGATTCACCAGGGCTGGAGGCGCTGGCTAACCAGGTCTGTAGCGCGACTTCTGCCCTGATCCGTTCAGACACCCTAATTGAGCCATAAAGCGGCGCGAGATAGCGTAGTGTAATGCTGATCTCCCTATTCGCCTCCCTTCTGCTTCAAACTCAGGATCCCGCCGCGCCGGATCCGGAGGAAGCGGCGCGTCTGGAGGCACAGCAGCAAGAAGCCGCGGCGGAGGCGGAACGCGCACGGCAGCAGGCGGAAACGCTGGCTGAAGAAGTCGCGCTCTTGCAGCAACAATTGGTGGCGATCGGACGACGTGTCGGTGCAAGCGAAACCTCCGCCTTGCAGTCCCAGACCGAGTTGGAGCGCCTTGACATTGAAGAACGCGAGCTGGTTGACGCGATTACAGCCAATCGTGAAGTGCTGATTGATGTTCTCGCTGCAATACAAAGGGTTGAGACCCAAACACCACCTGCCCTTCTTGCCACGCCAGGCGATGCAGCCGATGCGGCGCGTGCCGCCGCGCTGATGGGAGATATTGCGCCGGAATTGCGATCACGCGCGCGACGGTTGGCCGAGCAGCTCGATGCGCTCGCGATCTTGCGTGAGAATATTCTCAATGAAAGAGACACGCTTGCTTCCACCGAAATCGTCCTGGCCAGACAGCGCCAGGAACTGGAAATACTGATTTCGGAGCGCCGCTCCCTTGAAGCACGACGGCGCAATGAGGCCGCTGACCTGCTGGAAGCCTCCTCCCGAGCCGGTCGCCGCGCTCAATCGATTCGCTCTTTGATCGGTGAATTGGCGCGAATGGCCGATATTGTCCCCGCCATTAGTCCACGTCGCCGTCCTGATCCGTCCGAGATTCCGACGCCTCGCATGCGTCCTTCGCCAAGCCTGGTTGATGCCATGCCGGCCCCGGCCCCCCTTCAGACACTGCGTTTTACCGATGCACGCGGCCAGCTACAGCCCCCGAGCGCCGGCGAGATTCATCGGCGATTTGGAGATCTGTCCGATGATGGCACAAGATCTGAAGGAATTTTCATTCGAACTCGGTCGCGAGCGCAGGTAGTCTCTCCCTTCGACGCTCAAGTTGAGTTTGCAGAACCGTTCAGCACATATGGCGGCCTCTTGATACTTAATGTCGGCGACGGCTACTATATTGTGCTTGCAGGGATGGCGGTCACCTATGCCAGCGCGGGTCAGAGCGTACTCGCCGGCGAACCAGTGGGCGCCATGCCGGAGACTTCCGGAACGGCACCAGATTTGTATCTGGAGCTGAGACGGGGCGGCGATGCCGTCAATCCGGAGCCTTGGCTTCGGTCGCGCTAGTCGGCAGGACTGGCGATACAGCGATAAAGGACGCGTATAGGTATGCGGATCAACATCATTGCTTCAGTAACGGCTATGGCGATAGCAGGTGTCGCGCTCGCCTTCTCGGCAGAAGGCAGTCAGGAAGACCCCACCTTCCGCCAGCTGGAGCTTTTCGGGGATGTTCTCAACCGCATCGAGTCTGATTATGTCTCCGAGACAGATCAATCTGAGCTGATCGAAGCAGCTATCGAGGGCATGCTGACATCACTCGATCCGCACTCGGCCTACCATAATCCAGACAGCTATGAAGACCTTCGCGTGACGACGCGCGGCGAGTATGGCGGGCTGGGCATGGAGGTCACCTCGCGCGATGACTTCATCACTGTTGTCTCGCCCATCAGCGACACGCCGGCCGAGCGCGCCGGGCTGCGAACGAATGACCGGATCATCGCGGTGAATGGCGAAAACATTATTGGTGTCAGCGTTGATGACGCGGTCGAAATGATGCGCGGCGCCGTCGGCGACCCTGTCACAATTACGATTTCCCGCGAAAGCGAAGAACCCTTCGATGTAACACTTGTGCGCGACACTATTCCGCTCCGTACGGTCGCCTGGCGTCTGGAAGAGGGCGTGCCTTATCTGCGCATCGCCGGCTTCAATGAACGCACTACCGAAATGGTCCTGGAAGGCGTTAGCGAGCTCGAAGAGGAATTCGGCGCGGACCTTCCCGGCCTGGTTCTCGACATGCGTTTCAATCCAGGCGGTCTTCTGGAGCAAGCAATTGGCGTGACCGATGTTTTCCTGGATGGCGGTGAAGTTGTCTCCACACGCACCCGGGATCCACGCGAAACCCAGCGCTATAATGCCCGCCCGGGCGATCTGATTGAGGGCGCTCCAATTGTCATCTTGATCAATGAGGGCTCTGCCAGTGCTGCAGAGATTGTCGCCGGTGCCCTGCAAGATCGCGAGCGCGCTGTGCTTGTTGGCATGACCAGCTTCGGCAAGGGCTCCGTACAGACGATCATCCCGCTGCGGGGGGGCCGTGATGGCGCTCTGCGCCTGACGACGGGCCGTTACTACACACCGGCAGGTCGCTCCATCCAGGCAACCGGGATCGTTCCGGACACTCAAATCAGCGCCTTCACTATTGCTGAGGAAGAGGAAATCGGGGAACTCGGTTCCGAAGCGGATCTGCCTGGCGCGCTGGAAAACGAAAATGGTGTGGCGCGTGAAGTGACCGATACGCTGCTGATCGAACATCCGCCGGAAGACTGGCCGGATGATCGCGACTACCAGCTCTCGCGCGCTGTCGAGATTCTCCAAGGACAGATGGAAAGCCAGCAAGCCGCGCTGCAATAGGCTGTTTCCTTAAGAGTCTGCGTCTCGCGTTAACCGTTTTTTTCACGCTCGGGGCTCATTCTTCCCGCTGACGGCGTGCGCCTTAGGGCCACGCCACAGAAGTCGAAGCGGAATTGAAGAATGGCTACCGCCCTACGTCACGCTGCACCCTTATTGTCCATCCGCGCTCCGATCATTGCGGGGCTGGGAGCCGCCGGACTGTTCGCGCTGCTCGCAGCAGGGATCGCGATTTTCGGGGATGGTCAGATCGAGACGCCAAGCGCCCGGGGTGATGTCACCCTGGCCGCAGCTCCGATCGCGGAGACTTACGGGTCTGAGGAGACCAGTAATCCGATCGAGTTTTATGAACCGGTCGATGAGGGTGAAGCCTCGCTTACGGGTGTCCCGGAGGGTTTTCGGGATCAGGCCAGGGCACAACCGGATGAAACCGGATCGCAGCCGGATGAGACCGGGCAGACCGCAAATCTCGCTGCGACCAGCAATTCCCCACGCGCAAATCCCAATGCTCTGCCACATGTCTCCTCTCGCGGCCTCACCGAACCGGGGCCAGGTGGACCTTTGCCGATCATCGCCCAGGATGGCCGTCGGGTTTCGCGCGAATATGCGCGTCCCTTCCATGGCGATCCCAACACGCCGATGATTGGTCTCGTTGTCGGCGGTATGGGCATGAGCCCACGCGTGACCGAGGCAGCGATCAATGAATTGCCACCGGAAGTCGCCCTCTCTTTTGCCCCCTATGCGGCCAATCTCCAGGACTGGGTCGATCGCGCCCGCGCGGCCGGTCATGAAGTGCTTATCGAAGCTCCGATGGAACCGTTTGATTATCCCAATAATGATCCAGGACCGCATACCCTGCTTGCCGACGGACCCTCCGCCGAAAATGAGCGGCGCCTGGCCTGGGTGCTATCGCGCACGAGCGGGTATTTTGGGGTGTCCAATTATCTCGGCGCGCGCTTCTCAACCTCATCACCGGCAATGACACAGCTGCTACAATCGCTGGAACGGCGCGGTGTCGCCTTCCTTCATGATGGCGGCGGCCGTCGCAGCATGATTGAGAATGTCGGCCGGGAAACCGATGTGACCTTTGCGATCTCCGACCGTATCCTGGACGAGAACCCAAATCCCGACGCGATTGATGAACGGCTGTTCGCGCTGGAGGCTCTGGCCATTCAGAACGGATCCGCGCTCGGCTCAGGCTTTGCCTATCCCGCAACGGTCGATCAGATCATCGCCTGGGCAGAAGGCCTAGAGCTGAGAGGTTATCAGCTCGCCCCGCCATCCGCGATCATGGCGCGTCGGCGCCTCGAAAATCGTCTGGAAGCAGAGGCTGCAGCCGCCGAAAATCATGATACACACGCGTCGACGGATCATCGTTGGGCCAGCGATCCGAGTGAGGGTTCCGACGATGACTATGGCGGCGGCGACGATTACGGACACTGATCTCAAGTGAGCGACGACCCTTTCCCGAACCACCGGGCCAATGTGGGAATTGCCTTGTTCAATTCCGCTGGTCAGGTCTGGACTGGCTGCCGCAATGGCGCGGAGCCGCCCTGGCAGTGGCAATTTCCCCAAGGCGGCATAGACCCGGGTGAAGATGCGGAAACCGCAGCTATCCGCGAGCTTTATGAGGAAACCGGTATTCGCGCGCATCAGGTTGAATTGCTGGCCGCGATCAGCGACTGGATTGCCTATGATTATCCGCCGGAGGTGCGGGATGATCCTCGCTTTGCCCGCAAACGCCATCTCGGGCAGAAGCAAAAATGGTTCGCCTACCGTTTTCTGGGGAAGGACCAGGACTTCAATCTTGAAGCCCATGGAGAAGTCGAATTTGCCGACTGGCGATGGGACGAGCTTGGCTCAATGCCCGAGCGGATAATCCCGTGGAAGCGCGATGTATATCGCCAGGTCGTGGACGCCTTTAGCCAATTCGCCACCAAGGTCGACGCCAGCTAGGCTCGCCACGCTCAAGAATTCAGTTAAGCTTGAGCGATGGAATCAAATCCCTCGCTCGACAGCTATCGCAATACCGCCCGCTGGCTGACTGGCCCACACGGCGATATCGCCTGGTGGACCAAGGGGACAGGCAAGCCCTTGCTCCTCATCCATGGCTTTCCAACCTGTTCCTATGATTGGCTGAGGATCTGGCCGGGCCTCGTTGCAGCCGGTTTCGACCCGATTGCGCTGGATATGCTGGGCTTTGGGCTTTCCGACAAACCGCCCCAGCATCGCTATCACATGATGCAGCAAACGGATCTCCAGGTTCAGCTCATCACACAATTGGGACATGAGCGCTGTGATGTCATCGCCCATGATTATGGCGTTTCCATCGCGCAGGAACTCCTCGCCCGGCAGGAACGCGGCCGGCTGCCGTTCAAGATCGACAAGGTGATTTTCCTCAATGGCGGACTGTTTCCGGATCAACACCGCGCCCGGCTGATCCAGCGCCTGCTCAACAGCCCGCTCGGCGGGCTAATCTCCCAAGCGGTAAACCGGAAGAGTTTTGGTCGGTCGTTCGCCTCCGTCTTTGGTCCTGATACTCAGCCAGATGACGCGGAACTGGATCTGTTCTGGACGCTGATGGAGGAGAAGAACGGCCACAGGCTCGGTCACCGCCTGATCAAATATATCAATGATCGCAAAGCCTATGCGGTACGATGGGCAAATGCCCTTTCAACCCGATCGGCCCGGATTTTCATGATCAATGGTGTATATGATCCGGTATCAGGATCACACCTTGCCGATAGCTTTGCCGAAAAACACCCGCAGGCGCCGCTGAAGCGGCTGGACGTCGGCCATTACCCCCAATGGGAAGATGCTGAGAGTGTGCTGAAGCAATCGCTCGACTGGCTGCAATCCTAGCCGTCGAAGCATTCCCACAAGCCGCTTTCCATAACCGACGATAACGCCAGCATTTCGGCGGTGGCACCGCCCTGGATTACGACAGCGCCATCAACATCAGGATAAGCATCCAGAGGGAATGTGAAGGTAAAGCTCGCACCGAACGGAGGATAGGGCTCCGGCAGGGGATCAACAAAGCTCAGAAGTGGCTGACCCGATGCAGCACGCGGATCGAGTGGCACCGCGCCAAGCTGCTCCATCGCCGTCAGATTGGTCGAAATAGCCGCACAGGCATCCTGTCCGATGACACGCTCGAGAATGATATCATCAAGCGCGTTATATGCCTGGTCTAAAAGTCCGAAAGCGTCCTGGCGGGCTTCTTCCAAACCCATTTCGCTGATCCGGGCAGAGATGCGCTCATGATCGAAGACCGCCCGTGCAGCTGAATCGATATCCTCGAGTTCAGGCGCCCTGATACTCCGAACCTGCCACGAACACGCCTCGCCATTGCTCTCACACATGCGCTCATATCGATAAAAACGCATATTGTGGAAGTTTGATGTGAAACGAAGGTGAGGCCCTGAGCGTTCCAGAACGCGCCCACCATCGCGATCATAGCGGCTGGGCAAGCTGAAATCCGCACGACGGTCTATGCGGGCTCTCAGTTCGAAACGCATCCATTGGGAAAAGTCCCGCCAGATCTCATAGGCGGAATAGCCGGCTATCGTCTCCGGAAGAGTGTCAGGCGGTTCCGCCGGCGGCGGAATGCTAGCCTGAACCGGAGCCGCCGAAACGGCCATGACGGCAAGAATTAGAACCAGTTTACGCATCGCCTGTCCCCCGAACACGTTTTCAGTCACACACCATAAGGGACCACGACAAAAGGGCCAGCGTCTGGCGAGCCGGTCAAACAGAAAACCGTCGTTTCAAGATGGGTAAGTGGCGGCTCCCTGTGGAAACAACTAATTGGAGCGAGCAATAGTCACCATTAAGCGAAGTGGCACTTCCGGCCTTTGCCCATCCAGAGGTCCGCTCGCTGCAAGACGGTCAACACGGTTGAACATTCCTTCGGGGCTTGAATAAGTCCGCTGGCGCATAACCTCATTACTCTGATCGGACACCCGCCTCCAAGCAGGCTCAAACGACATAACAGCGCCATCTAGCATCGGCCAGACTTGGTCCGCTTCAACGCCGTAAAGGCCTACGCGGCATAGTCGTGCAGTGTTTCCTATGGCTATGGCGACCAAGCCTGTCTCGGTTTCAACCATGGCCGGGATCGCGCCTCCCGGCACTCCAAGGCTAAGTTCTAATCCGTTAATGCCTTGTCCGGCCGCCTCGGCACGAAACCCGACGAGGCCATAGGCCTCGAATACCGCGTCTGTATCCTGGCGTGCAGGGATAGCGCCGGATACGACACCGGGGCAAAACTCCGTTGCAATCCTGACAAACTCAGCGCGCGCGTGATCTTCAGGACTTTGAGCGAGGGCTGCCGGTGCAGCTCCCGAAATCATTGCAAGTACGACACTCAGAATACGCATGACTACGCCCCAAAGGAAAAGCAAAATCGTAGTCAGTGCGAGAGTAAATCGCAAGCATTACAACCGGTAGATGATGACAAAGAAAAAGACCGCCCCATAGGGACGGCCTTTTCGAGATCAATTTGCGATCGAGCTTAGCCCAGAGCCGCCTGGATGGTTTCCAGCTTGGCGACCTTGGCGATGGCGTCTTCACGCTCCTCGTCAGAATTGGCGAGATCGATATCTTCGCGCGCATCTGAAAGGTCCTGGGCCAGCTGAGCCGCATCAACTTCTGAAAGCGGCAGAGCTTCTTCGGCAAGAATGGTCAAGCCTTCCGGCGTGACCTCAGCGAAACCACCCTGGATAAAGGTCTTTTCCGCACTGCCATCATTCAGGACCGTGATCGCACCCGTGCGGATCACAGACATGAAAGGCGCGTGGTTCGGCAGAACACCAAACTCACCTTCCTCGCCCGGGACCACAACGTGATCGACATCGCCCGAGAAGAGGCGGCGCTCCGGAGAGACAAGGTCGAAATGGAGTTTGTCAGCCATTTTGGCTTCCTCCGCTTAAAAGGACGGGGACTGCTTACGCAGCCTCCGCCGCCATTTTCTCTGCCTTCTTCACGGCATCTTCGATGGTGCCGACCATGTAGAAGGCCTGCTCAGGCAGGTGGTCATATTCACCGTTACAGATGGCCTTGAAGCCCTTCACAGTGTCAGCAACCGGAACCTGGATACCCGGGAAGCCGGTGAAGACTTCAGCCACGTCGAACGGCTGTGACAGGAAGCGCTCAACCTTACGCGCGCGGGCAACGACCAGCTTGTCTTCTTCCGACAGCTCGTCCATGCCGAGGATGGCGATGATGTCCTGCAGAGCCTTGTAGCGCTGAAGGATTTCCTGAACCTGACGGGCCGTCTGGTAGTGCTCTTCACCAACAATGCGCGGCTCAAGGATACGCGAGGTGGAGTCGAGCGGGTCAACAGCCGGATAGATACCCTTCTCGGAGATCGCACGGTTAAGAACCGTCGTCGCATCGAGGTGGGCGAAGGTGGTGGCCGGAGCCGGGTCAGTCAGGTCATCCGCCGGGACGTATACGGCCTGAACCGAGGTGATAGACCCTTTGGTCGTCGAGGTAATACGCTCCTGCAGGGCACCCATATCGGTAGCCAGCGTCGGCTGATAGCCCACGGCAGACGGGATACGGCCGAGCAGAGCAGACACCTCAGAACCAGCCTGGGTGAAGCGGAAGATGTTATCGACGAAGAACAGAACGTCCTTGCCCTCTTCATCGCGGAAGTATTCTGCCTGGGCGAGACCGGACAGAGCAACGCGGGCACGAGCGCCTGGCGGCTCGTTCATCTGGCCGAAGACCAGAGCACAACGGGAACCTTCGGTGTTGCCGTCGTTTTCCTGCGGGTCCTTGTTCACGCCGGACTCGATCATCTCCCAGTACAGGTCGTTACCCTCACGAGTACGCTCACCCACACCGGCGAAGACAGAGTAGCCGCCGAAGAGCTTCGCAATGTTGTTGATCAATTCCTGAATGAGAACTGTCTTACCAACACCAGCACCACCGAACAGGCCGATCTTACCACCCTTAGCGTAAGGGCAGAGCAGGTCGACGACCTTGATACCCGTCGGCAGGATTTCGGCTTCCGTGGCCTGCTCGTCGAAGGTCGGAGCGGGACGGTGGATCGGCGCGCGGGTTTCGTGCACAACATCGCCGGCTTCATCGATCGCGTCGCCAGTGACGTTCATGATACGACCAAGCGTGCCCGGACCAACGGGAACCGTGATCGGGGAGCCCGTATCAACAACTTCAGCGCCACGCTGGAGACCCTCGGTCGCATCCATCGCGATGGTACGAACCGTGTTCTCGCCGAGGTGCTGGGCGACTTCGAGAACAAGCTTCTTGTCCTCGTTCATGGTTTCAACGGCGTTGAGAATGTCAGGCAGACCGCCTTCAAACTCAACGTCAACAACAGCGCCCGTGATCTGGGCTACGCGGCCTTTAAGAGTGCTCATGTCTAACTTCCTCTCGCTAGAGAGCCTCGGCGCCGGAGATGATTTCAGTCAACTCCGTGGTGATCTGCGCCTGACGTGTACGGTTATAGATAATGTTCAGCTTGTCGATCAGCTCACCGGCATTGCGGGTCGCATTGTCCATGGCGGCCATTTTGGAGCCCATCTCACCGGCCACATTCTCCAGCAGGGCGGAGAGGATGACGGTGTTGACGTAGCGCGGCAGCAGGATGTTGAGAATGGTCTCCTCATCCGGCTCGGCTTCGTAGAGGGCGCCCGCCAGGTCAGGACGATCGACACCTTCGTCGATGGCATCCTTTGCCGGGATCAGTACTTTCGCGCGCGGCTTCTGTGAGATCACCGAGACGAACTCGGAAGAGACCAGTTCACAGACATCGAACTCGCCGGCGTCGAACAGAGCATTGATCTTGTCGCCAACCATCTGGGCCGTAGCGCCCGTAATGGTCTTGTGATCGCTCAGCTCGAAGGCGTCGATGATCAAGTGGCCATAAAGACGCTGAAGCTGTTCAGCACCCTTCTTGCCCACGCAGACCATTTTCACCGTCTTGCCTTCGCCTTCCAGCGTCGCGATACGTTCGCGGGCTTTCTTGACGATATTGGTATTGAAGCCGCCACACAGGCCGCGATCGGCTGTCATCACGACCAGCAGGCGGACATTGTCCTCGCCGGTGCCGATGAGCAGTTTCGATGCGCCCGGTGCACCGGACATAGCCGATGACAGGTTGGCCATGACAGCCGCCATACGCTCGGCATAGGGGCGTGCAGCTTCTGCAGCCTCCTGTGCGCGGCGCAATTTGGCGGCAGCCACCATCTGCATCGCTTTCGTGATCTTCTTGGTCGATTTGACCGAGTCGATCCGATTTTTAAGGTCCTTAAGGCTCGCCATTCGGCTCTCCTCGTGAAGGGTTCAAGCGACGGGCTTAAGCGACGAAGTTCTTGGTGAACGTGTCGAGCAGAGCCTTCAGCTTGCCTTCGCTTTCATCGGTCAGCTTCTTCTCGGTGCGGATTGCGGCAAGAAGATCAGCATGGTCAGCGTGCAGGTGACGCAGCAGGTCCGCTTCGTAACGGCCGACTTCGCCAACCGCGATGCCATCGAGATAGCCACGCGTACCGGCATAAATCACACAAACCTGCTCTTCCATCTGCAGCGGCGAGAATTGCGGCTGCTTGAGAAGCTCGGTCAGGCGCTGCCCCCGGTTCAGGAGCTGCTGCGTTGCCGCATCAAGGTCGGAACCGAACTGGGCAAAGGCCGCCATCTCGCGGTACTGAGCCAGCTCACCCTTCATCTTACCGGCAACCTGCTTCATCGCTTTCGTCTGCGCGGCAGAACCCACGCGAGAAACCGAGAGGCCGACATTCACGGCCGGGCGGATGCCCTGATAGAAGAGGTCCGTCTCGAGGAAGATCTGACCATCGGTGATGGAGATCACATTCGTCGGGATGTAGGCGGAAACGTCATTGGCCTGGGTTTCGATGATCGGCAAAGCCGTCATGGAACCAGATCCATTGTCTTCATTGAGCTTGGCCGCACGTTCCAGCAGGCGGGAGTGCAGGTAGAAGACGTCACCCGGATAGGCTTCGCGGCCCGGCGGGCGACGCAGAAGCAGGGACATCTGGCGGTAAGCCACGGCCTGTTTGGACAGATCATCATACACGATCAGGGCATGCATGCCGTTATCGCGGAAATATTCCGCCATGGCACAAGCCGTGAAGGGTGCCAGGAACTGCATCGGTGCCGGGTCGGAGGCCGTCGCAGCGACGACGACGGTGTAGTCGAGTGCGCCGTTTTCTTCGAGCGTCTTCACGATCTGAGCAACCGTCGAACGCTTCTGACCAACAGCGACGTAGATGCAATAGAGCTTGGCGCTCTCATCATCGCCAGCATTGATGGCTTTCTGGTTGAGGATGGTGTCGATCGCGATCGCGGTCTTACCGGTCTGGCGGTCACCAATGATCAGCTCGCGCTGGCCACGGCCAACCGGGATCATCGCGTCGATCGCCTTGATACCCGTTGCCATCGGCTCGTGTACGGATTTACGCGGGATGATGCCCGGCGCCTTCACGTCTACACGACGGCGCTCTGCAACATCCGTAAGGGCGCCCTTGCCATCAATCGGCTCACCCAAACCGTCGACAACGCGGCCAAGCAGGCCCTTGCCAACGGAGGTGTCGACGATCGCGCCGAGACGCTTGACGGTGTCGCCTTCCTTGATACCCCGGTCATCGCCGAAGATCACGCAACCCACATTGTCGCGCTCAAGGTTCAGGGCCATGCCCTTGATGCCGCCCGGGAACTCAACGAGCTCACCCGCCTTAACCTCGTCGAGGCCATAGACACGCGCAATACCGTCACCGACGGAAAGCACGCTACCAACGTCAGAGACTTTCGCCTCTGTACCGAAATTCTTGATCTGATCCTTGAGGATCGCAGAGATTTCTGCTGCCCGGATATCCATGGCCTACGCCTCTTTCATCGCATTCTTCATCCCGTCCAGCTTCGTGCGGAGGGAACTGTCGAACATGCGGGAACCGACCTTGACGATCAGTCCACCGAGTAACTCAGGGCGCACTTCCGTGCGCACTTCGATATCGCGCCCGTAAGCGCTTTTCAGCGAAGCCGCGAGGGCTTCGGTCTGCTTCTTGGTCAGCGCTGCAGCTGTCGCCACATCCGCCGACAGAACGCCGCGATCTTCAGCGGCCAGGGCTGCGTAGGCTTCCGCCATCGCGCCCAGCTCACCGGCGCGGCCATTTGTGGCCGCGGTGCCGAAGGCGTTCTTGGTCAGCTCGTTAAACCCAGCCTTGTCAGACAGCGCCGCCAGGACGCCGGTCTTCTCTTCAACCGAGTAAAGCGGCGAGGCGAGCGCCTCTGCCAGTTCAGACGACTCAGCCAGGGCTGCGCGGAAAGCCGAAAGATCGGCCTCGACCGCTTCTGCAGCGCCGGAGGTCTTTGCCAGCTCAAAAAGTGCAGTCGCATAGCGTCCTGCAGCTGTGGCTGTCATGGCGTCATTGCCGGTGTTCACCGTGACGTCGCTCTCTATCCGGATAAGCACCCATGGACCGCCGGATGGCGTAAGTGCTTTGTTTTCAACATCTTATTCTGAGCTTGAAAACCTGCTGCACTGCACGCTTTCAAGGCTCGGGCGTGCGATAGCACACGGGTTAGTCCGCAGCAAGCCGCCAAGGCTGATCAGCGCACACGCGAAAGCCTTGAGTGCAGTCACTTTCAGCGCAAAACTCTGCGCCATGACATTTGATGTCGGCATAATTGGATTGGGCGCTATGGGGTCAGCGGCGGCCTGGGCCTTGAGTGCGCGTGGCGCTTCGGTGATCGGGCTGGAGCAGTTTTCGCTCGGCCATAATCGCGGGTCCTCCCACGGCAGGACCCGGATCATTCGGCGCATCTATTCTGAAGGCAGTCTTTACACCGGGCTGATTGAGGCGGCCTATGAAGGCTGGGCTGCGATTGGCCGACAGGCGGGACGGGACTTTCTCGATAAAACCGGCGGGCTCGACATCTCACTCAGCCAGGGCGGTATTTTCGAAGACGCGCTCGCGGCGGCCATGCAATCCGGTCAGCCCTTCGAGGTCCTCGAGGGCGTTGATCTGGAGACGCGGTTTGCGATGATGGATCTGGGCGGGCGCGGGCGTGGCGTTTTCAACGCGGATGCCGGTCTGATCGACAGCGATGAGGCCACCCAATGGATGCGCCAGCGCGCAGTGGAACAGGGGGCCCGCCTCCTTGAGGAAACCCCCGTAAATGGATGGTCCAGGACCCAGCGCGGCTTTGAGATCGAGACGGATACAGCGCGCTATCCATGTCGCAAGCTGATCATCGCCGCAGGAGCCTGGGTCGGCGAACTCGTCCCGGCCCTGGCCCCTGTCATCATACCAGAGCGCCAGGTCATCGGCTGGTATCACGCGGACGAGCGTTTTGATGATATGCCGATCTTCCAGCTGGAAAGCGAAGATCGCGAACGTTTCTACGTCTTCCCGCCTCATGGCGGTCATGGCATCAAGGCGGGGCTTTATAATCACAGGCGCGAGCGCGGGATGGAGCATGTTCCGCCGCGCGGGGTGGACGAAGCGGATCTGGCTCTGCTTGAGCGCGGCCTATCACTCTGCCTGCCGGACATCCGGCCGGAACCCGTTGAGACGATGGAATGCCGCTTCACCAATGCGCCCGGCGATCGTTTCGTTATCGGAACAATGCCGCAAGACAATGATCTTATTATCCTTTCACCCTGTTCCGGGCATGGATACAAATTCACCCCAGCCATCGGGGAGATTGCAGCTGACCTGGCGCTGGAGCAGGAGACGCGTGTGGATATCGAACCGTTCAGCCTGCAGCGCGTCCTCTAATTGGTCGTAGCGCTGTCGGTCTCATCCATATGCTCAGCCTTCCACTCCATCGCTCGAAGCACGCGGCGTTCAACGGAGGGGTGGGTGTAGAAGAGGATTTCCTCAAGGGCGCTCGGTCGCGGATTACGGTATTCGGCCGTTTTCACCAGAGCGCTCGCCAAACCATCGGGCAGCCCGACAGTCTCCAGGGAATATTCATCCGCCTCAACCTCGCCATGCCGAACAAGCGCGTTGGTTACCGGCTCCGCCAAAGTCCCGAACACACTCACCATGAAGAGCAGAACCGGCAATCCGGCGGCACGAGCAATGTCGGGATGAGCGCCGAAGACCCCGGCAAAGACCGGAAAGGCACGCGAGGCGATAAAGAAGAAAATCAGCGCCAGAGCGGAGAAGGCGAACACCAAATTCCAGACATGCCCGGACACGTAATGTCCGATCTCATGCCCTGTCACAGCCAACACCTCATCCAGGGACGCATCGCCCAGCGCCACATCGGAGATCGCAATGCGAGCAGATGGCCCCACCCCGGCAACATTCGCGGTGAAATTATTCGACTGGCGCGAACCGTCATAAACGAAGATGCGATCGGCTGGGATCTCCACCTCGGCGGCCAATACCTCAATCGCGTCGCGAACCTCGCCTTCCGGCAGCGGCTCAAACGCGTTGAAGAGCGGCTCGATATAGATGGGAGACAGCACCATGAGCAGCGACACAAAGGCGGCGGTCAGCCCACCGCCCCAGATCCACCAGGTTTGCCGGGCCCGGCGAATGAACAGGTAAAGCAGAACGAAGAAGACTGGCAGGATGATGGCACCGATCACGGAGCTGATCGCCCACTGGCTGAGGAAGTCTCCCAGCGCCTGACTGGTCCGGTCATATTGCAATTCCCGCCACCAGTTCGAGTATATCGTCCAGGGCAAGAGAATGACCGCGGAGACAAGGGAATAGACGAGGCCGATCAGGAAAACACCGATATTGGAGCGTTCGCCGAAACGACGCTCAATCGCGTTCAGCCATCCCATTTTCACGATCAGCCAGGTGACCAGACCACTGGCAATTAGCCCACCCAGCAAAAGCCAGTGATTGCCGGTCGTATAGGCTGCAGCACGCGCCAGCGCCTCTGGCCCAAGACTGTCGATATAGGCGCGTGTGGCCTCTTCCGGATTAAAGCCTGTCGGTGTCATGCTTGCCTCCCTGGGCGATTATCCCGCCTGCATATTTGAACCCTGCGCGTGCACGCTTCTGGAACACATCAAACGAAACTATAGGGATCAATGTCCACCGAAACCCGCACAGATGACGGGGTTTTAACGCGTGAACGCCAGGCTCTGACATAGGCGGATATGTCGATTTCCTTGTCTGCACGCACAAGAACCCGCCTTCGGTGCCAGCCTCGCACGACCGCCAGAGGCGGTTCGGCTGGCCCCCATATTTCAACGCCATCCGTCACCGGCGCCTTGGCCGCAAAATCCGCAGCCGCATCTTCAACAGCTTTGGGGTTTTGCGCCATGAACCCGATGGCGGCCATACGCCCGAAAGGCGGCAGGCCCAGAACTTCCCGCGCCATAATCTCCGCCTCCAGGAAAGCATCCCGGTCGCCCGCCAGGAGCGCCTGGATTGCTTCATGTTCGGGCTGATGCGTCTGCAGGAGTGCCCGGCCGGGGCGGTCCGCGCGACCGGCACGCCCGGCAACCTGAACCAGGGTCTGGAATGTCCGTTCGCCCGCGCGCGGGTCCCCACCGGCCAATCCCAAATCCGCATCGATTACCCCGACCAGGGTCAGGCCCGGGAAATTATGGCCCTTTGCCGCGATCTGAGTGCCGACAAGGATATCGATTTCGCCCCGCTCCATGCTTTCAACGATTTCAGCGCCGGAGGATGTATCGGAGGAGTAAATCTCTACGCGATGATCGGGGAAGAGATGCTTGGCTTCTTCCGCCACCCGCTCAACGCCGGGACCGACGGATGTCAGGCTGTCTTCAGCCCCGCAGCTGGGACAATGCCGGGGCTTGGGCATGGAAAATCCGGTGACATGACAGACCAGCCGGCCGGTATAGCGGTGTTCAACCAGATAGCTTTGAGTATCCGGCGACACCATGCGATGCCCGCACTTGCGGCAAAGCACCAAAGGCGCATAGCCGCGACGATTGAGGTAGAGCAGGATCTGCTCGCCGCGCTCGAGTGTTTCGCGCATCGCCTCCAGGAGGGGCGGCGAGAGCCACCGACCGTTTTCTGCTGGCGTTTCGCGCAGATCAATCGTTCCGATCTCTGGCAGGATCGCCGCACCAGGGCGGGCCGGCAGACGCACATGAACATAGCGCCCGGCCTCCGCATTCGTCAGACTCTCGAGTGAGGGCGTGGCGGAAGCCAGGATGATACAAGCCCCTTCAAGTTTACCCCGCACCACTGCGAGATCACGTGCCTGATAGTGCAAGCCCTCGCCTTGCTTGTAGGTCGGGTCATGCTCTTCATCGACGATAATCATTCGCAGCTTCGGGAAGGGCAGAAAAAGTGCCGAGCGCGCGCCGACAATAATGCGCGCCCGCCCTTCTGCCACCTCGCGATAGGCACGCCGGCGCGCTTTCGGCCCTGCGCCAGAATGCCAGAGCGCCGGCAAACAGCCAAAACGCTTCTCAAATCGCGACAGAACCGCTTCTGTCAGAGCGATCTCGGGCAACATGATCAGGATTTGTGCCTCCGGATCCGTGCGCAGCACTTCGGCAATCGCTTCGAAATAAACCTCTGTCTTGCCCGAACCGGTTACACCGTCCAGCAAAGCTGCTTGAAAGCCGCCTGCTTTCACCAATCGCCTCAGAACGCCTGCGGCCTCGACCTGAAGTCGCGTCAGCTCAAGACTGGGTCGCTCAGGGTCGGGATCATCGAAAGGTGGATCGACCAGCCGCGTGACGGATTGCAATGCACCGCTTTCCGCCAGCCCTTTCACCACCCCCGAACTCACGCCCGCCTCGCGGGCCAAGTCCGCGGCGGACGCCTCCCCGAGGCGCTCCATGGCATCGAGAATCTTCCCTCTCGCCTCGGTTAGACGCGGAGGCTCGGCCTGCCCGCGCATATAGACGGTTTCGGTGGGAGACGGTTTGAGCGCTTCCTGACTGCGCAGAACAGAGCGCAGGAGAATGCCCGGCGGCTGAACCAGGTATTTCGCCGCCCAATCCACCAGTTTCCGCGTCCCTTCAGGAATGGGCGCACCCGAGATTTTCTCGGAAACAGATTTCAGCTTGCGCGTTTCAGGCCCCGTTTTCACGGCCCAGACGACGCCGTGCGCCTCTCGCTTGCCCAGCGGCGCACGAACATGGTCGCCCGGCGCCAGATCCAAACCATCCGGAATCCAGTAATCGAAGGCTTCGGGCAATGGCATGGGGAAAAGTACCGCGGCCCGGGCTTGAGAATGTTCAGAGGATTTCGCGTTCGGCTCGGTCACAGGGCAGTATGGAGGTTGATTCGTTTCAATCGCTGGGCCGCCAACTTGCCCCCAGCGCGAGCCAGAGGCAAAGCGCTGATGCCGACATCCACAGAAGAAACCCCGACTCTAGACGCGGCACAAATCCGAGCCATCCTGATGGAGCATCCCGATATCGTTCG
Organism: Alphaproteobacteria bacterium; assembly: GCA_018222865.1. Classification (GTDB taxonomy): domain Bacteria; phylum Pseudomonadota; class Alphaproteobacteria; order Caulobacterales; family Maricaulaceae; genus Maricaulis. The sequence goes on from JAAEZM010000001.1 coordinate 449,766, forward strand.
CGAAGATGCAGAGCTCTTCTCTCTCATCATCGCACCTTCCAGCGATGAGGGCGTGGTTGATCTTGCCTCTGTGGCGCGTGAAAAACTCATCGCAGAGCTGCGGCAGCTCAAGGCGATCAATTCCAGTATCGTCGAAACCGCTCGGGCAAATCTGGCCATACAGTCGCAAATCCACACAGCTGTGCTTGCACTTCTGGAAGTCGATAGCCTGCAGGCGCTTGACCGGAAACTCGCCAGTCGCCTGACCGGCGCGCTCGGCGTCGATGTTTGCCGCATTCTGATCGAAGGTCACGCCCCCTTGCCGGACGGCGAATGCATTCTGGCGGCGGCAGAAGGATTCGTCGGTGACGTATTGGGCGAGAAAGTGGAACGGCTCGGCTTGGTTGACCCGGAGCGCGCGCATGAGCTTTACGGCCAGCAGGGTGCGCGCATGCGTTCACAAGCCCTGGTCAGACTGGATTTCCAGGGCCGGGACGGCGTGTTTGCGCTGGCCGCGCGAGACCCGCAACTCTTCCAATTCGGTCAGGGCACAGAATTGCTCAACTTCCTGGCTCGTGCCGTTGAACGTCTGGTCATTCAATGGATGCATCAAAGCTGAACCAGCCGGCGACGGATTGTCTGCCGCTTTTTCTGGCCCATCTGGCCGGAGAGCGACGGCTGAGTGCGCGGACTCTTGAAGCCTATCAACGCGATATTTCCGGCTTTCTGAGCTTTTTAAGCGAGCATGCGGGGCGCGCGATTGCGCTTGACGATCTGTTTTCACTGCAGGCGAGAGACTTCAGGGCCTTCATGGCATCGCGGCGGCGCGAAGGCCTGTCGCCCCGGTCATTGGCCCGCAGCCTTTCGGCGATCCGGACCTTCTATGATTACCTCAATCGGCGCTTTGAGCGCGCCTGCCCGGCGCTGGACCTTATTGAAGCGCCCAAAACGATCCGCTCAAAACCCAAACCCGTCAGCGAAAGCGGCGCGCGAGAATTGCTGGAAGAGGCGGCATCCCGAGAGCTGCCGGAGTGGGTCGAGGCTCGCGACATTGCTGTTCTGTCTCTCCTTTATGGCTGCGGCCTCCGCATCTCTGAGGCCCTCGGGCTGAGCGGTGCCGATCTGCCGCTCGGCGACAGCCTGCGCATTCTCGGCAAGGGCGAGAAAATGCGGATCGTTCCGCTGCTTGCACCCGTGCGCGAAGCCGTTGAACGCTATGTTGCGCTCGCCCCTTTCGATCTCGATCGTGATCACGCGCTGTTTCGCGGCACGCGCGGCGGGGCGCTAAATCCGCGCCTCGTCCAGAAAACCGTACAAGAGCTCCGGGAGCGCCTGGGGCTGGGCCCCAGCACAACGCCGCATGCCTTGCGTCACGCGTTTGCCACGCACTTGCTTGCGCATGGCGCAGACCTACGGTCGATCCAGGAATTACTGGGCCATGCCAGTCTTTCCACGACCCAGGTCTATACCGATGTCGAAGGACAAAAACTGCTCGATATTCACCGCCAGGCTCACCCACGGGCGAAACGCTCAAGGTGATCGCGGCTAGGCCGCTTGCTCCAGCCGCTCATGCGCCCAGTAGATGGTGTCCACACCCGTCGCAGGATCGGTTTCCTGCTTGGACTGGGTAAAGCCCGCCTTTTCAAGCACCCGGTGCGACGCATTGCGGTCCGCCGGGGTTCGTGCCGTGATGCGTTTCACACCCGCGTTGCTATAAGCCCAGTCCATCAAAGCGCGGACCCCCTCGGTCGCGAGACCCTGTTCGCGATAGGAGAGCAACATGGAGTATTCGATCTCCACCCGACCATTGGCGTCCGGACGACCGCGAAACCCGCCTGCCCCCAACAATCGATTGAGAACGGGTGAAATATAGACCCAAGCATACCAGCCAATATCCCCGGCATGCTGTGAGAGTTGTTCCGCAACCCAAGCCATGGCTTGGTCATCCATGAATTCCGGCGGCCAGGACGGCTCAGGGGACACACCCAGCGCTTCGAAAAACGCAATAGGGTCGCTGACCTGCAGACGTGCAAGCTCAGGCGTCAGAGCGACAAGGCGCAAGCGCGGTGTCGTAATCTCGGTCAATCTCGTCATCGCGTCCAAACTCATGACCTCACCACCTCCAAAACACGGAGGCCCATCTGATCGATCATGTATATGCCTGATACGCGCGCGCTTGTCCGCTCAAAATCGTGTCATACGAGAGTTTTTTCGCTTCACGCGGATACGTCGCACTAGGCTTGCATCGTCCAGCCTTCAACACCCATAGCGGCCTGGCGTACAGCCTCGCTCAAAGTTGGGTGTGCATGACAGGTCCGGGCGACGTCTTCAGAGGCGGCGCGGAACTCCATGGCCAGGCAGACTTCAGCAATCAGCTCGCCAACATTCGCCCCGATCATGTGAGCCCCCAGGATTTCATCCGTTTCTGCATCTGCGAGGATTTTCACAAACCCGTCTGTCGTATGATTGGTCCGACCACGCGAATTCGCCTGGAAGGGGAATTTGCCCTTCTTGTATTTGCGACCTTCGGCCTTGAGCTCATCCTCGGTCTTGCCGACGCTGGCAATCTCCGGCGCTGTGTAAACCACGCCCGGGATCGTGTCATAATTGACGTGGCCCGCCTTGCCGGCGATCAACTCGGCGCATGCAACACCTTCATCCTCAGCCTTGTGCGCCAGCATGGGACCATGGGTGCAATCGCCGATCACCCAGACATTCTCCGCTGAAGTGCGGAAATGACCCTGGGAAATGAAACCGCGCGGATCGGTTTCGATCCCAACCGTCTCAAGGCCCAGCCCCTCGGTGTAAGGACGGCGACCAATGCAGACGAGGACGGTATCCGCCTCGATGGTTTCAGCATCCCCGCCAGCGGCAGGCTCGATACTCACCTTCAGCGATGCCGGATCAGAACTGTCGACACCCGTGACTTTCATACCCAGCCGGAAATCCATGCCTTGCTTGGCAAAGATGCGCTGCGCGGTCTTGGCCAGCTCATTATCCATGCCTGGCAGAATGCGATCGAGATATTCAACCACGGTGACCTCAGCGCCCAGTCGACGCCAGACAGAGCCCAGCTCCAACCCGATAACGCCAGCGCCGATAAGCACCAGCTTGCCCGGAACGTCATCCAGCTCGAGCGCACCTGTTGAGGACACGACGCGCTTTTCATCAATCTCAACACCTGGCAATGGCGTCACTTCCGACCCGGTCGCGATCACAATGTGTTTGGCGCTGAGTTCCTGCGTGTCACCGTCCAGCTCAACGGCAACCTTGCCAGCCCCGGCAATACGGCCCTTGCCGCGAATATAATCGACATTGTTTTTCTTGAAGAGGAACTCGATGCCCTTGGTGAGACCATCAACGGCCTCATCCTTTTGTCCCATCATGGTGGGCAGATCCAGTTCCAGCCCACCGGTCTTGATGCCCATGGCGGCGAAATTCTTGTCGGCTTCCTCATAGAGCTCTGAGGCATGCAGCAGCGCCTTGGACGGGATGCAGCCAACATTCAGGCAGGTTCCACCCAGCTTGCCGCGCATCTCGACACAGGCCACTTTCAGCCCAAGCTGTCCTGCCCGAATGGCACAATTATAGCCGCCTGGGCCGCCACCGATAATCACGACGTCGTAGGATTGGGACATTTGGGCCTCTTGGTTTGGGGAAGTAAGCAGGAAAGCTCTTTATATGCATAATCTGAGACGGTTTTTAAGTAGGCCGCTTCAGCACCGGATTATTTGTACAACCCGCTATATCGCAGCCCTAGATATACAGCCGCAGCGAATATCGCTGCCTCAAGCCCAAACAGCGCCCAATCGATTAAATCCGGCCCCAAGAAGGACTGATTGGCGGCTACCGCATGATCGGCATTATACCTGTGATCAAATGATCGAGCGACCCAGACCGCCTGGTCGACCAAGAAGACGCATAGGGCTACAGCCAAAAGCCAGCCGCGCTGCCCCCACGCTGCAAGGACAATCAATATATAGCCGAGAAGTATAAAGAGGCCGAAAGTCAGGTCCAAAGCAGACCGATCAGCGATGCTGGCGGTCACAAATGGCTCATATCCCAGCGTTCCTGGATAACCAAGACGATGCAACTGACCGGCGAGTAGTGGGCGACAACCATAGAGCACGCGCAAACAGGCGGCTATGATGAGAATTACACGAAGATCTGGCATGGCACTGCAGCGATAGGTGATCCGAAAAGCAAGCTGCTCTGATTATCCGAGCGCCCGACGTCGCTCACGCAATCCCCAAACTACTAGAAACATGAGAACCGAGAAATCAAAAAGGTTGAACATCAAATCAACCAGGCCAGCATTGCCGGAATAGATAAACCGATACTCGTCTACAGTTGTCATGAATACCCAGACACCCGCGTCAATCAGGAGCGCACCGAGGTAGACGATCCCGGCCCACCAACGCCCGGTGATTAACAATAGCCCCGCGATCAAATACCCGGCGGCGAAAGTAAAAACGGGGACCAGAAGCACAATCGGCAAGCCGAGTATCAATTCGGCGAGATATCCGTCAATGCCGGCTGGATTGGAAAGCCCCAAACGGAAAAGCGCCACGTTCGACTGAAATACAATGACCCAAAACGCCCGAGCGACGATCACTGCACCCACGACAAGGGCGATAGGTCTTTTCTCTGCAATTGATATCAATGCGAGGCGGCCTCTGTCTTCTTTATGACGGACCGCAGCATGCGCGCCCTATCCCAAATGGATTATAGCAAAGTCAGAGGCTTGCCTGAGGTTATATTTCAGTCACCGGGAAACGCGTCGCGATCCGCGCTTGCTCGATCAAAAACAGAGCGCGACCCGGCCGGTTACCGTGCAATCGACTACGGCTCCCCTAGAGATCAAACAGCATGCGTTGCGGGTCTTCGAGATTCTCTTTGACGCGAACCAAGAAGGTCACCGCTTCCTTGCCATCGACAATGCGGTGATCATAGGAAAGGGCCAGATACATCATTGGCTTGATGACAACTTGCCCATTTTCCGCCACCGGGCGTTCCTGGATCTTGTGCATGCCGAGGATACCCGATTGCGGCGCATTCAGGATCGGCATGGACATCAAGGAGCCATAGACACCGCCATTGGAGATGGTGAATGTCGCGCCCTGCATATCCTCAATCGTCAGCTTGCCGTCACGGGCTTTCTTGCCAAGACCGATAATGGTCTTCTCGATATCGGCCAAAGACAGCTGATCCGCATCACGGATGACCGGAACAACAAGCCCGCGATCCGTACCGACCGCTACGCCCATATCATAGTAATTCTTGTAGATGAGGTCCGTGCCATCGATCTCGGCATTGACCGCCGGGATCTCCTTGAGCGCATTGACGCAAGCCTTCACGAAGAAGCTCATAAAGCCCAGCTTCACGCCATGCTTTGCAACAAAGGCTTCCTGGTGGGCCTTGCGGGCCTTCATGATGGCGGACATATCCGCCTCATTATAGGTCGTCAGTATGGCTGCAGTGTTTTGCGCATCCTTGAGACGCTTGGCGATTGTCTGGCGCAGGCGCGTCATGCGGACCCGCTCTTCACGCGGACCGGTTTCGCGCGGCGCTGCCGGGGCTGCGGCAACAGGCGCTGGAGACGCGGTGGACGGAGGACTCGCCGGCGCTGCCGGAGCCGGCGCGGCAGCGGCGGCTTTTGCATCCGCCTTGGTGATCCGGCCATCCTTGCCTGTGCCGGCAATAGCGGACGCATCCAGATTATTCTCGGAGATCACACGCTGTGCTGACGGCATGGCAACACCACCCGTCGCACCACCAGCAGGCGCAGCGGGCGCGCTTGCCGCTGGAGCAGCAGCCGGTGCGGCAGCGGCACCTTCCGAAATGCGCGCGACGGCATCACCCGGCGCGACGCTGTCACCTTCACCGACCAACAATTCTGTCACCGTGCCGGCAACCGGGGAGGGCACTTCAACAGCGACCTTGTCGGTTTCAATCTCGACCAGTGCCTGATCGATCGAGACCGTCTCTCCGACAGAGACAAGCCAGGAGCCGATCGTGCCTTCGGCAACGGATTCGCCCATTTGCGGAACAGTCGCATCGATCGTCGCACCAGAGGCTGCCGGCGCCTCAGCAGCCGGCGCTGGGGCCTCTGCAGGACTTGCCGCAGCGGCTGGCGCAGCAGCAGCGCCTGCAGCGCCGAGAACAGCCAGCTTGGCGCCAATCTCAACTGTATCGCCTTCCTGAGCCGTGATCTCGGTGATCACCCCGTCTGCTTCGGCGCGGACTTCGACCGCGACCTTGTCCGTTTCCAGCTCCACGAGCACATCATCCCTGGAAACACTGTCGCCAGCCTTCACCAGCCAGGCGCCAACCGTGGCTTCGGTAACGGATTCACCGAGCTGGGGTACGAGAATGTCGGTCATATCGATCTCTTTCCTCTTGAAGATCCTTGCAGCGCTTAGGACAGCGCTTCTTCAACCAATGCGTCTTGCTGCTCTTTATGCTTGGATGCGATGCCGGTCGCCGTCGACGCGGTAGGCTGACGGCCCACATAGCGCGGCCGCGTTGCGTTGCAGTCCAGCTTGGTCAGAACATATTCCAGATTGGGCTCAACGAAGGTCCAATAGCCCATATTGAACGGCTCTTCCTGACACCACACGATATCGGCGTGCTTGAAGCGTTCCAGCTCAGCCAGGAGGGCCTTGAACGGGAAGGGGTAAAGCTGCTCGACGCGCATCAGGTAGATGTCATCAATGCCCTTGGCCTCACGCGCTTCGAGCAGGTCGTAATACACCTTGCCGGTACACAGCACGACGCGGCGGATTTTTTCATCCGGCTGAAGCTCAACTGTCGTGTGAGAGGGTTCATTATCCGGACGTTTGGGATCTGCATCATCCCACAAGACACGGTGGAAGGATGAGCCCGGCCCCATGGCCGCCAAGGTCGACACACAACGCTTGTGACGCAGAAGACTTTTCGGCGTCATAATCACCAGAGGCTTCCGGAAATTCCGGTGAATCTGGCGTCGCAGAATGTGGAAATAATTCGCCGGCGTCGAGCAATTCGCCACCTGCATATTGTCTTCCGCACACAATTGCAGGAAGCGCTCAGGGCGAGCAGACGAGTGCTCCGGCCCCTGCCCCTCATAACCATGCGGCAAAAGCATCACCAGTCCGGACATGCGAAGCCATTTGCGCTCACCCGACGAGATGAACTGGTCGATGATGACCTGGGCGCCATTGGTGAAGTCACCGAACTGGGCTTCCCACATGACGAGCGTATTCGGTGCCGACAGCGAGTAGCCGTACTCAAACCCCAAAACGGCTTCCTCTGACAGCATGGAGTCGATGACTTCATACTTCATCTGGCCATCGCCGAGATTGTTGAGCGGGGTGTAGCGCTCTTCGGTTTGCTGATCGATGATATGGGAATGTCGCTGCGAGAACGTTCCGCGGCCGCAATCCTGGCCCGACAGGCGTACAGGGAAGCCTTCGGTCAGAAGTGTGCCGAATGCCAGATGTTCCGCGGTCGCCCAGTCGATATTCTCACCGGTCTCGATCATCTTGCGGCGAGCGCCAATAACGCGAGAGAGCGTCCGGTGGGCATTTACGTCCTCCGGAACCTGCGTCATCGCCATACCAACAGCTTTGAGATTATTCATTGAGGCCGAGGTTTCACCGCGACGATCATCGCCCTCCGGCAAGCCAAGGCCTGACCAGCGGCCGTCCAGCCAGTCTGCTTTGGCCGGCTCAAATGCCTTGCCCGCTTCGAATTCTTTATCGAGGAACTCGTCAAACTCGTTCTCAATGGCCTCGGCTTCAGCCTCAGAGAGCAAGCCTTCAGAGACGAGGCGCGCCTGATATTTTTTCCGAACCGGCGGCAGATCCTTGATGATGCGGTACATGATCGGCTGGGTGAATGTCGGATCATCACCCTCATTATGGCCGTAACGGCGATAACAGATCATGTCGATCACCACATCCTTGCCGAAGAGCTGACGGTATTCCGTCGCGATCTTCGTGGCGTGGACCACGGCTTCAGGGTCATCACCATTCACGTGGAAGATCGGCGCCTGCACCATCAGCGCCACATCGGACGGGTAGGGGCTGGAGCGGCTGTCTTTCGGATTGGTGGTGAAGCCAATCTGGTTATTAACGATGAAATGGATGGCGCCGCCGGTCCGGTGACCGCGCAGGCCGGAAAGCCCGAGACACTCCGTGACAATACCCTGGCCGGCAAAAGCCGCATCACCGTGGAGCAAGAGCGGGAGTACGCTGGACCGCGGGGTTCCCGCTTCCTTCCGGCAATTCTCTTCTTGCTTGGCGCGCGCCTTGCCCAAAACCACTGGATCAACGGCTTCCAGGTGCGAGGGGTTGGCCGTCAAAGACAGGTGAACCGTATTGCCGTCAAACTCACGATCCGAAGACGCGCCAAGGTGATACTTCACATCACCAGAGCCGAACTCGTCCTCGCCCTGGGTGTTGCCACCCTGGAATTCGTGGAAGACTTGGTGATAGGGCTTGCCCATCACCGCGGCGAGCACATTCAATCGGCCGCGGTGCGGCATACCGATGATGATATCCTCGACACCCATCGCGCCGCCGCGCTTGATCACCTGCTCCAGCGCAGGAACCATCGCTTCGCCGCCATCCGCGCCAAAGCGCTTCGTGCCCGGATAGCGCTTGTGCAGGAATTGCTCAAAGCGCTCGGTTTCGATCAACTTCTCGAGGATCGCCTTCTTGCCCTCGGCAGTAAAAGCGATTTCCTTGTTCGGGCCTTCAAAACGCTCCTGGAGCCAGGCCTTCTCCTCCGGATTGGAGATGTGCATGAACTCCACGCCGATAGGACCGCAATAGGTCCGGCGCAGGATTTCCAGCATGGCGCGCGGCGTGGCGACTTCGAGGCCAAGATAGCCATCGATGAAGATCTCTTCGTCCATGGCTTCACCGACAAAGCCATAGGTCGCCGGATCGAGCTCCGGCTGCGGACCGAAATCCGTCAGACCCAGCGGATCCATATCCGCGGCCAGGTGCCCACGCATGCGGTAGGCACGAATCATCATGATCGCCTTGATCGAAGCCTGGGTGGCCTTGCGCACATCGGCTGCGCTCGCTTCCGGGGCCTTCGCCTCGACATGGGCGGCCACTTTGTCGACCATTGACGCTTCATCCGGTCCGATATCACCGAGCGCGGAAACCAGCTCGCCATTTGCGGGGCGCGGCCAATCCGGACGCTTCCACGCCGGGCCAGCGGCCGCACGCGTAGTCTCAGCAGCACCATCGGCAAGACCGGCAAAGAAATTGCGCAAGCTCTCGGGAACCGAATGGGGATCCTTCGCATAGGCCGCAGCCATTTGCTCGAGATAGATGGCATTCGCGCCTTGAAGGAATGAGGTGTCCAGGAAGGCCTGGTTTTCAGAAGAACGATTTTCGTCAGACATGGGGGGAAGACCTGAGTCAGGAAGGTGTCTGGAAGTGGGCTAAGCCCTAAGGGTTAAAAATGATCTATGCCCCTTTCGCCAACAACAGAAGATTTACGCTCGCGTCTGCTGACAAGAAGATGACATGGGCAGGCCCGGCCCAAGAAAAACCGCGCCCCAGAAAACTGGAGCGCGGCTTGTTTCTTCGGCACTGAGAGCGGCCTTAGCCCTTGAGGACATCCGCAAGCGTTTTGCCAAGCCGCGCCGGGGAAGGCGAGACGGTAATGCCTGCTGCTTCCATGGCTGCGATCTTGTCTTCAGCACCGCCCTTGCCGCCGGAGACGATGGCACCGGCATGGCCCATCGTACGGCCTGGAGGCGCAGTCCGGCCGGCGATGAAGCCAACCGTCGGCTTTTTACGGCCTTTCTTCGCTTCGTCGGCGAGGAATTGAGCGGCTTCTTCCTCGGCGGAACCACCGATTTCGCCAATCATGATGATGGACTTGGTCTCATCGTCAGCGAGGAATTTCTCCAGCACGTCGATGAACTCGGTACCCTTGACCGGGTCGCCGCCAATCCCGACGGCCGTGGTCTGACCCAGGCCTTCAGCCGTGGTCTGGAAGACCGCCTCATAGGTCAGCGTACCCGAGCGGGACACAACGCCCACAGAGCCCTTGGAGAAGATGGAGCCCGGCATGATACCGATCTTGCACTCTTCAGGGGTGAGAATACCCGGGCAGTTCGGTCCGAGCAGCATGGAATTGGATTTTTCCAGCTTGGCCTTGACCTTGACCATATCCATCACCGGAATGCCTTCCGTGATGCAGGAGATGAACGGAATGCCCGCATCAATCGCTTCGATGATGGCGGCACCAGCGCCGGCCGGCGGAACGTAAATCACAGAGGCTGTCGCACCTGTGGCCTCTGCTGCTTCACCGACAGAGGTAAAGATCGGCAATTCGGCCGATGCATCGAGACCAGAGGTCCAGGTTGAACCGCCTTTTTTCGGATGCACGCCGGCGACCATTTTGGTGCCGTAATACTGCAGCGCCTGCTCCGTGTGGAACGTGCCGGTCTTACCGGTCAGGCCCTGGACGATGATCTTCGTGTCTTTATTGACGATCACAGACATTATTCGGCCTCCTTCACGGCGGCGACGATTTTCTGGGCAGCATCATCGAGATCGTCAGCGGCGATCACGTTGAGGCCTGAATTATTGATGATGTCCTTGCCGAGCTCGACATTCGTGCCTTCGAGGCGAACAACGAGCGGAACCTGCAGACCGACTTCCTTCACCGCAGCAACAACACCTTCAGCGATCACGTCACAACGCATGATGCCGCCGAAGATATTCACCAGAATACCAGAGACATTCGGGTCTGCTGTAATGATCTTGAAGGCCGCCGTGACCTTCTCTTTGGAGGCGCCGCCACCCACATCAAGGAAGTTCGCCGGCTCAGCGCCATAGAGCTTGATGATGTCCATGGTCGCCATGGCCAGACCAGCGCCATTCACCATACAGCCGATATTGCCGTCGAGTGCGACATAGGCGAGGTCGTACTTGGACGCCTCGATTTCTTTCTCGTCTTCTTCAGTGGTGTCGCGCAGCTCCATGATGTCGTCATGGCGGAAAAGCGCGTTCCCATCGAATGAGACCTTGGCGTCGAGAACGCGCATCCGGCCATTTTCCATGACAATCAGCGGGTTCACTTCGAGCAAGGACATGTCCTTCTCGGTGAAGGCCTTGTAGAGGATGCCGGCGAGCGAGATCATGTCGTCGCGTGCAACACCGGTGAGTTCGAACGCATCAGCGATCTTGCCGGCATCATCCGGCGTCACACCGGTTTCCGGGTCGATATCGATGGTGTGGATCTTCTCCGGCGTGTCTTCTGCAACCGCCTCAATGTCCATGCCGCCTTCTGTGGAGACCACGAAAGCAACCTTGCCGGTTTCGCGATTCACCAGGAGCGAACAATAGAGTTCCGAGGCAATGTCAGCGCCATCTTCGATGTAGAGGCGATTGACTTGCTTGCCTTCAGGGCCGGTCTGGTGTGTGACCAGCGTATTGCCCAGCATTTCCTTGGCGTGAGCGACAACCTCGTCCTTGGAGAAGGCGAGGCGAACGCCACCCTTCGCATCGGGACCAAGTTCTTTGAACTTGCCCTTGCCGCGGCCACCAGCGTGGATTTGCGACTTCACGACCCAAAGCGGGCCAGGCAGTTGATCCGCTGCTGCTGCAGCTTCATCGGCGGAGTAAATGGCGACGCCGTCAGCGACGGGCGCACCAAAGGATTTCAGGACAGCTTTTGCCTGATGCTCATGAATATTCATGTAATGGGCCTCGCGGGAGGAATGAGCGAAAGGATGGCCAGGTGAGGCTCGCCTTATAGCATTGGCAAAAGATGGCGCAATGGTGAAGCCGTATCCCGGCGCAGAACCGCTCAGATATCAGAGACTTTCCCGGCCCCTGATCCGCGCAAAACACTGTCCAGGGTGATTTGCATCTTCCCAAGATCCAAAGGCTTGGTGAAATAGGCATCAGCTCCAAGACGGCGTGCCTGGCAATCGGACTCCGGTGTCACATCGCCGCTCAGGACGAAGATCGGAAGCTTGCCCGCATCGCCGGATAATTTGCGGATTTCTGCGATCGCCGAATCACCGCGCATCAATGGCATGCGCACATCCATCAGGACCGCATCGCATTGGCCCTCGCGCACAATCTTGATCGCGTCTGCGCCATTGGATGCCAGAAGCACGCGATAACCGGCCTGTTGCAGCGACTCGCGCAGCACCATCCTATTGGTCTCGGCATCTTCAACGACCAGGATCGTTTTCTCTTCGCGATCATTCGCGGCGTCCAGAAACGCCATATCCATATCCGGCTGAGCCTGACGCTCTGCTGGCGGCGCAACCGCGCCCAACGGCAATTCACACCAGAACAGGCTGCCCGTGCCTTTTTCGCTGTCGACACCGATCCGCCCGCCTGCGGCCTTTACGACCTCCTGACAGATAGACAGTCCCAGCCCCGAGCCCTCGGCCTTGCGCGTCCCTTCATCATCGACGCGGCTGAACCGATCAAAGACGATGGCGCGCTCTTCCGGCGTCAGGCCTGGCCCGGTATCTTGAACTTCAATACGGATTTGCCCGTCCAGGCCGCGATTCAAGCGCAGCACGACCTGACCCTGTTGCGTAAACTTGACTGCATTGCCCAGGAAGTTCGTCAGGATCTGCCCAAAGCGCTTGGGATCGCCCAACACCCAGGCCGGCAAGGCCTCGTCGAACTCTATGGAGAATTCGAGCTCTTTCTGCTTGGCGAGAACACCGATGCCCGCACTCACTCCGAAGACGGTGGCGGCCAAATCAAAAGGTCGCTCGGACCAGCTCACACCACCCGCTTCGATATGAGAGATGTCGAGTATCTCCTCGATGATGGAGAGCAGGTTCTGACCCGCGGCCTGTATCACCTCGACGAAACGCCCCTGGCGCTCATCAAGTTCAGTGCGGCCGAGCAATTGCGCTGCCCCTAAAACACCATGCAGAGGCGTACGGATTTCATGACTCATATTCGCGACGAAAACCGACTTCGCCTGATTGGCCGCAGCTGCGGCCCGCTCTGCCTTTTTCAGACGGCGGGCATTGTCACGGATCGCCCCGGTCAGCTCGCATTGCACCCATTGCGAGGCCATCAACGAGGCGATCGCCGTGAGCATCTGAAGATCGTCTTCACAGAACCAACCCTTCTGGGGGTGCTCGCAATCGATAACGCCGAGCAAGCGCCCTTCATGCAGAATAGGGACACAAAGCTCCGCCCCCGGCTCCATGAGGTCGTAGACATAGCGCGGATCCTGCCCGGCATCAGCGAGAAGCAGCGGCTCTTTCGTTGTGGCGACGGCGCCGGTAATCCCGCGATTAATCGGTATGATCAGCGGGTTGAGGATAACCCCACGTGTCGGCGTCTTCTCACCAATTGCAGCCACTTGATGGAGTGTTTTTGTTTCGTCGACATAGCGATAGATCAGGCAATCGATAAAGCCGAGCTTTGCGACGACCTCCTCAGCGACATGCCACTGAAGATCCTCGATATTTCGGACATGTATGATATCGCGCGCCGCAGCCATCAAAACAGCGAGCTTGTCCTCGGCTGACCGGGATCCATGCAACCCGCCCGGCATTGAAGACATGAGCATTTGCAGCCCTTGGCTCTGGACCGCGCTTCCTTTGGAGTCGAATTGCATACGCGCTCCAGCACGCAGCAGGAGCGGCGAAATCGCCTGTACGAGATCACCAATCAAATCGATATCAGCGGGCTGATCCGTCTTCTCCCGGCCGATTACAGCAAGCGTACCGAGACAGCCACCTTGACCGTTGCAAAAAGGAAAACCGCCGCGCTCCTCATTCAGGAAGCGCGTTTTCAACATCACCGCCTGGTCCTGCAACTGGGCCAATTGCAGACCCTGCAAATGCTTACAATCCGCTTGCGCTTGTGCCTTGGCTTCGCTCGCACGCACCCCGGCGGCGGCGACGCAAACCGGTTCATCCTGCCCGACAAGGCAAATCGCAACCCCTTGCCCGGCGCTTATCCGGAGCGCGGAGCGAGCTATCGCATTGAGCGATGCGGCGTCCTGACTAGACAATTGCAAGTCAATGATCGCGGTATCAACCAGCGCATTGATCATTCAAACCCACCACAGTGAATAATTCTCTGTTTTGCCTACAGTACCGTGCAATGACCCTACTTTGCGAGCGTGAATTTGTTTATTTTATTTCATATTACACGCTGAGATTTAGATTTCGCCTGCCAATACAACTAAACATAGGCAATATCATCATCGCCGGGTTTATTGGCTCGATTACGAATATCCACCGGTGTGAATTTTTTAGGCGGCGAGGGCTGTTGCTGGTCATCCGCCAGAAGACTCCCAGAAAACAGACGCACACCAGCGGCGATACCAGCATCAAGATAGCCCTGTGTCTGGACGCCTTCGAGCTGAACACCCGCCCCAAGCTGATTGGCAATCTCCACAAGCGATAAAAGACTGCCGACCGCTTCATCCGTTGGCTCTTTCGACGCCAGCCGCTCTGGCAGAGCTGTCGCGAAGACAGAGACTCCACAGCTCTCGAAGCGACGCAAATCCCAGCTTCGCTCATAAACAAGCTCCGCCACGATCAGCGAACCAAAGTGCCGCATCGAACGGAAAACTTCCTGCATCTGACCGATCGGAGCGCCTTCTGGAATTGACGCGACCCGCAATTGGAAGAAGCGACGAATACGCTGCGGCACCGCCTGCAAAAGCGAGAAATAGTCCATCCTCTCAGATATCGCGGTGAGCGTCTCATAGTGCACGGGAATGACGACAGAACAGCTACCGCCCGTCGCAAAGACGGATTGAAAGCCCCGCTGTGCGGCCATGGCGACTTCACGATCAAGATCACGCAGGCGCGCCTTCTCGTCTTCCCCCGTCAGCGTTTCACGACCATAGACCCAACCGGAACCGGTATAGCGCCGTGCCAGGCTGGTATTGTGTACAAACCGCCCCGCACTGGCATCCCAGACCGGCCGGAAGATCACATCATCCCAAGACCGCGGAGGCTCCGCTTCATCTGGCCAGTCCGGCGCGGCGCTCTCAGGCTTCTTCTCCGTGCGCTTCTCAATGTCCTTCCACGCCGCGGCCGCCTTCTCCGCCGCTTCTTCATGGGTTTCCGGCTGCGGCTCCACCTCGTATTCCGCCTCATCCTCGACCTGGCTTTCCGCCATCAGGGTCAGGAACTCATCTGTCGGCACACGACGGGCTTCAGCAGCAACACGAAGTTTCTCGAGATTTTTTTCACCCAGAAAGAAGGCGTTTAACTCATCCTGGATGTCGCAAACTCGCGCTTCGGCCTCCACACCCCCCAACTCTTTGAAGATGATGAGGAAGCCACCCTTGACCCTGATAAACACATCATCCTCGTCGAGACGCTTCTCGATGAAATGTCCACTGACTTCATAGGTTTTCGCGCGGATCTGTGGCCATTGCCGCCCCGCCTCGGACCGGATGTCATCTAGATTCAGAAACTGGAACTGGCCCATCTCGACGGCTGTCTTACCAGCGAGGGCTTTTTTCAGTTTCTGTTTGAGCTCGGGCGACATCGTGTCGGCTACCTCATCAATCCGGAAGGGCCGTTCAGGCATGACAGGATGAACCGGGCACCCGGGGATTCGCAATCAAAGATTTGACCTTAGCGCAGCTTTCCCCTTGCCCCGCTATCGCGTCGTCGCGGCAATAGAGCCATCAAGGGACAACGCCCCGCCGCCGCGCACAAAGAGATAGAAGGCAACAGCTGAGAAAACCAGCGCCGAGGTCCAATTCTCCGGGCCAATCCAGCTCATATAGGCCAAACTCGCCGCAAAGAGCGTCAGGCCGACAATGCGGGTCATGAACCCGGCCACCAGGAGCGCGGCCGTAAAATGAGCTCCCCAGACGGCGAGCTGTGCCAGAAACGGCGCCGGCAATAACGGCACGTCCCAATAATCCGCAGCGATGACCAATTCAGGAACCACGCCGGGCCAGGCTTCGGCGTTTGCGCGCCCCCATCCCCATAGGCCGGGAACGAGCGCTGCCCGCATGACCGCGCCAAGTATCCAGTCTGGAATCAATCGATCAGCGATGATCTTGCCGTCCGAACGGGACGAGCGAGGACTGTTGAACATTCTTCCCCCCGGAATACGCAGCCGCTCGGTTAATGCCCGACCGGTCCCGATGGGGCAATGCAATGCGCCTAAGCGGCGAATCTATTTCCAAGAGTGTGATCGATTGACAACCGCCCCGGACCGTTCACCACCAGATATCCGGCCATGACCATCCAGAGGGCATGCGATCCCCACCACGCTTCCGGATAGACGAAGAACTGGATCACCAGCGTCATCACAATCAGTCCCAGAGCCGCAAAACGGGTCATGAGACCAAGCAGCAGCAAGATAGGCAGGATGAACTCGCCTATCGTAGCCATCCATGCCGCAGCACTGGCCGGGAGCAAAGGAAGGGCGAACTCGGCAGCGAATTGATGCAGCGTGGCTGCTTTCAGCTCCAAGGGAAGTACAGGCAGCTTCACATGCGAGCGTTCAATCGCGAAGTCATTGATATACTCCGTATAATTGAACACCCCAAAAGTCTCGACCTTGGTGAGGAGCGAACGCCAGAACACACCCGCGAGCGTCAACCGGGCGAGCAAGGGCAAGAGCGAGCCACCGAAGAGCGTTGTGAGCGTCCGGAAGAATTGCGTGTAAGCGGTGTGAAGGGATTGAATCGGGCGGTTCATAACAGGTCTTTCGGGTCTAGACTCACGAAAAGGCCATTGCTGAGCCCGTGTCCGAAGACACGACCCGCAAAGCGTTCATCAGTATCAGGCCCAGCGCGGTCCAGCGCTTGGCCAAGGGGTTGGGGCGTAGCGAGTGCGTCCAGGAAGACAGCATGCTCGGCGGTAACAATTTCATGGCAGACCTGCCCGCGGTGACGCCAGATCAGGATGTTCTGTCGCCCCGGCACAAGACGCGTCTCCTCTGGCACACGCCGGGCGCGGCTTGCCAGCCAGAAGTCGAAGAGTGACAGCTCGCATTCAACACGTCGCAATGTCGGGTGGAGCCCCAGCAATAATGCAGGCAGATCGGAAGGGGCGAGTTCTGCGACCCGAGCGGCATTGAGCGGTTCGCAATCCGCACCATGATGGGCTTCCAGCCAAGCTCGATCGAGACGCGCGATATCTGGCAGGTAGGGCAATCGGGATGCGGGCGCATAGGTCGAAATGAAGCTGTCAAACCCGTCGCCATAAAGCGTCATGGTCTGATCAACCGGCGGAGACGCCTCCCAGAAAGCCTTCGCCAATGGCGAAAAGAAGTTCTCGCCGACGATATGGTTCACGGACGGGTAGGCCGCCCTGAGCGCTTCGATAGCACTACGCACGACATTATTACGATAAACGGCGAAACGCTCTGCGGCGCCAGGCATATCCAGCCACGCGTTCAACCCGTCTGTCGTGCCGCTCTGAAGCGCTTCAGCAAAAGCATTATGGAAGGTTTCAGACATGCTGCACTGCTCGCGACTGGACACTAGCAAGCAGGCGCGCAGCCTCGTCTCGCTCTTCGCGGATCACATTATAGGCTGGAATATTGGTATCGCGCTCGATCAGGGTCGGCCTCGCACCAATCCGTTCAATCAGTTTCGCATAAAGCGTCCAAACCGCGACTGTTACAGCGGCCCCGTGGGTGTCGATCAGCAAGGCTTCGCCAAGGGCCTCGTCAGCCTCATGGCCGGCCAGGTGAATTTCTCCGATCGCCTCTGCTGGGAGCGCTTCGAGATAGGCAATGGGATCGTAGGCGAGATTATGGGCGCTGACATGGACATTATTGACATCGACCAGCAGGCCGCAACCGGTGCGCCGGACCGTCTCACTCAGGAAATCGGCCTCGCTGATCTCTTCTCGCATCGGGATATAGCGAGAAGGGTTTTCGATCAGGATTTTCCGTCCCAGCACCTCTTGGACGCGGTCGACATGGCGACAGAAATGGTCGAGGGCTTCCTGCGTCATCGGCGTGGGCAGAAGGTCGTTGAAATAGACACCGGAGTGCACACTCCAGGCCAGATGCTCAGAAACCAGCGCAGGCTGGTAACGATCGACCAAGGCCTTTAGCCGCGCAAGATGCCGCTCATTCGGAGGCTCTGCCCCACCGAGTGACAGGCCAACTCCATGCATGGACATGTCATGATCGGAGCGGATCGCCTCCAGCCAGGCCAGCCTCGGCCCGCCATCGGCCATGTAGTTTTCCGGATGCACTTCAAACCAAAGACCGTCCGTCCGGTCCTCCAGAGCCTCTCGATAGTGCTCTGGTTTGAGACCAAGCCCAGCAGTGGGGGATAAGGGCGCTTGGGGCAAGACGAACGGCCTCCGGTTTCGGGAGGCCATGCAGGCCTCCCATGCAACGGGTCGGTCGCTTACGGACGCTCAACCGGCTCGAGCGAACCGTTTCCGTACGGTGTTTCAATCGTCGTGCAGGTGCCCTCTGGGACATAGGTCCAGGCATTACCCTGGAAGTCGGCCGTAGACGTGCCAGCGCAGGACGTGCCGGGGCCCGCTGCGCAGTCGTTTTCGCCCGCGAGGGCGATACCGTAACACTGCTCCATTTCGCCATCGACAGTGGCAGCATTGGCAGCGGCCGAAGCCAGTGACAGGGCCAGGGCGGACGCGGCAAGAACCGCCATTTGCTTTTCAGCTTTCATCTCACAACTCTCCTCGATGAAGGTCCGGCGAAAAGGGGGGAAAGGGCCGGATCCGATGACCGAAAGCTAGCCGAGAAAGCTCAAGAGAAGCCAATAACGAGGCCCTGCCGCGCAATAACCTTCGTGTTATCGCGTGTCAGCGACGCGTTAGTTATTCGTGAGCGCGTCAATATCGATGGATTGAGATCGAACCGTTTCGCCGGCGTCATCGCGAATTTCCAGAGCGATGGAGCGATCCTCCCAATCGATCTCGATGGCACCGAAGTTTACAGGTGCATACATCTCACCAATACGATTTGGGCCCGGCTCATTGTTTTCGTCGCGATAAGACATGTTCAGCGCGGATGAGGTGATTTCATAAAGCGGGTAGCCGATCACATCATCGCGGAGATACAGGCCGGAAGAATGGCGATCGCCAGAGACAAGGACCACGCCTTCCGCACCGGACCGGGAAATCGTTTCGTAGAAACGCTCGCGCTCATGCGGCATGGTGCGCCAGGCCTCCCAGCCATGCCCATCGGCGATCACCTGGATGGAGGAGACAACCAGGCGCAAATCCGCCGGCTCACTCAGAACCTCTTCAAACCAGGCCCATTGTGTATCACCCAGCATTGAAACACTGGTATCCTCCGTCGGGATATAGCGCTCCATACCGACCGCACCGCGATCAGGCGTCCGTGTCAAATCGCCCCGGAAATAACGTGTATCCAGAAGGATGATCTGCACCCGCTGGCCCTCCGGACCATAGGTGCGGCTGGTGTAGATACCCGGGCGAGACCGACGCTCATCATCACTGGCGACACCCCAGAATTCGAGGAATAGCTCTTCGGCGAAACCCTTGTAGGGGAAGCGCTCACCCATATCATTCATGCCATAATCATGATCATCCCAGGTCGCGAGCATGGGGGTTGTATCCCGCAGCGTCTGGAAGGGTTCGGCGGCGGCCAGCTCTGAATAGGCCGTGCGCAGCTCCGTCAGGGTCGCATCCCAAGAGTATGCGTCGCCATAGACATTATCGCCAGTATAGATGAAGAGGTCGCCATTCTGGCCGGCGATCGTGTCGAGAATATCGAGCGGTCGTTCCGTGCTGTGGCAGGATCCAAAGAAAATCGATTCCAGAACCGCATCGGCAGCCGGCTCACCCGCACCGGCTGGTGCGCGCGGGCGCTCCACATCCAACTGGGCATAGTAAGGCGCCAGCGCGTCCACAACATTGTCCGGCGTTTGAACGGTCTGTTCGCCCTGACACGCGGCAATGACGAGTACGGATGCGGTTATAAGAAGCTGGCGCATAAGATTTCCCCTGTTTTCACTCGGAGGTATTCCGTTTTTGTGACAGGGGAATGATAGGTTATGCAGGTTCGGCAAGCCGAACAAAACTCATCGGCTGGCCACCAACATCAATCCTCACAATCCGGCGCGTCTCGACATCGACAAAGAAGTCGTTTGCGGGCTCTCCACCGCGTTGTTCGATACGTATGGTCGTAAACGCTCCGCCAGGTGTTTCGATATCGACGGTTTCGATCGCACTGAAGGTGACGGTCTCTACAGCATTGGACAGGGAAGAATACCAGTCCACCGAAAAGGACTCGCCGGGATCAAGCTCGACTCGGTCTACAAGCATAAAGGTTTGAGCGCGCAGTAGAACACCGCCTGGGAGTGGCGCTTCGATCGAGCGCTCCTGGGCGTCCTCGCCAGGCCGACTCATCGACATCACCCCATTTGCCGCATCGGAGGTGAAACCGATCTCCCAACGAATACTCGTTTCGCCGGTATGAAAATCGATACGAACCTCTTGAGGACTCAGACTGTCAGCATTTACCCGAGCCTCGTAAAGCTCGTAAACCTCCTGAGAGGCGAACATCGTGCGATCCCAGAGGTGCAAATTATCGCCATCGCGATACCAGCCCAGGCGCATAAAACCGTCCGCTTCGCCGTTAAAGAGCATGCCAAGATGGATCTGACCGGCTTCAAGATCCTCCTCGGTCAGGCGCTCACGCCAGTCAATCGGTTGCGCGAAAACCGCCCCGGAAAAGACCAAGGCCAAGCCAAACGCAGACATTACTTTTTTCATCTTCGCCCCCGAAAACTGTTCCAATTGCCCCACACTATTGCCAAGTCGGACAGTTCCGGCGTTAAACCCGCGTAAAGCGCTTCACTCTCGCGTGAAAAATGATTCCAACAGCTTACACGGGATCACATTCTGACAAGCACCGACCTATCCAAGCGCAATCTCCCACATCAAACGCCCGGGTACGAAGGCGAACAGACCTGGTATGATGAGCGCTCCGAAAAACAGTCCTCTCACTGTGCTGAGATGGCCCTTGAAGTCGCCGGTTACGGCATTCCGGACAATCCCGAACAAGCCGAAAAAGGTCAGCGGCACAAACAGGTGAATGAGGGAGAAACTCCCATCATTGATCTCGCGAATGAAAATGGCCGTGCTCGCCACCATCGCCATCAAGGCCACCCATACCATGCCCATGATCCGGTGCGGCAAGGCGCCTTTGGGCGCCAGAAGCTGTACCGCGCCGAGACCCAAGGCCGCCAAGGCGGAAAGGGCGTGAAGCTGGACGACCAAAGGCGCGTCAAAAAAAGCCTGAATATTCATACCTGTCTCCATTCCTCAGGCTTGTCGCCAGCACCCATGAAAGCCGAAGGGGCAGGCATAGGGGAGTTGCCAGCTCGCCAGCGGCCCGTCGGATAGGCGCAGGGCATCAAAAACATGAAGCTCGGTCCGGCGATCGCGGGCATTGAGCGCGGTATGGATCACCCAGCCTTCACCTTCAGCACCTCGCTCCGATGGCAGGAAGAGCGGCTCCTCTACGAAAACGTGCTCGCCATGATCGAAGCCGTCTTGCGTGCCGGTCTCGAGATCGCGGCGCTCAATCCGGGTCGCACCCCGTTCATCCGCCTCGCTCCAGGCAATATGCCAGGTCTGCCGCCGCCGACGACCCACAAAACGCGGATCCACTTGCGGAAACTCAATGTAATCGGGTCCCAGCACCTCGCTCCGGGCGCGACCACCGGCCCCGAGGGTGACCAAGCGGTGTTGGGTGTGCGAACCGAATTCGCCTTCTGGCTCACCGCGCATGATCATTTGCGCACCCTGACTGACCATGCGCGCATCGTCGGACAGCGCAGCGTCAAGCCGGATTTCGCCGTCCGCGCTTTCCCACGCACCGCCAAAATGAAACAGGAAACCCGGGTCGAGCTCCCAAGTCCGACGCTGCGACCAGTCATTCTTGTCAAGCGCCACCGCTAGCATGGGCGTGCCGGCTTCAAATCCGAAACTTCCATTGAACGTGTCCGCGCGCCCTTGATAGCGATAGCTCCCCACGAGGAAGACCAGCGACCGCTCGGTGATCACAAAGTCGTGGACCATGCCGCCTGGAATGTCGGGAATGAGCCCCGCATCGAGCAGTTGACCATCCGGTCCGATCTTCCAGATCACCAGCCGGTCATTGAATGCGTCCTGGCCGAAATTCCAGACAATACCGGTTTGCGGCTCCACCTTGGGATGGGCTGAGAAGGGCACGCCATCCAGACCCTGACCCCAGCGACGCGGGCCGCGGCTCTCCAGCGTTTCAGGATCGAGAGACCAGGCCGATCCGCCTTCCCAGAGCGCCAGCAACTCGTCTCCGACAAGCATGACCGAGGTATTGGCCACATTCATATCATCAGGGCCATTCAGCCCGCTCGCGCCGGGTGGCAAAGATCCGAAGCCTGGCCGCAGAAACCGCCCTGCCGCCTCTTCCTCCACCCATTTATCCGTCTGGGTGAACTGGCCACGGTGCGAAACACGACCATTCGCCAGCTGCCAGGACTGAATGAAACCGTCTCCATCAAACCAATGCCGGTAACGCCAGCCCTGACGACTGAAACGTCCGGGACCATTGCGATAAAGCGTGCCGCTGAGGCCCGAAGGCATTTGGCCGTGGATTAGCTGGGCGTCTCCGGAAAACCCGTCAGCGGGAGCATCGCGAACGATGAGCGTCCAGGGATCCTGCTCGGCATTGCGCTGATATGCAGCGAAGACCGGGTCTTCACCCGCCGCGCCTGCGATTGCCGGCAGGCCAGCCATCCCGCCAGCAGCGATCAGGAATTGCAGGGCTTCACGACGATTGGTCGACAGCATGGCTGACCTCCTTGAGCGGTGATTAATCGAAACGGATGGACTGATTGGCGCTTTGGGCTGTCAGCTCAAAGGCTGCATCATCCCAGGAGGCCGGGCCGAAGCGGCCGCGTGCATTGTTGGAGAAGGCGAAAGGCTCGCTGGGGATACCCATGAGATTGGTGTCCATCTCGCCATTGGCATTCACATCATGGTACATTTTGATGCCATAGCGACCCGCCGGCAGGGTACCCAGTGTCGCCGTGACTTGCTCGCCGTCTACGCTGGCGCGAATACCAGCAACCGGCGCGCCACCATTCCAGGCATCAGCGCTGTCAAAAACGGCGATCATCAAGGAACCTTCGCTCGGGGCGATCCCATCGACCGTCAAGCTCAGCTCAACCGGCATTTCTTGGGCATAGGCCGCACCCATCATGTGTGCGGAAACAAGTAGCGTGCTGATAAATTTAAACATTCACTCTCTCCAGAATTCAAATTCGAAAGCCGGATCAGCCGGCGGTGGAAAGAGTGATGCGGTCCGAGGTCCCGGCTTGCCAGCGCGTTTACGCAAACAAGCTGCCTAAGCACGCGAAATGCGCTAGGTGTTCACTGACGTATCGCGAACCGACACCTGCCCATGCCTTTGTCAGTCAAAAAAACGCTCTCTACCCTGATCCCGATCCTGGCGATTGGATCATTCCTGGCCTTTATCGGCCCCTATAACACCCAGGCTTTCGGCACGCCGGGCGTCTGGTTTTACTGGACAGGTTTAATCGCCCTGGGCTGGGGGGCGGGCGCTCTGGCGGGGCTGTTTTTCGACCGGGTCAAACCACCCTGGCCGATGTGGAGCATCTACATGGCGGTCTCGCTCATGGTGTCCGTTCCAGTGACCAGCGCCGTTGTGCTGATACAGGCGCTGATCTGGGGGCCTTTCGCCTGGCCCTATATTCCCGGCGTCTTCCTGTCGGTCTGGGTGATCAGTGCCGCGGTCACCGCAATCAGCTATTTGCGCGATGCGCGAACCCAAAGTGTCGGCAACACGACGTCCGTGGGGAGTACGCTTATCGAGAAACTGCCGCATCGGCTTCGCAAGTCTGAAATCATCGCCCTGGTCTCAGAGGATCATTATTTGCGGGTGCATACCCGCGATGGTGACGCACTGATCTTGATGCGCTTGAGTGATGCGATAGCAGCTGTGGAGGCCCTGGAAGGTGCCCAGACACACCGCTCCTGGTGGGTGGCGCGACAAGCCGTGGAAGGCGTCGAGCGCGGCAATGGCCGCGCCACGTTAAGCCTCCCCGGCGGTCTCGAGGCTCCGGTGAGCCGGACTTTTGCGCCAAAACTACGTGAAGCGGGCTGGTATTAGTGTGCCAGCAAGATGGCAAACGGCACTTTCTTGATCAGCGCCGTGGTTTCGTCACGCCCGAGTGAACGCTGCCAGCCTGGCGCACCAAAACCGCCCATCACCAAAAGGTCCGCACCATTCGCCGTCGAGGTTTCGATCAGGGCCCGCGCCGCGCTGCGCCCTTCAAGCGTGACGCTGCGAGTCGCGCTCTTAATCCCGTGCGTATCGAGATAGGCGGCGAGATCTGCGAGCTGGTCTGCCGAGTCAGCATCTGCGCCCGCGTGAAGCAGGAGAACGGTTTCAGCTGCCGCCAGGAAGGGCAGAGCACCGACGACGGCGCGGGTCGCTTCCAAAGACCCATCCCAAGCCACGACGACATCCTTGAAACACCCTGCATCGCCACACTCTTCAGGCATAACCAGAACCGGGCGCCCGGACTCAAATGCGGCGGTCTCGATCGCATTGAGCTGGTTGCGCAGATCCCGTTCCTGAGGCTTTTCCATGATGATGAGATCGCTGAGGCGACCCTCGCGAGCCATCGCCGCGCGTGGCAGGCCGATATATTCAATGAAGCGGCCAATCACCCCTGATGGCGCATCATCCGCTACATCGGTAAAGGCGGCATGAGCCGCATCACTCGCCTTCGCCGCCGCATCGTCTAGTGCCTCCAGGACAGCTTCCATCCCATAGGTGGAGAAAGCATCGCCCAGGAAATCCCCTCCGCTCGCAGCGTTTCGCCTGACGAATAATCCGTCCAGCTTCGCATCCCAGGCCGCGCAGATGGAAACGGACTGACGCAGCAGTCCAGCATCGGTTTCTTCGCCATCCAGTACTGTTAGAATACGCCGCGGTTTCATCCTGCCACTCCTCCAATATCGCGCGATTATCCTCGCGTCCTGCCTTACGTTATGAGTGTGCGCCAGCGCACGGCAAACGGGAAGAGGCCGCCATGTCGCAGGCTGGAGGTGAGTTTGCCGCAGGCGAGGTTCTTGCCATTACGCGCGCAGAAAGCGATGACTTCTGCAAGAAGCCTTGTGACTGGCGGAGTGAAAGCATGGAACTCAAGCTCAATCCGAATATCGATGTGGACGCCTATGCCGCGGCCTATCGCGAAGACCCGCTGGTACGCATTCCTGATGTCTTCACCGAGGAAACGGCAGAGACCATTCACCAAATCCTGTCCAAACAGATTTCGTGGCGATTGGTCTTTCCAATCCGGGATGAGCAGGGCGAGCGGATTGAAACCTTGTCGCAGGCAGAGATTCAGGCGCTGGGTCAGCAAGGCATGCGCGCGCGGATCAACCATGTCATGGAGCGCGCCCAGCGCAATATCGGCTATCTGTACTCAACCTATCCGATGATCCAGGCCTATATTCAGGGCTGGGACCAGGGCCATCCAATCCATACCATCACAGAGTTTCTCAACTCTCCGGAATTTCTGGAGTTCGGCGGACAGGTGATCGGCGTCCCAGGCATCACCAAGACGGATGTCCAGGCGACTCTTTACACGCGAGGCCAATTCCTTACCCGGCACATTGATAGCGGTATGGATAATGAACGCCGCGCGGCTTTGACCTTTGGTTTCACCAAGAATTGGCAAACCGACTGGGGCGGGCTGCTGATGTTCATCGATGAAAACCTTGATATCAGCCAGGCCTTCTTGCCGCGCTTCAACGTATTGTCGATTTTCGATGGTCGCCGGATTCACTCGGTAAGCCCGGTTTCACCTTTCGCGGGCCAGGGGCGCTATCAAATCACCGGCTGGCTTCGCGATGATCCACCGGCCAACGCCAGCTAGCAGGATCTGCTAGGCGTGCCGCTGAGCCCATTCGCCTGCGTCCTGCTCCCAAACATCCACGGTCATGCCGAAGCCGGGCACTTCAGCGCGGCGCCCCTTGAACTGCGAGCCCAGCTTGCGGGCCACACCCTGGCTGGCGACGTTTTCCGGGTCGATCAGGTGGATGACCTCCGGCCAACCGAGATGGTTGAACACATAATCGACGCACGCTTCCGCAGCTTCATAGGCATAGCCACGCCCCCAGGCCTCCCGCTTAATGGTCCAGCCGACCTCTGGCTGAGGCCAGAGATGGGGATTCCATGGCCCGACGCGTCCAAGCCACTCACCACTTGATTTTTCGATCACGGAAAAGAAGCCGTAGCCGCGCAATTGCCAATGCCCGAGAAGAGTACAGAAGGCGCGCCAGCTTATGGCCGGTTCCTGCGCCCCGCCGATGAAGCGGGCCGTTTCTACATCCTGCATCATGACGCTGAGCGGCTCGAAATCGGGCTCCTCAGGCTTGCGCAAGATCAATCGTTCAGTTTCCAGGACAGGAGCGTTCATGGATTAAAGCGACCCGTTTCGACACAGAAGGTCAAGCCCGCAACACAATAATCGCTCATAGGATATAACTGCTGAACACACTTCTCTACGCCTTTCGTCTCGGCAACATTTTGAAGTGTTACGAAATTGACGTCTTGTCCTCAATCTCGCCAGACTCTGGCGCGAGGCTTGCAAAGTAACAGTGTTTGTTGGAGTTGGGTGGGTAGTATCCATGGACGAACAGCATCGTCCCGGCGTGGTTCGATTTCTGATCTACATGATCACCGCAGCGGGTCTCGCCGGCGGCCTCGCCGGCTGGATCAACGCCAGCGGTGATCTCGCCTGGTCGCAATCGCTGGCCGGTCCGAGCTGGTCGATGCAGTCTGACATCAATGTCATAAGCGGCATGTTCATGCTGCAGCTCATCGCGATCTCACTCTGGCTCAGCCAATCGAGCGGCCGAGATGGGTATCGGACACTGTGCACCTTCGCCATATTGGGCATTCTGGCTGCTTTGTTCCTGCAATTGCTCGCATTTTTCGGGGCGCGAGACCTTGAGATTGCCTTCCTCGCCCATTTCGGCACCGGCATTTATATGATCTTTGTCAGCTGGCTTGTCGGCCGATGCTCCAAGGCCGCGGGCTACCTTCTGTGGCCACCGCTGGTTTGGCAGGTCTATCACATCGCCTTGATGTTTGAGCTGATGCGCCTGAACGGAGATGACTCGCTCGCTCGCTTGGCCGGCCTGTAGAACGAAAAGAAAACTGTCACAGCAAAGAAAAAAGGGCAGCGGCCACCGCCACTGCCCTTTTTTGATCTGGATGGGTCAGACGCTTATGCGAGGCTCGGCTCGAGCCCCTTACACGCCTCGACCAGGCCTTTCACCGCATCGACGGAGTGGTCGAACATGGCCTGCTCGTCTTCATTGAGCGAAATCTCGACGACCTTCTCAACCCCGTTCGCACCGATCACAACCGGAACGCCAACATAGAGATCGTCCTGGCCGAACTGACCGGTGAGATGCGCGGCGCACGGCAGAATGCGCTTCTTGTCACGCAGATAGGAGACGGCCATCTCAATCGCGCTTTCAGCCGGCGCATAGTAAGCTGAGCCATTGCCGAGAAGCGCAACGATTTCGCCACCGCCCTTGCGGGTGCGGTCAACAATCGCGTCCATTTTTTCCTGCGTGGACCAGCCCATCTCGATGAGATCAGGAACCGGGATGCCCGCAACCGTGGAGTAACGCAGCAGCGGAACCATCGTGTCGCCATGACCACCCATCACGAAAGCGGTGACGTCTTGGACAGAGGCTTCGAACTCGTCCGCCAGGAAGTGACGGAAACGCGCGCTGTCGAGCACACCCGCCATACCCACGACCTTATTGTGCGGCAGGCCAGAGAATTCACGCAGCGCCCAGACCATAGCGTCGAGCGGGTTGGTGATGCAGATCACGAAAGCGTCCGGCGCGTGTTCTTTGATGCCTTCGCCGACAGCCTTCATGACCTTCAGATTGATGCCCAGGAGGTCGTCACGGCTCATGCCCGGCTTGCGCGGCACACCAGCGGTGACGATGCAGACATCAGCGCCCGCAATCGCGGCGTAATCATCGGCGCCAGCGAGCTTGCTGTCCTTGCCGAAAACCGGGCTGGCTTCAGCAATATCCAGCGCCTTGCCTTTCGCGATACCTTCCTGGATGTCGAACAGAACGACATCGCCAAGTTCTTCGCGGGCTGCGATGTGGGCGAGCGTGCCGCCGATCATGCCGGAACCGATGAGTGCAATCTTATTACGGGCCATGGGTGACTCCTTGAGAGGATAGTGTCAGTCGAGTTTTTCTGAGAGCGGTCTAGCGCCCCCTACCGCGTGCTGCAAGTGCACGGGTGAGCCACAAACGCCGCACCCCCTGTCGCGTCTGACAATTATGAGATCTGTGGAAGATCCAATTCCAACTCGCGTGCGTCCCGCCGATTAGTCAGGAGCCGGCGCCCTGGCGAGTAGGTGAATTCGGGCCCCATCGCACCCGCGCGGTAGAATTGATAGCAACACACCCGTCCCGCAGGGCGCGGCTTGGTGCAGGTTTGGCATTCCTCCCGAAGCTCAAGCGGCCCGTCCTCATACGGGATAGGCTCAAAGCGCATGGCCTCGACATTTCCCCGTGAGCCGGCTCCGTAATCCGCCAGAGCCGCGCCGGTATAGATCTTTGTCCAAGGCCCCACGCCCCAGCGCTCCACCGCCGCAAAACGCGCTTCCAGCATGAAGGCCTGCAGGCCAAACCCGGTATAATCGGCACGTACCAGCGCCCCGCCGACCTCGAACTTGCCCTCGCTCAATGGCAGGACGCCCGACATCGCGATCACCTCGCCCTCCACAAGTATCGCCACCAAGACACCGGTCTCGATCGCCCTTTGGAAGGTCTCGGCTGTGCGATAGCAAATCCCGCCGCGGCCATACGTGCGGACAAAGGCCTCCAGCGCCTCTGGCGTGGGGAAGCCCGCCTGTTTCTGGGTGAGCAGTGTCGCCAGCACGGGATCAGCGCTTGGTCGCCATCAAGATCCCGTCACCGATCGCGGTAAACGCCATGTCTACGCGCCTATCCTCCCGGATCTTCTCAGCCAGCTCATAAAGCGCTGACGTGTCACGATCACCCGCGCGCTTGCGCGCATCCGCTACATCACCGGACCAGAGCACATTATCCAGCAAGATAAGCCCGCCAGGACGGAGAATTTGCAGGCCAGCCTCGTAATAAGCGTCGTAATTGGCCTTATCGGCATCAATGAACATCAGATCTGCTTTACCCGGAATCTCTTCGACCAATTGCGAAGCCGTTTCCGTCGCATCGCCTTGCCGCATCTCGATCAGATGGGTCACCTCGCCTTGATCCCAGAAACGTTTGGACTGGCGGAAATAGTCCGCATTGATATCGCACGCATAAAGCTTGGCTGCATCACCATGCAGTTCTTTCATGGTCAGAAGCGTTGCCAAGGAGGAATAGCCGGTAAAGACACCGATCTCGACCGCGGTCTTCGCATTCACCAGGCGCGCACACATTTGCAGAAAAGCGCCTTGTTCCGGCGAGATCTGCATGCGGGAAATCTGCCCCATATTGTCGGTGAACACACGGCAAGCCTCGAGCGCAGGATGCTCCCTGCGGTTGGCGTTACGGACATAGGCGGTAAGGGTTTCATCTAAACCGATGGAACGAGACATTTATCAACTTCCTTGAACTAGTCTTGGGAGCTGTATCGCGATAGCCCCTCATCGGCAAAGGTCTGCATTTCTTCGATCAGTTCAGAACGCCTTGCCTCCGGCTCCATATTGTTCTCGCCACAAATGTATCCGAGATCGGGAAGCCCCTAACTGGTAAAGCTCATCAGCTATTCGGCGGCATCCACAACCCGCCGCTCGGCGGCCAGATAATCATGAGAGCGCATTTCGATCAGGCGAGATGCTGTGCGCTCGAACTCGAATGCCCCGTCACCATCCGGATAAAGATCCTGGGGTTCGGCGTCAGCACTCATCACGAGCTTAGTCTTGGCTTCATAGAGCGCATCGATCAGGGTTACGAAACGCTTGGCTTCATTGCGTTTATCGGGCGAGAGCTTGGGCGTACGCTCCACCAAGACCGTGTGGAAGCGCGAGGCGATTGCGAGGTAGTCAGCAGGCCCCAGCGGCTGGGCGCACAATTCTTTAAAGGTGAAGCGCGCCACGCCCGCGGCCTCGCGCTCAATATCAAGAACCCGCCCATTGACCTCGATATGACAGGATTGCGGATGTGCGCCTTGAGTCAGCCTCTCCCAGGCATCATCCATGGCCATATCGGCATCAACATCGAGCGGGCAATAATAAACCGGCGCGGCCTCAAGCTGGCGCAGCCGATAATCCGTCCCGCTATCAAGCTCGAAGAGCTCCTGCTTGGATTTTAAGAAGGCGATGAAGGGCAGGAAGAGCTGACGGTTGATGCCATCCTTGTAGAGTTCGT
This sequence comes from Alphaproteobacteria bacterium, assembly GCA_018222865.1. Lineage (GTDB taxonomy): Bacteria > Pseudomonadota > Alphaproteobacteria > Caulobacterales > Maricaulaceae > Maricaulis. The sequence goes on from JAAEZM010000001.1 coordinate 480,136, forward strand.
CCGGGTGTCGGTTAGAGGTCGCGACAACGACAATCCCCTCTTCGAACAAAGCTTCGAACAAGCGTCCGAGGATCATGGCATCGGCAATGTCGGTGACTTGAAACTCATCGAAACAGAGCAGACGCGCTTGACGGGAAATCGCCCGCGCCACCGGCGGGATGGGGTCATCGCCCGCCCCTTTCACATATTCCTTGCGTCTTTTGCGCTCACCCGGCTTGAGACCACGCCACTCTCCGATCCGGTGATGAACATCCTGCATGAATTCATGAAAATGAACCCGGCGTCGCGGCTCGGTGGAGGCTTCCTCATAGAAAAGATCCATGAGCATGGACTTGCCGCGGCCGACTCCGCCATAAAGATACAATCCCTTGGGAGCCGGTTTAGGTTTTCCAAACAGAGGCTTATGCCCTGGCTTCCAGGACTTCAGCCGCTCTGACAAATCAGTCAGGCGCTGAGCCGCGCGCTCTTGATCCGCATCGGCGGTCAAACTGCCAGCCGCAACACGCTGGCGCCAGAGTTCAATCGGTGTCCCCATGGTGATGAGCCTAATGGAGCGATGTTGCGATTGCGTCAACGCATTAAGCGTCCACCAATCACCCCAGGAGCCGCCAGACAAGGCCTGCCAGTAGCGCCAGGGTCAGCCCGCATGCAATAAAGAGCCAGGCCGGCCGTTCAATCTCACGCATGGATCGCCTCCAAAGCGGTGCGCATCTCGTTCGGCAAGCTCACAGGCCGTCGGGTTTCGCGGTCCACATAGACATGGACGAAATGACCCTGAGCGGCGGGCTCGTCCTCGCCGTCCTTGAACAGGCCAAGCTCATAACGCACGGAGGAATTGCCGATCCGCGCGACACGAACAGCCGCCTGCACGATCTCCGGATACGCCAGCGGAGCGAAATAATTACAGCCGGTTTCCACCACCAGGCCAATCACACCACCGGAATGGATATCAAGGCCAGCCTGTTCGATGAGGTGGCAGTTTACCGCCGTATCGAAAAAGCCGTAATAGGCGGCATTATTGACGTGACCATAAATATCATTATCCGCCCATCGGGTCGGCAGGTCGCGCCAGCAGGCATAATCAGACCGCAGTCGCTTTTCCATTACAGGACCGCCTCATAACAGGCCATGGCCGCGTCCAGCGTCATTTCACGCGGATTATTGACGAGGAGGCGCTTCACCTCCATCGCTTCCTCGGCCAGGCGCGGCAAATCATTGTGGCTGACACCGACCTGGCTCAGACGGGTCTCGATTCCCACCACATCGGCGATGCGTTCCATCTCGGCGACGAGCCCATCGGTTGACGCATGGAGGCCAAGATGGGTCGCCAACTCGGCATAAAGTGGCTCAGCGGCTTCTGAATTGAAGCGCAAGACCGGTGGCAGCATGAGCGAGTTGGACAGGCCGTGAGGCACATGAAAGACGCCGCCGAGTGGATAGGCGAGCGCATGAACCGCACCGACAGGTGCGTTGGCAAACGCCTGACCGGCCAAGAGGGCGCCCAGCAGCATATCCTCCCGAGCCTGCGGGTTACTCCCATCCAAGCAAGCGGTTTCAATCGCGCCGTGGAGTTTTTTCAGCCCTGCCAGGGCCAGAGCATCCGATACCGGATTCTTCTCAATCTTGGATGTATAGGCCTCAATCGCGTGCACCATCGCGTCGATTCCGGTCGCCGCCGTAGTCGCACGCGGCAGACCATAGGTCAGCTCCGCATCCAGCACAGCGAGATCAGGATAAAGCGGCGGCGCATTAATCCCCATCTTCGTGCTTTCACCAATGGTGATGACGGAGATCGGCGTGACTTCTGACCCGGTACCCGCCGTCGTTGGAATAAGGATGAGGGGCAAGCGCGGCCCCGTAGCATTATTCACGCCGTACATATCTTCCAGGCGCTGCTTGGATCCCAGCAGGAGGGATACGAGCTTCGCCGTATCCATTGAGGACCCGCCGCCCAGACCAATAACAACCTCGGCGCCAAAGGCGCGCGCCTGATCCTCTGCCAGGAGCACCACATCCTTCGGTGGATCGGCCACAACACCGTCGAATACATCGACCTCCAGCCCTGCTTCCTCAAGTGAAGCGATGGCGCGATCGAGCAGGCCAAACTGCCTGACACCTTTATCCGTGACGATGAAGATACGTCGACGGTCCGAAATTACAGGAGCAGCGATACGCGCCAATCGGGCGGTGGCCCCGGCTCCGGAATGAATGTGAGGGGCAGTTCTGAAGTCGAAGGCAGTCATGATCAGCGAGTTCGCAATGTTTGAAATGTCGGGGTCATTCTGACAGCCCGCGGAGCACGGCTCAATGCGCGCAGCGGAAATTTCCGGTCTCTCGACTTCGCTGCCATCTCTCTCACGCGACCCACTGAACCCAAGCATCCGCCAGAGTACATTTTCACCAATTCACGCCCTTTGATTGTATTTGCCCCACGCTTATTACAATCACTTCATCATTATTTTCAATGACTCGCCAATTCTACAACCCAAGACTAAGCATCTTGCAAATAACACAAGTATTTGGGGGCAGTTCTAATGCCAATCCGCGTCGGCCCGCTTGAGATGCCGCGAACGCTTGAAGTTACAAGCATCGGGGATCTGACGAACCGGGATACCAGTGCGGCCACGGAACGGACGCGCGACCTTGTCAGACAATTGGGAACAACCCGGATCCTCGTCGATTCATCCCAGCTCTCCGCCAGCCTGCCAGCCTCCCGACTGGAAGAAATCGCGGAGGACTTTCTCTTCGCGGTAAAAGGCCCAATGACACTGATCTACGTGCCATCGCCGACATCGAAGAAATGGGATTTCAGCCATACCTGGCCCGTCTTTGAGCATGATAGCTACAAGATCAAAATCTGCCGGTCGCGCGAAGAGGCGATAGACTGGCTGAATGCCCATGCGGCAGACGAGCCGGCCACTGGAACCCCGGACGAGAACGCATCGGGCTAAGCCAGACTCGAAGGGCTCGGACCACCGGCGCGTCAAGACGATCAAGCCTGCCTATCTTCCGCTCCCAAGCGAATTACACATCCGCTCCGGTCGCGATCCCTTGGATTCTGACTTCCATAGCAAGAGCTTGGAAAATCGGGTTTCAAATGCGAACGAAATCCGAATTTTGAATCACTGGATGCACTGTCACACGAAGGTCATATCCACGCGTCTCTGCTTCTAAAAACCAGCGCCTCCTTCGAGTCCCATGCCCGTCAGTTTGAGCCTTCATCGCAACGACACCATCGTCAGCATTGCCTGCAAAGGCGATCTTCGACGCGTGGAATTGCTGGTGGCGTATCACAAAGTGAGAGACGCGGTTCGCGCGCACAGCGCCAAGGGCGTCATGATCGATGCTCGGGACATCGAAGTGCTCGCCTCACCCCACTATGCCAGCGAGATGATCGAGGCGTTTGCGGACATTCTGGCAGACCCGCTTCCGATTGCTTTGCTACCGCCGCTCGGCTGGTCCGATGCGCATTATACGGCGGCTTGGAAACGTGTGGACGAACTGGAAAACAAAACCGGCGTCTTCAAGACGCCGGCTCTGGCTTTGGACTGGCTTCAGCTTGCGAACTCGCTTAGCGACCCGCTGGAACTGGCCTAATCTCCATTATTGCATGGTCGGAATGACAAAGGCCTGATCACCAATCTCACCGGACGGCCAGCGCTGGGTCACGGTTTTGATCTTGGTGAAGAACCGAATTCCGTCCGTGCCGTACTGATTGGTATCCGTGAACGCCGAGCGCTTCCAACCACCAAAGGAGTGGTAGGCGACCGGCACCGGAATCGGCACATTGATACCCACCATGCCGACATTGACCTTGGCTGCGAACTCGCGCGCGGCCAGACCATTGCGTGTGAAGATCGCAACGCCATTGCCGTATTGGTGCTGGCTCGGCAGAGCAGCGGCCTCTTCCAGATCCGCAGCACGGACGACTTGCAGGACGGGACCAAAAATCTCTTCCTGATAGGAGGTCATGCCCGGCTTCACATTGTCGAACAGGCTCGGCCCGATGAAATAGCCCTTCTCATGCCCCTGGAGGCTGAACCCACGACCATCGAGCAGAAGGTCAGCACCTTCTTCAACGCCCTTGGCAATCCAGTTCTCGATACTCTGACGATGAGCCGCCGAGACCACAGGACCGTAATGCGCTTCAGGATCGTGAGACACACCCACGCGGAGCTTCTGAGCTTCGTCTTTCATCCGCGCGACGAATTCGTCTGCGGTATCCTGCCCTACCGGAACAGCAACAGGCAGAGCCATGCAGCGCTCTCCAGCAGAGCCATAAGCGGCGCCGAGGAAATCCTTGACGACCTGGTCCATATCCGCGTCCGGCATGATGATGCCGTGGTTTTTCGCGCCGCCCATCGCCTGGAAGCGCTTACCGGTCGCCGCACAGGTCGATGCGATGTACTGGGCAATATTCGACGAGCCTACAAAGCTGACCGCCTTGATATCATCATGATGGAGCAAGGCGTCTACGGCTTCCTTGTCACCATGCACGATCTGCAGCACGCCCTCCGGCAGGCCCGCTTCCATCCACAATTCCGCAAGGCGGATCGGCACGGATGGGTCCTTTTCTGATGGCTTGAGCACCAGAGCATTGCCGGTGGAAAGCGCCATGCCCATAAACCACATCGGGATCATTGCGGGGAAGTTGAACGGCGAGATCCCTGCCACAACGCCCAGGGGCTGACGCATGGAATAGACGTCAATGCCCGTTCCCGCGCTCTCGGTATACTCACCCTTCATCAGGTGCGGAACGCCCATGGCGAATTCGACCACTTCAAGGCCGCGGATCAGATCGCCTTTGGCGTCAGCGATTACCTTGCCGTGCTCGGAGGATAAAAGCGCTGCCAGGGAATCCATTTCGGCTTCGACGAGCATTTTGTATTTCATCAGGACGCGCGCGCGGCGTTGCGGGTTCATGGCCGCCCATTCCGCCTGGCCCTTTTTGGCGCCCTGGATCGCGGCATCGATTTCGGCGGCATCCGCGAATTGGACGCGGGCCTGGACCTCGCCAGTACTCGGATTGAACACATCGCCAAAACGGCCCGTGCCTCCGACGAATTCCTTGCCATTCACGAAGTGATGGATCTCGCGGCTCATCGCGCTTCTCCCCATTTTACTTTGGATCGGCCGCTCCGACGGGCCGGTGTGGATGAGCGCTGACTTAGTATGTGCGCGGATGACTGTCGAGCGTCACATCAGCGCATCACCCCACGCTTTCGTGAATATGTCTCGGGTATTACTTGATGATCGTGTCTTTGAGGTCACACAGGCCTAACCTTATGCAACCGAATTGCACGCCCCGCTTGCTGGAAGCGCCTAAAGCAGTCAGATTTCCAATTACCAAAAAGTAAGATGGTCGACCGGTGGGAGCTTCGTTCCGGTGAGGCCATCATGTCTCGTCCAAGAGGGGAACATTATGAAGACTGGAACAACCGCTCGCCGCGGTCTCAAGGCGGCTCTTACCGCCACGACATCGGCGATGATCCTTGCGATTGCGGCCACGTCCGCACACGCACTGCCAGGCCGCGACGATATCTACGCTGACGGCGGTAGCATCGACACTGCAAATGTTTGGTCCGGCGTCGGCATGATGCTGGTCGATCCGGGCTTCGTTTGCACCGGTCAGCTGGTGAATGCGCGTACCGTTCTTTACGCTGCACACTGCTCTGATAGTTTTGCAAACGCAGACTACGGCTCGAACTTCGGCGGCGCCGGCATGGCCTGGGGCTTCAATGTCTCCACGCGCACCGAACTGCTCGACTGGTTCTTCTCCATCGACCGCGCCACCAATGAAGACAATCTTGTCTATAATGTCCTTCAGGTCCAGACCCCGTTTGACGGCCCGGTCTTCGATTTCCCGGGTGGCGATGTCGCCATGGCGACGCTTGACACGCCGGTGGTTGGCCTGCCGACCTATGGCATGCTCTTCTCCCCGATTACCGAGACGACCGCAGTGAACATGGTCGGCTACGGCACGACGGGTGATGGCTCGCGTGGCCCGGTTGACGGCCTTGACTGGCAGCGCCGCACCGGCACGAACATGCTGGATGGCCTTTTCTCCCAGGCTGACTTCCTGGCCGCGACCTTTGCGATCGCTAGCTCCGAAGCTCTCGGCGCGTTTGGCCCGTCTGCGGGTCAGCTCATCTACCACATCGACTTCGACCGTCCGGACCGCGATGACACAGATTGCGCGCGTGGACCGTCGGGTATCGGCAATGATGACGACTATACTTGTGCCTCTGCATTCGGCGGCGCGCCGAATACCGGCCTGTGGACCTGGGCTGGCGACAGCTTCTTCCTCGGCACGGACAATATCAACTGGTTCGGTGGCGGCGCCACGGATCGCGAATCCGGCACGGCCGGTGGTGATTCCGGTTCCGGCCTTTTCGTCGAACGTGACGGCCAGCAGCTGGTCACCGGCGTTCTGTCCGGCGGCTGGACCTTTACCAGCCCGTTCGGCGGTTACGGCGATCTGAGCTATTACAACCCGATCTTCCTGTACCAGAACTGGATCATCGAAAATAACCCGTATGTCTATGCCAGCGCGGCTGCAGGCGACGGCAACTGGTCCGATGCCGCTCACTGGCAGCAGGATCTGGATCCGAACTACTTCATCATCGACGAGAATGGCGACCTGGTGAACGGCACGAATGCCGGCGCACCGGCAACCGTCGCCGACGCCCTGGTATCGCAGGACGACCGCTGGGGTAACATCCTCGACGTCAACGTTGATGATCTTCCGGATGCCTACACTCCTCCGGCGCCAGCACCGGCACCGGCTGAGCCGGATCCGACCTCCGTTGCAGCCAGCAATAATCGCGGCAGCGTCAACCTCAATGGCGTGAGCGAGAAGGGTAATGGCATCCTGGTCCAGGACAGCCTTGGCGCCAATCTCGTCACTGCTGACTCAATGGTTCAGTCCGCGAACCTCGTAACTGCCGATTCCATGACGCAGTCTGCGAACCTCGTTACGGCCGACACCATGACGCAGTCGACCAACACCGTGTCCGCCGACGACATGACCTATGCTACGTCAGATCTCACCATGACGTCTGACTCCGACGGCAGCACAGGTGGCGGCGTACTCGCTGCGGCTCCAGGCTCCGCTCTGGCCGCTCTGCCAGCAGGCTGGGTTCCGAACAATGACTGGGGCGCTTACGGCACCTGGACCGGTCCGACCAGCGGCACGACGGCACGTTTCTTCGACGTGACCCTCGGCAATTCTGGCACGACCACGGTCGATATGAATGTTGAAATCGACCAGTTCACGATCAACAATTCTGATGCGACGCTGGACGTTCAGGACGGCTTTACCTTCAACACGCTGATCGCGTTCAACCACACGCTTGGCACCGTTTATATTGACGGCCTCGTCAATGCCCGCGAATACATGCTCACCTCCGGCGTTCTGTCCGGCACGGGCGAGCTGAACACCACCAATCTGTGGAATGTCGCAGGCGGCGTTGCTCCGGGTCGTATCGGCACGATCGGCGACTTCACCCTCACGGGTAACTACACGCAGACTGCTGCCGGTTCCCTGTGGATCGACATCGGTCCGAACGGCACGTCGGATACCATCACTATCAATGGTGACGCATCCATCGATGGCATGCTGGTCGTGACACCGGTAGCTGGCTTCATGCCGCGCTATGGAGACACATTCCAGTTTGCAACGGTCACCGGCACCGCTGGCGGTCAGTTCGCTTCTGTCTCGGATCTACCGGGTGTGCTGCGTCCGACTGTGAATTATGGTCTCGGCTCCGCTGAACTGGAACTGCAGGCTGCAAGCTTCTTCTCGCAGGCTGAGTTCGACAATGACTTCCAGGCGCGGACAGCGTTTGCTCTCGATGGCGCACGCAATACCGCTTACACCGAGCTGGCAGACATTTACGGCATCATCGACCTTCTCGAAGGCGAAGATCTGGCAAATGCCTTCACCTCCATGGCCCCGACCGATGCGATCATGTTCGACCGCGGTGTCCGTTCCTCTACGCAGGTCCTGACCCGTGCGCTTCGCAATCAGATCGCTTTCAATGGTCAGGAATCCACCGGCGGTGGCATCCTCGCAGCTGTGAGACAGTCTGAGGGCAGCTCTGCTAACTCTGCGCTGGGTCAGATGGCTCGCCTGGGTAGCGTTCGCAACGGTCATGGCGACCACAGCGATGGCAGCAATGTCCGTGTCTTCGCTTCTGGTGGTATCTCCACCGGCGAGACCATGCTGATCAACCAGAACCTTGATGCTGACTTCGAAGGCACGCACGGCCTGTTCGGCGTCGATGTCGCGCTGAACGACAAGTTCCGTGTCGGTGCAGCGGCTGGTTTTGCTGACAGCGAAATGGAAGCCAATGGCGTCCTGGTCGGCAATACGGCGGACATCAGCTCCACCTTGCTGAGCCTCTTCGGTAGCTTCAACGCTCACAACATCCATGCGAGCGCGGCGATCTCCTTCGCAGATCATGATCTGAGCTCTACGCGGATCGTGAACCTGGGTGGTGCAACCGCGCCGCTTCGTGCGGATGGTGGTGCAGACGGTATCGTCTATGACTTCCTCGTGGCTTACAACCTGACCGCTGATCAGGAGAACTTCGCCCTGTCGCCGTTCTTCAGCCTCACCGGTTCGGACACAGACTTCGACGCATTCAGCAATACCGGCTCTGTCGGTGGTCTGAATGTTGCGGGCCGCAGCCAGCAGAGCCTGATCACGCGCTACGGTGTGAATGTCGAAGCGAGCACGGGCGTGAACAGCTTCAATGTCTACGGCGCAATCGCCGCAGAGCATGAAGATGATAACGACACCTATATCTCCAGCTTCACGGCGGCTCCGGCCGTTACGGTTGCGGGCACCACGGCCCTCGACCTGGAAGACTGGGCTGAGTTCGGCGCCAGCTGGTCGCATGAACTCTCCATGGGTGCGACGCTCACCCTGTCTGGTGACGTTCTGTCCGGCAATGACGCTCTCAGCGCCAACACGGTCGCTGTAGAGTTCTCCATGCCGTTCTAAGTCGACCTCACACGGTCAAAGACAGCGCCCGGCGGGATTTCCCGCCGGGCGTTTTCTTTTGTGTTCAGATGAGATGCGCGAGATCACTCGGCCTGAATGCGCAATCAGATCACTGCACACTTACGGCCAAGATGCTGAGCGATGCTTTTCGCTCTCAGCCGCCTAAACCCCACAAATTCACACTGACATCCAAGCCGGTGGGAGATTCAGATCCGCAAGGCCACCACGCGAAGTGCGAGCAAAAGGTCGGTCATAAGAGGGCTCTTTGCTGTTCCGCCCCGCTATGCGTCCTGTTTCGGATCTGGGGCGAGGTAGGCGGCAACACCCGTTGCGAGCACGGCGCCGATAATCTGTGCGAGAATAAACGCCGGAGCATGAACCGGGGCAATTCCAGAAAACGTGTCGGTCAGGCTTCGAGCGATCGTCACTGCGGGATTGGCAAAGCTGGTTGAGGCGGTGAACCAGTAAGCACCGGTGATATAAAGGCCAACCACCCATGAGACAGCATCAGGCCGGTACCGAACACTGAGGAAAATAAAGAAAACGAGGCCAAAACTCGCAATGATCTCCGAGCTCCATTGCGCAGGGCCGGTACGCTCCGTCGACGCGACTTGAAGCAGCGCAGTTTCAAACATGAGATGGGCCAGTAGAACGCCGACAATCCCCGCACCGATCTGGACAAGGATGTAGGCGGCTGCCTCGGCTGGCTCGATACGGCGTCGCAATGCCATAGCAAGGGTCACCGCTGGGTTGAAATGCGCTCCGGAAATCGGCCCCAGCGTTGTGATAAGGACCACCAATGCCGCGCCCGTTGCGACCGCATTGGCCAGGAGCGCAAGCGCCGTGTCGCCCGTTAGGGTCTCCGCCATGATTCCACTGCCGACGACAGCAATGAGCAGAAAAGCCGTACCGATTGCCTCGGCCAGAAGACGTTTGATCATGAAAAACTCCAGCCCTAAAGGGTGGCGATATCCTGGAAATGGCGCTTGAGGCTCTGCTTGTCGATGCTCAGATCCGGCAAGGCAATCATCGCCTTGATGCGGTCGGACAAGGTGCGATAGGCCTGAACGAAGGCGAGACGTTGCTCGGCTTCATTTTCGCCAAGCGCGGCAGGGTCGGGGATGCCCCAATGCGTCGACAAGGGCTGCCCGGGCCAAACCGGACAGACTTCCGCGCCCGCTGCGTCGCAGACAGTGAAGATAAAGTCGAGATCGCTCTCGCCATCTCCATCCGCGAACTCATCCCAACTTTTCGAGCGCAGCTTGGAAATGTCATGTCCTTCGCGCGCGAGCAGATCCAGCGCGAACGGGTGGACCTCACCGCGTGGCTGGGATCCGGCGGAATAGGCCTCAAAGCGCGCTCCGCCCTCACGGCGCAAGATGGCCTCGGCCAGAATAGAGCGCGCCGAATTCGCCGTGCAAAGGAACAGGACCTTAAACGGTGTATCTCTCACGAGGCTTCCTGCATCTTGCGGTCCGGCTGACCTTTGAATGCCGCATTGCAGATTTCCGGTCTCCGGCCGAAACACTCATCGACAAGATAACGCATAAAACGCTGCGCACCCTCGGCATCAAGGGAATACATCATGAATCGGGAGCGGCGCTCGGAGCGGATAAGACCTGCGCGCTCAAGCGCCTGCAAATGTCCGGTCATGGTCGAAGGCGGGATATCAAACCCCTCGGCCAGCTCCCCCGCGGAGACACGCTCCGGTGCACGCGCGCACAGCGCCTGGAAGAGCTCCAAACGCACCGGATGGGACAAAGCCGAAAACCCCGAAACTGCCAGCCTATTCGTCATAATAGGAAGAGGAGGTAAGTCCTCTTCATGACTGTTAGATCGACGATCGATGAATGTTTTGCGACATCTCGTTGCTGAAATAGTTGGTATTGGACGTGCGCTTTGCGCCGGCGCTTATCGGCGAAACAAGGTTCGGATCAGACCGGACACAAATCCGCTGGAGGCGCGCAAGCGCGTCTTGCCCTGTTGACCCGTATCAGCCGCATTGTCTTCCGCAGGAATCTCGGTGAGACATTCGCCAGCACGTATCTTGCGAAACACCGCGGCATCCCCGCCGATCATGTCTTCAAAAGCCCAGTCCGGATCCATGAAGAGGGCATCCGCCAGTCGGGTCATCGCACCGCGGTCTGCGCCAACAAGGACGAGGACACCTCCGACTTTGAGTCGCGAGGCAATACGCCGCCACTGCCCGCCCAGGCCAGAGAAGCCAAGCGCACGACCGAGAATGGCCAGGTCCAGTCTGCGAGCACTGTCATCCGCGTCCCGGCATAAACGCTCGATCGAAACCGACCGCCTGGCACAGTCTCGCTCCAAGGCCTGGACATCGGAGGCGGCGGCCAGAATTTCGTGAAACGCTCCGCGCGCCAGACAAACAGAACCGAATTGGGATCGCCCAAGCTGCAAGGTTCGGTCACCCGGTCGGACCAGAACCTTTATATAATCGGCCAGCAGGTCATCTTGTGGGCGCGCGCGCTTGCTCTCGAGCTTGCGAAGCGTTCCAGACGGTGCAGCGTCGATCATGGTCATCGCGTGTTCCAATCCTAAACAACCGGTTAATCCCTGTATGGACGTCGCAAGACCGGGGCCAGAAGGTAACCGAGGCCTTAACCATTGAGTGCTACCAAGCGTATTTCTCGGTTGCCTGACGCGCCCTGAAGGAGTTTTCTGCCCGGATGACCACGCCTGATTCCGTCGCGCTCGCCGACAAGCACATCGTCGATGAATTGATTGAAGATCGTGCCCCGAAATTGATCCACACACCGCTTTGGCCCCTGATCAAACTGATCGGTTACCCGATGCTGGGCTATAAGAAAGCCGTGTGGATGGCCGATCAGATCGCGCCGAAGACCGGAACGCAGTGTCTGGATTGGTCAGCTGACTTCCTGGATCTGAACGTTGAAACCAGCGGGTTGGACCACATCCCTGAAGAGGGTGCCTGCGTGATTGTTGCCAATCACCCTGGTGGTATCGCTGATGGACTCGCGCTTTGGAATACGATCAAGACCAAGCGTCCAGACACCGTTTTCTTTGCAAATCGCGATGCCTTGAAAGTCTGCCCGGGGCTGGAAGAGCGGATCATCCCCGTAGAATGGCGCGATGAAGTACGCGATCGGGCACAGTCGCGGGAATTACTCAAACGGGCCTTCGCCGAGTTCAAGGCTGGCAAATGCATCGTCATCTTTCCCTCTGGCCGCATGTCCGAATGGAGCTGGAAGGACTGGCGCCTGAAGGACAAAGTCTGGCACCCCACAGCGGTTAGTCTGGCGCGCAAATTCAAAGCGCCGGTCATCCCGCTTTCTGTTCGTCAGCGCATGCCCATGCTCTACTATCTGCTTGCCCAGGTGAATGAAGAGCTCAAAGACATGACGATCTTCCATGGGCTTATGGGCAAGAAGGGCGCGAAATACCGTCTGGATTTCGGCCGACAGATGCAGTTTAGCCATGATGATGGCAGTGACGTCGAACTGACGCTGCTCCTCCGCGATATTTGCGAAAAACAAGCTTGGGGATGAGCACCAGCCCGCTGATGCGTGGCTCCCTCCCCTACGACCGACACTGCAGCTGTTTGTCTGCATCGCGTCCGGATCCACTTCGACTGCCGCAGGCATCTAACGCCCAGGAAGTAGATGACGCGGTTCGCTCTTTGGGCTTTGGTCAGGAGGGCCATCTTGATGCGCTGGCCCTCGACATTCTTGCCGCACGGCCCGGGTAAAGAAAAACCCCGCTGGGTCACCAGCGGGGTTTGTCATTTCTCGATGAGGGCGAAAGCCTAGCTCTCGCGCTCAACCATCATCGTCTTGATCTTGCCGATGGCCTCGGCGGGGTTCAGCCCCTTCGGACAAACCTGGGCGCAGTTCATGATGGTGTGGCAACGATAGAGTTTGAACGGATCATTGAGATCGTCCAGACGCTCACCTGTGGCCTCATCACGACTGTCAGCCAGCCAGCGATAAGCCTGCAGCAGTGCCGCCGGCCCCATGTATTTATCGCCATTCCACCAATAGGACGGGCAGGCCGTGGAGCAAGAAGCGCACATAATGCACTCATAGAGGCCATCAAGCTCTTCACGCTGTTCCGGAGACTGTTTCCACTCCTTCTCCGGCGCCGGGGTGTCCGTCTTCAGATACGGCTTAACCGCAGCATGCTGAGCATAGAATTGCGTCAGATCCGGCACGAGATCGCGGACAACCGGCTGGTGCGGCAGCGGTGAGATCGTGATGGTCCCGTTATACTCCTCGATACCCGAGGTACAGGCGATCGTATTGCGGCCACCAATATTCATCGAGCATGATCCGCACACGCCTTCGCGGCAGGAGCGGCGGAAGGACAGGGTCGAATCGATATTATTCTTGATCCACAAAAGCGCATCGAGAACCATCGGACCGCAATCGTCCATATCGACCTTATAGGTGTCCCAGGACGGACCCGCTTCGCTTTCCGGATCATACCGGTAAACGCGGAAAGTCCGGGTATTTTTGGCGCCATCCGGCTTGGGCCAGGTCTTGCCTTTGGAGGGCTGGGAGCCTTTGGGAAGCGTCAGCTGAACCATTTTGTTTTCCCTTAATAGACCCGAGCCTTGGGCTCGATATAAGCGATGTCGTTGGACATGGTATAGGTGTGGACAGAGCGATACTCGATCTTGATATCGCCAGTTTCGCTGGCCCAAGCGAGCGTGTGCTTCATCCACTCATCATCATTGCGCTCCGGATAATCCTCACGCGCATGCGCACCGCGGCTTTCCTCGCGATTGGCCGCAGAATTCACCGTGACAGCCGCCTGGGCGATGAGATTATCGAATTCGAGCGCTTCCATGAGGTCCGTATTCCAGATCATCGTCCGGTCGGATACGGAAATGTCCGGCAGACCGGAATAGACCGTCTTGATCTTCTCGACACCTTCATCAAGGACTTCACCGGTCCGGAAGACAGCACAATTTTCCTGCATGGCGCGCTGCATTTCCAGGCGCAGCTTGGCTGTCGGTGTCCCGCCTGAGGCATGACGCATCTTGTCGAGGCGCGCGAGAGAGTTCTCACCCTCAGAGGCTTTAAACTCTGGCTGTGTTGCGCCGGCCTCAACGGTCTCGCCGACGCGAAGACCCGCTGCGCGACCAAAGACAACCAGGTCAATCAGAGAGTTGGACCCCAGACGGTTGGCACCGTGAACAGAGACGCAGGCCGCTTCGCCAACAGCCATCAGGCCTGGAACAACCGCATCTTCATTATCTCCGACCTTGGTCAGGACTTCGCCATGATAATTGGTCGGAATACCGCCCATATTATAGTGGACGGTCGGCAGGACCGGGATCGGCGCCTTGGTCACATCAACACCGGCAAAGACCTTCGCGCTTTCGGAAATGCCCGGCAGGCGCTCTGCCAGGACGGCGGGGTCCAGGTGGTCGAGATGGAGATGAATATGGTCGCCATTGGCGCCAACACCCCGTCCCTCGCGGATTTCGATCGTCATTGAGCGCGAAACCACATCCCGCGATGCCAGATCCTTCGCCGAAGGCGCATAACGCTCCATGAAGCGTTCACCCTGGGAGTTGGTCAGATACCCGCCTTCACCGCGCGCGCCCTCCGTGATGAGAACGCCAGCACCGTAAATGCCGGTCGGGTGGAATTGGACGAACTCCATATCCTGCAGCGGCAGTCCGGCGCGCAGAACCATGGCATTGCCATCGCCTGTGCACGTATGCGCAGAGGTGGCGGAGAAATAGGCGCGACCATAACCGCCCGTGGCCAAAATCACTTTTTGAGCGCGGAAGCGATGCAAAGTGCCGTCATCCAGCTTCCAGGCTGTGATACCGCGGCAAGCCCCGTCTTCGTCCATGATCAGATCAAGGGCGAAATACTCGATGAAAAACTCCGTCTCATTGCGGACGGATTGGCCATACAGCGTATGAAGAATGGCGTGACCGGTCCGGTCGGCCGCGGCACAGGTCCGCTGAACGGGGCCCTCACCGAAATTGCGGGTCATGCCGCCGAAGGCACGCTGATAGATCTTGCCATCTTCAGTCCGCGAG
This sequence comes from Alphaproteobacteria bacterium, assembly GCA_018222865.1. GTDB lineage: Bacteria > Pseudomonadota > Alphaproteobacteria > Caulobacterales > Maricaulaceae > Maricaulis. Next base: position 495,183 of record JAAEZM010000001.1, read on the forward strand.
AAAGGCACACCCCAGTGTTCCAGCTCATAGACCGCTTCCGGTGCGTTCCGGCAGAGATATTCAATCGCGTCCTGGTCGCCCAGCCAGTCTGACCCCTTCACGGTGTCATACATGTGCCAGCGCCAATCATCCTCGCCCATATTGCCGAGCGAAGCGGAGATACCGCCTTGCGCCGCGACCGTATGGGAGCGGGTCGGGAAGACCTTGGTGATGCAGGCGGTCTTCAAACCGGCCTGAGAGGCACCGAGGGCGGCGCGCAGGCCAGAGCCGCCAGCGCCAACAACGACCACATCATAGGTGTGATCAATCCAGTTATATTCAGCCATGGGTATCGTCCGTTAAAGCGCGATCTTGAGCAGGGCGAAGGCCGCTGCCAGCCACAGCCCCAAGCTCAGGAGCGTATTGGCAATCAGCAGGAAAACTTTCGTGCCCGATTTGTGGATGTAGTCCTCAATGACGACCTGCAAACCCAAGCGCATATGATAGAATGCCGCAGTCAGGGTGAGCAGGGACACGATAGAGCCTGCCGGAGAAGCGAAGAAGGCCCGCGTGGCATCCGGGTCCGGAGCACCAGACGTCGCCAGCATCCAGACGAAAACCGGTGCGAGGAAAAACATGGCGATGCCGGATACGCGCTGCGCGATCCAATGGCCCGCGCCATGACCTGACGCGCCTAGTCCGCGAACCTTGGCGGTGGGTGTACGAAAATCATTCATGATCAATTCCCCAGATTGAGCCAAAGCAGAACCGTCGGGATAACGGCACCGATCATGATCATGACTGAACGCGTGTTCGAGCCTTTCGGATCATAACCCTTGCCAAAGTCCCAGATCAGGTGACGCAGGCCGTTCAGCCAGTGATAGGCGACGGAATAAGTCAGAAGGATCAGCCCGAAACGGGTAACCCAAGCCATCGCGCCATCGAACAGGAAGGCGATAGAGCCCTCATTGCCCGTTGCCAGCAAGATCAGCCAAATGGCGATCGCAACAGCACCGACCGAATTGGCGACACCCGTGGCGCGGTGGAGAATGGACGAGGCCATGGTTGCGTGCCAGCGCCAGACCTGGAGATGCGGCGACAAGGGACGCGGATCGGACCTATCGGTAGCCATAAGGCACCCTTTCCTGCTTGAAACCCGAGTTCGACGGCAAACCCGCCCATGCCGGGATCTTTTCAACTATTCAGCGAAGGTGACGCGACAGCCCTGACGCGCCAAATGGAATTGCTGGTACGGCACAATAGGCCCCAAAATGTCAGGGTCAACGCGGGGCAGAGCAGCCCGCTGACAACATCCGGACATGTTTTACGTTTTCGTTATGTGGTTGCAATTCGTTCGCAATTCTTGCCGGATGCATTGGCCAAACTGACAACGCGCACTAGCTTGGGTGTGACAGGGAGGACTTCATGTCGAAAACGCAAATGACTGCCGTCGTGACCGGCGCATCCACCGGCATTGGATATGGCTGTGTGGAAAAACTTGTTTCCAAGAAATGGCATGTCTTTGCTGCCGTCCGCAAAGAGGAAGATGCCAAGCGTCTCACGGACGCGTTTGGCGAAAACGTGACTCCGTTGATGATGGATGTGACCGATCAGGCCGCGATAGACGCCGCCGCAGCTCTGGTCCGCAAACACCTCGATGGACGCACGCTCAATGGCCTGGTGAATAATGCAGGCGTTGCTGTTGCAGGCCCGATCCTGGAACTGCCGATTGAAGACTTTGAACGCCAGATCGCCATCAATCTCACTGGTCAGCTGCGTGTGACCCAGGCTTTCGGCCCTCTACTGGGAGCGGATCTCAACCTTAAGGGCCCGCCGGGCCGTATCGTCATGATGTCGTCCATGGCCGGCGAAATGGGCGCCCCTTTCCTGGCCCCCTATGCGGCCTCAAAACACGGGCTGGAAGGCCTGTCCAAATCCATGCGCCGGGAGCTGAATGTGTTTGGCATTCAGGTCATCGTGATCGGGCCGGGCGCGGTCGCGACACCGATCTGGGCCAAGTCGGACGAGGTTGATGTGAGCGGTTATGAAGGCTCAGTCTTCTATGATGCCCTTGTGGGTCTTCGCAATTACATGACCCGCCTCGGTGAAGACGGTTTCCCGCCCTCCAAGATCGCTGATCGCGTCTATCGCGCCTTTACGGACAAACAGCCCCGCTTCCGCTACGCAATTGTGCCTCAGCGTTTTTCCAACTGGACCCTGCCGAAACTCCTGCCTGCGCGGATGGTCGATAACCTTGTGACCAAGCGCCTCGGCCTGACGCGCATCCGCAAATAGCACGCCGCGCGCTTGCGGGCAGGCCCGGCTAGGGCCAGACTGGATCCAATCAACATTGAGACCCCCAAACGGGGAAGGGGAAAATCATGTCGCCTTCGATCTGGCGTACCGGCGCGGCACTTATGGCTCTGTCCGTATCTTTGGCTGCCTGCCAACAGCCCGGCACAACCGACACCGCTCAATCGACACCTGCTGAACAGACGCAAGGAGTCTCAGCGGGCGAAATGAGTCGCGAGACCGCTGAAGCCAGCTCCGCCTTTGCAGCGCTGATTGCCGATTATGAAGCCTTCCGGCTTGAAACCAGCACTTTCGCGCGCGCCAGGAGCGGGGATATGGAGGCGATGGGGGCGTGGGATGATGTTTCACGCGAAAATCAGGCCACACAGCGCTTACAGCGTGCCGAATTCCTTGAACGTCTGCGCACAATCGATCCGGAGACACTGTCTCAGCATGACCGTGTTTCTTATACCGTGCTGGAATACCTGCTCAGCTTCGCCGTGGAGATGGCAGCGTTCGACACCTCGCGCATCCCTTTCCTGTCCGATAGTGGTTTTCATTTCAGTCCGACCTTCGCCGCGCGCTCTGCGCGGCCGCGGACAATCGAAGAAGGAGGCGCCTATATCCGCCGCTTGGAGGGTGTGCCTGGCTTCTTCGAACAAAACCTGGTCTGGCTCCGCGAAGGCATGGAAACCGGCTTCACCCAGCCGCGCATCATTGTTGATGGCACCATCGCCCAGCTGGAAGGCCTCTCCAATCCCGATACGCTGCGGAGTATTCTGCTTGCTCCCATCGAGAACATGCCTGAAGCCCTGGATGCGGACGAACGCGCCCGACTTCTCGCAGAAGCCAATACGGCAATCGATGAAGCGGTATTGCCCGCCTATCAGGCCCTGCTGAGCTTCTTCCGCGATGAATACCACCCAGCCTCCCGGGATTCTATCGGCATCTCCGAAGTGCCCGGCGGTCGGGAGTATTATCAATCCCTGGTCCGCTACCACACCACGCTGGACACCTCGCCGGAGGAGATCCATCAGCGGGGCCTCAATGAGGTAGCCCGTATCCGCTCGGAGATGGAAGAGGTGATCGCGGAAACCGGCTTTGAGGGCACATTTGCCGAATTCCTCGACTTCCTGCGCACCGATCCGCAATTCTATGCGGAAAGCGCGGAAGAGCTGATGATGCATGCCGCCTGGATCGCCAAGCGAGCGGACGATCAGATGCCGCGCTTCTTTGGTCAGCTTCCGCGCCTGCCCTACGGCGTTCGACCCGTTCCAGACACGATGGCACCAACCTATACGACGGGGCGCTACTGGCCAGGCAATCTCGATCGGGGCGTCGCGGGCGGCTATATGGTGAATACCTATAATTTGCGCCAGCGACCGCTCTATGTCCTTCCGGCCCTGACCGTGCACGAAGCCGTCCCGGGACATCACCACCAGGGCGCACTTGCTCAAGAGCTGGAGAATGTGCCGGACTTTCGTCGCAACACCTATATCACCGCCTTCGGTGAAGGTTGGGCGCTCTACACGGAGAACCTGGCCATCGATATGGGGCTTTATCGGACGCCTTATGAGAATTTCGGGCGGCTGACCTATGAAATGTGGCGCGCCTGTCGTCTCGTCGTCGATACCGGCATGCATTATTTCGGCTGGACGCGCGAAGAGGCAGAGGCCTGCCTGCTCGAGAACTCCGCACTCGCACCGCACAATGTACGAACGGAGATCCTGCGTTATATCGGCTGGCCAGGTCAGGCTTTGGCCTACAAGCCGGGCGAGCTCTTGATCCGCGATCTTCGCCGCGAAGCCGAGGAACGCCTCGGCGCGAACTTCGACATTCGCGATTTCCATGACACGCTTCTGGCTGACGGCGCGATGCCGCTGACCGCCCTTGAAGCGAAGATGCGGCAATGGATGGATGAACAGGAAGCCGCCGCTGCCGTAGAGTGATTATCCGCCTCGAAGGGAGAGGGTGGAGAGATTGATGCTCTACGCATTGACGGATTTCCTGGTCGTGATCGGTGTGGCGATTGCCGTCTGGCGCATCTGGCATCAGCGCCCGGATAGCCCGACAGTGAATCTGTTGATTGGATTGAGTGCGTTCGCGCTCGCCGCGACCATCGGGACGGTGCGGTTCGCGACGGGAGCAATTGACGCCTTGCAGGCACAGCACAGCTATTGGAGCGCATTTGCGGGCGTGTCAGGATTGCTTTTGATCGCGATCTCCTCTGTTCGACTGACCTGGCTCTCAGGTCGTCGGCACCGGTTAGATCAAGGCATTCTCGTCGCGCTCATCGCCGGCTATTTTGGCGCTTCGGCCGTTTTGTCGGCGACCATGATTGCGCCGATTGCCCTTCTCCTAGGCCTGAGCTCAACGGCGTGGCTGGCCTGGCGGCAAAACTGGCGCCCAGCCCTATTCTGGCTCGCCAGCTGGCTGCTTCTCATCTTTGCATCCACGGCCATTGGCAGCTTGCGCGAAGAGATCACCTTCGGCATCGCCAATTGGCATATCTACCATGCGCTTCTGGCCATCTGGGCGGTGCTGGTCGGTGAGGCCGTGCGGGCCAGCACCAGCACCCGTGCTTGACTTTCCACAGCAGCTTCCCCTTATCCACCGCTATGAGCGAACGCGATGACAATCCCGCGGCCTCAGGCGCAGACGCCCCCGACGCCTTCACGCCCGAGCCGCACGACGATCTGGAGATCATGACATTTGGCTGCCGCCTGAATGGCTGGGAGAGCGAAGTCATGCGCAATCATGCGCGCTCAGCCGGTCTGTCCAATGCCATTCTGGTGAATACCTGCGCCGTCACGAATGAAGCGGTTCGCCAGGCCCGGCAGCAAATTCGCCGCGCCCGGCGCGAGAATCCAGATGCAAAGATCATCGTCACTGGCTGCGCCGCCCAGGTGGACCCCGACATGTTCGCCCAAATGGATGAGGTGGACCGGGTCATTGGCAATGATGAAAAACTGAAAGCCGAAACCTTTCAGCCACAAGCCCTGCTCGGCGGCACGGAAAAAGTTCGCGTCAATGACATTATGAGCGTGCGGGAGACAGCGGGCCATCTTGTCGAGGGTATGGACGGGCGCGCGCGGGCCTATGTCCAGGTTCAAAACGGCTGCGATCACCGCTGCACCTTCTGTATTATTCCCTATGGCCGGGGCAATTCTCGCTCCGTACCGGCCGGCGAGGTCGTCGACCAGATCAAGACCTTGGTGGATCATGGCCATAGCGAGGTCGTCCTGACCGGTGTGGACCTGACCTCATGGGGATCGGACCTGCCCGGCGAGCCGCAACTGGGCCGTCTCGTCCAGGCGATTTTGAGCCAGGTTCCAGACTTGCCGCGCCTACGCTTGTCCTCGATTGATGCGATCGAGATAGATGAAGCCCTGTTTGAGGCGGTCACAGGCGAAGAGCGGGTCGCCCCCTATCTGCACCTGTCGCTGCAAGCCGGCGATGATATGATCCTCAAGCGGATGAAGCGCCGACATTTGCGCGATGACGCCATCGCGCTCACCGCACGTCTGAAAGCTGCGCGTCCCGATATCGCCTTCGGTGCCGATCTGATCGCGGGCTTCCCGACCGAAACCGAGGCGATGTTCCAAAATTCGCTGAAACTCGTGGATGAGTGCGAGCTGGCCTATCTTCACGTCTTTCCCTATTCGCCGCGCCCGGGCACGCCGGCCGCGCGCATGCCACAGCTCGATCGCAGCCTGATCAAGGACCGCGCCAACCGGCTGCGCGAGAAAGCCAGTGAAGCGCTCGCCCGCCATCTCGACAGCATGATTGGTCGGGTCGAAGGCGCACTCATGGAGCGCAAAGGTCTGGCCCGCGCCGCCAATTTCGCCCCCATTCGCCTGGCGAGCGACAGCCCTCCACGCCCCGGGGCGCTTGTAAATATTGACGTTTCGGGCCATGACGGGCGCGAATTACAAGGAGTTCTCACCCTATGAGCGAGAAGAAGCCGGGCTTTTTTTCCCGCCTTGCCTCCGGGCTGAAACGCACCTCCTCTCAGCTTTCCGAGTCCGTCACCGCGATCTTCACCAAGCGCAAGCTCGATGCAGAGGCGCTGGAGGAGCTCGAAGACACGCTGATCGCTGCCGATCTGGGCGCAAGCGCGGCCATGCGCGTCACCTCGCGCCTCGCCAAAGACCGTTTCGACAAGGAAGTCTCTGACGAAGAAGTCCGCACCGCGCTTGCCGATGTTGTCGCAGAAACACTTGAACCGCTCGAACGCCCCTTGGCGCTGGAGGGCGAAACACCGCGCATCGTCCTCTTTGTTGGCGTCAACGGCTCTGGCAAGACCACGACACTGGGCAAGATTGCCGTGAAGCTGAAACGTGAGGGCCGCAATCCCATCCTGGTCGCCGGCGACACATTCCGCGCCGCAGCCATCGAACAAGTGACGGTTTGGGGCGATCGCGCCAAGGCACCGGTCATCAAGCGCGAGATCGGGTCCGATGCTGCAGGTCTGGCATTTGATGCCGTGGAACAAGCGCAGACAGACGGGCATGATGTGGTGTTGATCGACACTGCAGGGCGACTTCAGAACAAATCCGAGTTGATGGAGGAGCTGAAGAAAATCGTCCGCGTCATCCGCAAGAAGATGCCCGACGCCCCCCATGAAACCTTGCTCGTTCTCGACGGCACTGTCGGTTCAAATGCTGTGTCACAAGCTGAAGCCTTCCTGGAAGCGGCGGATGTGACAGGCGTTATCATGACGAAGCTTGACGGCACGGCCAAGGGCGGCGCATTGGTTCAAGTGGCGGAAAAATGCCAGCTCCCCATCCACTATATCGGCATTGGCGAAGGCGAGGCCGATCTTCAACCGTTCAGCGCGCAGGCCTTTTCTCGCGCCCTGGCGGGGCTGGACGCCTAGTTGAGCACGCTTCTCCCGCTCGCCTCTATCGCCATGCTGGGCTCGGCCATGGCGCATGCGGTAATGGGGATGCTGACCAAGCGCGCCGAGGACCGGCTCGCTTTTCGTGCGGTCCTGATGCTCACGGGTGCGGTTCTTTATCTACCGCTCATTCTGACAAATCCGATCCCGAGCTGGGAGGTCTGGCGCTTCTTACTCCTCGGCGCCGTTATTCACTGGGCTTTCCAGATGACGATGATCGCTGCCTTTGAGCGCGGCGATATGGGGCTCGTCTATCCGGTCATGCGCGGTGGTGCCCCGGCCTTGGCTGCACTTGCGGCACTCCTATTCCTCGGCGAGACCCTGTCCACAGGCGAGATGGCTGGCCTCGCCATCGCCTCGATCGCGGTGCTTGGCTTTGGCTGGCCTGAAAAAGGCGGCGCACCCAAGCTGGCGGCCTTGGGATTCGCCATGCTCGCAGCCGCTGCGATCGCGCTTTACACTGTCAACGACGCTGCGGGCGCCCGTGCTGCAGGTAATCCATTCGTCTATGCCGGCTGGTTTTCACTCGTGACCGCTGTGCCCATTGTCGGCACGGCGGCCATCCGAAGAGGGCCGCGCCTTTTCATACAGATGCGCCAGGAGCTCAAATGGGGCGTCGTCGCCTCTGTCTTCGGCGCCGCGTCCTATGCCTTCGCGCTCTACGCCTATTCTGTCGCCAGCGTTGGCCCTATGGCCGCTCTGCGTGAAACCTCTGTGGTGTTCGGCGCTTTACTTGCCGCCCTCGTGCTGAAAGAACCATTTGGACGGCGGCGCATATTTCTAGCAATCCTTTTGGCCGCCGGGCTCGTATTCATGCGTATGATGTCCAGTTAAACGGAGAACAGACTTGGCCCAGTCCGAAGCTACGCAGTCCGAGACAACCACGTCCCAGTCCACTTCCGAGCAAGGCGCGCGCATTCTGATCGATGCCGGTCCAATCGGCGCCTGGATCATTGTCTATAATGTCGCCCGGAACTTCGCGCCTGATCAGGCGCTCTATCTGGGCACCGGCGTTTACATGGTCGCAGCGATCATTGCGCTTTTCTTCTCGATCCGACTGGAAAAACGCGTTCCACCCATGCTGGTGATGACAACGGTGATCGTCCTGGGCTTTGGAGCGATCGGCATCCTCTTGCAGGATCCGATTTTCATCTATGCCAAGCCGACAATCATCAATCTCTTCCTGTCATTTCTGATCCTGGTCAGCATGGCCTTTGGCTTCAATGTCTGGAAGCTGTTCTTCAAACACGTGTTTGAACTGCCTGAGCATGTCTGGACGATTTATGCCGTGCGTTGGGCACTCTGGTTTCAATTCCTCGCCTTCCTCAACGAGTTCATGTGGCGTCATATTACCGATACCACAGTACCTGAAAGCGCGCGTTGGTTTGAGACTATCGAGCTGACGGAAAGCTTCTGGGCGAACTCGAAGCTCTGGGTGATGGGCCTCTCAATGGGCTTCATGCTGCTGCAGCTTCCCCTGCTGTTCAAATACCAGAAGTTCGATGAAGAGGCCGAGGACAGCGCGAAGAGCTAAGGCGCGGGTCCGGCTGGAAAATCCGTGCTCGGACAATTGTCATTTCTGCGTTATAAATCCGCATTAAGAGTAATCTTGTGGGGACGCGGGGAGTCGGCATCATGTCGCGTGAGACACCGGATACAAGCAAGTTCGAGCTTTCTGAATCACCTGGACATCTTCTGCACAGAGCGCAGCAATTTGCGGCGGAGCGTTTTGCCAAGTCCATGGCTGGTGCGAAGCTGACACAGCGTCAATTTGCCGTGCTGCATGCGACCGCGAAGAAGGAAGGCCTGACGCAAACAGATCTCGTCAAAGCGACAGGCATTGACCGCTCAACCCTGGCAGAGCTCGTTGCACGCATGGTCAAGAATGGCCTGCTTGAGCGCGAGAAGCTTGCGGATGATGCCCGAGCAAACGCCGTCCATCTCTCCGAAGAGGGCCGCACTCTGCTCGAGCTTGCCACGCTCGGGGCCATGGAAGCGGATGCGGCCATTTTGACAGCCCTGCCGAAAAACAAGCGCGCCAGCTTCCTGGAAACGCTTCGTCGCATCGCCGTGACGCTGGAGAAGGGTGAAGAGGCCGCCAAGAAGGCCCGCGACAAAGAAAAAGAGAAAAAGAAGAAAGCCAAGAAGAAGGCGAAAGAAAAAGCCAAGGCTAAGGCGAAAAAGACCGATAAGAAGTCCAAGAAGAGCGCGGCGAACAAAAAGCCGAAAGAGACCAGTGGTGTCGCCGCGGAATAGCCACCGCTTCAGCTTTCCCGGTCGAGCACCGGATAAATCTCATTGCGCAATACAGAGACATCGATCGGACCGTCTACGCGCCCGACCATCTCACCATCTGCCGAGAGAATAAAGGTCGTCGGATAGGTCTCAACGAGCAGCGCCTGCGCAGACTGACCTTCCACATCACGCATAGAACCCAGATATGGATTGCCAAGTTCGGCAAGGAAGTTGGCGCTGTCCAGTGCGCTCTCATCCGACGCGATCCCGTAGATCGCAATCCCCTCATCTCGCAGCGCCATCAATAATGCGTGTTCAGCGCGACACGGGGCACAGGCGGCGCCCCAAAAATGCAAGAGTGCGGGCTCTCCAGTAGCCAAGTCCCCAAAGGCCGGCAGATCCATCACGGGTTCAAGCGTGAGCGCTGGCAGCGGTTCGCGCGGCAGGTTTTCGAGTTGATAATAGCGCCAGCCCAAAGCCCCGGCGAGGGCCAGGATCGCTATGAGAGCGATCAGCTGAAAAAACCGCATCAATCCTCATCCTCTTCCAGTTCGCGAAGGCGCGCTTTCGCGCCCGCTCGCTCTGAAAGAACGAAAACGATCAGCAGCAGAATAGCAAGGGCAGACCCGCCCCAGGCACCCCAGACCCAGCTGGCATACCCGCCCATGGCGAAAAACTCACTCATGCCAGCCCCTCCCGCTCACGGCGTGATTGCAGACTGCGAGCGCGCTGGATCAGCGTCCGGGAGCGAAGACGGTAAAAAACCATCCAGGCAACCAGGAACGTATAGCCCAGAGCCATTAGGCCGAGCGGCCAGAGCTGGCTGGCGTGAATGGTTGGGCCATCAAATCGGAAGACCGAGGCGGGCTGGTGCAGGCTGGACCACCAATCGACGGAGAATTTGACGATAATCAGATTCACCACGCCGGCCATCGCCAGGATTGCCGCCATGCGCGCAGCCTGCATGCGGTCCTCAATGGCTGCCCTGAGCGCCATATAGCCCAGATACACCAGGAGCAGTACGAGCACGGACGTCATTCGCGCATCCCATTCCCACCAGGTGCCCCACATGGGCTTGCCCCAGAGAGATCCAGTAAGGAGCGCCAAAGCCGTGAAGACCGCACCGATCGGCGCCATGACTTCAGCGGCCGCGTCCGCCAGGGAGTGACGCCAGACAAAGAAAATGAAGCTCGCCACAGCCATCGCGCCATAAATCGCCATGGCCATATAGGCTGCAGGCACGTGGACATACATGATCCGGACCGTGTCGCCTTGCTGGTAGTCGGGCGGAGACGCGAAAAACGACATATACATGCCTGCGATAAGCAGACCGGTTGCCAGCGCCCCTGTGATCGGGATGGCATAACGCGCAAGAACGTCGAAACGCTGCGGATTGGAGAAATAAGACAGCATGGTCTGTGAATTACTCAGTCTCAGGGCAACCGACAAGCGCCGGACTGTCGCACATCCACGCCTCAAATCCACGATTGGGGCGCGGCTCCCCGCCGAAGAGCGTCCGGTATTGAGGTTTCAACATGGCATCGAAGGCGCTTGCCGGAATAATCAGCGTGTATGAGCCCTCCGCATAAGCCCCTAATCCGTAAGAGCCAAACCAGAGCGAAAACCCGCCGAAATGACCGTCTTGTGAAGAAGGCAGAAGCCCTGCCCCAACAGGCCAGTCTTCGCTTCGTGCAAGACGAGCGGCGATATGATCCGCAATACCGCGCTCGGCTTTTTGTGCCTCCAGATCCTTGGCGGCTTCGAACCAGATCGTATTCAGCGCATTCTCTCTATGGCGCGGATCGATCATATCGATCACAGAGAGGCGGGTGCTGGCGTCCAGGTCCCAGATGATGAGTTCAAAATCGGTTTGTCCATGAGCCGCACCGTGTGAATAGACATAGATCTGACGTCTCAGGCTTATGAGCGAGCCGGCTTGGGCGAGGACATCCCAGCGAACCGACCATGTCTGCGCATTTCCCTCGCCCCAATGGCGACCTTCGAGAAGCTCCGTTTCTGAACCGATCGCCAGGGCTTCCAAGACAGCAGGAAAGGCAAGCAAGTCAGCAGATATAACGACTTCAGCCTCATAGGTGTCAGTGCTCAGGGAAAGCACACGGTCTTCCAGACCATGACTGGGGGCGGGCAAAAACAGAAAGGCAAAAATCGCGATCAAACATCGGCGCATAAGAAATCTCCCAGCGCCGACGTTAGCGATCAGGCGAGCCGTTCGCCAGTTGCAATCTAGGCCGGCAAATGCCCCGTCTTCACATAGATGAGGCAGCCTTCCTCGGAAAACGGTGTGTGCTCGGACAGGTGCGGATTTCGCAACCAACTTCCCTTCGGATAATCGCCATGCTCATCCTGGAAAGTGCCGTCAATCACATAGATTTCTTCGCCGCCCCAATGGCGATGCCGGTTGAACACCGTACCGGGCTCCCATT
>JAAEZM010000011.1:0-1468 GCA_018222865.1 Alphaproteobacteria bacterium
TCCCTAGGGGAATCGAACCCCTCTTTCCAGGTTGAAAACCTGGCGTCCTAACCGATAGACGAAGGGACCGCATCGATGTGAGGCCGGTGATATAAAAAAGGTCCGGCCTCCATGCAAGCATTCTTGCTGAAAAAACTTCAACTAGATGCAGCAGCCAAGTCCTCGATTTGCAACTGAACAGAGGTGCGTCCTTGCCAGGTATTGGTTTTCAAACGCCCAGCCACATGCCAACGGCCACCCGAGGCGCCAAGCAAGGCCTCACCCAATGGCTCTTCGGCGCACCGAAAAGCTATCGCCTGCAAGGATGTGCCGTCGTGGGAGGTCAGCGAGACGCGCACATGATCGTGACCAACACGCTTCGCAAAGCTGATACGCATGTCGGAGAGCGCAAAGCGAGGCTCAGGCATTCCCTGTCCATAGGGTTCAAGCTTCGACAAACGCTCGCACAGTTCAAGGTCTACAGCCTGGGCGCTAAGGAGCGCATCGACTTCATAGCTTCTTGCGCCCTCAGCAACAGACAGTTCCGGAGCTAAGCGCGCATCGAGGAAGGCTGACAACTCGGTCAGGCGATCCGGATCGGCGCTCAATCCCGCAGCCATTTCATGGCCACCACCCGCCAGCAGCAAGCCGGCATCGCGTGCAGCAACAATAGCCCCTCCCAGGTTGACCCCAGGAACCGATCGTCCCGAGCCTTTCGCAATCGCGGGCGCGGCATGGCGGTCAATGCCAATAATTATCGCGGGCTTGCCAAATTTCTCCTTGATGCGCCCCGCAACGACACCAATCACGCCTGGATGCCACCCCTCGCCGCTGGCGATCAGGACTGACCGGTCCGCCGCCTGCCCTTCCAATTGCGCAAGCGCGCCTTCCAGCACCTCCGCCTCGATAGACTTTCTGTCCGCATTATAGCGATCCAACAAGCCGGCGACCTGCTGGAGTTCGTCTGGCTCTGATCGGGTTAATAGACGTGTCCCCAAATCGGCTTGGCCGACACGCCCACCAGCATTAATTCGGGGCCCAATCAGGAAACCGGCATGATAAGGGGTCGCGTCCCCCTCGATCCCCGCGACTTTGGCCAGCTCGGACAGGCCCGGCAACTTCCACTGGCTCATCACCTTGAGTCCGGTCGCGACCAGCGCCCGATTAATGCCAGTCAGTGGCACGACATCACAAATCGTTCCAAGGGCTGCAAGATCTGACCAGGCAATCAGATCGGGCTCTTGGCCGCCTTCAAAGCGATTGCGCCGACGGCCCTCACGGTTCAGTGCCGCCAATAGAATAAAGGTGACGCCCGCCGCCGCCATATGGCCGCAGCCGGACACATCATCAGGCCGGTTTGGATTTACGAGCGCAAGAGCTTGTGGAAACTCACCTTCCATGAGGTGGTGATCGATAACAATGACGTCGAGCCCCATCGCGGCGGCAGCATTCAACGTCTCGTGAGCCGCGGCGCCACAATCAACAGTGA
>JAAEZM010000011.1:1478-55384 GCA_018222865.1 Alphaproteobacteria bacterium
TGATTACCAGCTCCGTGCCTTCTGCCTTTAACGTTCGAAACGCCTCAATATTCGGGCCATAGCCCTCTTCAATCCGGTCTGGCACATAATGGCCAGCTGTGACCCCCTGCGTACCCAGCCACAGGATGAGCTGGGCCGCAGATGTCGCGCCATCCACGTCGTAATCTGCAAACACTGTGATCTTGCGGCCGGCCTCTACAGCATCCCAAATACGCTCCGCCGCGAGATCCATGTCTTTAAAGCTGGACGGATCAGGGAAATGGTCGCGCAGTTTTGGCTCAAGAAAACTCGCCACTGCCTCCGGCTCGATACCGCGCACCGCAATCAGGCGCGCAATCAGGTCATCGACGCGATTTTCTCGCGAAATCCTGCCTATGACCTGATCATCAGCGGCACGCAAAACCCAATTGCGGCCCCGTACTGAGGACGTGACATTGAGCAGCGGTTCCGGCCGGGAAGCAGTAACTGCCACGCCTTAGGACGCTACCAGTTCACTTTGCACCCGGCGAACCGAATGATCCGCGGAGTTCAGCAACAGAGTTTCTGTGACGAAGACATCCCCCCGGCGTCGCACGCCGCGCACCAAATCGCCATCTGTCACACCGGCAGCGACGAAAAGGCAATCACTGGAAGAGAGTTCTGACAAATCGTATTTGCGATCAAAATCAGTGACACCTACACGCGCAGCACGGGCACGTTCATCCTCATTGCGGAACACCAAGCGCGCCTGCATTTGTCCGCCAATTGCGCGAAGAGCCGAGGCAGCAAGAACGCCCTCCGGCGCTCCGCCCTGACCAATATACATATCAACGGGCGCACCTAGTCCTGATGCCCCCATAGCCCCGGCAACATCTCCATCCGGAATCATGCGCACTCGTCCGCCGACTGCCTTCACGGCATCCACGATGTACTGATGGCGTTCGCGCTCAAGAATACACACGGTGATATCAGCAGGCGTGACGCCCTTCGCCTTGGCGACATTGCGAATATTGTCCTCGGGCTTGGCATCGAGATCGATCACGCCGGGCGGCAATCCAGGCCCAACGGCAATCTTGTCCATATAGGTGTCTGGTGCGTGCAATAACCCGCCACGAAGGGACAAGGACAAAACGGCCAGCGCGTTGGGCATATTCTTGGCCGTGAGAGATGTGCCTTCGAGGGGGTCTAGCGCGATGTCGATCTCCGGCCCTTCGCCATTTCCGACCTCCTCACCAATGAACAACATGGGCGCTTCATCGCGCTCACCCTCACCGATGACGATACGTCCTTTCATGGACATGGCGTTCAGCCCGGTACGAAGAGCATCGACCGCTGCCTGGTCGGCGGATTCTTTTTCGCCCTTGCCGATCCAATGATAGGCCGCGATCGCTGCCGCCTCAGCCGCCTTAACCGCATCCAGGGCCAGATTGCTCAATGCGCTTGCTTCACTCATGGTCGATCTCCATTCGTGCACCCGATACTTGGATGCCCCCTAATTCACTGCAAAAATTCTGATCAGTCCGGTTCGCCGGTCAGCGTGCGACCTTCTTCAACGAACTCGTCTGAGGATGATGTCGATGGCGACTGTGTCGCGCCGATATCTTCATCAAGAGCCGCTCGACCGCGCTCTATCTCAGCACGGGAACGCTGAAGCTCGCTGATTGTCGCCGGGTCCACGCTAGCATCGGGAACAACAGGCGGTGGCGAACCGTCTTCCAAACGCTCCGCTCGCCTCTCTTCAATCCAGTCTGGAATTTCCGTCTCGGGCATGCGCGCCTCGAGATTCACGCAGCCGGTCGCGATAAAGCCAAAAAAAACGATTGGAAAAACGGACTTCATGATATCTCCTCGCGCTGACAGCGCGTCAGGCTTTCTATACTCTGTCTTGCGCCACTTCCAATCCCTGATGAGAAGGATTTCCTCATGTCGAGCCAGGAAAAAACCGGAAAAAGCGGAACGGACAACCCATCTGAGCACGCGGATAACTGGGCAGATCTGACAGAGAAAGACCTGGAAACGCTCGATCAGGTCTCTCGCAATCTCATGCAGGCTTCACTGAAATCCCAAAAACTGATGTCAGACGTCATGGCCAAGGCACTCGAGGGAGACCCCGTCATGCCCCAGGCTGACCCGTTTCACTCAGCGCCGGAATTTGGCGAGGTCTGGACCCATATCATGTCGCAGCCAGAGCTCGTAATGCAGGCGCAGGCCGATCTGATGAAAGGCTATCTGGACCTTTGGACCAATACGACCAAGCGCGTCGTCACGGGTGCAGAAGAAGCCGCTATCAAACCTGAACCCGGCGATAAGCGGTGGCGATCCAAGGACTGGTCGGAGAATCCGGTTTTTGATGCGATCAAGCAATCTTACTTGCTGAACCAGAATTTCATGATGGGGCTGGTCCACGGCGTCGACGGAATCGATGATCGCACCAAGCGGAAAGTCGAGTTCCTGACCAAGCAGATGACAGATGCGCTAGCGCCAACGAATTTCGCGCTGACCAATCCGGACGTCCTTCGCGAGACCATGCAGTCAAAGGGGGAAAACCTGACGCGCGGTCTTAAAAACCTGATGGCGGACCTTGAAAAAGGTCGCGGACGCCTCGCCCTAACACAAACCGATATGGATGGTTTCAAGGTCGGTGAGGACATCGCCACGACCCCCGGCAAGATCGTCTTCCAGAATGAGATCATTGAACTCATCCAGTACGCCCCGACCACGGAAACCGTGAAAAAGCGTCCGCTTCTCATCGCACCGCCGTGGATAAACAAGTTCTATATTCTCGACTTGCGCGAGAAGAACTCCATGATCCGTTGGCTCACCAAGCAGGGCTTTACGGTATTCCTGATTTCATGGGTCAATCCAGGCCCTGAGCTCAAGGACAAAACCTTCGAAGATTACATGCATCAGGGCTTGTTCGCGGCGATGGATGCAATCGAGGAGGCAACCGGTGAAAGCTCGGTCAATACGGTAGGCTATTGCGTCGGCGGTACAATGCTCGCGAGTTCACTGGCGTATTTGGAAGCGACCGGAAAATCAGAGCGCATTGCATCGGCAACTTTCTTCGCCGCGCAGACTGATTTCGAATTGGCCGGCGACCTCCTGCTGTTTATCGATGATGAGTGGATGAAGGAAATTGAGCGGCTGATGGACAGCCAAGGCGGCGTTCTTGATGGACGGACCATGGCCGACACCTTCAATCTCTTGCGATCGAATGATCTGGTCTGGTCCTTCACGATCAATAACTATCTCCTCGGCCGGCAACCCCAGGCTTTCGATCTGCTATTCTGGAACGCCGATCAAACACGGATGCCAAAAGCGCTCCATCTTTGGTATCTGGAAAACATGTACCGGGAGAACCGCCTTTCCAAAGGCGAGCTCACACTCGGCAATGTCCAACTCGACCTCTCCAAGGTCAAAACTCCGATCTATATGCAAGCGTCGCGCGATGACCACATCGCGCCCTATGCCTCGGTCTATAAGGGGGCGAAACGCTTTGGCGGCCCGGTGCGATTCATGATGGCGGGCTCAGGTCATATTGCTGGCGTGATCAACCACCCAGACGCAAACAAGTACCAGCACTGGATCAATGAAGACCTGCCCGAGACTGTCGAGCAGTGGTATTCCGGCGCTGAAGAACACCCAGGATCCTGGTGGTTGAACTGGAGAGACTGGCTCTATGAGCGCTCAGGCGAAGACGTCCCGGCAAGAGAGCCTGGCGACGGCAAGCTCAAGGCACTTCGTGACGCGCCTGGTGAATATGTTCTTGTACGCTCAGATGCTAAGCGTGAAAAAGCGAAAGAACCCGCCGAATAACCCCTGTTCTGGAGATCCCGATGCGTTCCCCCCTCTTCCGCCTTGCTCTCACGGCAAGCGCCCTAAGCCTTTGTGCTGCCTGCAATTTGGACCCGGCTACGTCAACCACGCCCTCGTCATCCGCTGAGGTCCAACCCCGCCAGGCACAATTAATAGATTGCCTGCGGGAAAATGAGTTCACAATGCTTGCCGCTCACCGTGCAGGCTATGCATCAGGATATGCCGAGAACGCCATCACCTCGATCCGTCGTAGTGCCGAGCTCGGAGCACTCTATGCAGAGGTGGACGTCGCACAATCCACAGACGGCGTGCTCTATTTGCTGCATGATCGCACGTTTGACCGCACCACCACCGGGACCGGCGCTGTTCTGGAAACATCTTGGGCAGAAATTACGGCCATGCAGCTCGTTGACCAGGACGGAACAGTCCTTGACGAGCGTGTCCCAACCCTGGCTGACACGTTTACCGCGGCCCGCGAGGCCGGGATCTACCTCAATCTGGACCTAAAAAACGCCACGCGCCCAGCACTTGTCGAGGCGATTGAGGCGGCTGGCGCGGAAGATGAGGTCATTGTTATCGCTTATACGGTGGAGCACGCAGCAGAGCTGCACGCACTCAATTCCAATCTCGTTCTTTCTGCCCCGAATGAACCGGAAGCCCTTGCGGCGGCCGGGGTCAATCTCGACAATGTCTATCTTTGGCTTGGAGTTGGGGCGCCAGATGCGGAGATCGATGCCGCCCTTGGAGCGCAGGGGTTGGAAACCGCTGCGGGCTTGTTCCCGTTAGAACAGGGAGACGTGTCAGTCTATCAAGCCGCCGCGGCCGCTGGGGTCGAAATATTGTCGATCAATGATGTCGCAACCGGCAGCGAGGCTCTGGGTGGAGCTGAAGAACTGACCCGGCAGATCGCCCTGTGCGCAGCACCGGCATAACCGGCCGAGATGCTTCGGGCATCAGGGCCTAGCTCTGCTGCCCGAATTGCATCTCAATATAGCGCGCATAAAGCCCGTCTCGTGCCAGTAGTTCTTCATGACTCCCTTGATCGATGATGCGTCCATCTTCCATCACGATAATACGGTCTGCATCGCGGATAGTCGCAAGTCGATGAGCGATAACCACCGTGGTACGATCGCGGGCGATTTCTCGTACCGCGTCTTGGATAACCTGTTCGCTTTCAGAATCGAGGGCACTGGTCGCTTCATCCAATAGCAGGATCGGAGCATCACGCAGCACAGCTCTTGCGATCGCGAGACGCTGACGCTGACCACCGGAAAGCGTAGATGCATTCTCTCCAAGCTGTGTGTCATACCCATCCGGCAAGGCCATGACGAAATCGTGGGCATTGGCAGCTTTTGCAGCCGCGATTACCGCATCATCTCCCGCATCCGGATCACCAAAGCGGATATTGTCGGCCACACTGCCGGAAAAGAGCGGTGCATTTTGCTGAACGACGGCCATTTCACGGCGGAGCGCGACCGGGTCGAGATCCGCAAGATCAATCCCATCCAGCTGAACACCTCCCGATGACGGATCATAGAGCCGGAGCAGAAGCTGAAATACCGTGGACTTGCCCGCACC
Source organism: Alphaproteobacteria bacterium (assembly GCA_018222865.1). Classification (GTDB taxonomy): domain Bacteria; phylum Pseudomonadota; class Alphaproteobacteria; order Caulobacterales; family Maricaulaceae; genus Maricaulis. Next base: position 6,852 of record JAAEZM010000011.1, read on the forward strand.
TGATGGTCCGACCAAAGCCACCGTCTCGCCGGGCCTGATCTCTAGATTAAGCGCGTGGAGGACTTGTACGTCTGGGCGGGCTGGATAGGCGAAGTTGACGTCGGAGAACCGAACCTCTCCTCGCACTGCCTGACCAAGTTGCTTGGGCGCGGAAGGCGCCGTGATTTCCGGCTTTGCTGCAAGAAGCTCCATCAAACGCTCAGCGGCACCCGCTGCACGCATCACCTCCGCATAAGTCTCCGTCAGCATTCCGACGCCACTCACAGCAACGAAGGCATACATTACAAACTGCGTCATCGCCCCGGGAGTTATGGCTCCACTTTGAACCTGAACGGCGCCATACCAGAGAACAGCGATCAAGCCGGACAAAATCACGGAGAAAATGACCGCCGTCATGATGGCGCGCACTTCAGTCCGGCGCAGAGCGGCCTGGAATGTCAGCTCGACCGCGTCAGCAAATCGCGAGCGCTCCTCTGTTTCGCGGGTAAAAGCCTGGACTGTATCCAAGGCCTGAAGGCTTTCCCCGGCCCTTGCCGAACTATTCGCCAACTCGTCCTGACTTTGGCGTGAGAGGCGCTGAACACGACGCCCAAACAGCATGATAGGCCCTAAAACGATAGGTCCCAGCGCGAGAACCATGGCCGTCAATTGCCAGTTGACCACGACCATCAAGATCAGCGCGCCAATCGTGGTAGCGACCGTTCGGATGGCGACGGAAACAGAAGAGCCCACAACAGTTTGAATGAGGGTTGTATCCGTGGTCAGGCGCGACAGGACCTCGCCTGTACGCGTTGAAACAAAAAAGGACGGGCTCAGTCCAAGAAGATGATCAAATACGGCCCGGCGCAGATCAGCGACGACACGCTCTCCCAGACGGGTGATGAAGTAAAAACGAAAAGCACTGGCAAGACCAAGCGCGCCCGCGACCGCGATCCCCGCAAGGAAGTAATTGGAAAGATCATCCCCGACGGCGAACTCCGAGCATAGCTGGCTGTCGGACGCTCCGCCGAAGCCACAATCGACAACAAGACGAAAGGCTGCCGGCAATAAGAGCGTCAGCGTTGCCGCCAGCACGAGGAAGACCGAGAAAGCGAAGATCTGCAGGGGGTAGCGACCGATAAACGGCAACAGCCCTGACAGTGGCTTAATCGATTTGGCTTTTTCTCGATTGCCTTGTTCGCGCTCGATCTCCGCAGCAAAGCTTGAACCGCGATCGATATCCGCCTGTCGCTCCGCTGTATTGGGTGCCTCGCTCAAACCGTCTCTCCTGTTACGCTGAACCCGACCTATTCCGGCTTTCGAGCAATGACGAAAACCGCAATCGATTTAGGCGGTAGCCATTCATGTTCAACGACAAACCCGGCCTCCTCAATGCTGCGCACCAGCTGACCTACAGTGAAAACCCGTACGAAGGGAAACGCACCGAATAATCGTCCGGCCCACAGGATTGGCGCCATAAACCACATCCGGTTCCCCAAGCAGGCCGTGCTCGAGACAAATACGCCACCCGGTTTGAGGACGTGACGGACTTTTTTCAGGGCCTCACGGCGGTCCTTTAGCAGATGCAGAATACTCAAGCCCAGGACCAGGTCATAGCGGCCCTTTTCATCCTCAAAAGAATCAAAGTCCGCCTGTCGAAACTCCACGTTTTCGATCCCGGCGTCCTTTTTCTGTTGTTCGGCAATCGCAAGCATTTCACCAGAAATATCTGTAGCAAGAACAGATTTGGCATAGGGAGCGTGCGCAAGTGCTGTCCCGCCCGTACCGCACCCAAACTCCAGGACATCACTGTCTTCCGTCAGGTATTCTCGCGTCAGCTCAAGCTTTCGCTGATAAACAGCTTCATCCGAAATGGGGCTCTTGAAATATTTCTGAGCCACCTTGTCCCAGAAGCGAGCTTTGTTAGCCATAGTGTCCTCTCAAACCAATATAGGGCGAAAATAGCCATACGCTGACGCGATATAAATTGCGCGAATACGTGCAACTGATATACGTAAAACGATGAACTGGCAGAGCATCAATTTCGACTGGAACCAAGTTCGCGCCTTTCTTGCGACTGCAGAGGAAGGCTCGCTTTCCGCAGCCGCCCGCGCCCTGGGACTGACGCAGCCCACACTTTCGCGGCAGATCTCAGCGCTCGAGGCGACGCTGCAAGTTACCCTATTCGAACGTGGGCGGCGCTCAACGCGGCTCACTGATACGGGCCAGGACCTTCTCGACCATGTGCGGGCAATGAGTGATGCAGCCCAGCGGATCTCGCTGATCGCCTCAGGCCAATCGGAAAGTGTGCGCGGCAAGGTATCGATTACCGCGACAAACATCTTCCTGACGCATCACTTGCCGACAACGATCAAGCATATCCGCGATATAGCGCCGGATATTCAACTCGATCTAATTGCGTCTGATGATGTTCTCGATCTTACCAAACGCGAAGCAGATATTGCGATCCGGCATGCTCGCCCGACGCAAGACGAGCTGGTCGCGCGCCTGGTCGGTGAAGTCAAAGCCTATCTTTACGCCAGCCCTGATTATCTTCGCCGGAAAAGAGCGCCATCCAGCCTAGCTGAACTCGCGCGCTATGATTTTATCGGCACGTATGAAATGCACCGCATGTTTCCGGTCCTGAACGAGCTCGGCCTGCCCTTGAGCATGGAGAATTTCCCACTGCGCACAGCAAGCGGCACAGCGGTCATTGAACTGGCGCGCCAAGCCCTTGGAATGACAATTTTCACGGAAGACATCGAACATTTCGCGCCGGATCTCGAACGCGTTCTCGAGGGAGAGTTTCATGTGCCGGTCCCCATCTGGCTGGTGACTCATCGCGAGCTCCACACATCCAAGAGAATCCGGCTTGTATACGATGCTCTGGCCGAGGGGCTCTCTGCCATAAAAAACGAGCGGCTCCCGTAAGGAACCGCTCGCTTTTGAAACCGGTTGTCCGGCCAGTGTCTGCCAGCGATTAACGCTTGGAGAACTGGAAGGAACGACGGGCTTTCGCCTTACCGTATTTCTTACGTTCGACGACGCGGCTATCGCGGGTGATAAAGCCATTTGCTTTCAGCACCGGACGCAGGCCTGGCTCGAAATAGGTCAGCGCTTTGGAGATACCGTGACGTACGGCACCCGCCTGGCCCGACAGACCGCCACCTTTAACGGTAGCGACAATATCGAACTCGTTCACGCGCTCAGCGGTTTCCAGCGGCTGCTGGAGCAGCATGCGAAGAACCGGGCGAGCGAAATAGATTTCCTGATCGCGACCATTAACGGTGATCTTGCCATTACCGCGCTTGATCCAGACACGAGCGACAGCGTTCTTACGCTTGCCCGTGGCATAGGCACGGCCATGCTCGTCGATCTGCGGTTCAGCCGGAACGGTGTCTTCGGCGACGACTGCGTCATTGCCGCCTTCGGCGATGACGTCTTTGAGGTCCTCAAGGGAACGTGCTTCTTCAGCCATGATCAGCCTCGCGTGTTCTTGGAGTTCATGGATTTGAAGTCGATGACTTCAGGCTGCTGGGCTTCGTGCTTGTGCTCGGTGCCAGCATAAACGCGCAGCTTGGAGAACTGCTTGCGGGCCAGCGGGCTTTCTTTAGGAAGCATGCGCTTGACCGCGTTCTCAACCACGCGTTCCGGGAAACGGCCGTCCAGCAGTTTTGCCGGGCTGGTTTCCTTGATCCCACCCGGGTGGCCGGTGTGACGGTAATAGCGCTTGTCGTCGCGCTTATTGCCGGTAAAGACGACCTTCTCGGCGTTGATCACGATCACGTGGTCGCCAGTGTCGACGTGCGGGGTGAAGTCCGGACGGTGCTTGCCGCGAAGACGCATGGCGATGAAAGATGCCAGGCGGCCAACAACAGCGCCTTCTGCATCAATCACGATCCACTTGTTCTCAACGTCCGCCGGTTTTGCGGAATAGGTTTTCATATCAATCCTGCCAAATGTTCAGGCTGTGGGTGAATTCGAGCGCGCCATTTACGGGGCAATTTCACCTTGGTCAAGCACCTGTCTGATTTTCTACTTAAAAATATACACATAGAGATGCGGTTATATTTTACCGCATAACTATATCTCGGTCATATCAACGTCGTGAACCCATTGTATTTCCACACCCAATATGATTCCTCTTTGGAGAGCCTCATGTCTCTTTCCCGACGCGTTTTTCTCAGACAAGCCGCCGCCACCAGCTTCGCATTTACCGGCCTGAGCGCGTTTAGGCGCGCCGATGCCGACCCACAGGGCTATCTTAATCAGGTGGATGTCTATGGCGATCTGCAGGCAGACCCGGCCGGTCTTTTCGACTTGCCCGCGGGTTTTACCTACGACGTCATCTCCACCGTTGGAGAAGAGATGAGCGATGGGCTGCTCGCAGCCGGCGATTTTGATGGCATGGGCTGTTTTGCGCGCGAAGACGGCCTGATTACCCTGATCCGAAATCATGAGCTTAAACCGGATGAGACTGAACGATCCGCATTCGGTCCGGATGGTGCGCGCATGACCGATGCAATGCGGCCTTACGTGTTTGATTGGACCGAAGACGGGCGCCCACACCAGGGCGGAACAAGTCATCTCATCGTCGACCACGCCACATTGCGTGTTGAGCGCAGTTTCATGTCTTTAGTTGGCACGATGAATAACTGCGCTGGCGGTGTGACGCCTTGGGGGTCCTGGATCACCTGTGAGGAAACCGAGCTTCGAGCGGGGCCGGATGCTCGACTCGATCACGGGTATTGCTTTGAAGTACCGGCAAGTGCAACCGGCCTGATTGAGCCGGTAATGATCCGCGGCATGGGACGATTCCGCCACGAAGCCATCGCCGTTGACCCCAATACCGGCGCTGTCTATCAAACCGAAGACAAGCGATCGACATCGCTTTTCTATCGCTATCTTCCCGAGGCGCCTGGAGAGCTTGCACGCGGCGGTCGGCTGCAGGCGCTCGCGATTCGAGGCTACCCCTCCGCGGATACGCGCAACTGGACGGACAGTGATCGCATACCGGTCGGAGAATGGCTGGAAACCGAATGGATCGACCTGGAAGACACCGACGCACCGGATGATGATCTTGCTGAACGCGGCGTCGAGGCCGGTGCAGCACGCTTTACTCGCGGCGAAGGCATGTGGTGGGGCAATAACGAAACCTATTTCACTTGTACCGATGGCGGCCCCCGCAAGCTTGGACAGATCTGGCGCTATCAGCCCAGCCGCGTCGAAGGGCAGCCGGGCGAGGAACAAGAACCCGGCCGCATCCAGCTTTTCGTTGAAAGCGGTGATGACCGGATCATGGAGCGTTGCGATAATATCTGTGTTGCCCCTTGGGGTGATCTTATCGTTGTCGAAGACGGCGACCGCGATCAGTACATCCGCGGCGTGACGCCTGCCGGAGAGGTGTATACGATCGGACGCAATGCGTTTACTGGCCCTGATGGCGAAAAAAGTGAGATTTGCGGTCCATGCTTCAGTCCCGATGGTTCCATCCTGTTCTTCAATGTTCAAAAACATCCCGGACGGACATTCGCCGTTCGCGGCCCCTGGCGCGCGCGAGCCTGATTAGCGCCTCGCTACTAGTCCTGGCCGCTTGCGGCCAGCCAGCTGATGACGTCGATCAGCCGACCGAGGACGTGCTCGACACCACACGCGAGGTTCTCGTGACCGCTGCATTTGAAGGCAATGGCACGGATGTCGCGGCTGTAGCCTTTCTACCGCGCGCCGATGCGCCGTCTCTTGGTGCGATCATCGCTGCGCCGCGTGAAGGCGGCCTCGACTTCTTCGACCCGGACGGAATGCGTCGCGGTGAAATGGCCGGACCGCGCCTAACGGGCCTCGCCACAGCACCGGGTTTTCAGCTTCGCGGAGAAAGCCTGCCGCTTGTTTTTGGCGCAGCAGCGGATGGGAGCGGCCTTCGCGGATATGCTGTTCTACTGGATGATTACGAGGCCTTCGACCTTCCTTTGGCGCAAGCCAACAGCGAAGACGGTATTGCCGGCGTCTGCCGGTTTGCCGAAGGCATTGGCTATGTCGATCTGGTCGTCCTTCATACAGGCGCATCGGCTGAAATCTGGCGCATCAGCGATAGTGGCGACGAAGCCATGAGTGTTGTCAGTACGGACCGCTTCCCCCTGCCCGCTCCGGCTCGGGCTTGCGGCGTACTTAATGGTGACATCTTCACCCTGAGCCCGGCCAGTGGAATTGCTCGCCTCGACCGTTCTGGCCTGGTGTCAGCGGAGCTCAACATGGCCGCAGCAGATCTCACGGTTGGCGAATTCAACGGGACGCCTCTTGTCATTGCGACCGACGGCAATAGTGCTGAATTAGAAGCTTTCAGCGCAGTCGACCTTATGCCTGCCGCTGAGATCACTGTCGTAGACGGTCTCAGCACACCTGGGATAGGACAGGCTGGCGCGATCGCGGCCACCGATCAAAGCTATGGCTTTACCGCTTATTCCCAAGGCATGCTGGCCATTTTTGACCGCAGCGATGAACGCGTGAAGGTAATCTCTCGCGAAGCTTTCGCCCGCGCCTACTTCACGACGGAATAAACGCGCCTAGGCTGACCGGCGGGCAATCCAGGTTCCAACGCCCGCCGCCAGGAAGAGCAAGACTGCCCCGCCCTGGTGGATCAGAGATAGCCCCAAGGGCGCGATGGCCAAAAGCGTGATGATTCCCAGCACGACCTGCAACAAAGTCAGGGCGGGCAGAATGATCATAAAGGGCTTCAAGGATACTCGCGGCTCCCTGTACAGCCGGAAGGCGGTCACAGCGACCAGGACGACCAGAACATAAGCCATCCAGCGATGCTGGAGCTGTACCGCTGCATGGCTCTCAAAAATCGCGACGAAGAAACTATGGCCGGCAAGATATCCCTCAGGGATCAGCTGACCATTCATCAAAGGCCAGGTGTTGTAGATCCGACCGGCATCAAGGCCCGCGACAAACGCCCCCATAATAATCTGCAGGAAGATCATTCCCCAGATGAACAAGAACCAGCGTGTCATGCGCCCACTGCGCACTGGCGGCGCGCCATAACGCGCATCGAGCGCGGTCCAAATCGTTGCGCCCAGAAGCACAAACGCCATCCCGAGATGTGTGGCTAGACGGTACTGGCTCACATCGAGGCGGTCGACGAGACCGCTCGCAACCATCCACCAACCGATCGCGCCCTGGAGTCCGCCCAGCGCAAAAAGGCCAAGCAGGCGCGGCTTCAAGCGTGCCGTCAGATCGCCGCGGAGCCAGAAGAACAACATGGGAACGGCAAAGACGAGGCCGATCAAACGACCCAGCTGGCGATGTCCCCACTCCCACCAGAAAATGAACTGGAACTCTTCCAGAGACATGCCACGGTTTTGTTCTTGGTACTCTGTCGTTTCCCGATAGAGATCAAATTCCTCCGCCCAGTCCTGCGCCGTGATGGGTGGAATAGCCCCGCTGATCGGCTTCCATTCGGTAATTGAAAGACCGCTATCGGTCAGGCGGGTCGCGCCACCAATGAGGATCATCAGGCAAATAAAGCCCGCGACGATGAACAACCACGTCGATACGGCCTTGGGAACATGGGTACGATAGCTCATGAGCCGCTAGGTAGCGGAAGATTGGCTTTGAGCAAGCCCCCTGAACGGTGAGGAAATGTCGCAGGGGGTGGTTTTTTACACTCGCATGCGCTGGTTTCTCAGGGCATCATGCTGAAAAAGCGGGGAGAAACATGATGTCCGTTGAGACGAATGAAGAACAGCGCGTCGTGATTGCGGGCGCCGGGCAAGCGGCGGGCCAATGTGCGGCTAGCCTGCGTCGTTTCGGATATGCGGGACCGATTGTGATGATCGGAGAAGAGCCTCATCCCCCCTATCAGCGCCCCCGCTCTCAAAAGCCTATTTGTCGGGCGAAATCGAACAGGACCGACTCTGGGTTCAACCCCCCGAAGTCTGGGCCGACCAAAACGTTGAACTGCGCTTGGGACTTCGTGTTGACGCGATTGATAGAAGCGCAAGACGTGTGTCTTTAAGCGACGGATCAAGCCTGACGTATTCCAAGCTCGTCTTGGCCACAGGTTCGCGGGTCCGTCCGATCCCGTCTCCGGGGGCTGACCTCGATGGCGTGCGCTATCTGCGAACGATTGCCGATATCGATATTCTCAAAGGCGATGTCCAGCCGGGCAAACGAATAGCGATTATTGGCGGAGGCTATATCGGGTTGGAAGCTGCATCGGTCGCCAAGAAACAAGGCGCACATCCTATCGTCATAGAAGCCATGCCTCGCTGTCTGGCACGGGTTGCAGTTGAAGAACTCTCATCGTTTTTCGCCGAGGCTCACCAACGTCGCGGTGTTGAGATACGTCAGGACGCCATGGTCGCGGCGATTGAAGGCGAAACACGCGCTGAATCTGTCAGGCTGAAGTCCGGTGAAAGCATAGAGATTGATAGTGTACTTGTGGGCATTGGGATCTTGCCCAATCAGGAGATCGCAGAAGCAGCGGGCCTTGTTGTCGGCAATGGGATTGAGGTCGACGAAACCTGTCTGACCAGCGATGAACGCATCTATGCGATCGGCGATTGCGCAGCCCAGATCAATTGGCTCACAGGCAAGCGCTTACGCCTTGAATCTGTCCCGAATGCACTCGAACAGGCCAAGCACGCCGCTGCCGCGATTGCCAACGCCACCCCGCCCAAACCCGAAGTCCCATGGTTCTGGTCTGATCAGTTCGATCTCAAGCTTCAGACCGCTGGCCTATTCCAAGACGCAGATCAACTTATTCGCCGTCAGAGTGGCGAGGAACAGGTCAGCTTCTTCCACTTGAAGGACGGGGTGCTGATTGCTGCAGATTGCGTCAATGACCCGCAAAGCTTCATGGCCGCCAAGATGATGATCGGAAAACGCGGGAAGCCGGACACAGCATCACTCGCCGATCCAACCGCGTCGATTAAGGACATCATGAAGGCAGCGATGGGTGCTGCTGTTTGACCCCGGACGGGTAAATGGTCGGAGCGGCGAGATTCGAACTCGCGACCCCTCGCCCCCCAGGCGAGTGCGCTAACCGGACTGCGCCACGCTCCGACTTGATTTGGACGGCCAGTCGGCGCGCCCGTTGGGGAGGGTGGTTATAGGCACACGCTTACACTCCCGCAACGGGCTTTGTGCGCAAACCCGTGCGCAAGCGCATGAATGGCCAATACTACGCGCTAGATCTTGGGATCTAGAGCTGCCTTGAGTTTGGCACGCGCCGATTCCAGATCCGACAAAACATCGGAGATTTCTCGTGCCGGACTTGCCGGACGCCGTGGCGCAGACCTGGTGGGCGACGGGGTTTCCAGATCGGCACTATCCAGGGCCAATTCAGGGCGTGCCGGACTTTGCTGACCGAGATCAACAATAGCCGCTATTCCATTGTCTTTAATGAACTTCTTTGCGCCTTTGATGGTGTATCCATCATCATAGAGAAGACGCTTCACCCCTCTAAGCAGAGCGATATCCTGCGGCCTGTAGAAGCGACGTCCGCCCGCGCGTTTTAACGGGCTGATTTGAGAGAACTTGCTTTCCCAGAATCTGAGAACATGTGCAGGAACTCCCAGCTCCTCAGCGGCTTCGCTGATGGTGCGAAAGGCATCCGGCGATTTTTCCACGACTGACATGCTAATTTCGCGTCAGTCACGACCCTTTACATCCGGACAGTCCGGCCTTGGGTAAAAGCCTGGACTCAGTCTTTGGAAAGGGCCGAGTCGACGCGCTCCTTTAAGACGTGCGATGGTTTGAAAACCAGCACGCGGCGAGCCTCAATCGGTACTTCCACACCAGTCTTGGGATTACGGCCAACTCGACCGCGCTTATCCCTCAGCAGGAAGGAGCCGAAGGAAGAAAGTTTAACCGATTCGCCGTTGGACAGCGTATCGGAGACCATGCCCAGAACAGATTGGACGAGATCCGCAGATTCCTGACGCGACAGGCCGACTTCACGATAAACAGCTTCGGCCAAATCCGCACGCGTGAGTGTTTTTTCAGACATCTTCATCCCCAGACTGATTGATACAGGCTACGCCCGGGACCGCCCACTCGTCAACGCCAAGGTCTTGGTTCGACGCGATAAAAATAAAAAAATCGCGCACACCTAGAATCGTACCAACGCAGCGCCCCAAGTAAAACCACCTCCAAGGGCCTCCATCAGAACCAGATCACCGCGCTTTATCCGACCGTCTTCTACAGCCCGGTGCAAGGCGAGCGGTACAGATGCAGCAGAGGTGTTGCCGTGATCTGCCACCGTCGAAATCACATTCTGAGACGGGATAGAGAGCTTGCGTGCAACGCCCTCAAGTATCCTCTGATTGGCCTGATGAGGCACGAACCAGTCGATTTCACTGATCTGATAGCCTGCACGCTCGCAAAGCGTGGTCATCGATTCCGCAATATTTGTCACGGCGTGACGAAAGACCTGGTTTCCGGTCATGCGGAGGTGGCCCGTGCTCTGCGTGGATGATGGCCCGCCATCGACATGCAACAAGTCTTTATAGCGACCATCCGAGCGAAGATAGGTCGCCAGAATACCGTTGGGCGGGTCGGCTTTTTCTTCTGCACTTAAAACCACAGCGCCGGCCCCATCACCAAACAGGACGCACGTGGTCCGGTCAGTCCAGTCTACAATCCTGGACATGGTTTCAGCTCCGATCACCAGTGCGTGGCGCGCCTGGCCTCGAGCCAGGAAATTATCGGCAACGCTGAGCGCATAAATAAAACCGGTGCACACGGCCTGAACATCAAAGGCAAAGCCCCTGGTCATGCCGAGCCGGGCCTGGATTTGTGTTGCTGTTGCCGGAAAGGTGAAGTCCGGCGTGGTCGTGGCCATCACGATGACGTCGATATCGTCGGCGGATAACCCAGCATCATCCAGCGCCCTGCGCGCTGCGATCTCGGCGAGATCCGCGGTCGTTTCATCTTCAGCCGCGATATGGCGTTGACGAATGCCGGTGCGTTCGCGGACCCAGCAATCTGATGTATCGACCATCGCCGACAATTCATCATTGGAAAGAATTCGGGCCGGCAAATGCGCCCCTATCCCCGCAATCCGTGAACTGAGCTCGCTCATGAGGCGGCAGCGACTTCCTGGGCTTCAAAGCTTTCAAACTTATCGAGATTGCGACGAATCTCTGCCATGAAATCACTTTCGGCCATCGCGCAGGCCAGACCGATCGCAGAGGCGAACCCAATCCCGTCCGCTCCGCCATGGCTCTTAACAACGATACCTTTCAGGCCGAGCAGGACACCGCCATTAATGTATTTAGGGTCCATTCGCTTGCGTAAGCGATCGAGGGCACCGAGAGATAAAAGCCCGGCCGCAAGCTTCGCCGACCAGGATGAGGTAAGCGCTTCGCGCACCCAGCCCGCAACCAGCTTGGCGGTGCCTTCTGCGGTCTTGAGCGCGATATTGCCGGTGAATCCGTCGGTCACAACGACTTCCAGATCACCCGCTGAGATATCATTGCCCTCAATGAAGCCGATATATTCCATATCAAGCCCGGACTTGCGGATCAGACCATCGGCTTCACGAACCGTGTCATTACCCTTGAGCTCTTCCTGTCCGACATTGAGCAAGCCAACCTTCGGCGTTTCGCTTCCGAACACCGCCCGATGATATGCTTCGCCCATGATGGCGAATTCGACGAGCTGGGTCGCTCCACATTGAACATTGGCGCCAACATCGAGCACGACTGTATGGCCCTTCGGTGTGGGCCAATTGGCGGAGATAGCCGGGCGGTGAACGCCTTTCTTCATCCGCAAAATCACCTTGGAAATCGCCATCAGGGCACCTGTATTGCCCCCAGAGACTATCGCCGCCGCCTCGCCAGATTTTACGGACTGAATAGCATTCCACATGCTGGAGCCACGCGCACGGCGCACCGCCTCGCTTGGCTTATCGGTCATCTCGACGGTGGTCTCGGCATGACGCAGTTCTGAGACCGCCGCTACAGCCGGCATCTCAGCAAGGAGTGGCTTGAGCTCATCCTCATGCCCGTGAAGCAGATAGCGAACCTCGCGGTCCGGCCAGCGCTTGAGCGCGTCGCCAATTCCCTCGACAACGGCGCGCGGCCCCAAATCGCCGCCCATCGCGTCCACGGAGATAATCATAGTACCGGTCATGGAAGAAGGTTCAGTCCCTCAGACGACGGCCTGCACCGTCAAAATCTCGCGGAACTTAACTGACGGATGGGGCGATGCAAGCCGTTAGGACTGCGCAACCGCCTCTGCAAACCGTCCTTCACCATCTGACTTCAGGCCCTCGAAGCCTTGTGCAGAAAGGATTTCAGCACTCTTCTTGACGTATAGGGCAAGCTCATTTTCCACGTTTGGCTTGTCTTCCCCGGCCAGGACATTGCGCGCGAGAATGGCATTCAGCGATTCTTCGCCCTTCCCATCGAGTGCTTCGCCATAGGCGCTGGCGCGCCCGTAAAACCCCTCGGCCATAAACCGGATCTTCTTGCCGACCGCGCTGTCGCCGACGCCCATTTCACGCATGGCCGCGTCGAAATCATCAAACATCACGTCGAACACGTCCTGCGCAAGGGCTTTGCCCTCGTCGCCGCCAGATGCATTCAATTCGCGAATTATCAGCGCCGTATGCAGCATCACCATCTCAAGGCGGCCTTCCAGCGTATCTGGAACGGCATCATTGCGGTAATGTCCCTCCTGCCGCGCTGCGCGCACTCCGCTATCATAAAGCTCGCGAGCCAAGCCGGTTTCCAGGCGCGATTTGAACAGATTGCCGAACATGCAGAAAGGGCTCCCTTATCTTCGTGCTTGAAGCTAAGCTTGAGCCCATGTAGGTCAAGACGACTGTACAGGCTGGGGCGACCCCGCAGGAGTGATTGATGATCCGTAACGCGCGTATGACTGCCGTTGTTCTGGCGCTTGCCATTGGGGTAAGTGCCTGTAATCCCGTTCTCCGTTCCCACGGACACCGGTATAATCTCGGCGAGGAGCCTGAAATTCTGGTCGCTGAAGACACGCAGCAGACCGTTCTGCAGCGGTACGGCAACCCGTCCACGCGTGGGCTGTTCGATGACGACACCTGGTATTACATCTCCGCGACACGCGAAAGCATCGCGTATCTGCGTCCCGCGACACGCGACCGTCGGATCCTGGCAGTCAGCTTTAATGAAGACGGCATCGTGTCAGAGGTAAACGAGTACGGTCTCGATGATGGCCGCGTTGTTGCCTATAACGACAGCGAAACGCCGACGCGAGGACGTGAGCTCTCCATTATTGAGCAAATCCTTGGCAATGTCGGCACGCTACCGAACGAGAACTTCGGTGGAGAGCAGAACCTGCCAGGCGGTGCAGGTGGTCCTCGCCGCGATCAGTAAACGCTATCGGCAAACAACCAAGAAAAAACCCCGGCTCATCTGAGCCGGGGTTTTCTTTGCCTGTATGCAGGGCGGCGAACCGCCCTGCAATTCTCAGCCCGATCAGCCCGCCAGGAAGGCGAGAAGCAAGAGCGCCACAATATTGGTGATCTTGATCATCGGATTGACGGCAGGACCAGCAGTATCCTTATAAGGATCGCCGACCGTGTCGCCAGTCACCGCAGCCTTGTGGGCTTCCGAGCCTTTGCCGCCATGATTGCCGTCTTCGATATACTTCTTGGCATTATCCCAGGCACCACCGCCAACGGTCATGGAGACCGCGACGAAGAGGCCATTGACGATCACGCCAAGGAGCATGGCTCCAACCGCCGCCAGAGCCTGTTCCTGATTGGCCAGTCCCAGAATGACGACATATAGAACGATCGGAGACAGAACCGGCAGAAGTGACGGTACAATCATCTCACGGATCGCCGACTTGGTGAGGATATCAACAGCCTTGCCATAATCCGGCTTCGCCTTGAACTCCATAATGCCCGGGATCTCTTTGAACTGACGACGCACTTCAGCCACTACAGACTCAGCTGCACGGCCAACCGCCATCATGGACATGCCACCGAAGAGGTAGGGCAAGAGACCGCCGAAGAGCAGTCCGACGATCACATAGGGATTTTCAAGCGAGAAGTCCGGCTCGATATGAAGCAGGTGCTCCACATCGGTCGTATAGGCTGCGAACAGAACAAGGGCACCCAGACCCGCAGACCCGATTGCATACCCCTTGGTGACGGCCTTGGTCGTGTTGCCAACCGCGTCGAGCGTATCGGTCGTGTCACGAACGCTTTCGTCCAGTCCCGCCATCTCGGCGATGCCACCCGCATTGTCCGTAACAGGACCGAAAGCATCCAGCGCAACAATCAAACCGGCCAATGCCAACATGGTGGTCACGGAAATCGCGATCCCGAAGAGACCTGCCAGGCTGTATGTGCCCAGAATACCGGCGATAATGATGATCGCTGGCAGCGCCGTCGCCTCAAGGGAGACAGCGAGGCCCTGGATGACATTGGTGCCGTGGCCTGATTCAGACGCGCGAGCGACCGAACGGACCGGACGGAAACCCGTACCCGTATAATACTCGGTGACCCAGATAATCGCAGCTGTCACAGCCAGGCCAATAATGCCCGACCAGAACAGGTTCATACCGGTGATCATCTGATCGCCGACCATCGCCACATCGCCCAGGCCGTTTGGAAGCGCATATTTCGTGACGAGATAGAGCCCACCAATAGACAGAACGCCCGCGACGATCAGACCCTTATAGAGCGCGCCCATGACATTATTGCTTTTGCCCAGGCTCACGAAAAAGGTGCCGACAATAGATGTCACGATACAAACAGCGCCAATTGCCAACGGATAGACCATCATCGGCATAGCCAGGTCGCCAGCAAAGAAGATGGACGCCAGGACCATCGTTGCGACGACAGTCACCGCATAGGTTTCGAACAGATCTGCCGCCATGCCGGCGCAATCACCGACATTATCGCCAACATTGTCTGCAATCGTTGCAGCATTCCGCGGGTCATCCTCAGGGATGCCAGCTTCAATCTTGCCGACCATATCGCCGCCAACATCAGCACCCTTGGTGAAGATGCCTCCACCCAATCGCGCGAAAATGGAGATCAAAGATGCACCAAAACCGAGCGCGACGAGACTGTCGATAATCGTGCGATCACCAGCGCCCATGAGTGAAGTCAGGACCCAGTAATAGCCTGCGACCCCGAGCAGAGCGAGGCCCGCAACGAGCATGCCTGTAACCGCACCGGAGCGGAAAGCAATCGCCAACCCAGCCGCCAGGCTTGTCGATGCAGCCTGTGTCGTACGCACATTGGCGCGAACAGAGACGAGCATGCCGATGAATCCGGCTACACCGGACAGAACAGCGCCGATCACAAATCCGAGGGCGACCTCCCAGCCCAAGAAAATGGCGACGAATATACAGACGGCAATGCCGACGATGGCGATGGTTGTGTATTGGCGCTTTAGGTATGCATTTGCGCCTTCTTGGATGGCCGATGCGATTTCTTGCATCTTTTCGGAACCAGCGTCCGCCGCCAGCAATCTTTGAGTCTGAACGACCCCATAGATGATGGCGAGAACGGCGGCTGCGATGGCCAGCATAAGCATGTTCATGGCTTTCCTGCCCCGAGTTTCTCTTTCGTTGCGGTCTGAGAAAAATAGAGGGACAGAACGTGCAAAAAGACGCACGCCGACCGTTAATTGCTCCCCCTACACGAAAAGACTATGCCCAATGCGCTTGGGACGTGCAACACGGCCGGAGTGCAGCTGCGAAAAGGCTTACTGTATAAAGGAATAATACGGTTTTGATGCCGGGCTAGTTCTGGAAGAGTCGGACGTCGAAATCGCGAATCTCTAGATATTCGATTGCATCATCGCCGTGCATGTCTCGGATCACCGCCTGCCAGACCTCGGATGCAACCTCGGTATCAAGGGTCTCACCACTGGGAACAGAGAGATTAATCCGGTGTGCCACGCGAACCATTGCATCGAGCGCATAGTGCGCGTCTTCCTGGACACTCCAGACATCATGTCCGGGCGCGACACGAACGCGCAGGAGCACATAGGCGAACCCAGTCAGTCGACCATATTCGTTGGACAGCGGCGCAACGACCGCGGGCATGGTGAAAGAGCGAGGATCATCGCTGCTCTCTTCTTCGACCTCTTCCTCACCGCCACTGAGATTGAAGAGTGTGATGATGCGATTGGCGGCACCGCCGCCCGATCCACCATAGGAGTCACCACCACCACCGCCGCCTCCACCCGCGAAAGCAGGCGACGCCAGGAAGACCGACAGGATTACCGAAAGTAAAAGACGCATGTGTGACCTCACCATCCAAGTGAAGCCTCTCACAAAGCTCTCAAAAATGCGTAAAGCCACTCGTTTCAATATCGAGCGGCACACCCATTTCGTCCTGGATGCGCACACCCTCACCTTCAACGACCTGCCCAATCCACGTCACATCTACACCGAGGGTGCGTTTGAGTGCGAGGATACTGGCTGCGTGTTCAACCGGCGCGGTAAAGAGCAATTCATAATCATCGCCACCGGTGATCAGCGTTTCGACCCCTGCCCGCCCTTCATTTTCAAGCCAATGAAGAACAGGAGCCGACCAGGGAATAAGCGCGCCTTCAATCTCAAGCCCGACGCCGCTTTCGCGAGCCAGATGCTGAGCATCTGCCGCAAGCCCATCGGAGATATCAATGCAAGCTGTTGCCTTGTTCAGAAGGGTTTGACCGAGCTCGATTCTGGCCTGCGGGCGTTGATAGCGCTCAAGCAGAAAGTCTTGCTTGTCGAGCTCGCCCTTCGCAATCGAAAGACCGAGTACCGCATCGCCGATAGTCCCGGAGACAAAGAGCTGGTCGCCAGGCTTCGCTCCATTGCGGCGCAGTGGGTCAGAAGTGGTCTCACCAATCATCGTCAGCGAGATGGTTAGCGGTGCGTCAGCGCGGGTCATATCGCCGCCCAGCAAAGCGAGGTTTTCCGCAGCTGCGACTACCCCCAAGGCATCGACGAAAGCTTCGCGATCGGCTGTAGAATAGCGGGTCGGCCAACACACCGTGCAAAGAAACCCGCGGGGGATAGCTCCCATGGCTGCAAGATCGGACAGGTTTGATCCAAATGCTCGCTGGGCGGCTACAGCGGGACCGTCACTGCGAAGGAAATGCACGCCCTCGACCAACATGTCACTGGCCAACAGGCTATTACCGGACAGCTCCAGACACGCCGCATCATCGCTGAGCTCCAGTGCGGCACGATCGCCGCGGGTCAGCGGCAAGAGGTGGTCGCGAATGAAAGCAAATTCGCCGTGTGACATGGCTAAAACTCAGACGGGCGAGCCTCGCGAGCGCAGCGGTCAAGGGCTGCATTGACGAATTTAGGCTCCGATCCTTCAAAGAAGGCATTCGCGACTTCTACATATTCGTCGATGACGACCCGGGCGGGCACATCATTCCGATGGAACAGCTCAAACCCCGCTGCGCGCAAAATCGCTCGTACAGTCGCATCCAGGCGCTCCATACGCCAGCCATCGGCCAATAGTTCATCAATCGCTGGATCGACGACACTCTGTTTGTCCACGACTCCGGCGACCAGGGACTCGAAAAACCCCTCATCGGCTTCAACAAATTCTTCGCCCTCATCGCGAGCGCCGAAACGATGGTCACGGAATTCCTTGATTACGTCCTTCGCCCCTCGCTCCGCGATCTCCATCTGATAGAGCGCTTGAACGGCTGAAAGCCGGGCGGCACGACGCAGGCGGGCACGCGCCTGCGATGGGTTTTCCTTCTCCATCGTCATTCTCCACGTGCCTCCGCACGGAAACGATCACGGAGCTTGAGCAGGGCCAGACAAGCCTCAGCAGCGTCCTTGCCCTTATTCTTGTCGACCGCACGCGCCATGGCTTGCTCACGGTTTTCAACGGTCAAAATACCATTGCCCAGAGGAACGCCCTCCAAGGAGAGGTCCATCAAGCCGCGGGCGCTCTCGCCACAGACATAATCATAGTGTGTCGTTTCACCGCGGATGACACACCCGAGTGCGACATAACCATCAAAGTCAGCGTCCGCGAGTTCAGCCTGGGTTATAACACCAGGGATTTCCAACGCTCCTGGAACGGTCGCCAACTCGTGCACTGCTCCGGCGGCTTCGAGCGCATCTTGTGCTCCCTTGATCATTGGCTCGGCTATATCGCGGTAGAAATCGCCCGCGATGATGAGAATGCGCCAGTCGCTCATTTTATTCTCCGCTGAAAATACGTTGCTCACGTACGCTCAAGCCGTACCCCTCAAGACCGACAATCGTCTGTTGCTTGGTGGTCAGCAAATCCATTTCCTTGACACCGAGATCGAGCAGAATTTGAGCACCCACTCCGTATTCACGCAGGCGGCGCGCCTCACGCTCATCCTGGGGAAGTACGGGGTGCGCACCGAGCCGCTCCACAATCGCGGTGTCACTGGTTTCGCGGATAAACACCATTACGGCGGCGCCGTCATGCTCTCCGAGCACTTTCATCGCAGCTTCTACGAGTCCGCCCCTTGGCTCGTTGGAGCCTAGAACATCATCCACAAAGCTGACCTTGTGCATGCGCACAAGCGTCGGCTTCTCATCTGTCGGCAGGCCCTTGACCAAGGCGACATGTTCAGTGCCATCAATCGTGTTTCGGAACACGATAAGGCGGAAATCCCCGCCCCACCGGCTGGAGAATTCGGATTCAAGACGGCGCTCGATAAATCGATCATTACGGCGGCGATAAGCAATCAGATCGGCAATCGTGCCAATTTTCAACCCATGCAATTGCGCGAAGGCAATCAGGTCCGGCAACCGAGCCATAGTGCCGTCTTCGTTCATAATTTCGCAGATCACACCGGATGACCCAGCTCCGGCGAGCCGCGCAATATCGACAGAGGCCTCGGTGTGGCCTGCGCGCACAAGCACCCCCCCATCGCGAGCGGCCAACGGGAATACGTGCCCGGGCGTCGCCAGATCCTCTGCGCCCTTTGACGGGTCCGTTGCAACTTCGATTGTGCGGGCACGGTCGTGAGCAGAGATTCCGGTCGTGACACCCTCGCGCGCCTCGATTGATACCGTAAACGCCGTCTGGTGACGCGAGCGGTTATCAGACGACATCAGTTTCAGGTCGAGCTGGTCAATACGCTCCTGGCTCATCGCCAGACAAATGAGACCTCGACCATGCTTCGCCATGAAATTGACCGCATCCGGCGTCGCGAACTTGCCGGGGATTACAAGATCACCTTCGTTTTCGCGGTCCTCGGCATCGACCAGGATAAACATGCGCCCGTTTCGGGCATCTTCGATAATGTCTTCAATGGGAGACAGCGGAATATCACTCACGCCTTATCCTTCCGAAAATTCGTTCAGACGCGCCGCGTAGCGCGCCATGAGGTCTACTTCAAGATTGACCCGGTCTCCTGCTTGCAAGCGGCCTAAGCTGGTCACCTCGGCAGTGTGAGGAATAATCATAATCTCGAAGCTTTCACGACTGGCCTCGTTAACGGTGAGCGACACGCCATCGACCGTGATCGAGCCCTTCTTGGCGATGAATTTATTGAGCTCCATGGGTGGTTTGATTGAAAAGACAATCCACTCACCCTCCATGCGCCGTTCAACGACCTCGCCGATTCCATCGACATGGCCTGTCACCAAGTGACCGCCCAATTCCTGCCCGATCGCGAGCGCGCGCTCCAGATTCACCTCATCGCCTTCGCGCCAGCCGCCAAGCGTTGTCAGCCTTAGCGTCTCCGGTGAAACCTCGAGCGCATACCAACAGCCAGTCGACGTGTTTTCCTTTTCGACAACCGTTAAACAGGCCCCGGCATGGGCGATGGACGCCCCCATATCGATCTTATCCGCATCATAAGGGGCTTCGATCTCGAAGCGCTTGACGTCATCGCCCGTGATCGCGCGAACTCGCCCCTTGGCAGTAACAATTCCGGTAAACATCAGCGGATCCGTTCGTAGCTTTCTTGGATATCGGCACCGCGCTCGATAATTCCTGTGCGCTGGAAGATGGGGGCTTTTTCGAGCGTCTCAAGCCCGAGTTCTGCAATCACGTCCAAACCGTCTGAGCCGAGGATAATCGGCGCACGAAACCATTCGATTCGATCAACAACATTCGCCTTTATGGCGGCTGCGGCGATCTGCGCCCCCGCTTCAATCATGACCCTCTCATAGCCGGCGAGGGCATCAGCGATGTTCCGATTTGAACGCATGACAACTTGGCGCTCAGTAACCGAAAACACTTTCGCCCCCATTGGCATTCGGCAAGACCGGTCGAGGACAATCAGATCGGGCTGACGTTCCGGCATCGGGTCGAGCCGTGCTGTAAACAGGGGGTCATCTGCTATGATGGTTCCCACACCGGTCAGGATCGCCTCATGAGCGGCCCGCATCTTGTGCACTTCGGATCGCGAATCCGGACCGGTAATCCATTTCGAGGCACCATTCGCGAGCGCGATTTTCCCGTCTAGCGATGTTGCCAGCTTCAACGTCACCCGTGCGCGCGTGTGGGCGCTCATTTCTTTTCAGGTTTCGTGCTGGACAAGTGCTCGTCCTTGATAAACTCACGAAAGTCTTCCACCTTGTGAAAGTCTTTGTAAACAGACGCATAACGAACATAGGCGACGCTATCGACGCCTT
Source organism: Alphaproteobacteria bacterium (assembly GCA_018222865.1). Lineage (GTDB taxonomy): Bacteria > Pseudomonadota > Alphaproteobacteria > Caulobacterales > Maricaulaceae > Maricaulis. The sequence goes on from JAAEZM010000011.1 coordinate 27,417, forward strand.
TAAGAGCTTCCATCACCAATTCGCCAACGCGGTCAGACGTGATGTCCGTCTCGCCAGAGCTCTCCAGCTGACGCACAATGCCTGAGATCATCTGCTCAATCCGGTCAGCATCAATATTGCGCTTTTGTGCTGCTAACTGGATCGAACGACTAAGCTTTTCGCGATCAAACGGCACCCGTCGGCCAGACTTTTTCATCACCGATAATTCACGCAATTGCACGCGTTCAAAGGTGGTGAAACGAGCCGCACAAGACGGGCATTGACGGCGACGGCGGATAGCATTGCCATCCTCCGCCGGCCGGGAATCTTTGACCTGGGTGTCAGGATGACCGCAAAAAGGACAACGCATTCATAAGGCCTTACGCCAGCTGCGGATAGATCGGAAAGGCGGACGTCAATGCTATGACTTCCTCACGCACAGCGGTTTCAACAGTCGCATCGCCTTCCGGCTGGCTCACCAGCCCGTCAAGCACCCGAACCATCAATTCGCCGACCTTGGTAAATTCCGCTTCACCAAAGCCGCGCGTCGTGCCTGCCGGAGAACCAACCCGCAGACCCGACGTCACTGTCGGCTTTTCCGGGTCAAAGGGCACGCCATTCTTGTTACAGGTGATATAGGCCCGCTCAAGCGCCTCCTCTGCGACATTGCCCTTCAAGCCCTTGGGGCGCAGATCAATCAGTGCGAGGTGGCTATCCGTCCCACCAGAGACGATATCATACCCGCCAGCGGAGACGGCAGCGGCCATGGCCTTTGCGTTCGCAACGACCTGTTTGGTGTAGTCCTTGAACTCAGGCTGCAGCGCCTCTCCAAAGGCAACTGCCTTGCCGGCGATGACATGCATCAATGGTCCACCCTGCAATCCCGGGAAGATGGCAGAGTTGAACTTCTTACCCAGATCGAGGTCGTTGGAGATAATCATCCCGCCTCTGGGACCACGCAGTGTCTTGTGGGTCGTTGTTGTACAGACGTGCGCATGGGGGACCGGCGAAGGATAAACACCGCCAGCTACGAGCCCTGCGAAGTGTGCCATATCCACGAGAAGATAAGCACCGACCTCGTCGGCGATTTTACGGAATTCAGCGAAATCGATCTCCCGCGGATATGCAGATCCGCCCGCGATGATCATCTGCGGCTTCACTTCATGCGCCTGCTTTCGCAGCGCGTCATAATCGATCAAGGCCGTCTCTTCGATCACCCCGTACTGGTGCGCCTCAAACCACTTGCCAGACTGGTTTGGTCGAGCGCCATGCGTCAGGTGACCACCAGCGTCCAGGGACATGCCCAAAATCTTATCGCCCGGCTTCAGCAATGCCAGAAACACGCCCTGATTGGCTTGGCTGCCTGAATTGGGTTGAACATTGGCATATTGCGCGTCGAAAAGCTGTTTGGCGCGTTCGATGGCGAGTGTCTCGACAACATCGACATGTTCGCAGCCCCCATAATAGCGGCGCCCCGGATAGCCCTCCGCGTATTTATTGGTCAGCAAAGACCCCTGCGCTTCGAGGACGGCCCGAGAGACGATGTTCTCTGAGGCGATAAGCTCAATCTGGTTCTGCTGACGCAGAATTTCCGCATGGATGGCTCCGGCAACTTCGCGGTCACCTTCCACCATCGGGCGAGTGAAGAAAGCTTCGGTTTCAGTATTCATGTTCGGGACATCCTGAGTATCGGGCATGGGCGTTCCTCGCTTGGGCATTCTTTAGATACGGTGCGCCTCACATCTAGACAAGCGCGGTTTCTTCATCACAGAGCCTGCGAACTAGTAACGGACTTTAGTTAGAAAAAGGAACCGTTTTGCAGATTTGATACAAAACTAAATGGCCAATCGCTTCTGTTTAACTTGAAATACTCCCAAACAGCACTTACATAGATTGTCTATTGCGCGATTCCGCTGCCCCAATCTCCCCAATCTAGGTAAAGAAGATGACCGACACGATACATCCTGACATCGATCAAGAAGAGATCCTGCGCATGACCACTGATATTGTGGCCTCATACTTGTCCCACAATTCGGTCCCAGCAGATAACGTTCCGGACCTTATCAAATCAGTTCATTCAACCATGCAGAGTGTCAGCGCGATTGAGGAGAAGGTTGAGCCAAAAGCCAAACCAGCCGTCGCTGTCTCCAAGTCTATTGGCGACGAATACATTGTATGCCTGGAAGACGGCAAGAAGCTGAAAATGCTTAAGCGTTATCTCCGCTCGCAGTACAACATGTCACCGGATGAATACCGCCAAAAGTGGAACTTGCCTTCTGACTATCCGATGGTGGCCCCGGCCTATTCGCGCAAACGCTCCCAGTTTGCGAAAGATATCGGCCTCGGACGTGGCCGCAAGGCAGACTAAAGGTCTCTGCTAGACTTTGATACCACGGCCAGGCTTATCGTCTGGCCGTTTTTCTTGCGCGATTTTTGAGAGTTTCCAGTTCAGCTTCGCCATCGCCAAGTGCTCTATTTCGATGCGAGTTGTGCGCTTGGGCACCTGGAATACGACCTCTTCCCCCGTCTCTGCATCAACAGCAGCGACACGAGCCGCATTTCCGACCACTTGGATTTCCAGGTAAACCTCGCGATCCATCACGTCACTCCGCCCGACCGAACGCTTGGCCGGAGGTTTCGAAGACAATTCGCCGGCCAGATTTAAGCGCTCGCCAAACCGCTATCGCCGGCGGCAGCGCTCTCTTCCCATACATCATCAAGCGCATTGATGAGAGCGTCAAACATCTCATCGCTGTGAAGCGGTGTTGGCGTTAAGCGCAGGCGCTCGGTACCGCGTGGTACCGTGGGATAATTGATCGGCTGCACGTAAATATCGTGCTCTTCAAGCAATCGGTCTGAAATCCGTTTGCAAAGCACCGGATCACCCACCTGGACCGGAACAATATGTGTGATGGAATCCATCACGGGATAACCGGCATCACGCAGCCGGTTTTTAAGTGTTTCCGCGCGTTCTTGGTGTTTCTCGCGCAGATGATGAGAGGCTTTGAGATACTCCACACTCGCTCGCGCGCCGGCCGCGAGCGCGGGTGGCAGAGCAGTGGTGAAGATAAAACCTGAAGCCATTGAGCGAATCGCATCGCAAATCGCGCCGTCGGCAGCGATATAGCCCCCCATGACGCCGAACGCCTTGCCCAGAGTGCCTTCGATAATGTCCACGCGATGCATAAGCCCATCGCGCTCGGCAATCCCGGCGCCGCGCTGACCATAAAGACCAACAGCATGAACCTCATCAAGATAGGTCAAAGCGTTATACTTCTCAGCGAGATCGCAGACCTCTTTGATGGGACCAATATCGCCATCCATTGAGTAAACCGACTCAAATGCGATCACTTTGGGCGCATCAATTGGAGCCACTTTCAGCAATTCTTCGAGATGAGCGACGTCATTATGACGCCAGACATGTTTCTCACAGCGCGCGCCCTTCACACCCTCAATCATTGAGGCATGGTTCAACTCATCGGAATAAATGATCAGGCCCGGGAGAATCTTTCCAAGCGTCGCCAGAGTGGCCTCATTGGCGATATAGCCGGATGTGAAAAGCAGAGCGGCTTCTTTCTGATGCAAGTCTGCAAGCGAAGCCTCAAGTTCCACATGATATCGGGTTGTCCCGGAAATATTTCGGGTTCCGCCGGCACCAGAACCGACCGTGTCGATCGCCGATTTCATGGATTCCACGACGCAAGGCACCTGCCCCATGCCCAGATAATCATTGGAGCACCAAACCGTGACATCGCGCACATCGCCATCCGGCCGGCGCCAACGTGCACGAGGGAATTGGCCTTTATAGCGCATCAGATCCGCAAAGACGCGATAACGTCCCTCCGCACGTACGCGGCGAACAGCAGATTCAAATGCAGCTTGATAGTCCATAAGGCACTCTTTTCGTCTTTGTCGGTCCTACTCTAACTAGAGAGTTTGAACCTCAACTCCAGTCTGAGTCCCCGTATAAAGTGTTAATGGGGACCATACGACAGGACGAAGCGCCGCAGGGTATGAATTATCATTATTTCAGGGAGAAAGCGCACCTATAGCGTCCCCCCTACCCGGTTCGAAAAGACCCGCAATAAAAAACGGCGAGGAGGTCCTCGCCGTTTTCATTACTCGGAGTGTCGTGTGAATTACATCCGGAAGCGAATATGGTCAGCCCAGAAGCGCTCGATACGGGTCAGCGCTGTATTGACGACCGGAAGATTGTCAGTCTCTACGCCGCCAACCGCGGCAAGCGAGGTCGACTGGCGTTCAAATAACGTGGTCAGACGGGAGCGAACAGCATGGCCGCTATCTGTCAGGCTGACCCGAACAGACCTGCGATCCACCGCAGACCGCTCATGTCGGATATACCCAGCCTCTACAAGCTTCTTGAGATTGTAGGATACGTTGGAGCCAAGATAATGACCGCGCGTACGCAGCTCGCCGGCCGTCAATTCCTGATCACCAATATTGAACAGAAGCAGCGCTTGGACGCTGTTCACATCATCAAGACCTTCACGGTCCAGCTCGTCCTTCACCACATCAAGCAATTGCCGGTGAAGGCGTTCAACGAGTTGAAGAAGCTCAAGATATTGAGCGTTCGGATCGCCCTGCGGGGACAGGTTTTCAGCCACAGCCATTCTACTACTCCACCCGATCTTTTTGATCTTTGAATGGAGTTGTAGAGAAAAAGCCCAAAAATCCCGTTAATTTAGTCGTTCGACTTAGACCAACTGCCATCAAGCAGCTTGTAAATGCCCGAGAAGTCAGCGTCAGCGCCGCCCAAATTATCAAACATAGCGTATAATGCTTCGGCCTGCGCGCCCAGCGGCGTCGAAGCGCCGGAAGACTGGGCCGCGTCCTGAGCGAGCTTCAAATCCTTCAACATCATCGCCGTTGCAAAACCCGGCTTGTAACCCTTGTTTGCGGGTGTCGTCGGGATAGGTCCCGGGACGGGGCAATAACTCGTCATTGACCAGGATTGACCGGATGCCTTGGACGAAATGTCGTAGAATTTCCGCTGATCAAGACCGAGTTTTTCGGCCAAGGCAAAGGCCTCGCACGTGCCAATCATCGTGATGGCCAAGAGCATATTGTTACAGATTTTCGCGGCCTGTCCGGCACCTAGATCACCCGCATGGATAACCGCCTTGCCCATGGCCTCAAGAATGGGTTGAGCGGCCTGGAAGTGAGCCTCGGCGCCCCCCACCATAAAGGTGAGGGTTCCGCCTGAGGCTGCCGCCACCCCGCCAGAGACCGGCGCGTCTACAAAGCGAAATCCTTTTTCGACTGCGCTCGAACCGACATGGCGCGCGCTATCAACGTCAATAGTAGAGCAATCCAGAAAGAGCGTGCCCGGTGCTGCGGACGGAAAGACCTGGCTCTCATAAACAGCCCGCACATGCTTACCCGCGGGAAGCATGGTCACGACAGCATCCGCGCCGGTCACGGCCTCCATTGCTGAGGCGGCGGCTGACGCACCATGTTCAACCGCCTGAGCGATAGCAGCATCGCTGAGATCAAACGCTTTCACACCATGCCCGGCCTTGACCAGATTGGCCGCCATTCCCGAACCCATATTGCCCAGGCCTATAAATGCGATCATCGCCATGTCTTGCTCCCCTCGCCTATCCTTGTGCGCTCAAGCGTCGTCGCCTGCGTCGAGGAAGGTCATTTCATGTGTCTCGTCGAGCGGATCAAACGCGCCCGCAATATCATTATCGTTCACATTGGCCAGGGTGGATGGATCCCAGACTGGCGCATTGTCCTTATCGATGATGACGGCCCGCACGCCTTCATAAAAATCCTTGCCCTTCAGACACCAGGATGAAGCGCGCAGATCCTGGCGCATTACGTCTTCAAAAGAGAGCGTCTCCCCCTTTCGAAGCGCAGCCAGAGTCAACTTCAAGGCCGTCGGGGATTTTGAGGCCAACACTTTAGCCTGTTTCTGGGACCAGCTATCGCCCGCACCTTCAATACGCGCGATGATTTCCTCAACACGATTGCCCGCAAAGGCCGCATCGATCAGCCCCCTTGTATGAGCCAGCTCGCTATCGCCCGGATCTCCTGAGAATTCTTCCAGAAGCACTTCCAGCGCGTCGTCTTCCGAGAGATCTGCGGTTTCGAGCGCTCTAAGAAGATCGTCATATTGCCCGGACGGGCAGTAATGCGTTGCCAGGCCGGAAGCAACAGCGTCAGCCGCCTTGAGGCGCGCGCCGGTAAGGCCCATCCAGATGCCAATCTCACCCGCCAAACGCGGCAGGAAGTAGGCGCCGCCAACATCCGGATGGAAGCCGATCCCGGTTTCCGGCATGGCAAACATCGTTTTATCGCCAGCCACCCGGTGAGAGCCGTGCACGGACACGCCGACACCGCCGCCCATGGTGATGCCGTCAATCAGCGCCACATAGGGTTTGGGGTAATGGAAGATCAGCGTGTTGAGGCGATACTCATCGCGCCAGAACAGCCAGGCGTCATCATTGCCGGCCTTGCCACTATCGTGAAGCTTGAGAATGTCGCCGCCAGCGCAAAAGCCCTTTTCACCTGCCCCGTCTACGACAATCGCCTTGACATCACCATCCTCACGCCAGGCCTCTAGCGCTTCGATCATGGACAGGCACATGCCGTGGGTCAGCGCATTGAGCGCCTTGGGTCGGTTCAGCGTAATCCGGCCCACCTGGCCGATTTTGCGGGCGATGATTTCGGAGTCAGACATGACGACCTTCATACTTGTCTATTGTTCATAGAATTCGCGCAGGGCCCACTCATCACCCTGCCATTGCGGCTCAAGCGTCGCGAAAACCAGGCCGATCCATCCAAAACGCTCATCATTGGCCTCTTTGGCGAGCTCCAAGTCATGCTTGAGCGGCACCCAGCAGACGAGATCGCCGACCTTGATTGTTTCTTTTGCAGGATGAGTGGTTTTGGACAGGGCGATAAATCCCCCATCCTTCATCGCGACTCGCAGGGTCAGACGCGCGCATCCATCTTCTTCAAGAGTAATGGGCTCATCGGCACCGAACTCGGATTGTGCATCGAGGACCAAAGCGATCATGGGCTGTTCTGCCGTGATCGCCTCTGGCCCGTCCGCACAGGCCTGAGCAAAGGCTTCTTTCGTGTCTTCAAAGACTTTCGTTTCGCCTTCGCTCATGGGGGCCTCCTAGCCTGTGACATGCTTGGCGATGATCACCCGCATGATTTCGTTCGTGCCTTCAAGGATTTGGTGGACGCGCAAATCACGAACAATGCGCTCCAACGGATAGTCCTTGAGATAGCCGTAGCCGCCGTGAAGTTGCAAGGCCTGGTTTGCCACGTTGAAGCACTCATCCGTGGCAAAACGCTTGGCCATGGCGCAATATTTCGCCGCATGCGGGTCTTTTGCATCCAGAGACGCAGCGGCGCGATAGAGCATCAAACGCGCAGCCTCGAGATCAGTTGCCATATCCGCCAGTTTGAACTGGGTGACCTGGAACTGGCCAAGCTCACGGCCAAACTGTTTGCGGGTCTGGGTATAGTCCTTTGCAACATCAAAGGCTTCGCTCGCTCCGCCTAGGGAGCAGGCGCCGATATTGATCCGGCCGCCATTGAGACCATTCATCGCCAGGGTGAAGCCCATGCCTTCATCAGCCAGGCGATTCTCCACTGGGACGCGGCAATCTTCAAAGGTTACGACCCGCGTAGGCTGAGAGTTCCAGCCCATTTTCTTTTCATTCGCGCCGAAAGACAGACCCGGCGTGTCTTTCTCGACCACAATCGTGGAAATGCCTTTAGGTCCATCATCGCCGGTACGGCACATGACGATGTAATAATCCGAAGTACCGGCACCGGAGATAAAGGCTTTCGAGCCGTTCATCACATAATGATCTCCATCGCGAACTGCACGGGTGCGCAGGCTCGCCGCGTCGGAGCCGGCCCCCGGCTCTGTCAGACAGTAGGAGGCAATCTTTTCCATGGTCATCATCTGCGGCAGGAAGCGCTGACGCTGGTCTTCGCTGCCCCAGGTGTCGATCATCCAGGCACACATGTTGTGAATGGAAAGGAAGGCTGCGGTGGACACACAGCCACGCGACAACTCCTCGAAAATGATCGCCGCATCGAGGCGCGAAAGTGCGGATCCACCAACATCGTCACGCGTATAAATGCCAGCAAAACCGAGTTCAGCCGCTTCTCGCATGACATCTACCGGGAAGATCTTCTCTTCATCCCACTTGGCCGCATTGGGCTTTAAGCGGTCATCGGCAAACTTGCGCGCCATATCGCGAATAAGGGACTGATCTTCTGTCAGATCGAAGTGCACAGCAGCGCTCCTGTCGTTTATGGTAGATCGAAACAAGATTTTGCCGGAGGCCTAAACGGAGTTTCCGCCTGCGGCAAGTTTCAAATGTAACGATCCGAACCGAGGACAAGCCGCATCATGTTCCCTGCCATCCGCCTGCGCCGCACCCGACAGTCCGACTGGAGCCGCCGTCTTGTCTCTGAAAGAGCGTTGGGCGTGAATGATCTTGTCTGGTCCATCGTGGTCTCAGATCGTGCGGATCCTGTCGAACCTGTTGCGGCAATGCCTGGCGTTGAACGGCTCTCACTTGCTGCACTGGCGAAGGCGGCGAAGGAGGCTCAATCCCTCGGAATTCCAGCCATTGCACTCTTCCCTCACATCGACCCGTCCAAAAAGGATGACCAAGGATCCGAGGCGATCAATCCTGATGGTCTCATCCCCCAAGCGATCAAGACAATCAAAGATGCGGCCCCTGATGTGGGCGTGATCTGCGATGTCGCGCTCGACCCTTTCACCACCCATGGCCATGACGGCTTGCTGGATGATGACTATGTCGCCAATGACGGCACAGTCGAGCGCTTGATCGAGCAAGCGCTCATTCAGGCCGAGGCTGGCTGTGATGTCGTCGCCCCGTCAGATATGATGGACGGCCGCATCGGCGCAATTCGTGAAGCGTTGGAGGCCGATGGACATCACAATACGATGATCCTGTCCTATGCCGCGAAGTATGCTTCAGGATTTTATGGCCCCTATCGCGAAGCGATCGGTTCAGCGGCGGCGCTGAAAGGCGACAAGAAAACCTATCAGATGGACCCGGCCAATCGCCTCGAGGCGCTTCGTGAGGTTGAACTCGACATCGAAGAAGGTGCGGATATGGTCATGGTCAAACCGGGCCTGCCCTATCTCGATATCGTCAGCCTTCTGGCAGAAAACTACGATATCCCCGTCTTCGCCTTCCAGGTCTCCGGAGAGTACGCGATGATCGAAGCGGCCGCCGCCAATGGTTGGATTGATGGCGACCGGGTCATGCTGGAAAGCCTGATGAGTTTCAAACGCGCCGGGGCGAGCGGCATCATTACGTATTTCGCAAAGCGGGCGGCTAGATTGTTGAACGCTTGATCCGACAGGATGACTCGTGCAGATTGGCCGCCTAGCGGAGATTTTATGACTTTTGAGTCCTGACGTGCTCGCCTTAGCGGCGGGCTTTTTGAGAACAGTTTAATGCGCCGGAGCATCCGAGCGTGAAGTTTTCTTATGTCAGGATCAAGACATTGAATACCATTCTAAATTCTAAAATCACCATCCGTCCGGCGACACTCGATGATGTCGCGCCGATGACGGCAGTTTCCTACAAGACCATCCGCGAGAAATACCCACCCATTATCGGTGCGGAAACGGTGGAGGGTTATATCGCCTCCGGTGCTGTGCCGACCTATTATACCGAGCGCAATGACCACCTTTTCATCGCAGAACTGGATGACGAGATCGTTGGCGCAGTTGCGCTGATGGATCATGAAATCCATCTTATGATGGTCACCCTCGACCATCATCGAAAAGGCATTGGCCAGGCACTTCTCGAGCATGGCGAGGCCCGGCTCTTTGCCGGCTATGATCGCATTGAGCTTGAGAGCTTCCGCGACAATGCCCAGGCCGTAAACTTCTACAAGAAGCACGGCTGGTCACCAGTATCGGAGTATCCCATGCCGGATGCTGGCATACCGATGGTGCGGATGGAAAAGCGGCGACCGTAAACGAGCTGGCGCCTGACCGGGTCAGCAAAGCCGCTACGTATCCGCGCCCCGTTAAAAGGAGCGCTGGTGGTGACCGGCTTTGCTGCCCTGCCCCGCTTGGAAACCGAACGCCTTATACTGCGCACCTGGCAGGCGAGCGCTCTCTGGCTGATTGGTCGACTGGCCCCTTATCACAGTAACGGAGCATTTTGAGCTAATCCGAGATTTTCATCGCTGGCAGCGACCATTTGAACACGATAGCGCACCCCCGCAACATCAAGGCCAGCGTCGCGGCCCCAATTGTCACCGCCTCGACCGGCCAGCCCAGCGTTACACCGCCCACATAGGCTGCGGCTCCGGCAAGTGCTGCGAGGGCATAAATGTCCTCGCGCAATACCAGCGGCACATCATTGACGATGATATCGCGGATCAGGCCTCCGAAGGCGGCGCTCATCACCCCTGTCAAAAGCGCGATCGACCAATGCGCTCCGGCTGCGAGCCCGGCTTGTGCGCCGATCACGCAAAAGACGGAAAGCCCGACGGCATCTGCCCAGTTTAGAACGATCCGCCGGGACGCCAGCGATTGCGCCCAGGGTGAGGTAAAATAGCCCAAAAGCGCACCAAAGAGCGCTATGCCGAGATAGCTCGGCTCCTCAATCCAATAGACTGGCAATTCGCCAAGCAGAACATCACGTAACGTGCCACCGCCCATCCCGGTAACGGCACCGACAATCGCTGCACCAAAAGGGTCCAGCGATTTGCGAGCCGAAAGCATGCCGCCGGAATAGGCAAAGAACCAGATCCCGGCATAGTCGAGGACCGCAAAGAGCGCGTCGACACTCATGCGTCCTGACCGGTATCCTGGGCATCCGCGTGAGTGCGGCGTGCCATTTCGAAGCGCAAGAGATCTTCCAGATCCTTTGCTCGCCAGGATGACATGAACATGATCCCGGCGACTGACGCCCAAGCGGATATGATGATGATCAGCGCACCGTAAAAACTGACCAGAGACTGACCAAACAGATCGGGGAAAAGCTCATTTGCGCCAACAAGAGTGCCAACCGGGACGGTCACCATGATCAGGGCCCAGGCGCGGAAAACATGCTCAACCCGGCGCGCATTGATTTCGGCGAAGTCCAAAAGAAACGCCACCTGCGCATCGGACAGGCCGCCCAGCAATCCCAGACCGATTTTCCAGTGCTGCGTATCCAGCATGCGTCCGAGATTATTTTTGTGAAAGGGCACAGTAGCTCGCCGGGAAATGATCGCTGTCGCGGCCAGCGAAGAGATACTAAATGCTTCTGTCAGCCGGGACCAAACGCCCATCGCGACCCGATCGGTGAGTATATAACGCCCGCTCTCACTCATCGCCGCCCTCCAGCCGAGCGATCAGGCTCGACGTGTCCCATCGGTTGCCACCCATATCCTGAACATCACCGTAAAACTGATCGACCAGCGCCGTCACCGGGAGCTTTGCTCCATTGCGACGCGCTTCATCGAGGGTGATGCGGAGGTCCTTACGCATCCAATCGATCGCAAAACCATAGTCGAACTTGCCTGCGACCATGGTCTCCCAGCGATTTTCCATCTGCCAGGATTGGGCCGCGCCTTTTGAGATCGCACCTATCACCAATTCCGGATCGAGACCGGATCGCTTTGCGAAATGCAGGCCTTCAGACAGGCCCTGAACAATCCCCGCGATACAGATCTGATTGACCATTTTCGCCAGCTGACCGGCTCCTGCGGGACCGATAAGCGACATCGCCTTGGCATAGGCCTGCATAACCGGTGCAACCTGATCGAAGGTATCGGCTTCACCGCCGCACATAATGGTCAGCTGCCCGTTCTCTGCGCCGGCCTGGCCACCAGACACGGGTCCGTCGATAAAACCGATGCCGGCATCGCGGGCATCTTGATCGAGCTCGCGCGCGAGTTCAGCTGATGCCGTGGTGTGATCGACAAACACCGCACCCGGCTTCATGGCAGGAATGGCTTTTTCAGCGACCGATCGCACATCTGGATCATCACCAAGACAGGCGAAAACAAAATCAGCATTTGTAACGGCGTCTTCAATAGTTTCAGCCGAGCGGCCACCATGTTCACCCGCCCATGATACCGCCTTGGAAGCTGTTCGATTCCAAACACTGACGTCATGTCCCGCTGACCTCAAATGGCCCGCCATCGGATAGCCCATAACGCCAAGGCCCAAAAACGCGCATAAAGCCATAACAACCTCGCAATCCGCCTACCTCTTGCTAGTCTGCGCCGCACGGCGGAGCAAGATGTCATGATCTGAGGAAAGCGAACGGGTGGTGTGGACGTGCGCATTATTCCACGCACAGCAAATGACCTCGTGCCGCAGCTTACAGCCGAGAAAAAGCCGAGAAGACCTGACTAAGACGGCTCACCGTAACGTCCACGATAAAAGACGAGAGAGGGTTCATCCCTGACCGTGTCAAACTGCACGACCTCGCCCAAAATGATGTCGTGATCACCCCCAGGAAAGACCGCGGAGCGTTTGCACAGGAGGTAGGCGGCCGTATCCAGAACCCGCGGAACCGCGTCATCGCTCAGTGGAATTTCGCAGGCCGTCAAGTCTGCATTGAGCGCGCATGCATGCGCCAAATTAGACTGATCTCGTGCCAGAATATTGATGGCGTACTCCTCGACTTTCTCAAACAATTCATAGCGTTCGCGCTCTCGCTCAATGGACCACAGCACCAATGGCGGGTCTAAAGACACGGAGGCGAAAGAATTGATTGTGACGCCGACAGGTCGCCCATCAACCCGCGCCGTTACGATGGCGACTCCGGTCGGATAGCGGCCGAGCACGTCTCTGAAATCACGGCTTTTGTTCACGAAATCGCTCCTAAAGGCATGCGGGAAACCTGGCCTTAACTGTAATCGTCTACTCCAAGGTCAAGAGTTCGAACAAGGTGGGATCACATGGCTACGAATGATCAACCGATCATTATCAAGAAAGTCGTCAAGGGCGGCGGGCACGGCCACCATGGCGGAGCCTGGAAAGTGGCCTATGCCGACTTCGTGACGGCAATGATGGCCTTCTTCCTTCTGATGTGGCTCATCAACACCACCACGCCTGAACAAAAACGTGGCATCGCCGACTATTTCGCACCTGCCTCGGTCTCGCCTGCTAACTCCGGTTCGGGCGCTCCATTGGCCGGCACCTCACCGGGCGATGATGGCGTTCAAGGTTCCGGCGATAGTTCTCAGCGCCAACGTCTCGCCCCCTCCGCGCCGCAGGACAATGACCGCAATGAACAACAAACGCCGGAAGCCTCGCCGGCTAATGATGGCGAGCCTGCGATCTCTTCCGATGCTATTATGGCGGCTCAGCAACGCCGTGCCGAAGCCCAGCTTTACAGCGCAGAGATGTCGCTTAGACAGGCTATGCAGGAAATGCCTGAGCTCGCCGAGCTGTCAAACCATGTCATTATGGACGTAACGCCCGAAGGTCTGCGCATTCAGCTTGTCGATCAAGAAGGCCGCCCAATGTTCGACCCTGGTTCCGTCGAGCCCAATGAGCGCGCCGTGACCTTGCTTCGTGCAGTCGCCGCGATCGCAGAACGTCTGCCAAACCGTTTATCCATCGCAGGACATACGGATAGCGGCCCGACCACTATTGGTGAATATACGAATTGGGAGCTGTCCTCGGATCGCGCAAACGCCGCGCGTGCTGTGCTTCAGTCTGAAGGCATCACCAATGACCGCATCTATGAGGTGCGCGGTAAGGCAGGCTCTGAGCCTCTCTATCCTGATGATCCGTATATGGCTGGAAATCGCCGCATATCGATTACTTTGCTGAGAGAAGCGCCGGTTCTACCGTCTAATCACCGCCTCTAGATCTTGTTGCAAACTGCATAAAAAACATTTGCCGCTTCGCAAGCCTCTGTCGCGCATGCTAGCCTATCGGCTTGGTCAAACAGATCAGGTCTTCCAAAAAACTTCATGCTCGAACAGGCGTCTGTAGATAATTGGCAGATGTGGACGGTCCTCGCAGGGGTCGCCATTGCAATTCTTTTTTATTGCTGGGACCGGTTCCAGATTGAGGTTGTTTCTGCCTCGATTGTTGGAGGCGTGCTTTTATTCTTCCAGCTTTTTCCCCTGGCTGCCGACAATCCGACCGCAACACAAATACTCTCCGGTTTTGCAAACCCCGCCCTGATCACCATCCTGGCCTTGTTGATCGTTGGACAAGGCATTTTTCAAACGGGGGCGATGGATGGGCCTACGCGTTTTCTGCTGAGCTCATATGACCAACACCCACGTTCCACCCTCCTGGCGATCTTTGGTTTTGTCTTCACCGTAAGCGCCTTCATAAACAACACGCCTGTTGTCGTGATGTTTGTTCCAATTTTGGCAGCGATCGCCAAGAGAATGGAGACCAGCCCGTCAAAGCTCATGATTCCTCTGAGCTATGTCTGCATCCTCGCGGGGATGACGACCTTGATCGGCTCATCGACCAACCTGCTTGTTGCCGATAGCCTGTTTACGCAGACCGGTACAGAACTTGCTTTCTTCGCACCGACTGGACCGGGGTTATTCCTGGCAGCCGTTGGCCTTGTCTATGTGCTCTTCATTCTCCCGAACTTCTTGCCAGAACGCGACTCTATGGAAGACGCGCTGAAGGGCGGAGATGGGCGTCAGTATATCGCTCAGCTTGAGGTCACATCCGATCACCCTTTAGCCGGCAAACAACCCGTAGCAGGCATGTTCCCCGATCTTCCGGATATGACGGTCCGCATGATCCAGCGCGGAGAACATGCGCTTCTTCCACCATTTTCCGACATTACCTTGCGGTCCGGCGACCTCGTGATTGTCGCCTCGACGCGCCAGAAGCTTCAGGATCTTCTCGCCAAGAATCCGAACTACATGCGCGGCCTTCTTGAGGCAGGCTCGGAAGAAGATACCCCTGAAAAAGGGGATGGCCTGGCCATTACCGAGGCTGTGGTCGCGCCGGGCTCGCGCCTTACCGGCAGAACAATTGCGAATATCGGCTTTCGTCACACGACGGGATGTGTCGTCCTTGGTGTTCAAAGACGTTCAAGAATGATCCGCTCGCGCATGGGCGAGATCCGTCTAGAAGCGGGCGATACTCTGCTCCTTTTTGGTTCCTCCAGTGCGATGAAACGTTTGCGGGCCGATCGCGATCTTCTGCTGCTGGAGTGGTCCACCACGGCCATCGCCGATCCGCGCAAGACCAGCGCCGCAAGGCTTATCTTTGGTGGCGTCGTCCTGGCCGCAGCATCCGGTGTCGTCCCGATTGTTGTAGCCTCTTTTATTGGCGCATTGGGCATGCTGGCCTCCGGCTGCTTGAACTCTAGACAGGCCGCTCGCGCTTTCGATATGCGGGTCTATCTTTTAATCGGCTCTGCTTTCTCATTGGGGACCGCACTGCAAAGCACCGGTGGTGCTGATTTGCTGGCGAGCTCGGTGGTTTCGGTTTTCGCACCATTCGGTCCCGTCGTTCTCATGTCCGCCATGTTCTTGCTTATCGCGGCCTTGACCAATGTTCTTTCCAATAGCGCGACCGCCATTCTCTTCACGCCCATCGCTGTTGGAGCAGCCGAACAGCTTGGTGCCGACCCGACCGTTTTTGCGCTTACTGTTCTATTCGCTGCGAATACGAGTTTCGCGACGCCGATCGGTTATCAAACTAATCTTTTGGTGATGGGCCCCGGACACTACAGGTTTGGCGATTATCTTCGCGCAGGAACACCGCTCGCTCTGCTTACATGGCTCGCCTATACGGCCTATATTGCCTTCATGTACGGCTTCATGTGAGGATGAAGCCTGCACTTAGCCGAATGCCTGAGCCCTTGTGACCCACCCGTTTTCAACCCGACAGATCCCCTTCTTTCTCACGGCGTCCTCGCCCTGCCCCTATCTGCCGGATCAGTGGGAGCGGAAAGTGTTTACACGGATCGATCCTGGCGAAGGCCCAGCGCTCAATGACGCCCTCACCCATGCGGGTTTCCGGCGCAGCCAATCCGTTCTCTATCGCCCTGCATGCGAGGCATGCGATGCCTGCAAATCCGTCCGAGTCGACAGCAGTGATTTCGACTGGAAACGGCGGTGGCGAAAGATCCTGAAGCGCAATAGCGATCTAACGCTTTCCACCGACAATAACATCGCAACGGCAGAGCAGTATCAGCTCCTTTCGCGGTATCTCGATAGTCGCCATTCAGACGGTGATATGGTCGGAATGAGTTTCGGTGAATATGTCCTCATGGTCGAAGAAGGCGCCCAGAGAACCCACGTCGCCGAATATCGGAACGCCGATGGCAAGCTCATCGCCGCAGCACTGACGGACGTCCTCAAGGATGGTCTCTCACTAATCTACAGCTATTTTGACCCCGATGCCTCCTCACGCAGTCTGGGGGCCTTCATGATTCTCGACGCGATCCGTCAGGCCGAGCGCGCGGGATTACCCTTTGTCTACTTGGGCTATTGGGTCGGAGGGAGCCGGAAGATGGCCTACAAAGCCGATTTCCAACCCCTGCAAGTCCTAACACCGGCTGGCTGGACACCGCATTCGGCACTGGAATTGGACGCCGGTGACAGCTTAGGTTAAGCCCAGATTTCAAGCGCTCAGGTCTTTAGGGGAGAAGGTCATGGATAGACGCACATTTTTGAGCGGCGGCGCCATCGCGGCTGCAACAGTTGCCACGGCCTGCGGCGAGACAGGCGTACAATCCGGTGAAGGCAGCGTTGCGGCTCCTGCGGTCAATCGCGGAGTACGCCGTTTGCGCATGGTCACCACCTGGCCCGCAAACTTCCCGGGCCTGGGCACGGCCGCAAATAATGTGGCGGAATACATAAACCAGGCGTCTGATGGCACTCTGGAAGTCCGGGTCTATGCCGCTGGAGAGATTGTCAGCGCGTTTGAAGCCTTTGATGCCGTCGCTGAAGGCACAGCGGACATGTATCACGGCGCTGAATACTACTGGCAGGGCAAATCGCCTGCTTTCAATTTCTTCACCGCTGTTCCACTCGGCATGACAGCAACCGAGATCATGGGATGGGTCGAGGAAGGTGAAGGTCAGGCGTTGTGGGATGAACTGTCCGGACAGTTCAATATCAAACCCTTCCAGGCGGGTAATTCTGGTCACCAGATGGGCGGATGGTTCAAACGCGAAATCAACTCGCTTGAGGACTTCCGCGGCCTGAGAATGCGTATTCCAGGCCTCGGCGGTAATGTTCTGCGCGAGCTTGGCGGTGCTGCTGTGACCCTCTCCGGCGGCGAAATCTATCCGGCATTGCAGTCCGGTGCGATCGACGCGACCGAATGGGTCGGCCCTTGGAATGACCTCGCATTCGGCTTCTATCGCGAAGCGCCTTTCTATTACGGTCCTGGTTTTCATGAGCCGGGCTCATGTCTTGGTGTGGGGATGAATCTCGGGGTCTGGAATTCGCTAGACAGCGATCATCAAGCCATCGTCCAGGCCGCATGCCGGGCCGCAAACAATGTCTCGCTTGCCCAGTTTACATACCAGAATGCGATCGCGCTTCGTGTGCTGGTAGAAGACCACGGCGTCCAGCTACGCAGCTTTGATGATGAGATCTGGACGCGGATTGGTGAGATCTCCGAGCAAGTCGTTTCCGATATGGGTAATCAGGATGAGCTGACACGGCGGGTCTATGAGAGCTATATGACCGCCCGCAACTCCATGCGCAGCTGGGGCCGCATTTCCGAAATGCCTTACATGATGCAGCGCGAACGCGTACTGCCTGGCTGATCATGCGCCAAGGTGACCGTTTCCTCCTTGTTCTCATTGGACTGAGCATCGCTATCAGTCTTGCTGACTTGCTGTCTGCAGGCAGCGTAGTCACCTGGTTGCAGGGTCATTTGCCTGGCTTAGCGCAGATAACCGGCAGCGTTTTGGTCAACATTGGCCGCTTAGCCTGGTGGCTGATCTTGATCCCGCTGGGATTAGCGATCGCTGGACGCTTTATCGCTTTGCCGACAGCGGTACATGAGATCAATGCCCGCTTCATACGCGCCATTGAGGCAGTAACGGGAATGTTTGGGGGCGCCGCGCGGTGGTTTGCCCTTGGTCTTGTCATCGCCACAGCCGTAATTGTCATTCAGCGTTATGTCTTCGGTTATGCGTCGACCAAGCTGCAAGAGAGCGTCATCTATATGCACGCTCTTCTATTCTTACTTGCTTCTGCATCCACACTGATGGCAGACGGCCATGTCCGCGTGGATGTGTTCTTCACGCAGGCGAGTGCTCGCGGCAAGGCCTGGATTGATCTGGCCGGCACATATTTGGCCCTCATCCCGATGAGCGTGCTTATCCTCTGGTCCTCAACGGGATATATGGCCTCAACCTGGCGCATTCTCGAGCGTTCGCGAGAGAGCGACGGCTTGCCATTTGTCTTCCTTCTGAAAACAGCCATCCCGCTCTTCGCGATATTGATGATCCTTCAAGGACTTTCCATGGCCTCACGTGCGGCGCTAACGCTCGCGGGACAATCCGAACCCGAAAAGCCGCGCTCGCTCGCCGAGGGAGAGGTCTAGCGTGTACCTGCTGATCGAATACTTGCCTTTCATCATGTTTGCGGCGGCCTTTGTCGCTCTCCTGCGCGGCTATCCGGTGGCCTTTACATTGGCCGGTGTTGCGTTGCTTTTCGCGCTGATCGGACTGGCGCTCGACGTGTTTGATCCAATCCATTTCCGCGCCTTCCCGCAGCGCATCTACGGGAATCTCATGGAGATGGACCGCCAGATCCTGGTCGCGGTGCCACTGTTCGTTTTCATGGGCGTGATGCTGGAGAAATCCAAAGTCGCTGAGGAATTGCTCGAAGCTATGGGCGCGCTCTTCGGGTCGCTCCGCGGAGGGCTGGGTATTTCCGTTGTCGTCGTTGGAGCTCTGCTCGCAGCATCCACCGGCATTGTCGGCGCAACTGTTGTCACCATGGGACTTCTCTCCCTGCCCACCATGCTCAAGCGTGGGTACAGCCCCGAACTCGCTGCGGGCTCAATCGCCGCGTCTGGCACGCTCGGGCAGATCATCCCGCCATCGATCGTATTGGTGCTTCTGGGAGACCAGATCTCCAACGCCTATCAGGAAGCGCAGCGCAATCAGGGCATTTTCGCGCCGGATATTGTCTCGGTGGGTGATCTGTTCGCCGGAGCGCTTATCCCCGGTCTGCTGCTGGTGTTGCTCTATATCGGCTATCAGGTCTTTATTGCCATTACGCGCCCCCAAAGCGCGCCTGCCGCCCCGCCGAGCGAGGCAAGTGCGGATTGGAGCAAGATCCTCCACGCTCTTTTACCGCCGCTCTTCCTGATCATGGCTGTGCTCGGTTCTATTCTCGCCGGCCTTGCAACGCCTACAGAGGCCGCTGGTATTGGCGCTGTGGGTGCGACCTTCCTGGCTGGATCTCGAAATGCCGGCCAAACCGCCAATCCCCGCTTTGGACAAGCGCTGTCCTTCGCCGGGCTTGCCGCCCTTATCGGCCTTATTGCGCTCGTCGTGATTGCCAATATTGGCCAGGAAAGACGGCTTTATGTTGCTGATCTGGGCGCTATCGGCGGCTCGTTGGCTTGGCTGCTTGTCGCGATCACGCTCGCGGGCGCAGGTCTGAGCCTTTGGCGTCTAAAACGTAGCGGCGTCCTTGATGAGGTTATGACGTCGACCGCCCGCATCTCGGCCATGGTGTTCGTCATTTTGATTGGCGCAGCGCTTTTCTCGTTGATCTTTAAAGAGCTTGGCGGTGATGTCGTGGTTCGGCACGCGCTAGAGGCCGTGCCGGGCGGCAAATGGGGCGCCCTCGCCATCGTTATGCTGGTCATGTTCCTACTGGGCTTCTTCCTCGACTTCATCGAGATCACTTTTGTGGTCGTGCCGATCGTTGCGCCCATCCTTCTGATGATGGGAATAGACCCTGTCTGGCTGGGTGTGCTCATGGCGATGAACCTTCAAACCAGCTTCCTGACCCCGCCCTTTGGTTTCGCGCTGTTCTATTTACGCGGAGTTGCTCCGCCTGAAGTCACCACCGCCGCCATTTATCGCGGCGCCATACCCTTCGTGATTATTCAGTTGCTTGCCATTCTCGCCGTTGCCCTTGTGCCAGCATTGGCGACAGGCCTGCCGGAGTGGCTTTACGGATGACCCATGAACGCAAGCTCCAGCTGGAGCGCGGCTTCATTGTCGTTCTTGCTTTAGTGATCTCGGGGGTCTTCTTCTGGATGATCCGAGACTATCTAGCTGCCCTCTTTCTGGCTGCGGTCCTAACGATATTCCTGCAACGCCCCCAGGACTGGCTCAGCGAAAAACTGGGTGGACGTCAGGCGGTATCTGCAACCATTCTTGTCACAGCGTCACTTCTGGCGGTGGTCATACCCGCCGGGTTTCTGCTTGGGATTATAGCAGAGCAAGCCATCGAGGTGACGGCATTGTTGACGCCGTGGGTGCAGGAACAGGTCAGCGCCATTCGCGAAGAAGGTCTCGCCGGGCTTCCCGACTGGCTCCCCTTCCGCGAGGAGGTCATCCAGTATCAGGCAACCGTTGCCTCACAACTGGGCTCTTTGGCTGGTACCGTTGGCAATATTCTCGTTTCCTCGCTGAGAGCGGGAACAGGCGGTGTCCTCATTGCCACGCTGAACTTCTTTATTTTGATCTACGCCTTGTTCTTCTTCCTTCTGACCGGCCGTGCAACCGGACAAAAAGCGGTCAGCTTGCTCCCCATGACGCTCCGAGATCGCAAACTGCTCGCCGAGCGGGTTATTTCAACGATCCGAGCGACGGTGAAGGGCTCCTTCCTGATCGCGCTTGTTCAAGGAAGCCTAACGGGCATCGGATTGCTCATGGCCGGCGTCCCCGGAGCTGTGTTCTGGGGTGCGATTGCCGCGATGCTGTCGATCATTCCGATGGTTGGCCCACCGTTGATCTGGGTCCCGTCTGCAATATGGTTGCTGGCAACAGGTCAAGTGGTCCCGGCGATAGGTTTGGCCGTCTGGGGCGGTGTTGTTGTCTCAACATCAGATAACATCCTTCGACCCATATTGGTGGGTAAGGACGCGAAGATGTCCGACTTGATGGTGTTGTTATCCACACTTGGCGGACTTACGCTTTTCGGCGCTGTGGGGATAATTCTCGGCCCTGTCATCGCGGCCCTCTTCACCTCAGTCTGGTACATCTTCCGCGAAGCTTTTGAAGGGCTTTTGGAGGAGGAAGATGAGCAGCCGGAAACGGCTTCTGAAGACTTAGACGCCAAGCCCTGAGACTAGACCCTCAAACAGCTGGAACACTCGTCACAGGGCGTTTACCGCCAGCATGTTTGACAAGCATATCAATCCGCTTGTCGATCGGTGGATGGGTCGCAAACATGCCCATAAAACCAACGCGCGGATTCTCGATAAACATTTCGCGCATCTCATCCGGTGTCTCGCCCAGGCGAGACCGACCTGAAATCTTGGCCAGGGCCGAGATCATTGCGTCAGGATTCTTGGTCAGCTCAACCGCTCCTGCATCCGCCATGTATTCGCGTCGGCGCGAGAGCGTGAAGCGGATCATGATTGCCAGAAACCACGCTAGAGCAACGAGCCCGACCGCAATCACGATGAGGATAACGGCGCCTCCACCGCCGCGCCCACCGCCACCGGAACTACCGCGAGCTCGGATCCGGCCACCGCGAAACATGCCTCGTGAAATCGCTTCACCGATAAAGGAGATAATGCCCACGAAGATCACCGCGATGACCATGAGCCGCACATCATGGTGCCGGATATGAGAGAGCTCATGCGCCAGAACCGCTTCCAGCTCGTCTTTGTCGAGGCGCTGCATCAAGCCTCGCGTGACCGTGACGCGATACTGTTTCTGATTGAGGCCGGAGGCATAGGCGTTGAGCGCCCTATTCTCGATAACCGCCAATCGCGGCATGGGGATGCCGCGGGAAATACATAGATTTTCTAGAAGGTTGTAGAGCTCCGGCTCCTCAGTGCGGGTCACTTCTTTCGCGCCCGTCGCCCCATCGATTATGCGCTGATGCATGAACCAAGCGATCACAAACCACACCAGCGCGAGCGCAACTGCACCCATCATGATTTGCGGCATGAGAGACCAAGCATAGAGGAGATCGCCGCGCAGCCCCGGCGGACCATAGCCCCCGACCACACGCCCGCTCTCGACGATATACTCGGGACGTCCATTGAAGGCGGTCCAGATCAGCGCCGCCGCATAGCCAAGCAGCCCAAGAAGAACGGGAAAGGCCGCCAGCAAAAACAGCGAGCGCAGATTATTATTCCAGATATGGCTGCGAAGCCCCGCCGCTCCGAAGAGCATGGCTTGTCTCCCTAGAACTTAACTTTCGGGGCGCCACGCTCCGCTTCACCAACCTCGAAATAATCACGGACGCTGAACCCGAATGTTCCGGCAATCAGTACTGCCGGAAATTGCTCGATCGCGGTGTTGAATTCCTGAACCGCATTGTTGAAGAAGCGGCGGGCTGCAGCGATCTTATTCTCAACATCGGTCAGTTCGTTCTGGAGCGACAAGAAATTCTGGTTCGCTTTGAGGTCCGGATAGGCTTCTGAGAGCGCGAACAGCTGACGCAGAGCCCCCTCGAGCATATTCTCGGCCTCAGCGAGATCCTTCAGTGAAGACGCATCAACGGCCGTCTGGCGAGCCTTGATGACATTCTCAAGCGTTTCTTTTTCGTGGCTGGCATAGCCCTTAACTGTCTCAACCAGATTTGGCACGAGATCGTGGCGCTGTTTCAGCTGCACATCGATGTCACCCCAAGCCTGACTGCACGTCTGTTTCAACGCCACCAGGCGGTTATAGATCATCACCAGAATCAGGCCGATGGCGACGACCAGGACCAGCAGGATAAGCGAAACGTCCATGAATACTCTCTCCGCGAATTGAAGCGCTTACTTGTTTATTCGGTTTTCGCCTGTGAAGCGAGGAATTCTGATCCGCGCGGCGAAAAACGCAATGAGCGCGGAAAACCTCTGGGAGCAAGCTTGCCGGCTTGGGCCCGTTTCGCCGTCCACAGCTGCCAATCATCCAGATTGAACCGACGGCCAGCCCCATCAAGCCAGCTCAAACCATCTTCCGAAGAGAAGATGGTTACGTCAGCAAGCTGAGCGCCCTTACCACCCAAGAGCCGTACGCCCTTACCGCGCGCCATCATGGGGATCTCATCTGCACCAAATACAAGAAGCTTCTTGTTTTGACCGATCACAGCGCAACTATCCCCCATTGCTGGGATACAAAGGAGAGCCTCATCTCCATCCACCAGGTTGAGGATTTGTTTGCCGGCTTTCTTCATCGCGATGCAGTCCTTCTCCGCAACGCGGAAACCGGTCCCTGCCCCGGACGCAACGAGCAATACGCGCTCAGGATCGTATTTGAACAGACCGATCGGCGCCGCGTCTTCCGGCAGGTCGACATGGAGGCGTACGGGCTCGCCATGTCCGCGCCCGCCGGGCAATTTGGAGGCATCGAGCGCGTAGAATTTCCCATCCGTCGCGAACATTAGAAGCTTGTCTGTTGTTTCGCATTTCACCGCGAAAGCAGAGCGATCACCCTCTTTGAACTTCAGCTCCGTGACGTCAGAGGAATGGCCCTTCAGCGCACGGACCCAACCTTTTTCGGACAACACGGCGGTAATCGGCTCACGCACAACAAAGGCTTCAATTGAGGCAGCCTCGCTCGAGGTTGGCGCATCGCCGAAGACGGTCCGCCGGGCGCCAAGCTCTGTATCCTTGCCATAATAGGCCTCGACCTCTGCGATCTCGCCATCCACTTTCGCCCATTGAAGGGTTTCAGAGCCAATGAGGTCTTTCAGGGATTGGCGTTCACCGCGCAAGCGATCGTCTTCCTGGCGGATCTCCAACTCCTCGAGCTTTCTCAAAGCCCGCAAGCGCATATTGAGAATGGCTTCGGTCTGACGTTCTGAGAGAGAGAATGTCTCCATCAGCTTCTCTTTGGGCTTGTCCTCAAAGCGGATGATGCGGATGACCTCATCAAGATCGGCATAGACAATGAGATAGCCCGCCAGAACTTCCAGTCGGTCCTCAACCTTGGCCAGACGGGTCTGGGCGCGTCGAACCGCGACTTCTCGGCGATGATCCACCCAAATGCGAAGCGTGTCTTTCAAAGACATCACGCGGGGCGTTCCGGTCGGATCAAGGACGTTGAGATTGAGCGAAATCCTGTTCTCCAGATCAGTGAGCTTGAACAGGCTCTCCATCATCATGTCCGGGTCGACAAGCTTGGATTTCGGCTCGATCACAAGACGAATGTCTTCCGTGGACTCGTCGAGAATATCATCGACCAGTGGTAGCTTTTTTTGATCCATGAGCTGCGCGATACGCTCTACCAGCTTGGATTTTTGCACCAGATAGGGAATTTCGGTGACAACGACACGCCACATCCCGCGCCCGATGTCTTCCTTCTCCCATTTCGCCCGCGTACGGAAACCACCGCGACCGGTTTCATAGGCCTCGCGGATTGCTGCTGCTGGCTCCACGCAAATACCACCCGTCGGGAAATCCGGGCCTTTGACGTGCTCCAGCAAGGCATCCACGGTGACTTCTGGATCCTTGATCAATGCACGCGCGGCTCCGCAAATCTCATGCGCATTGTGCGGCGGGATCGACGTCGCCATCCCCACAGCGATACCGGTTGAGCCATTCGCAAGGAGGTTCGGGAAAGCCCCGGGCAGCACGATGGGTTCACTTTCAGAACCATCATACGTCTCCTCGAAATCCACCGTCCCCTGATCGATATCTCGAAGCAGAAGCTCTGCAGCCTTCGTCAGGCGCGCTTCTGTGTATCGCATCGCAGCAGCATTATCGCCGTCGATATTACCGAAATTCCCCTGCCCTTCGACCAAGGGATAGCGTGCGGCAAAATCCTGGCTCAGGCGGACCAGGGCATCATAAACCGACTGGTCACCATGGGGGTGGTATTTACCAATAACATCGCCCACAACGCGCGCGGACTTCTTGAAGGCCGCATCCGGGTTCAGCTTCAGCTCCCGCATGGCATAGAGCAGACGACGATGGACCGGCTTTAGACCATCGCGAGCATCGGGCAGAGCACGCTGGGTAATCGTAGAGAGCGCATAGGCGAGATAGCGTTTGGAAAGCGCCTCGTCGAAGTCTTCCTCGATGATATGGCCACTGCCCGGATCGAATGTCTCGCCCATCTCATGTCACCCTTTTGATTCGTGCAGATCAGTATAGGTGATTTGCCTTGTTAGGCAGATGTCTCGCGCAGATTGCTACCCTTCGTGTACAAGCCTTTCAGCTGAGTTCTAAAATATAAGGACTGGTGATTCGTATCCGGTCTGACACCGGTTCTGACAACGGAGCTCTCTAGATGCCGATAGACGCGCAAATTCGCCGTGATCCCGACTATCTCAGGGTGGTTTATACGGGAATTGTCAGCGTCGCCGATGTGGACTTTCTAATATCTGGCATGGAGCGTGGCGATTACCCTGCCAACATTAATCGCTTGCATGATTTTCACGACGCCACCGACATGGTGCTTCCAGACCAGACAGCGACTTCAATGAGTTTTCGGCGCCGGAAGACCATGGATGAAGCATCGGCCGGGCAGGTCCGAGCGGCCGTTCTGGGCGCAAACCAATCCATTATTGAAGCCATGAAGGTCTGGCGGGCCACTTTCTACGGCGACTCCACGCGCTATTTCATGCGGATATGCGAGGATGAAGCATCTGCTCTGGACTGGATTGGCGCTAAAGCCGCCCCTCCCGCTCCAGTGCAGCAATAAGGCGTTCGCGCGCATCAGGAAGCTGTTTGTCGACGGGCCAGAGCACACGGCGTTCAAGGAAATACCCTGTCAATGCGAGACCTTTGGCGATCTCGCCTTCACCAATCGCCCCGGTTCCTCGCAAGAAACCAGGTAACTCCAGGAGTTTCGGTGCATAGGGCGCGGCCTCTTCGGCACAGACGGCCCGTCCTGTTCGCGGGCTGATATGCGTCAGCTCCTGCGTTGTCCCCGTGACGACGCATTTGTCCCAATCCAGCCCATAACCAAGATCCGCCAAAAGCCCGGCCTCCCATCGAACATAGATTGCCGGCCAGATATCGATGTCTTCCAGCGCCGACAGGAACACCTTGAAGCCGTCATAGACGGGCTCATGTTGTTCGCGCTCCGGCAGCGCCAGCACCGCCATCGCGCACGCGGCATTGAGCCCGGCCAGTGCCGCGCGGTCTTCCATCACCACGCCAGCACCCAGCTCGTCCGGTTCAACCTGAAACTGCCCCAGATGATCTGCGAGGCGCGCACGCCATATCACCCGGATCTGATTGCCCGGCTGAAGAATGGGCCGCAGTGTGCGTGAACGCGCGCCTTTGACCAGCCCGGCATGACGCCCCTGGCCCGGCGTTAGAACCTCGATAATGGCGCTGGTCTCGCCATGAGGGCGCACAGCGAGAATGATTGCAGAATCAGTCCATTCCATTGGTGGAGCTTAGACGTCGAAATCGAGACCGACATCAGAATAGTGTCCGCGACGGTTCATCCATTTCGGATCGACTTTCACATTGAGGAAGAGATGGATCTTGCAGCCCATCACTTCCTCCAGCTCCAGACGCGACGCCTCACCAATCGCTTTGAGCGCTGATCCCTGCTTGCCAATAACGATCGGTTTTTGACTGTCCCGTTCGATAATGATGGATTGTTCCACGCGTATCGAGCCATCGCGCAAGCGCCGCCAAGCCTCGGTTTCGACCATGGAGGCATAAGGAAGCTCTTCATGCAGCCGCAGATAGACTTTCTCGCGGGTAATCTCGGCGGCGAGAATACGTGAGGGCAGATCCGCGACCTGATCCTCCGGATAGTGCCAGACACCCTCCGGCATCAGCCCGGCGAGATGTGTCTTGAGTTGCTCAACGCCATAGCCACGTTTGGCAGAGACCATGAAAACGTCGGAATAGCAGCCGCTCTCGAAGAGGTTTTGCGAGATCGCGAGCAAACGGTCGCGCTCGAGAAGGTCGATCTTGTTAAGCGCGAGAATAGCCGATTTTCCGGTCCGCTTCAGCCCCTCGATGACGCGCTCATCATCCTCGATCATCTTATTATCGCCCGACTTGCTCTCCCCCCGGGCCATCCGGTCGCGCGCGCTCGCATCGACAACATGAATAATGGCATCCGCGTCCGCAACACCGGCCCAGGCCGCATTGACCATGGCTTTGTCGAGACGTCGTTTCGGCGCGAATACCCCGGGCGTGTCCACGAGCACGATCTGGCTAGGCCCCTCCAGCGCGACGCCACGCACAGCAAAACGTGTGGTCTGCACCTTGTGGGTCACAATCGTGACCTTCTCGCCCACCAGTGCATTGACCAGGGTTGATTTGCCCGCATTGGGGGATCCGATTACGGCAACAAAGCCACAACGTAGTTTTTCATCAGCGGACATGGACACCCTCCCGGGCCAGTAGATTGGTTGCGG
The DNA here is from genome assembly GCA_018222865.1 of Alphaproteobacteria bacterium. GTDB lineage: Bacteria > Pseudomonadota > Alphaproteobacteria > Caulobacterales > Maricaulaceae > Maricaulis. Next base: position 54,852 of record JAAEZM010000011.1, read on the forward strand.
CCTCACGTTCAGCCGCTTGTTTTGAGCCGCCCTCGCCGATCGCGACATCAAGTGGGTTCACTTGAACCTCGACGGTGAAATGAGGACGATGATCAGGTCCCTTGCGTTCCGTCAGACTATAGCGCGGAACACTGTGTCCCTTTTTTGCCGCCCATTCCTGGAGCGCTGACTTCGGATCTTTCGGCTTGTGCCTGAGATCTTCAATCTTTGGCCCCCAATGCGCGTCATAGAAGCTTTGAACAGCTTCGCGCCCGCCGTCGAGATAAAGGGCTGCTATCAAGGCCTCGCAGGCATCTCCGAGGATTGAGACCTTCTCGCGCCCATGGCTCTTTTCTTCCGAACGCCCCATGCGCAACGCATCACCCAGACCAACCGCCTTGGCGACATCCGCGCAAGTTTCTTTTCGAACCAGCGAATTTAGGCGGGGCGCAAGCGCGCCCTCATCAGCCCGGTCAAACGCATTGAAAAGCGCCTCGGCGGTCATCAGGCCGAGAACCCTATCCCCCAGGAATTCCAGGCGCTCATAGTTACGC
>JAAEZM010000011.1:55394-89681 GCA_018222865.1 Alphaproteobacteria bacterium
CGCTCACCCTTTCGGCCTTCCCCAAAACTGGAATGGGTCAAGGCACGAAGTAAAAGGTCGCGGTCCGTGAATGTGTAGCCAATACGCTTTTCCAGCGCCTGCGCGGCATCAACCATAAAGCGGACCTTCCGGCAAATGGCCAATTGGATGAGCCTCGATCACCACAAAAGCCTGAGCCCAGGGATGATCATCAGTAATGGTGATGTGGGTGAACGCTCGAAAGCCCTCAGGGGTCATCATCGATAGGCGCTCAAGCGCCCGCCCCTTGAACTCCAGCGTTGGCTTGCCTCCGGGCAAATTCACAACTCCGATTTCCTTCCAGGACACGCCACGCGCAATCCCCGTCCCGAGCGCTTTTGCCCCCGCCTCCTTGGCAGCAAACCGCTTGGCATAACTGGCTGCGCGCATGCGGCGGCGCTCGGATTTGGCCTGCTCGATCTCGGTATAGACACGCTGCACGAAACGATCACCGAAGCGATCGAGTGAGCCCTGGATGCGTTCGATATTACAGAGATCGGAGCCAAGACCGATGATCATGCTTCGCTCCGCGCCTCAACGATCAGGCCGCGCATTGTGCCCACGGCCTCACGCAAACCGCGGAAGATCGCTTCGCCGATCAGGAAGTGGCCGATATTGAGCTCGATGATTTCAGGAATGGCGGCAATGGGTTTGACACTGTCATAGGTCAGACCGTGCCCGGCATGCACTTCAAGCCCGCGCTTATGGGCCTCTGTTGCACCCAGCTGGAGCAGTTCCAGATGTCCGGCGACCGCTTCTTCATCACCACGAATAACAGCCTCGCAGTATGAGCCGGTATGCAGCTCGATTACAGCAGCGCCCATCGCTTCGGCGACAGCAATCTGGACGGGATCTGGCTCGATAAAGAGTGAGACACGGATTCCGGCGTCAGACAGCTGGCGCACATAAGGTGCGATATGATTATGGCCCGCCGCTACATCGAGGCCGCCCTCTGTGGTCCGTTCCTCGCGCTTTTCCGGCACGATGCAACACGCATGCGGCTTGTGGCGCAGGGCGATGTCGAGCATTTCCTCGGTCGCGGCCATCTCGAAATTGAGCGGCAGGTCTATCTCGGCCATCAGGCGTTCGATATCATCATCTGTTATGTGGCGCCGGTCTTCACGCAAATGTGCGGTAATGCCGTCAGCTCCCGCTTCTGACGCCTGACGCGCCGCGCGGACCGGGTCCGGATGCATTCCGCCGCGTGCGTTTCGAATAGTGGCAACGTGATCGATATTGACGCCGAGACGAATACTCATTTCAGCCCGCGGCTCCCCGGCTTGATGGCGGGAATGGCTTCCAGTTCCGGCGGCAGATTGTCTGGCTCATAGGCCGGGACTTTATACTGGGTCAGAGCAATAAGTGGCACGCCGACATCGGCTTCACCGGCAGAGCGATCTACAAGGCAGCCCTCGGCAATCACTGTCGCGCCGGTCGCATTTATTGCCTCGATACACTCGCGAGACGACAGCCCTGTTGAGACAATATCCTCAATAACCAGTACCTTGTCGTCACTGGAGAGTTCGAACCCGCGTCGCAGGGTGAACTCGCCGCCTTCACGCTCCACATAAAGCGCTTTCAGGCCCATATGCCGCGCTGTCTCATACCCCGGGATCAGTCCACCAACAGCTGGCGACACGATGACGGTCGGCTCTTCGGCAAGTTCCGCCTTGAGTTTGTCAGCCAGGGCTTTGCACAGTTTCTCAGTTCGAGCCGGCTCGGCAAATACCTTTGCCTTCTGCAGGAAAACCGGACTGCGCAGACCGGACGACAAGATAAAATGACCTTCAAGAAGGGCGCCGGCGGCGCGGAATTCCTCAAGAACTTCTTCGCGTGTCATTCGTCTTCAAACTCCTCAGACCCTGCCCGCATGCGCTCGGCGGAGACGACGATCTCACTCATACGCAAGGCGGCCAGGAGATTGGCCAAGTGCCGTGTGTCGTAGACCTCGACATCAAACAGCATTTCAAAAAAGTCAGATGCGCGGTTCAGCGTGCGAACATTCGCGATATTGGCGCGGTTTTCACCCGCCGTCAGCGCGACTTTAGCCAACGCTCCGGGCTCATTATGCAGAACTGCGCGAATACGTGCCATCGAGACAGCATTATCCTCAGCTTCAGCTGTCCAGGCGAGATCAAGCCATTGATCCATCTCACCTTCTTCAAACTGGGCCAAGCGTTCGCAATCGATGGTGTGAATCTCAACGCCCTTGTCCGGAATCAGCATTCCGACGATGCGGTCTCCAGGCAGGGGCGAGCAGCAGCTGGCGAAATGCAAGGTCACCCCGGGCGTAAGGCCCCGGCCGCGAACATAAAGACGCGCTTTCTCATCCTCAATCAGATCGCGCTCGCCGACATCTTCCCGCTCATCCAGTCGGCCCGGGAAGGCCGCATTGAGGAAATCTGCGGACGTAATGCGACCTCGCCCAAGATTCTCGTAGAGATCATCAATCGTTTTCAGCTCCAAGCGAGACAAGGCCTCGGTCAGGTCATCCTCGATCAAGCTCCGGCCTTCGCGACGGAAGGCATGATCGGCCATAATCTTGCCGATCCGCTCAAATTCATCACGTTCGGATTCGCGAATGAGACGACGGATTGCGGCACGCGCTCGACCCGTGATCGCGAGGTTTTCCCAACCAGCAGGCGGCTGGCGAACACCTCCCTTGACGATTTGAACCACATCTCCATTCCGCAATTGGGTGCGGAGCGGGCGTTCGCGGCCATTAATCTTGGCTGCAACGGTCGTGTGCCCCAGCTCGGTATGCACAGCATAGGCAAAGTCCAAGGGCGTCGCGCCACTGGGTAGAGAGATCAGGTCGCCCTTGGGCGTAAAGCAATAGACCTGATCAGCGAACATTTCGAGCTTTGCATGCTCGAGAAACTCGTCTGGATCCCCGCCCTGATTGAGAATTTCAACAAAGGGGCGCAGACGATCCAGCGGGTCCCCCCCCGCTGCCGCTGCGGCATCCGCGTCGTAGGAATAGCTTTTATCTTTATAGCGCCAATGCGCCGCCACGCCGCTCTCAGCGACCGCCTCCATTTCCTCTGTACGGATCTGCAGCTCGATACGAACGCTGTTGGGCCCGATCACAGTGGTGTGGAGGGAGCGGTAATTATTCGGCTTGGGCACCGAGATAAAATCGCGGAAACGTTCTGGCACGCAGCGCCATGTTTGGTGGATGACGCCCAGGGCGCGATAGCAATCATCGGGATGCGGCACAATCAGACGGAAGGCGTAGATATCGGCGATCTCATCAAAGGTCAGACCCTTGCGTTCCAGCTTGCGCCAGATCGAATAAGAACGCTTTTCGCGTCCAAAAATGCGCCCATCTATGCCATAGCCCATCAGCAATTGCGTGATGGCCTGCGACACTGTCGAGACCTCATCAGAATGCTCATCGCGCAAGTGCTTCAAGCGATTTGTGATCGACTCATGCGCCGCCGGATTGACGTGCATGAAGGAGAGATCCTCAAGTTCCACACAGACCCTGTTTATGCCGATGCGGCGGGCCAGTGGCGCATAGATATCCAGGGTTTCACGGGCGATGCGCTCGCGCTTTTCCGGTTTCTGGATCGCATCAAGCGTACGCATATTGTGCAAGCGATCGCAGAGCTTCACGATCAGAACGCGCACATCCGAGGAAATCGCGACGACAAGTTTTTGAAGGTTCTCAGCCTGCTTTGTGCGTTTGGAGCGCAGCTCCATCTGCCCAAGCTTGGTCACCCCGGCAACAAGCCCCGCCACTTCTTCCCCGAAGTTTTCGACCAATTGCTCATGGGTCGCGTCCGTGTCTTCCACCGTGTCGTGCAGGAGACCGGTACAGACCGTCGCAACATCCATGCGAAGGTCAGCCAGCAGAAAAGCGACTGCAGCTACGTGAGAAAAATAGGGTTCGCCGGATTGGCGTTTTTGCGGCCGGTGCGCCTCTTCCGCAAATGCATAAGCATGACGAATGAAATCGCCATCTACATTCGGGAAGTATTTCTCCATGCGCGCGACAAGCTCGTCCGCGCTTGGAATGGCGGGCGGCGGCGATGCCAATTCGGGTGACGTCGCGCCAGCACTCAAGGTCGGTTAAAGACGGCCGTCAGGCGCGCCATCCCGGTCAGCTTGAAGGGCTTTGAGCATTTCCGACTCATCCAGCTCGATTGCTGGAGCCGGAAGCGCTTCCTGCTCTGCTTCGGGCGTTGCGGCAGCCGCGGCGCCTGTGGTCTCACCGTCTTCATCTTCGCTCGGCAGAACGCGCTGAAGACCGCTCACCAGGCTGTCTTTCAGAGTATCCATGTCGAGGGTTTCGTCTGCGATTTCACGCAGAGCAACAACCGGATTCTTGTCGTTATCACGATCAATTGTGAGCGCGGATCCAGCAGAAATATTGCGCGCACGGTGTGCGGCGAGCAGGACCAGACGGAACCGGTTCGGGATTTTTTCGATGCAATCTTCGACAGTGACGCGAGCCATGCGCGCGATCTCCTTAAGCCTGCGGCTGAGCTTGGAACCGTGCTTCCTATAGTCGTGGCGCCTCGAAAGCAAGCCTTCGCAACCGCACCAAGCTCATTCTTTACAGCTTTGATGTGGCCGTCACATCCTCTCGTTTCAAGCCTGCTATCAAGGCGCCAATCGAGGTGCCGCTTTCAGGCTCCCGCCAGTCTGGTGCGATTTCGGCAAGTGGCAGGAGGACGAAGGCGCGGTCCTTTGCGCGCGGGTGAGGCAGGATGAGACCGGGCAGCTGCCGGATGATTTGCCCCTCATAGTCGATGAGATCCAGATCCAGTGTTCGCGAATCCCAGCGTGAGTGACGCTCCCGGCCAAAGACGAGCTCGACCTCAAGCAAACGCTGCAACAGGGCGTGTGCCGACAAGCTCGTTCTCACCTTCGCCACCGCATTGACGTAGCCGGGCTTGGATGGGTCGGGCCAGGCCGGACTTTGCCACAGGGAGGAAACACGGGTAATCCGCAAATCCTCGCCATCCAAGGCCTTGATCGCGGCGAGAATAGTCTGCGCTGGTGTATCCTCATTGCGTGGAAGATTGGCGCCCAAGCCTATATAGATACCCTCAGACGACATATTTCCGATCATATTCCAAACAATAGTGAGCCACAGGCATGACATTTTACCCAGACGAGAAGATTGGCCTCTTTATCGATGGCGCCAACCTTTTCTCGACCACGAAATCTCTCGACTTCGATATCGACTTCCGACGTCTTCTTGATGAGTTCCGCAAGCGCGGCAAGCTCATTCGCGCCAACTACTACACAGCTTTGCTCGAACAGGAAGACTACAACCCGCTACGCCCCCTCGTCGACTGGCTGGACTATAATGGCTTCTCGGTGATCACAAAGCGGGCAAAGGAATTCACCGATGATCAGGGCCGTCGCCGGATCAAAGGCGATATGGACATCGAGCTGGCGATCGACATGCTCGAAGCCGCAGACTATCTCGATCACATTATCTTATTCTCCGGAGATGGAGATTTTTGCAGAGCTGTTGCAAGCGCCCAGCGACGTGGGGCACGAGTGAGCGTGATTTCCTCCCTGAAAACCAGCCCTCCGATGATCGCTGATGATCTGCGGCGACAGGCCGATGACTTCATTGAGCTCTCCGAGCTGGAATTGATGATTGGACGCGAATCCTGAGCCATGACCTTGACCCCGGAACCGCCCCTTGATTGCGGCTTGTGCCCGCGTTTGAAACAATATCGCGACGACACCGCTCAAACCTATCCAGACTGGCATAACGCTCCGGTTGCCTCATTTGGCGAGGAGACAGCACGCTTTTTGATCGTCGGCCTGGCGCCGGGTCTGCGCGGTGCCAACCGGACTGGACGCCCCTTCACCGGCGACTGGGCTGGGGATCTTCTCTATGCCACCACGGACAAGTTTGGTTTCTCCAAGGGCCAGTATGATCAGCGAGCCGATGACGGGATGGTCTTGGTCGATGCGATGATCACCAATGCCGTGCGCTGCGTGCCGCCAGAGAACAAACCTGTTGGGGCAGAAGCCAATGCCTGCCGCCCTTTCCTGACGGACCGGATCACTGCCCTGCCACGATTAGAGGCCATTCTGGTGCTTGGGAAAATTGCTCACGACAACACGCTCAGAGCTCTGGGGCTGAAATTGAAGGATGCGCATTTCGCCCATGGGGCGCAGACCGACCTTCCTGGACCGAACGGAACACTACGCCTGTTCGCGAGCTATCATTGCTCACGTTACAATACCAATACGGGCCGGCTCACCGCACCCATGTTTGAAAACGTGTTCGAGCAGGTGCGCACCTACCTCGATCATAGCAATCTTGCCCGCTAGGCAAACAATTACAAAAAATTCGTCGAGATTTTTCCCCAACCGTCTGGATCTTGAGCCGGGCTTTTGGCACAACAGCCTCATGCCCACTTTTTCTGCCAAATCCGATCCGCAAGAGCGCCGCATTGCTTTCGTCGTCTTTAATGGCGCGAAAATGCTCGACATCACCGGCCCCTTGCAGGTTTTTGCCGATGCCAACCGTATTCTCGGATGGACCGCCTATACGACGACCCTCGCCTCGATTTTCGGCGGACCGATTGAAACAGATACCGGTGTCTCCTTGAACACGCGTCGCCTGGCGGGCGTTGGCCTCGATGATGAGGACACGGTCATTGCCAGTGGTGGAGACGGTGTTCATGCGGCCAGTCGCGAAAACCGCATGATCGGAGCGCTACGGATCGCCAGCGGCAAATGCGGTCGGATCGGAGCAACATGCACAGGCGCGTTTCTCCTCGCCGCAGCGGGCCTGTTGGATAACCGCCGCGCAGTAACGCATTGGAGCGAATGCGCGCGTCTTGGCGACGAATACCCGAAAATCAGCGTCGATCCAGACCCGATATTTATCGAAGATAACGGTGTTTGGACGTCCGCCGGTGTTACAGCGGGCATTGATCTGGCGCTGGCCATGGTGGAGGCCGATCACGGCCGCGATATTGCCCTGGAGCTTTCCAGACACCTTCTGGTTCTTCTGGACCGGAGTGGCGGTCAAACGCAATTCTCCCACGGCTCTTCGACACTGTCTTCCAGAGGTGGCGGCCGCTTTGACGCGCTTCACTTATGGATGAAGGACAATTTGACGGCCGATCTTCGCGTCGAACAACTCGCCATCCGGTCCGGTATGAGCCCGCGCAATTTTGCGCGCCTCTATGCGGATGAAACGGGCGAAACCCCCGCGAAAATGGTCGAGCAATTCCGTATCGATACCGCGCGCAAACTGCTTGAAGATCCGGATTTGAGCATTCGGCAGATCGCACAAAAATGCGGCTTCGGTAGCGATGAACGTATGCGCCGGAGCTTTGTTCGGGTACTGGGCGTCTCTCCCCAGGCCTATAGGCAGAGTTTCGCCCACAGGCTTAAGTCCGACGTCTTTGCCTAGCCGTAATTCTTCATCAAACGCGCTTTTTGCTTGTTCCAATCGCGTTCTTTGATCGTCTGGCGTTTGTCGATCGTCTTCTTGCCCTTCGCGAGCCCGATCTGAAGCTTGGCCAAGCCACGACCGTTGAAGAATAAGCGTAAGGGAATGACCGTTCGGCCCTCCTGAGCAACAGCGCCCGTGAGCTTGTTTATTTCGCGACGCTTCATCAAGAGTTTGCGCGGCCGACGTGGCTCGTGATTGAACCGGTTTGCCGCCCCATAGGTCGGAATATCGGCATTAATCAGCCATATCTCGTCATGCTCAGGGCTGACATAACTCTCGGCGATGTTGGCCCGTCCTTCGCGCAAGGATTTGACCTCCGACCCTTTAAGAACCAGGCCAGCTTCAAAAGTCTCTTCGATTTCATAGTCAAAGCGCGCGCGACGATTGATCGATACAGCGCCATCCGTGCGTTTTGTCATGCCTGATCCAACAAGCCAGCAATCACCAAGGCCTTGCGTACAGCTGCATTCGACGCCTCATTCGGTTCAGTCAACGGCAATCGGAGCTCTGTATTCATCACCCCGAGTACGGACAGCGCATATTTGGTCGGTCCCGGGCTTGAGGAGGTGAAAAGCGCCTGGTGCAGCGGTAAGAGCTTATCATTCAGGGCGCGTGCCGTCTCCCAGTCGCCAGCCAGCGTGGCCTCCTGGAACTTCGCACAAAGACCAGGAGCGACGTTTGACGTGACGGAGATCGCACCCAGCCCGCCCGTCGCATTAAATCCGAGCGCTGTCGGGTCATCGCCGGAGAGCTGGACAAAGTCGGTATCAATCAGGCGCCGGTGTTCGCTGACGCGCGCCATATCACCGGTCGCATCCTTGATCGCTACTACGTTTTCCAGGGACGCGATCCGTGCGACCGTCGCTGCATCAATGTCCACCACGGTCCGTCCTGGAACATTATAGATCACGATTGGCAGATCGCTGGCGTCATGAATGGCTTTGAAGTGCTGATAAAGGCCCTCAGCATTCGGCTTATTGTAATACGGAGCGACGACGAGCCCGGCGCTCGCGCCCAGCTCCTTGGCGCGTTTTTGATTCTGGATAGCCACCGCCGTCGAATTCGAGCCTGTACCCGCAATAACCGGCACGCGCCCTTTGGCGGTCTCGATCACGATTTCGACAACACGCATGTGTTCTTCAAATGTCAGCGTTGCGCTTTCACCGGTCGTACCGCACGGTACCAGACCGTGCGTGCCGGCCTCGATCTGGCGCTCAGCCAGTGCTGCGACCTGGTTTTCGTCCACGGCACCGTTTTTGAAAGGCGTGACCAGTGCGGTGATGGAGCCTTTGAACATGTTTCATTCTCGTCTTTTGGCGAATAAGCGGCGGACCATATCGAGACGCGCGCGTCTGGCCAAGCCTTCTCCTCAAGGCTGGACAGCCGCCCTGTTTTCCGGTGATGATGAGAAGCCCCAAAACCCAGGAAATGTCTCGCCTACGATGATCGTACGTAGTTTGACCGCGCTGCTGGTTCTTGCAGCGACCGCGCCTGTCGATGCACAGGTTCCCACGCCACGAATGCGTCCCGCTCCGGTGAACCATTCGCAATTTCTCGGCGACCAGGATTTCGCGCTCTTTCGCGCGGGTCTCGATGCCGCTGAGGACGAGGATTTTGCCGCGTTACGAGATGCACGTGACCAGCTGACCGATAGCGCGGCTCGTAATGTCTTGACCTGGCTCATCGCGCTGAATGATCCGCGCGCCAGTTTCATTGAACTGGATCAGGCGCTTGGCGAATTATCAGACTGGCCGCGCAGCAGCTTTATCCGCTCCGAGGCAGAATCGAAGATTTCAAGCTCGGGCTTGTCAGCGCCTTATCTGGTGGGCTGGTTTGAGAGCAATCCACCCGTTACCGGGCGCGGTTATATCGCGTTTGCCGAAGCCTTGATTGAAGTCGGCCGGACGGCTGAAGGCGAAGAGATTCTACGTGACACCTGGCGCGGACGCCGCCTGCCCTTGCCGGTTCAGCGTGACGTCTATCGGGAGCACCAAAACCGTTTGAACCAGGATGATCATATCGCTCGCGTGGATTATCTGATCTGGTCAAATCAGCGAACGGCAGCGCGACGTGTTACAGCCCTGCTGACTGGACATGAGCGCAGCCTGGCCGATGCGCGCCTGCGCCTCGCAGGCCGCCAGAGCGGTGTGGACCGAGCCGTTCAGCGCGTTCCAGCCAGCCTGCAGAACGATCCCGGCCTGGTATTTGAGCGTGCGCGCTGGCGCCGTCGATCCGGGCTGAGAGATTCGGTCCTGCCTTTACTGCTGCAATTGCCGGATGAACATACGGATGTGAACGCGCTCAATCTCATGTGGACTGAGCGAAAGCTGATGATCCTACGCCTCATCCGCGATGAAAATTACGGCGATGCTTACGCGCTTGCGCGCGCCCATGGCATGGAACGCGGCGCAGATTTCGCGGATGCAGAATTCATGTCCGGCTGGCTCGCCCTCGTCCACCTGGACGATGCACCGGCCGCCATGACGCATTTCACGACGCTTCGGGATAATGTCTCAACGCCGGTTTCCACTTCACGCGCGCATTACTGGATGGCGCGCGCCGCCGATGCCCTTGGAGATCCGGAAACGGCAGCAGCCTATTATCAAGACGCTGGCGAGCATTCGACCGCGTTTTATGGCCAGCTCGCCCTTGCACAACTCGCGGGCGATGAAGCCGAAATCGTCTTCGAAGCGGACCCGGAGCCGAGCGCTGAAGCGCGGCAAAGGTTCGAATCCCGGCCCATGATCCAGGCCATGCGCCGCCTGGCGGAGCAAGGTGAGGATTATTACTACCGCCTTTTCAGCTATCGGGTCGATGACCTGCTGAGAGATCCGGAAGAAGCGGTTTTGCTGGCGCAATTATCAGAAAACTATCTCTACACGCGGCAGGCCGTTCGCGCAGCCAAGGCTGCCCGTCAGCGCGGTGTCATCCTGCCCCAAAGCGCTTATCCTACAATCAGCCTTCCGGCCCAGACCGGCGGTGAACGACCGCATGATGCTGTCGTCCACTCTGTCATCCGCCAGGAAACAGAGTTCTCTCAATTTGCCGTCTCCGGGGCGGGCGCGCGCGGCATGATGCAAATGATGCCAGCGACCGCACGCCAAACCGCCCGGGATCTGGGCGAGCCTTATCGCTTCACCTGGCTGACGGATGATCTCGACTATAATTTGCGTCTCGGCATGCACCATCTTGGCGAAGTCCTGGAAGATTACGATGGATCGTATGTGATGGCGCTGGCCGCCTATAATGCTGGTGGCCACCGCGTTCGTCGCTGGGTCCAGGATTATGGCGATCCGCGTTCGCCGGATGTCGATCCGATTGATTGGGTAGAGAGCATTCCCTTCTCCGAAACCCGCAATTACGTGATGCGGGTCATGGAGAATATGCAGGTCTACCGCACCCGACTGGCCGATGATGCAGCAGTGCCACTGACGATCGAACAAGATCTCAATGCCGGTTCACCGGGGAATTAGGTGATCCGATCAAGTGTGTAGGAGCAGACGCGCGGCTCTTGCACACTCAGCCGTCGTGAAACGGTCAAGCGATGCCGCACCCCTGCGAGATGTGGTGGAAGACGGGACCGCTTACGTCATAATCCCGCGCGTTTTCCTGCACTTCCGCGTTTCAATCCCACAAGTCTCGTTTAGGATTTCCTTGCGCTTGGGGGCGTGCCTATTGGCCTGAAATTAGGACCTAAAGTGCCATACTCACTCAATCTGAAGGTCGCCCTGGCGACCTTGGCCGCGCTGACAACAGCCTCCACCGCGTCCGCTGAAACTGACTTCGAAGTCAATGTGACTGACGCGAATCGGTTCGTCGAAGTCTTCGAGGCGAACAACGGGATGCCAGACGCTGACGCCCTGCAATCGGGGTATCTCGATAATGCTGGCATCGGTGTCAGGACTTTCACGCCGAACCGGATCGTAAGCGCCGAGAATCTCGCTGAAAGAATCTCGCAAGATCCGGACGCGTATCGCCGTGCCATCGATGTTTGCCTTCCGATCGCCCAAGACAGCCAGGACGATCTGAACACGATCTATGCCCGGCTTGGACAATTGCTGCCCGGACAGCCCCTTCCCGAAGTGCATGTTGTTTTCGGAGCCGGCAATTCCGGTGGAACAGCTGGCCCAGGCGTTCAGGTGCTTGGGCTTGAAGTGATTTGCGATGTGCAAGAAACGGAAGCTGACATACGAGCAGCATTCCGGATGTTTTTCGCTCACGAGACTGTTCACGCCATGCAGGACTTCTCGAGGCTTGACCTATCGCAAGACCCCCTCCTCGCCTTTGTGTTGATTGAGGGAATAGCCGACTATGTTGCCTGGCAAGCGACAGGTGAAGCCCCCTCCATTGAGCGCGACCAATGGGCCTCGCAACGCGAAGCATGGCTTTGGGCTGAGTTCCAGGCTGACCGGCAGATTGTACAGGAAGAAATCGCGCAAGGCGCCAGTCTGGAGAATCGAACACCCCGGATGAATGCAGCAGCCGGTCGCTGGATCCAGAATTTCCGCAATGCTCCAGAAGGCTGGCCACACGAGGCTGGTTATTGGGTCGGACGCCAAATCATTACGGCTTATCTGAACCAGCAAGAAGCTCCAGCAGAGGCCCTTCTGGACCTCTTGAGCATGAGCGATCCCATCGCCGTTCTTGCGGCCAGCGAATATGATCCGCAGCCTGCGGAAAACTAATCAGCCCGGCTGGTACAACCCGCACGCCATATCTAGGAGCGGGTCTGTTCCAATGCCTTCTGGAACACGGCCCGGTCCACATTTCCGCCCGTCGCAAGAACGCATACGGTTTTGCCGGCAATATCGATCTTGCCACTCAAGACAGCTGCCAGCGCAGCAGCGCCGCCTGGCTCGACAACCAGCTTCAAATGCCGCCAGGCCTGTGCCATCGCGTCCAAGGCCTCGTCATCGGTAATTGCGGCGCCGCCGCTGAGTTGTGTGCGATTGAGGGCCCAGGTCATCTCCCCATGGATTGGCGTGATAATCGCATCACAAATCGATCCGGTCAGACGGGTATTGGGTATGCGTTTGCCGGTTTCGATCGTACGTTTGAGATCATCAAAACCTGCAGGTTCTGCGGCCCAAATTTCAGTCGCCGGGCTCAGCGTCTTGGCTGCCAGGCCGACGCCGGCGATTAGCCCTCCACCGCCGGCACAGCAAACAACAATATCAGGGTTCACATTCATGTCTGCGAAGTCCAGCATCGCTTCGCGTCCCGCAGTCCCCTGTCCTGCAATGATATGAGGATCATCATAGGGCGGGACGATTACCCGGCCTTCTTCGCGCGCGATGCGCTGACCGATCTCCTCGCGCACTTCAGTTGCACGATCGAAATGAATCACCTCACCGCCCCAGAATCTCACACCGTCCACTTTCGCGGCAGGCGCATCCTTGGGCATGAGAATCTTGGCGCTCGTGCCGACAAGCTTTGCTGCAGCAGCAATGCCCTGAGCATGATTTCCTGAGGAGTAAGCAAGCACACCCCGCGACTTCTCTTCTTCGGAAAGCTGAGACAAACGATTATAGGCGCCGCGGAATTTGAATGAGCCGGTCCGCTGAAGACACTCTGCCTTGACGAAAAGACGGGCTCCCAGGCGCTGGTCCAAAACGTCACTTCGCAGAAGCGGCGTTTTGACAGCAACACCGTCCAGGCGCTTCGCAGCAGCCTCTACATCGCCATAGGTCGGCAAAACATCCACATTCAAACTCATACGCGCACCCTCGTAACAACTTGCCCGCCCTGTCCCGAAACCACCCTTATGCAATCTTGTTCTGGCGCGCAAAGGGATTGCGCGGTTGCCCAATTCGGCTTTTGATACAGATACAAAAAAGAGCCCGACGGTCGACAAATTCAAAAGGGGAGAGAAATGACGCTTCGCGCACACATGATGGATGTTCCGCTAATGGTATCGGACATCCTTGTTCACGCTGACAACTGCCATGGCCAGCAGGAGATTGTGACCCTGCTTCCAGAGAGTCTGCAGATTCATCGCCAGAATTATTCCCAGACGCACAAGCGTACGAAAAAGCTCGCGAATGCGCTGACCAATGATCTGGGCATCGAGCCTGGTGACCGAGTAGCAACGATCGCCTGGAACTCTCATCGCCATTTCGAACTCTACTATGCGATCTCCGGCGTCGGCGCGGTCGTACACACGGTCAATCCCCGCCTCGACCCGAAGCAGCTCATCTGGATGCTCGCCCATGCGGAGTCCAAGGCGGTCTTCTTCGATGTCCAGTTCGCGCCCTTGATTGATGGCATCGCCGCGATGTGCCCGGGTGTGAAAAACTGGATCCTCCTGTCTGATGCCAGCCATGCGGATAAAGTGCAGACGGACTGCCTCACCTATGAGGAAGTGATCAAGGATCACTCCGAGGACTTTGACTGGCCGGTTTTCGACGAGAATGCCGCTTGCGGTCTTTGCTACACCTCCGGCACCACAGGTGACCCCAAGGGCGTTCTTTACTCCCATCGCTCCAGCGTATTGCACGCCATGGCGACGATGGGCGCTGATGTGATGGGCGTAGGCGCGAGCGGCGTATTGCTGCCGGTCGTACCGATGTTCCACGTCAATGCCTGGGGCATTCCGTTTGCGGCCCCCATGGCAGGCGCCAAGCTTGTCATGCCGGGACCAGGCCTTGATGGTGCAACCCTGCACACGCTGATCGATGCAGAGGATGTCTCCTATGTCGCTGGCGTGCCGACTGTCTGGCTGGGTCTGCTCAACTATCTTGAAGCCAATGATAAGCGCATCGATAACGTCAAGCGCGTCCTGATCGGCGGATCTGCATTGCCGGAAGCACTGCTGCGCGCCTATGAGGACAAGTATGGCGTAATCATGCAGCAGGGCTGGGGCATGACTGAGATGAGCCCGCTGGGCACGGTCAATGTCGCCCTTCCCAAGCATGCAGACCTGTCTCGCGAGGACGAGATCAAGATCAAGCTGAAACAAGGCCGTCTGGTCTTTGGTGTCGGCATGCGTATCGTCGATGATGAAGGTAATGAACTGCCATGGGACGGTCAGTCCTCCGGTCATGTTCAGGTCCGCGGACCATGGATCGCCTCAGCCTATTTCAAGGGCGCCGGCGCCGAGAGCTTCACCGATGATGGCTGGTTCCAGACCGGTGATGTCGCGCACCTGGATGGCGATGGCTACATGACCATCACCGACCGCTCCAAGGACGTCATCAAGACGGGCGGGGAATGGATTTCCTCAATCGATCTGGAAAACGCGGCAATGGGCCATCCGGGCGTTGAGATGGCGGCGGCTGTCGGCATGCCGCACCCCAAATGGCAAGAACGCCCACTTCTCGTCGTGCAGGCCAAGGAAGGCGCTGAGAAGGACGCGGACAGCATTATCAAATACTTGTCCGGGCAGGTTCCGAAATGGTGGCTTCCTGATGCCATCGAATTCATCGATGCCATGCCGATCGGCGCGACGGGCAAAATGCTCAAAACCAAGCTGCGCGAGATCTATGCGAATTACGAATTCCCTGGTGTTGACGCCTAGGCCTCAACCCTTTGGAAGACAAGAAAGGCTCCGGATGAAAGTCCGGGG
Source organism: Alphaproteobacteria bacterium (assembly GCA_018222865.1). Taxonomy (GTDB): domain Bacteria; phylum Pseudomonadota; class Alphaproteobacteria; order Caulobacterales; family Maricaulaceae; genus Maricaulis. Next base: position 70,418 of record JAAEZM010000011.1, read on the forward strand.
CCTTTTGTTTTGTCCTGGCGGTGGTGGGACAAGTTTGCGCCTATTCCCCCCTTCATCCCTCTTGCATCGACCGGCGGGCACACCTATCTTCATATCGTAATTCGATAAGGACTACACAGATGGAGATGACTTACTACATGGGACCGGAAATCGGCATTGTCGGACTGATCGTTTATTTTATCCCGACCTTGATCGCGCTCTTTCGGGGTCATGATAACGGTTTTCCGATCTTCCTGACCAATCTTCTGTTTGGTTGGACATTCATCGGTTGGATCATCGCCTTCATCTGGTCCTTCACAGCCATCCGCCGGCGCGTGCGGAACTAGGTCGAGCTCCCCCTCCCCCTCGCTTCGACCTGAACACGAGAAACGCGTCTCCTCCCCCCAAGGACGAACGCCCGGGCCATCCTCACGGCCCGGGCGTTTGATTTTGCAATAAGGGTCTTCGTTAGATCCAGCTGGAGATGTCGTCGAGCGACTTCTTGATCAGCGCGTGCTCGGGCACGGTCGCGCCCTTTGCCGGATGACCGGCAATGATGAGCATATAGGCCTTCTCATCGGCCGGACGGTCACACACCTCGTTGAGAAAACGCATCGGATTGGGCGTATGTGTCAGCGTGACAAGGCCCGCGCGATGGAAAGCCGTGAGCATCATCCCGCAGGCAATGCCGACGCTTTCATTGATATAGTAATTCTTCTTCTGCTCCGACGTGCTCACCCCACCACGCTTTTGCGCGAACACCGCGATGATCACCGGCGCATGCTCCAGGAAAGGTTTGTGCGCGTCTGTACCCAAGGGTTTAAGTGCATCCAGCCATTCATTGCCGGCCTTGCCGGAATAGAATGCGCGCTCCTCACTCTCCGCCGCTTCACGCAGCGCCTTGCGCTTGGCCTTGTCCTCAATCACCGCAAAATGCCAAGGCTGATGATTGGCACCGGACGGCGCCGAGCCGGCAGCCCAAATCGCTTGCTCGACGATCCGCTTGTCGACAGGTCGCTGATCGAAATCTCGAACCGTGCGCCGACGGCGCAAATCACTGGCGAAATCCGTCACCCGCTCAACCATTTCCTCGGGAGGAAATTCTGCAATAGGGCTCAACGGGACGTGCTTTTCAGAGGCCATTCCTCAATTCCAATCCAGAATGACTTTGCCTGACTTGCCAGAACGCATTGCATCAAAGCCCTTTTGGAACTCCTCTGCGCGATAGCGATGGGTGATAATCCGCGAGACATCGAGACCACTCTCGAGCATGGCAATCATCTTGTACCAGGTCTCAAACATTTCGCGTCCATAGACGCCTTTGAGCGTTATGGCCTTGAGCACGAGCTGTCCAAAATCAACTGGAATAGGCTTGGCCGGCAAGCCGAGCATGGCGATCTTGCCGCCCATAATCATATTGTCCAGCATGGATTTGAATGCTGGCTCCGCCCCTGACATCTCCAACCCGACATCAAAGCCTTCACTCATATTGAGCTCATGCATGACATCTTTGAGGTCTTCCTTGGAGACATCCACCGTGCGGATATTCGGAGCGACCTGGCTCGCCAAGTGCAGACGATGCGTGTTGATGTCCGTCAAAACCACATGCCGCGCGCCGACATGTCGAGCGATCGCGGCGGCCATGATACCAATAGGCCCAGCCCCCGTAATCAGCACATCTTCACCCACGAGATCATATTTGAGCGCCGTGTGGACTGCATTTCCGAGCGGATCAAGTATGGCGCCGAGCTCATCGGTAACCGCCTCAGGCAGCGGCACCACGTTGAATGCGGGAAGCTTCAGGTATTGAGCAAAAGCGCCGGGCGCATCAACGCCAATCCCCCGTGTTTCCGGGTCGAGATGAAAACGGCCAGCGCGCACAGCCCGGGACTTGTCACCGACGACATGCCCCTCGCCGGACACCCTTTGTCCGACTTTCACCCGATGAACATTCGCACCGATATCGACGATCTCGCCTGAATACTCATGCCCGACAACCATCGGGACCGGGACGTTTTTCGCAGCCCAGTCATCCCAGTTATAGATATGGATATCTGTGCCGCAGATCGCGGTTTTGCGGATTTTGATCAGGACATCATCGGGGCCGATTTGCGGCTCCGCGACATCGTCCATCCATATTCCTTCTTCAGCCTTGGCTTTCACCAGCGCTTTCATACTGCTCTCCGCGTCTAGGTCTTTGCCTCTAATTAGTAGCGACTGGATGACGCGTCCATAGAGAGCGTGAGCGTTAGAATTTTTTTCGCCAGCGCGAGACGATAGTGGCTATGGCATGCCTATTCAGCGCGCGAATACATGAAGGCCGCGACCGGGATTGAGAGCATGAAGGGGATCAAGAGCTGGTAGGCCCAGTTAAACACGAGTGGATCTGCCGCGCTGACATAGGCTGCCCCTGCGCCACCGGCGGCCAAGATCGGAAACACCGCCAGCAGGCGCCGTCTGGCCAAGACCATGATCGCTCCCATAACCGCTGCATAGCCTGCAATAAAGCCCCATTTGATCCAGGTATGCCCCCACATGGCATCAAGGCGTTCTGTCGGATCGGCGCCCGCCTCCAGGTCGGCGAGAATGCGGTTCGCCACCTCATTCTCCGCAAGATCCGCCCCGATTGTGAGGGCCGCCAGGATCACGCCCAACCAGGCGAGTTTCACACCGCGAAGCCCCAGACTTGCGAAAAACACAAATGCCATTCCGCCATAGGCCAGCGGATAATAGAGATCGAGTGCCTGGATGCGCATCAACTCAGCCCTCATCGGGGCTCCCTCGGCGCCGTTCAAAAAGGAAAGGTCGGCCAGATCACGACTGAAGTAGAGCGCGAAGATGGAGCGGGCATATCCGTTGGCTCCGGGATCATCCACCAAAGCACCCAGCGACATCGCACCGCTAATACCCAGCGTTACAATCGCCAAAAGAATAGTGAGATAAAATCCATACCGCGGAATCGACATAAGCACTCCCCTTTATCCCAAGGTTTCACGCGCTTGTGCGATAGGCAAGAAAAAGGGGCGCCAAAGAAGGCGCCCCTGTCTTGATCGATCGGAAAAAGCTTCAGCCTTCCGACAGGTCTGCAGGCGGGAAAAGCCGCGCTATAGGTCCCGAGCTCGGGAAAGGCGCCAGCAGGATAGAGCGCACCGGGTTCCAGGCCGCGCCCAGCAAGACGACAATGCCGCCAAGGACCAGCAGGGTGATCGCAGCGACAGCACCGCCGCCCAGCCCGGTTTCATTGACCAGAACACCGATAGAGATGCCTGCGGTCAAGATCCCGGACACGATCAGAGCCCGGCGATTGATCAGGAGCGAGACAAGAGCGAACACCCCAATCACGATCAGCGCAGTCGCGGCCAGAGCCATGGCATTGCCATTGTCAGCGGCGAGCGCGGCAAAGAGGTTATTGTCTTCCATCTGGGTGAAGTCTGCTTCCTGCAAGGACCAGCCGATTTGCGTCACATTGAGCACCGCGCCGAGCAGAATCGGCGCCGCGAAGAAGTGCAGCCAGAAGCCCGTCCCTGACAGACGCGTCGTGCGCTCGGGGTCGCGCATGTCAAAGACAATGCCAGCCAGCAGTAAAGCGGCACCTGCAAGCAGATTCACCGTCGGAGCGTAAACAATCGTCGTATAGGGATCGACAATCAGCGCGAGGACCGAAAACAAGGCGATCGCACCCAGCCCGACAAGTCCGCCAGCGAAAGGCAGGCGGAAATTGCGATAATAGGAATAGGCCGGGATCAAAAAGGCCAGAACCGCAGCGACCGGCAGGAGACGCACGACCCAGGGCAGCTCATTTGCAAAACTCATTACCGCATCGCGTGTGAACTCATCGCCCTCGGAATTCTCGAAAGCGAGTTCAAGGCTGGCTTCATTGATGCCAAAGCCATGCACCAATAATTGCGTATACCCCCAGGTGAGCACAACGCCCATGGCGACAGTGAAGGCGCCAGACAGGACAATGCCTGGCAGGATACGTCGCTGACGACCAACCAGAAGCGCGGATAAAAGCCAGCTCGCCAGCGCAAACCCGGCTATCAGTCCCATAAGGCTTGCCTGCCAGGGCATCTCGCCCTCGGCGAACTCGAGCCCGCCCAGGATCTGTCCCGCGCCGGCACCCAAACCGCCAAGCAGGATGACAACGCCAATCGTGGTGAAGATGTCGTGGAAATTATTCAAAAACGGCAGCATTTCGTCCGATGGACGAGCGCTGGAGATGGTCGCGGTATCGGTCATGTTCTGTCCCTTTGCCAACGGCTTACCGATGTGATGCCCGCAAGCGATCATTCGGATGCAAATTCGCTATTGAGGCGAATAACACATGCGCAAACTAGGGATATTCGCCGCGTACGTCAGAGGGAATAGTCCAGAACGTGTCCCCCACCCTTATCTCGTCCGTGAGGCCGAATAAAAGCGGGCGGTTCAATCGAACCGCCCGACGTTTTGAGGTTTACTGGGCCACATGCCGACTGGCTTCAAGGATAGGAAGCCCCGTCTCCGTTGGGATGTAGATGACATCTTGGCCATTCTCACCAAGCGACTGGATCCAAAGATACCTCAGATAACCTTCAGGTCCGCCCAATCCCTCTGCGACGATCGCATTGGCTTCGGCAACGCCGCGTGCGCGTGCGATCTCGGCCTGCGCATTGAGCTCTTCTGCTTCCAAGCGAGCTTGGGCTTCCAAAACGGTGATCCGACGATTTTGTTCCGCGCGTACCAGCTCTGCACGTCCCGCCAATTCCTGTTGCCAAACGCCGTATTGGGGAAGCCCCCATAGAGCACCACTGATCAAGGCGACACCAATCGCACTCAACGTCAGAATAGATCCAGCTTTCATAAGCATTCCTCTCAACGCGCAGGGAATTACCCGCGCAGTAAGAACAGCTTATCGCCTAGCCACGGCGGCGTCAGAGGGATTGCGCGAGGCAAAATCCGGGGTCAGGAAGTCACGGCGCGCATCATTTTTGGCGAAGTCCGGGACGCACCGCCTAGATAACGCCCAGCTCTTTACCGACCTTGGTGAAGGCCGCGACAGCACGATCAATCTGCTCTGGCGTATGTGCCGCTGACATCTGGGTACGAATACGCGCCTGCCCCTTCGGAACGACCGGATAGAAGAAACCGATCACATAGACGCCTTCATCCATGAGCTTGGACGCCATTTGCTGCGACAGCGCTGCATCGCCGAGCATGACGGGAATAATCGGGTGTTCACCCGGAAGAAGGTCGAAACCCGCCGCACTCATTCCTTCGCGGAAGCGCTTGGCATTATCAAAGAGGCGCGCGCGCAAATCATCGCCCTCATTGACCATATCCAAGGCCTTCAAAGAGGCACCGACAATCGACGGTGCCAGAGAGTTGGAGAAGAGATAGGGCCGAGAGCGTTGGCGCAGCATGTCGATGATTTCTTTCCGCGCCGCCGTGAAACCGCCCATCGCACCGCCGAGCGCCTTGCCGAGCGTGCCCGTGATAATATCGATCTTGCCCAATACACCGCAATGCTCGGGCGTTCCGCGCCCTTTGGCCCCCATGAAGCCATGCGCATGACAGTCATCCACCATCGTCAATGCGTCGTATTTTTCGGCCAGCTCTACAATGGATTTGAGGTCGGCGATGTAGCCGTCCATCGAGAATACACCGTCGGTTACAATCAGGATGTGACGGACACCGTCCGCCCGCGCCTGTTTGAGTTGCGCTTCCAGATCATTCATGTCCGAATTCTTGTAACGATAGCGCTTGGCCTTACACAGGCGCACACCATCGATAATGGACGCATGATTGAGCGCGTCGGAGATAATCGCATCCTCTGGCCCCAAAAGCGGCTCGAACACACCGCCGTTTGCATCAAAGGCGGCAGCGTAGAGAATGGAGTCCTCTTGCCCGGTAAAGGCTGCAATCTTGGCTTCAAGCGCCTTGTGGATATCCTGCGTTCCGCAGATGAAGCGCACAGACGCCACACCAAATCCGTGCGTATCCAAGGTCGCTTTTGAGGCCTCTATAAGCTCAGGACGATTAGCCAGTCCGAGATAGTTATTCGCGCAAAAATTGATGACATGGCTGTCTTGACCATCTGACGTGACATCGATTTCTGAGAATTGCTCGGAGGTGATGATCCGCTCGCGCTTGTAAAGCCCGTCCGCCTCGATCTGTTTCAGTTCCTGGCCAAGAAAGTCGTAAAAGGCAGAGGACATTGCGCAGCTCCATGACATGTATATTCGCGGCCTATCTAGGACGCAGAGCCGCACTTGTCATCCCGCCGGTTGAAGCTGTGAAGCCGAATAACAGCGCGAGCGCCCAGAACCATCGCCAACAACTTATCCCCTCCGGCGCGACCCGTGACACACTTGCAGCCTGTAATTGATTGGCGCACTGTCACTTACTCGCTGGAGGAGCTTTCCATGACACCCCTCACCCCGCTTCAGGTTCAGACCATTCATTCGATCGTCAACATATACGAGACTGGCGCGGTGCTGGGCGTGTATTCTCAAGTGACCTTGATCAAGGGGGATACGGGCGGCCTGACATATGGCCGCAGCCAAACCACACTCATGTCGGGCAATCTGGCAAAACTGATCGAGGCCTACCTGGAAAACGCCGGCAGTGAGGCCTCTTTTGACCTCAAAGCCTACCTGCCGCGAATACGCGCAAAAGACGAGACGCTAAACACCGACCCGTTTTTCGCTAACCTCCTGCGCGCCGCAGCAGATCAACCTGTCATGCGTCAGGCCCAAGATCGGTTTTTTGACAGCGCTTACTGGGATCCTGCCCACCAGACCTGGCTGAGCATGGGAGGTCAGAGCGCACTCGGCGCGGCGATCACTTATGACAGCTGGGTCCATGGGAGCTTTGCTCTTATCCGTAAGCGCACGGACGAGGCGCTGGGCGGTTCACTTGGTTCTGTGGGAGAAAAAACCTGGATGAAGACCTATGTCTCGACCCGCAAGTCGTGGCTGGCCGAAAACCCCAATACCGCTCTGCACGCCACAGTGTACCGGATGAATGCATTCGAGGAGATGATCGCAGCTGAGAACTGGGATCTTGCCCTGCCCATGACGGTCCGCGGGCAGACTATCAGCGTGGCCAGCCTCGCAGCCGAACCACCCGGCGTGTTTGATGGACCGCAAGTGGGTTACCGCACTCTCGTAGCCGCGAAACCCTGGCCGCGCGGCTGCGATGTGCGGCAGGTGCAAACCGCCCTGTCAAAGCCTGAACATGGCGGGGCCGACCTTATCGCTGACGGGATTTACGGACCAGGCTCTGCCAAAGCGGTTCAAGCCTTTCAGTCCTCGGCAGGCCTGAGCAAAGACGGACATGTCGGCGAGAAGACCTACAAGGCGTTGGGATTGCTTTAGCGGCAATCGCGGCCCATCTGCGTCAAAGCGCCCAGCGCAGTCAGCGCTCCCGCATATATCGCCAATATGCTGGTATAAGGGAAATAGCCAAATCGCTGCGCATGCGCTCCGGCCGCATGGCCAGAGTAATACAGTGAAAGCCCCCAAAGGCCCGCCAGGAGGACGATGCCGCCAAGTAGGATGACGAAGCCAGAGAAACTTATGCCTTTGATCGGGCTTCTCGGGATTAGGAGGGCCCAGACCACGCCGACGAACCACAATATGCTTGCGACTGCGAGAAGAACCAAACTCGCGAGTATCCCTATCGCCGCCCCAAGCTCCGCATCATAGATCATTCCGTCAAACCAGACGGCACAAATAAAGCTTGCTATGAGCGGCGTGAGGACGAAGAGGTATCGCAGCACTTAATCCCCCCTTGGCAAAAAGACCGACCCTACACTCTAGGTAAATGGCATTCATGCAAGGTCGATAACGGCCTGTAGGCTAGGTATCGTCCAGACTTGGAAGATCCAGCCCCTGCTCCCGCGCACAGTCTTTGGCGATCTCATAGCCGGCATCGGCATGACGCATCACACCCGTGCCCGGATCATTCCACAGCACGCGACCCACACGAGCCGCCGCCTCCGGTGTGCCGTCACACAACACGACTTGTCCGGAGTGAATGGAATAGCCCATGCCAACACCGCCGCCATGGTGCAGCGAGACCCAGGTCGCTCCGGACGCTGTGTTGAGTAGCGCATTGAGTAGCGGCCAGTCCGCAACGGCATCTGAACCGTCGGCCATTGCCTCCGTTTCCCGGTTTGGACTTGCAACAGAGCCACTATCCAAATGATCTCGGCCGATAACGACCGGCGCCGAAAGCTCACCGGATTTCACCATTTCATTGAAGGCGAGGCCGAGCTTGTGCCGTTCCCCAAGGCCAACCCAGCAAATCCGGGCCGGCAAGCCCTGGAAATGAATACGCTCCCGGGCCATGTCGAGCCAGCGATGAAGGTGCGGATTATCCGGGATCAATTCCTTGACCTTCGCGTCGGTCTTGAAAATGTCCTCCGGGTCACCTGAGAGCGCGGCCCAGCGAAACGGCCCAATTCCGCGACAGAAAAGCGGCCGGATGTAAGCGGGTACAAAGCCGGGGAAGTCGAAGGCGTGCTCCACCCCCTCATCAAGCGCCATCTGACGGATATTATTCCCATAATCGAGGGTGGGAATGCCTTGCTTCCAGAAATCCAGCATGGCTTGAACATGGATCGCCATGGACTTCTTCGCAGCTGCAGCGACTTCCTCGGGCGCAGTTTCGCGCTTGCTCTCCCACTCATCGAGACTCCAGCCAAGCGGCAAATACCCGTTGACGGGATCATGCGCCGAGGTCTGATCCGTGACCATATCCGGGTGCTCGCCGCGACGGACAAGCTCCGGGAAGACCTCTGCGGCATTGCCGAGCAGACCCACAGAAACAGCTTCACCTTTCGCGCAGGCCGACTTGATGATTTCAAGCGCCTCATCGAGATCCGCGGCCTGCTTGTCGAGATAGCCCGTCTTGAGGCGCATCTCGATCCGGCTCGGCTGGCATTCCACGGCCAGCATGCAGGCGCCTGCCATGGTCGCGGCAAGCGGTTGGGCGCCACCCATACCGCCAAGCCCGCCGGTCAGGATCCACTTGCCGGAAAGATCACCGTCATAATGCTGACGACCGGCCTCCACGAAGGTCTCATACGTGCCCTGAACGATGCCCTGGCTGCCGATATAGATCCACGACCCGGCCGTCATCTGGCCGTACATCATCAGACCCTTCTTATCGAGTTCGCGGAAATGCTCCCAATTGGCCCAGCCGGGTACGAGGTTGGAATTGGCGATCAGCACGCGGGGCGCATCACTGTGAGTTCGGAACACGCCCACAGGCTTGCCTGACTGGACCAGCAAGGTCTCGTCGTCCTTGAGCCGTTTCAGCGTTGCGACGATCTTGTCAAAGCTCTCCCAATCCCGAGCCGCTCGGCCGATCCCCCCATAAACCACCAATTCCTCGGGACGCTCAGCGACTTCCGGGTCGAGATTATTCATCAGCATTCGCAAGGGGGCCTCAGCAGCCCAGCTTTGAGCATCGAGATCACTCCCGTGCTTCGCGCGAATAATACGAGCGTTATCAAGTCGGGTTCCGGTCATAATATGTCTCCCGCGTATAGGGCTTGAGCTGCACTCAGCGCAGCCTGAATGATGGATAGAAGAACGGGTCGCAGACGCTGGGCTTTCGCCTCGTCAAATTGAAACGGCGCGCCCTCCTGCATGTAAGCGATCTGAGCGATCTCCATTTGAAGAGCGTGCACGTGTTCCTGCGGCTGGCCGTAGTGACGAGTGATCCACCCCCCCTTGAACCGGCCGTTCGAAATGGTCTTGTAATTGCCTTCTGCCACCATGGCGGCCTCTGCCGCCGCCTGAACTTGTGGCGCGCAGGATCGGCCTGTATTCGTCCCCAAATTGAGATCAGGCAATCGCCCCTCAAACAGCCGCGGCACAAGGCTGGCTATGGAATGGGCATCCCAAAGCAGCGCATAGCCATGCCTGGCTTTGACACGAGCGATCTGATCTGTGAGGGCTTGATGATATGGGGTGTGATAGCGCTGACGGCGCTGTTCAATTTCGCCGGCATCAGGCTCATGACCCGACCGATAAACCGGAGCGCCATCAAACAGCTCCATCGGCACGAGGCCTGTCGTCGCCTGGCCCGGGTAGAGCGACTGCCCGGAAGGATCGCGATTAAGGTCGATGATGTATCGTGAATAGTTTGCGCGAATTACCGATGCATCGAGACCGGAAAGAAAATCATACAGCTCAGGAATGTGCCAATCCGTATCGGGCATTGTTGACGCTGGCGGCGCCAGTCTTTGTGGCCAGCTGTCGTGCAGCTCAACGGGAATACTCGTCCCCGAATGCGGCATTGAGACCACAAGCGGCCCTGCCCCCTCGCTGAGCGCAAACACGTCCATCAGGCCACACCCGGCAAATCAAGATCCTCGACCAATGCCCCCGAGGCCACCAGAGCCGATGCGGCATTGATATCGTCCGCAAAATACCGATCATCGCCATAAGGCGGCACATCCGCGCGCAGGCGAGCCTTGATCCGATTAAGCGAGGTTGAGGTTTCAAGCGGCGCATGAAACTCAATCCCTTGCGCTGCGCATAAAAGCTCGACGGCTATGATATCGCGTACATTCTGCACCATCTGCAAAACGCGATACGCCCCATGGGTGGCCATGGAGACATGATCTTCCTGGTTCGCGCTTGTGGGTATGCTGTCGACCGAAGCGGGATAGGCTTTTTGCTTATTCTCCGACACCAAGGCGGCGGCGGTGACATGAGCGATCATGAAACCCGAATTGATTCCAGGATTAGGCGTCAAAAAGGCCGGCAGCCCTGAAACCGCCGGATCGGTCAAGAGTGCGATCCGCCGCTCGCAGATGGAGCCGATCTCGCACACCGCAATGGCGATCTGGTCGGCAGCAAACGCCACCGGTTCAGCGTGAAAATTGCCGCCGGAGATCGCCTCACCGGTTTCTGCGAAAACCAGCGGATTATCCGTAACAGCATTGGCTTCGATTTCCAGCGTCTCGGCCGCCTGCCGCAGGACGCCGACAACGGCGCCCATTACCTGGGGTTGGCACCGCAGGCAGTAGGGATCCTGGATCTTGTTGCACGCTTCATGACTATCCAGAATTGCTGAGCCCTCCAGAAGGTCTAAGAGCGCAGCGGCCGCCTCGATCTGACCGGAATGGCCTCGCAGGGAATGGATCCGCGCATCGAAGGGCGCAATTGAGCCTTTGGCAGCATCAACCGACAAGGCTCCGGCTATAAGGGCATTGCGATAGGCCTGTTCGGCCTCAAAAAGTCCGGCCAGAGCCAGGGCTGTCGAGCATTGCGTGCCATTGAGCAGGGCCAGTCCTTCCTTGGGGCCCAACTGGACGGGCATGAGACCGGCACGGACCAGCGCCGTTTTTGCGGGCAGTCGCTCGCCTTGATATATCGCCTCACCCCGCCCGATGAGAGCGGCGGACATATGAGCGAGGGGCGCGAGATCGCCTGAGGCCCCAACAGACCCACGAGCCGGGATCACAGGCAAGACACCACGCTCCAGCATTGCTTCGAGAGCCTTGATGGTCGTCCAGCGAATGCCTGAGGCGCCTCGCGCAAGACTGGCGATTTTCAGTGCCATCATCAGCCGGGTCACATCCTGGCTGAGCGGTTCGCCAACGCCGGCCGCATGGGAGAGCACCAGACGTTCCTGCAATAACGCAAGCTCATCATTGGCGATGCGCGTCTGCGCAAGCTTACCAAATCCGGTATTCAGCCCATACACCGCTTCACCAGAAGCTATGAGCGCCTCCACGGTTTGCGCCGCCGCGTCAACACCAGGCTTGGCAGTCTCGGCCAAACTCAGAGCCGCACCCCGGTAAATCGCAAGCCAATCCGGCAGCGACATAGCGCCGGGCTTAAGGATAATCGCACTCACAACCATTCACCTCCAAGAATACGTCCATGCAGCGGCCGACGGCCCAGCCATTGAATCAACTCAGCCGGGCGCTCGATATCCCAGACCGCCAAATCAGCTTTCTTGCCCGACTCGATTGTGCCGATCTCAGCTCCCAGACCCAGAGCGCGAGCCGCTTCTCGGGTGATGCCTGAAAGCGCCTCCTCTACGGTCAGACCAAAAAGCGTGCAGGCCATATTCGCAGCCGTAAGGATCGAGAGCAGCGGAGACGAGCCGGGATTTGCGTCGGTTGCGACCGCCATGGGAACGCCGGCCTGCCGCATCAAATCGACGGGCGGCTTGCGTGTTTCACCGGTGGAATAATAGGCCCCTGGCAGAAGCACTCCGACAGTTCCGCTCTTCGCCATCGCTTTGATAGAGGCGGCACTGGAATACTCGATATGGTCCGCGGAAAGACCGTCAAATTCCGCCACTAACTGCCCACCGCCAAGATCAGAAAACTGATCTGCGTGTAGCTTGACTGGCAATCCTACCGCCTTTGCAGCGATGAAGAGTCGACGGGTCTCTTCCGGCGAGAAAGCGATGCTCTCGCAATACGCATCCACCGCATCTGCCAGCCCTTCGCGCGCAGCTTCACGGATCAGCGGGATACACACCTCATCGATATAGGCCGCTGAGCGACCTTCATATTCCGGGGGAATAGCATGTGCGGCCAGCAAGGTCGTCATGACCCGCATTCCAGAGGCGAGCCCGGTTGCACGCGCAGCCTTGAGCATGGCGAGTTCGCTTTCGAAGGTGAGACCATAGCCAGACTTGATCTCAATCGTCCCGACACCTTCTTCAATAAAGGTATCAAGGCGAGAGAGCGCTCCGGCTGCCAATTCAGCCGCCCCCGCCTTACGGGTTTCCGCTACAGTCCTGGCGATACCACCCCCGGCCTGAGCGATTTGCGTGTAGGTCTCTCCGGCCAGACGGCGCTCAAATTCGTCAGAGCGATCTCCCGCGAAGGTCAGATGCGTATGGCAATCGATCAATGCCGGCGTGACCCAGCGCCCCTCCAGATCGACCACCATGGGCGCCGAGGGGGCGTCCTCCTCCGGGCCCGCATAAACGATCCGGTCAGCGTAGGTCGCAATCGCGCCCTTCTCTACCGCTCCGTATGGCGTGGCGCCTGGTCTCATCGTAGCCAAGCGCGCATTTGTATAAAGCCGGTCGGCGTGCATCTTCTGCTCCTCAAGCCGGGTGTTTCACCTCGAAGCTCATTATGTATATACAATTATAGAGCCGCTTCATTCCTGTCTATCCAGGAGGTCTTCAATGACTGAATTTCACTGTGAACACGTGCTGACCGATACCGGCTGGGCCCGAGATGTAACGCTTCAGTGCTCATCTGATGGAGTGATCACGCACATCTTCACTGACACCGAAGCTGGCGCAAATGCAATCCGCCTCGGGACCGTTCTGCCCGGTATGACAAATCTGCACTCTCACGCGTTTCAGCGCGGCATGGCCGGTCTCTCGGAGCAGCGTGGCCCCACTCAGGATAGTTTTTGGACCTGGCGGGATTTGATGTACCGCTTTGTCGGGGCCATTACGCCTGAGGATATGGAGGCGATCGCCGCCCTTGCCTATTGCGAAATGCTCGAGAGCGGCTTCACCCGCGTCGCAGAATTCCATTACCTCCATCATGGTCCCAATGGGCAAGCCTATGATGACCCAGCAGAGATGGCTGGCAGGGTTTGCAAGGCATCACAGACCGCCGGCATCGCCATGACCTTGCTGCCCGTGCTCTATCGCTGGTCAGGCTTTGGCCGCGATGAGCCATCTGTCGGACAACAGCGTTTCACCAATTCGATCGACAGCTATGAAACACTCTGGTCTGCGGCGATGGCCCACACGCGCCGACTTGAGAACGCCCGAATTGGGGTGGCACCCCACTCTTTGCGCGCCACGGATATAGAAGACATTCAGGCCCTGACTGAACTCGCCGGACAACGTCCCATACATATTCACATCGCGGAGCAAACCGGTGAAGTGGAGGCGTGTATGGCGTTTCACAGCGCGCGTCCGGTTGAGCTTCTGTTGGAAAAGGCCCCCGTCGATGAACGCTGGTGCCTGGTCCATGCCACGCACATGACGCGGGCGGAAACCGAAGCGCTCGTGCGCTCGCGCGCCGTCGCTGGACTTTGCCCCCTGACCGAGGCGAATCTTGGTGATGGCATATTCCCCGCCCGAGATTTCACCGAAGCAGGCGGCACTTTCGGTATTGGGTCGGATAGTCATATCCGCATCGACCTGGCGGAAGAACTCCGACTACTCGAGTACAGTCAGCGCCTCTCGCACCATCAACGCAATGTCTTGAGTGAGACGGGACAGAGCACGGGCCGTTTCCTGTTCAGCCACGCGCTTCACGGCGGAGGTCAAGCCTCTGGTCAGGATCGCTCGGGGATCCGCATCGGTGCGGCCGCCGATCTGGTGGAACTCAATATCAACGCCCCGGCTCTGATCGGTCGATGCGAAGATGCGGTTCTCGACACGTGGATCTTCTCGGGAGATGGACGATTGGTTCAATCGGTCTATGTTTCGGCAAATCAGGTAGTGAGCGGAGGTCAGGCGCTAGCCCGTGCCGATGTAGACGCATCATATCGGCATGCGCTGCAAGCGCTCCTCCGGCGAGTTGACAGGCAATAAGACTATGAATGATTGGCAGGCAGAACTGCAGCTTGATGGCCAGGGCGCAGTCTATGAACAGATCAAGCGCGTTCTTGGAAACCAGATCACCTCAGGTGCTTGGCCAGCAGGCGAACGTGTACCCGGTGAAGAAGAGCTCGCACGACATTTCGGCACCGCTCGCATGACTGTCCACCGCGCCCTGCGCGAACTGACGGATAGCGGCCACATCATTCGCCGACGCCGCGCCGGAAGTTTTGTCGCGGCCCCGCCCGCCCCTTCAGCCGTCCTGGAAATTGCGGATATGGCGCGCGTGATTCCACAACGCGGGCAGCGCTACCGCTATGAGTGCCTGAGCAATGACACGGTATCTGCACCAGATGATATTGCGCTCCGGCTTGGCATCCAGGAAGGGGCAGATGTCCAATATGTGCTGTGCCGCCACCTTGGCGATGGAGACGCTGTCGAGCTTGAGGAAAGATGGATCAATCTTCAGGTCCTGCCAGAAGCCGCGGCGCAGAATTTTCGTACACTCAGCCCTGGCGCCTGGCTGCTTTCAGTTGCCGGCTGGACTGAAGCAGAGCATGTGATTAGCGCTGAAAACGCGGATGAAGTCACTGCTGAGCAACTCGATATTGAAGCCGGAACGGCCTGCCTAATTCTGGAACGCCGGACATTCCAAGATGATGCCGTTGTCACTTTTGCCCGCTTGACGCACCCCGGCAATCGACATCGCTTCACCGAACGGTTCAAGCCGCGCTAGCGACGACTTGTCCCTGCCCGTTACGCGAATGCCGGTCACTGTTCAGCTCACAGTGTGTAACTCCGTGTGTGCAATTGCTTGTGTGCCGCCCCAGGGATTTCCGAGCCTATTCGAATAGAGATTTCATCGCTTTTGCCTCCCGGCTAAGATGCAAACTTAACTACATGCATCTTGTACCCTTGCGATTTGAACATTCCCGAAATAGGATAATCTCTGGTTGCTTTAATTTGCTTAGTGCAACCAGGTGTGAGGGGGTGTCATGCGTACTATTTTTGTCTACGCCGCATTAGCGGTATTGCTATATCTATTGCCCACAGTAGGTGAAGCTGAAGCGCCCGTATCGCAATCAGTCGCGCTCGATGGCCTGCATAATCCGGTCAATGAATGCACCGCGCTGGCTCGCCTCGATCCAACGGACAACCGCGACGATACGGTGCTCGGGATCGACGAAAACCATGTTTGCGCCAGCGCCGAGATAGGCGAAGCTGGTCGAGGGCGCGGAATCGACTGAGATCGTCGCGCCCTCAAGCTCCGGACTATTCAGGAAAAAGTTCATATACCCGTAGTGAGGCGCCGTTTGCGTCGGCGTCAGCGAAGCTTCAAACCAGCTGTCAGAGAGAATTTCTTCTCCGTCCCACTGGCCACGATGCAAGCCCAAAAGTCCCAGCCGAGCCTGGTCATATACGGACAGCATCATCCCACCGCCCCAATGACCGCCCCCGGAAACGGACCACATTTCTTCGCCGTTGAGGGTGATATAGCTATTGCGGTAGCCGTGCCATTCCCATGTATTCGATGAGCCAATCGGGCTCATAATCTCTTCGCGAAGCACGTCTGACAAAGGGCGCTCGAACACATAGAGCGCAGCGAGTGCCAAGGCATTCACCCGGACATCATTATACTCCCAGGCCGAGCCCGGTTCCGGAGGCCCCGCCACCAGATCGCGGGCAGGATTATCGCGCGCCGGGCGGTCGGCCCAGGCCGGCTTGTCCCAGAGGGTTCCCCACCATCCCGATGTCTGGCGCAACATCTGATCCCAGGTAATTTCGCGGTTATGGTCCGTATGAAAACGCGGATCCGCGACGCGTTCGGAAACTGGATCATGCACATCTGCGATCAGCCCCTCATCGACCGCGACACCCACGACATGGCTGAGGAAGGTCTTAGAGATCGAGAAAGTCATGTCGACGCGGTCAAGATCTCCCCATTCCGCTACGATATAGCCGTCACGAACGATCATACCCGCCGGGCCACCCCGACGACGCAGCTCGCCGAGGGGACTGGAATGCGGTTCAAAGGCCCAGGTCAGCGGCACCATAACCGAAAGATCCCGCGCATCGACGCCTTCCCAGCCTTCACGGGGCTGGGTCTCATTCTCGATTGCAAAGTCCACCGCCGCCTGCAGGGCATCAGCGTCGAAGCCGAGTTCGATCGCATCCCGGCGCTCCCACTGAGCGTCTCCTTGTGGCGGAAAATAATCCTGAGCAGACGCTTCAAATGACAGCGCGCAAGCCAGACCTGCAATCAAGTAACGCATCATCCCCTCCCCGAGATTTTGCTTAGTATTCGACACGCACACCCAAGCTAACCGCGCGCGGCTCACCGGGGAAGTAACGATCATTGCCGAAAGCGAAATCGGCGCGCTCTGCATACCGTTCATCCAGAAGGTTCCGAACCGCGCCAAATAAAGTCACACCATTCTCAAACGCGTAGCGTGCCCGAAGGTTCAGCAGGTCATGACCGTCATAGCGACGGGTATTGGCTGCATTGGTGAAATACTCCGCGACATGCACCCACTCCGCACTGATCCAGACCGGATCAATCGGTGTCCAGTTCAAACGCGCTGAGACCAACCAGTCAGGAGCGGTATCGACACGGTCACCATTGGTGATCACTTCGCTGGCATTGCCGACATTCCGGTCAAAGGCGTAGGTGTGCTCCGCCCAGGTTGCTGCGAGATCGAAAGACAGCGCGTCCGACAGGGGTTGAGACCATTCGACCTCGATCCCGTGATGATCCGTCTTGCCATCCGTGACATTGACGCCATCGGCATCACGAAAGAAGACATTTTCCTTGCGCATGATGAAGCCGGTCACCTCGAAACGGGCTCCGGAGACGGTTGAAACACGATAGCCAAGCTCGGCGCTGTCGAGCGTTTCCGGCTCAATCTGCGAAATATCCTGACCAGGCTGGAGGCGATACAGCTCAGCGGTCTGTGGAGCCCGCGCCCCGCGCGCCACTCGCCCGAAGAGCGCCGCCCGGTCATTGATCCCATAATTGAAGCCGAAATGCGGTGTCAGCGTTTCGAAATCATCGTCGCGATCGGCCAAGCGCAAATAACGGCCGACGCTATTGGCTGCGAGCTTGTTGTCGTAATCATACTCGGTGCGCTCATAACGAAGGCCCGCCTGAAGATCGAGCTGATCGGTAACCTGCCACCGTGTCTGGCCATAGAGCGCGATAACGCTCGCATCGACGCTGTAATCATAGTGCTCGCCCTGAACAAAGCTGAAGCGCGTTGGCTGGGACTGGAACTCGCTTAACTCGCCATTGGAGCGATCCAGGTCCAGGCCAAGCGTGACGCGCCAATTGCCGACGTCCCGGTTGAGATAGGATTGGAGTCCGAAGCTGGAATGACGGCTCTCCTCCAAAGGCTCGGTCGGGAAGAAGTGCATCAGGAAATCCATATCCTGATCGCGAAGATAAGGGCGAAGGTTCCATTCCCAGCCGTTTTGAAATGCCCCTGAAAGCTGGAGATCCGCCCGCACCGCATAAGCATCGCGATAGGCTTCCGGATCGCCGTTCACACGGCTAGCCGCCTCATCCTCATAAGCGTTCTGACCAAAGATAAAGCCAGCGGTTTCCTGATTGAGTGACACGCCTGACAGCGTGAACTGCCAATCAATCTGACCCATCTGGCCACCGGTGCGGGCGATGAGCTCGACGCGGTCGAGGCCTGCCTCATCGCGCCAGCCATCTTCATGCTGCCCCGCCAGACCGATCAATGCCCGATTGCCCGCAGAATTAAACCGCTGGAGCGTGCGCCCACGATAACGCCCGAAAGACCCGGCGCCGGCCTCAACGAACTGGCCCTCTCCATCAAGCTGGGGCAAACGGATATTGATCGCACCGTGTAGAGCGTTTGAGCCGTGCAAAGCAGAACCGGGGCCACGCAGCACTTCAATGGAACTGGCCAATCCATTGGCGCTCTCAAACAGACCATTCACATTGGCAAAGCCCGCAGCGCGCAGCGGCAGGCTATCCTCCAGATAGAGGAAAGAGCCTGCACCGGCACCCCCCACCAAGACGGGGGAGCGAATAGCGGTGAGGTGTTCTGCGCCATTGCCGCGGTGAATATTGACCCCGGCGATGCGATTGAGAAGCTCGGCGGGATGTTGTGCCCCGACCGATGCAATCTCCTCTTCGCCCAAAAGGCCTACCGGGAGGACTGCCGCGTCGCGCGCCTCGCCGCCTCGCTCTGCAGTGACCACAATTGTATCCGGCCCTGTTTCACTCAACAGGGCAGCAAACATCATCGCGGACAGCATTATTCCTCCTTGGCGCCTGAGAGAGAGCTAGGCGCCTTACTTCTTCGCTGCTCGTACCGCATGGCGCTTACGCAATACGGCGACAACATCATCCAGGCTCAAATCACGGGATTCGAGCAAAACCATGAGGTGGAAAACTAGGTCAGCCGCTTCGCCAACCAAGGCCTCATCATCTTCCGATACAGCGGCCATGGCGACTTCCACGCCCTCTTCGCCAACTTTCTGCGCCGGGCGCTTTGGTGCCCGGGACAACAAGTCGCCCACATAGGACCCTTTGGGCTTTTCCTTCTTCCGCTTGCGGATGATGGAACGCAGGTGCGCCAGATACCCCAAGCCCGGGCCTGGATCGTCGCCAAAACAGGTCACTGTACCGAGGTGGCAAGCAGGCCCCTTGGGCTTCACTTCCAAAAGCAGAGTGTCTCGGTCACAATCATTGGAGATAGTCACCAGCTTAAAGACATTCCCGCAT
>JAAEZM010000012.1 GCA_018222865.1 Alphaproteobacteria bacterium
AATATCGCAGTGCATATCAGCGCGCGCGAACTCCGTGGCAAAGAGATCCCGAATGGCCGCGCGCCCCTCAACGGGCTGATAGGCGACCTGGTGATTGACCGCGTCTTGCGCATACAGTGCCGTGATCGCCTCCAGATCCGCGCGGTTGAAGGCCTCGACCCAATCGCGAACCACCATTTTGGGGGATCGCGCCATCAGGCGGTCTCCGGGTATTTCTTCTTCATATCGGCGAGGCCGGCACGGATCAGCTCTTCGAGCACGGCGAGGTCTACATCTGCCAATTTATTGATGTAGAGGCATGATTTCCCCATTTTATGCTTGCCGAGACGGCTGAGGATTTCGCCATAATCTGTGTAGCCGGGCATAATATAGACGACCAGATTGGCCTTTCTGGGGGAGAAACCGGTTCGCATGAAGTCGCCCTCATGCCCGCTCTCATATTTATAGTGATAGGAGCCGAACCCAATCATGGACGGGCCCCACATCTGAGCCTCCCATCCGGTGATCCGTTTCATCATCTCCAGCAGGGTTTCGGCGTCAGCACGGCGCGTCTTGTGCTCTACCGTGGCTATGAAGTCCTCCGGCGAAACAGTCGTCGGCCGGGTTTTCGTCTCCGCCATGCGGGCCTCCATCAAGCTATGATGCGAGGCAGTTTAAAGACGACATCCTCATCGGTCACGCGCACATCGTTTTGCTTAATGTCGAAGCGTTTGGCCAACCCGTTGATCAGGCCTTGAACAAGGTCTTCCGGCGCAGAAGCTCCGGCTGTAATGCCAACGGTCGACACCCCGTCCAGCTCCTCCCATTCTACATCCGCGGCGCTGGACACAAGGCGTGCGCGGGGGGCGCCCGCCTTCAGGGCGACCTCGACCAGTCGGACGGAATTGGAGGAGTTCGGCGCGCCGATGACAAAGACCACATCGCATTTCGCCGCCATCTCCTTTACCGCGGCCTGCCGATTGGTCGTCGCATAGCAAATATCTTCTTTGTGCGGCGCCTGGATTTGCGGAAAGCGAGCCTGAAGCGCGGCTACAATATCTGCCGTATCGTCGACGGAAAGCGTAGTCTGGGTGACAAAGGAGAGCCGATCAGGGTCGCGAGGGGTAAAGCGCTCAGCATCCTCAACGGTTTCGATCAGCTGGATGGCGCCTTGTGGCAATTGGCCCATTGTCCCGATGACTTCGGGATGTCCCTCATGACCGATCAGAACAACCTCGAAACCTCGCTGATGAAGTCGCTCCGCCTCAACATGGACTTTGGAAACCAGCGGGCAGGTCGCATCCACATAAATCATCTCGCGACGTTCAGCCTCTGCGGGCACGGATTTGGGCACGCCATGAGCGGAAAAGACCACCGGGCGATCGGCCGGGCACTGGTCCAGTTCTTCAACGAAGATGGCGCCAAGCGCTTCCAGACGTTCAACAACATGGCGATTATGGACGATCTCATGGCGCACATAGACCGGCGCACCGAAGCGTTCGATCGCCCGCTCGACAATCTGGATGGCCCGATCAACCCCGGCGCAAAACCCGCGCGGAGCTGCCAGTAGAACTGAGAGTTCTGGTCGAGATTTTTCCATTACGCTTCGATCTCCTTCAGCGATGGCGTTGCGGTCTTGCGCTGCGCATCGTATGACCGTGATTAACAAAGTGGCCGCGCGCTATCCAGTCGGCAAATCGGTTTCTAATTCAGGTGTTGCACCATGCGTATCATTGCCTCATTCGCCGTTCTCGGATTGGCCCTCTCGGGCTGCTCGACCTTGTCCACCGTTGGCGACGCCCTGGGTAGTCCCGAGCCGAATGTCGGACCCTGCCCAACGGCCTTTGCCCTGTATGACGCCCATCGTCAGGTCGAATTCGTCACTGGCGAGGAAGCTTATGGGAATGTGGGTTTTACCGCCGAGATTCTCAATGTCCGCTCTCAGTGCAGCTATTATGGTGACAATCCGATCCTCGCGAATCTCGAGATCGATATGGGTTTCGGTCGCGGGCCGGCTGCGCGCGGTGACCGCCATACCTATGAGTATTTTGTAGCGATTACGCGCGTGAATGTCGGTGTCATCGATAAACAGGTTTTCCCCATCGAAGTGCGTTTTGATCGGGATGAAGACCGTATTTTTCTGACAGAGACGATTGATGCGATCTCGATCCCGCGCGCTGCGCCGGACACGTCTGGAATCAATTTTGAAATCCTGGTCGGCTATGAGCTCACCGATGAGCAGCTGGCCTATAACCGTTCCGGTCGCCGCTTCCGCGTGATCGCCGGACAGGAATAACGCCTCATGCCTTCAATTGCCGATCAGCTCAGCGCCGTGCTGGGCGACGCGTTCGCTTCTCTTGAGCTGCCGCGGGAGCTGGGCCGTGTCAGCCCCTCGACCCGTCCAGAACTGGGCCCTTTCCAGTGCAATGGCGCAATGCCCGCCGCTAAACAGGCCAAAAGAAACCCGCGTGAACTGGCGCAGGCGGTTCTTGAGCAGATCTCCGGTCATGCCCTGATTGAAAAAGCAGATATTGCGGGTCCGGGCTTCATCAATCTGACGCCGGTCAAAACCAGTTATGAGCGCCGTGCGGCTGAGATTGCTGCGGATGAACGCGCCGGCGCGCCGCTCTCGCCCGCACCGAAAAAGATGATGATCGATTTTGGCGGACCGAATGTCGCCAAGCCGATGCATGTCGGCCATCTGCGCTCCTCCGTACTCGGCGACAGCCTGCAGCGTCTTTTCCGCTTCCGCGGCGATGAGGTCGTGTCCGATATCCATCTGGGCGATTGGGGGCTGCAGATGGGCCACCTGATCACCGAGCTGGCAGAGGAACAGCCGGACCTCGTTTATTTCGATGCCGACTATGCAGGAGATTACCCTTCTGAGCCGCCGGTTGATATCGAGGATCTCGCGCGCCTTTATCCGCAAGCATCGACCAAAGCCAAGTCTGACCCGGAACGTCTTGAGGTCTCGCGCGCGGCGACGGCGGAATTGCAGGCTGGACGTTTGGGTTATCGGGCGCTTTTGCAGCACTTTATCGACGTGTCTGTTGCCGCCTTGAAGAAGGATTTCGGGGCGCTGGGCGTTCATTTCGACCTCTGGAAAGGCGAAAGCGATGTCGATCCGCTCATCCCTGACATGGTGCAGGACTTCAAGGATCGCGGTGTTGCGGAAGAAAGCGACGGGGCCTGGGTCGTCCGTGTTGCCCGAGAAGGCGATAAGAAAGAGCTGGCGCCGCTTATCCTGGTAACCTCGGGAGGCGCCTCGCTTTACGGCACGACTGATCTCGCAACCATCCTTGATCGCAAGCAAACCCAAGCGCCTGAGCTTACTCTCTATGTCGTTGATCTGGCTCAGTCAGATCATTTCGAACAGGTCTTCCGAGCTGCCGACAAGGCTGGGCTGGCACCTGAAGGCACGCTGGAACACGTCAAATTCGGTACAGTGAACGGCAAGGATGGCAAGCGCCTTCGCACCCGGGATGGCGGAACATTCCGCCTCGCCGATCTGATCACATCCGCGATCGAGCGTGCCGATGAGCGTCTCAAGGAAGCCGGGCTGGCGGCCGATGTCGGCGCCGAGGAGCATGATCGTGTCGCGCGCATGGTGGGGCTGGCCGCAATCAAATTCGCGGATCTGCAGAATTACCGCACGACGAATTATGTCTTCGACCTCGATCGTTTCACCAGTTTTGAGGGCAAGACCGGACCTTATCTTCTTTATGCTGCTGTGCGCGTTAAGTCGCTCATGCGCAAGGCAGAAGCCGAAGGCGTCGCCCCTGGCGCGATCCGAGTTGAAGCACCGGAGGAAACCGATCTCGTGCTGGCGCTGGATGCGTTCGGCGCCGCGCTGGATCAGGCTTGCGAGAACCGTGCGCCCAATGCCATCTGCGATCACGCTTTCACCCTGGCCCAGGCCTTCTCAAAATTCTATGCGGCGTGTCCGGTACTGATCGCCGAGACGGATGCCACCAAGGCCTCACGTCTGGCCCTCGCTGCGGCGACGCTGAAGCAGCTTGAGCTTTGCCTGCACTTGCTCGGCCTGGAAGCTCCAGAGCGGATGTAGGTGGTTATCCGCTGAGCCGGTCCATCAGGGTCTACCAATAGGCCTCGTAATAGGCTCGGACCGTTTCCGGTATGGCCAGCGCATAAAGCGTGCCGGAAAAAGCCAGGAGAATGGCTGCTGTCACGCTGGCTGAGACCGCCCAGAGGGCCAGGTTCAACCGCCACGGCATGCCGGGCCAGGCCAGCGCTGCGACAGCGATCATATGGGCAAAAAGGCTGAACACACCTAGCCCATAGAATGCCATGGCGTAATTCCGCAGTATATCCACAGTGAAGGCGCCGGCGACCCAGTAGAAGTCCGTCGGGACCTGATCGACATGGCGGGCATGAAACACGCTGCCGACATGGGTGAGCATGAATACCGCCAGATAAAGGCCACTCAGATTCCGGACCAGCCGCCAGCCCGGTTTGACGGTGAGGCGTAGTTCGGCCCAGCCCGACACGATCTGGATGAGCAGTGAGGCGATCAGCACCGCTTCTATCCGCCAGTCAGAATAGTATCGCCGCATCCAAGCTAGTCCCAGCGCATGAGCCTCCGGAGAGTGGACGGCCAAGAGATGGACGCCGAGATGCGCCGCGATGAAAACTCCGAGAAGAGCCGAATTGACTCGGTGTAGAACTTCCCAGTTAAACATCTTTCGCAGCCCCCTATTGCGCTGCCGGAGCGTGTTCAGATTGCGGCACTTGCCCGGCAAACGAGCATAACCATAATTTATTGTCAGCCATGCGAAGAAAACCGCCGACGTGACAGAGGTGTGACGTTGACTTTGGGCGGCGCAAACATAGAGTCCGCCTCGTTCGCAGGCGGAGTCTGATGAACACACTTCTCGCGGGAGAGACCGGCGAATAAGCCGGCGCCGAAGGCGCAACCGCCCCGGAAACGCTCAGGCCAAGGGACCGCGAGAAAGATAGAACGCTGGAAAGTGGGTGCGTGCGTTGTGCGAGACACCCCACCGACGGAGCAAGCGGGCCGGGTCCAAACCGGTGGTGCGGAATCTCTCAGGTTATCGGGACAGCGGGGGCAGGAAAGGCAAGGCGATACGCCTGGCCATTGATATGCCTGCCAGCCCTTGAAGGGGACCCGATATGACTGAAACGCTTCTCAAAACCCCGCTTCATGCCTTGCATGTTGAGCTCGGCGGCAAACTGGTGCCCTTCGCCGGTTATGACATGCCGGTGCAATACCCGCTCGGCATTATGGGCGAGCACAAACACACCCGCACCAAGGCTGGCCTGTTCGACGTCTCCCATATGGGACAGGCGCGGTATCGCGGCGAAGAGGCGGCACTCGAGGCCTTGATCACGGCGGACCTTGGTTTGCTCGGTGCCGGGGAACAGAAATACACCCTGTTGCTCAATGAGCGTGCAGGTATTCGTGATGACCTGATGATTTCGCGTCCGTTCGAGGACGCCTCAACCCTGTTTCTTGTCGTCAATGCGGCGACCAAGGCCGATGATTTCGCTCATATCGCCGCGAATACGGCGGGGCGCGGGACGCTGGAGATTATCGCAGATCGCGCGCTTCTCGCGCTGCAAGGCCCCGCTGCCAAGGACGTAATGGCGCGCCTTTGTGCACCGGCCTGCGAGCTGGTCTTCATGCAGTGCGGCCGGTTCGAGATCGGTGAAACGGAAGTCTGGATCTCCCGGTCTGGCTATACGGGCGAGGACGGTTTCGAGATCTCCATTCCGGAAGCGGAAGCAGAGCGTATCGCTCGCCTGATTCTGGCTGATGATGCTGTTGAACCGATCGGTTTGGGCGCGCGCGACAGTCTGCGCCTGGAGGCAGGGCTTTGCCTTTACGGTCATGATATGGACGAAAACCGCACCCCGGTTGAGGCATCACTCATCTGGGCGGTCGCGAAAACCCGTCGTGAACGCGGTGATTTCCCCGGTGCCGAGGTCGTCGCCAGCCAGCTGGCCGAAAAATCGTGTCAGAAGCGGATTGGCCTGCGCCTCGACGGCGCTCCGGCGCGTGAAGGCGCTGAGATTGCCGATAAGGACGGCAATGTGATCGGCCTTGTGACATCGGGCGGATTTGGTCCGACGATCGATGGTCCTGTTGCAATGGGCTATGTCGATCGGGCGTTTTTTGCTGAAGGCACGGAGCTGGACATTCTGGTGCGCGGCCGAGCGCGCCCGGCTGTCGTCACCAAGCTGCCGTTCGTACCCAATAACTTCTATCGCGGTTAATTCCCTCAAGGGGCAGGAGAGAACCCTTGACTACACGTTTTACCGAAGACCATGAATGGATCACCGTTGACGGCGATATCGCCACGGTGGGCATCACCGCTTACGCCGCGGAACAACTCGGCGATGTCGTTTTCGTCGAGCTGCCGGACGTCGGCAAGCAGGTGAAAAAGGGCGATGAGTTCGCGGTTGTTGAATCCGTTAAAGCCGCGTCTGAAGTCTATGCCCCGGTTGATGGCGAGATCGTTGAAATCAATGACGGCCTGGACGGCGAGCCGGCGAAGGTCAATGAAGCGCCGCTCGGTGATGGCTGGTTCGTGAAATTCAAGCTCGCTGATGCCTCCCAGCTCGAAGGCCTGATGGACGAAGCCGCGTACAACGCGCACATCGCGTAAGGAAAATAAATGCGTTACCTCCCCCACACAGAGACTGACCGGAAGGCGATGCTCGACGCGATCGGCGTCGCCTCCATTGATGATCTGTTCACCGATGTGCCCGAGGCGGCGCGTCAGGATGGGCTGATCGATCTCCCGCGCAAGCAGACCGAGCTGTCCGTTGAGCGCGCCATGTTTGCCATGGCGTCAAAGAATATCTCGGCCTCTTCCGCACCATTCTTTGTGGGGGCAGGGGCTTATAAGCACCATATTCCCTCGACTGTGGATCATCTGATCCAGCGTTCGGAATTCCTCACCGCCTACACGCCTTACCAGCCGGAAATCTCTCAGGGCACGCTTCAAACCCTGTTCGAATTCCAGACCCAGGTCGCACAATTGACCGGCATGGATGTGGCCAATGCCTCCATGTATGACGGCTCCACCGCCTGCGCCGAGGCGGTGATGATGGCCGCGCGGGTGACCAAGCGTAACAAGGCGGTCATGGCAGGCAGTGTGCATCCCCACTATGTCGAGGCGACAAAAACCTTGGCCAAGTATTCCGAGGTGGACGTTGTGCGCACCGAGCCGGGCCTGGGCGGGCTCGACGCGGTGGCGGAGCTGATCGCCGATGATGTCGCTTGCATCGTGGTTCAGACGCCGGACGTATTTGGTCAGCTGCATGATCTGCGCTCCATTTCCGAGGCTGCTCATGCGAAGGGCGTTCTTGTCATCGCCGTGTTTACCGAAGCGGTTGCGCTTGGCCTGGTTGAAGCGCCCGGTGCCATGGGCGCAGATATTGCGGTTGGCGAAGGTCAGTCCATTGGGGTCGGCCTTAATTTCGGCGGTCCTTATGTTGGCCTGTTCGCCTGTAAGGATGATCGCCGCTTTATCCGCCAAATGCCGGGACGTCTGGCGGGTGAGACAGTGGATGCCGATGGCCGCCGTGGTTTCGTGCTGACCCTGTCGACCCGTGAGCAGCACATCCGTCGCGACAAGGCGACATCGAATATCTGCACCAATTCAGGTCTTTGTGCTCTGGCGTGGACGATTCACATGACGCTTCTGGGCGAAAAAGGCTTAAAGCAGCTCGCCCAAATCAATCATGAAACGGCGTGTGATCTCGCCGATGCGTTGGATGAGATCGACGGTGTTGAAGTGCTCAATGATGCCTTCTTCAACGAGTTCGCTTTGCGCTTGCCGAAGAATGCAGCTGAGGTTGTCGACGACCTTGCCAAGGTCGGTGTTCTGGGCGGTGTACCGGCCAGCCGTCTCTTCCCGGGCCAGTTTGACGATGTCCTCCTGGTCGCGGCAACAGAAACCAATACGGAAGAAGACATTGCGATCTTCGCTAAAGCGCTGAAAGGAGTGCTCTAATGGGTATGAATACTCAAGGGCGTCCGACCCGTATGGCAGAGAATATCTCCACCGGCGGCTATGCCGAAACCACATCCGGCTCCAAAGGCCTCGATCAGGCTGAAGCGCTGATCTATGAGCGCGGCTCTGTTGAGCAGACCGGTGTGGACCTGCCAGACGTCAAAGGCAGAAAGACCCGTCTCGGCGGTCTGGAACGCCAGTCCAAACTGGGCATGCCGGGCCTGTCCGAGCCGGAGACCATGCGCCATTATGTGCGCCTGAGCCGCAAGAATTATGCAATTGATCTGGGCCTTTATCCGCTTGGATCGTGCACGATGAAGCATAATCCGCGCCTCAATGAGAAAATGGCGCGCCTGCCGGGCTTTGCCGATGTCCACCCAATGCAGCCGGCCTCGACGGTTCAGGGCGCTTACCAGGTTATCGGTGAGCTGGCCCATTGGCTGATGACGCTTTGCGGCATGCCGGGCGTTGCGATGTCTCCCAAGGCGGGTGCCCATGGCGAGTTTTGCGGCATGATGGCGATCCGCGCCAAGCTGGATGCGGATGGCCAAACCCATCGCCGCCGCGTTCTGGTTCCGGAAAGTGCCCATGGCACAAACCCGGCCACAGCTGTGCAGTGCGGCTTCACGGTGGATGAAATCCCGGCCGACGAGACCGGCCGTGTCGATATGGAGGCCTTCAAGGCCAAGCTTGGCGATGATGTTGCCGGCATCATGCTGACCAATCCGAATACGTGTGGCCTGTTTGAGCGCGATATCCGCGAGATCGCGGATCTCATCCACGAGGCGGGCGGGTATTTCTACTGCGATGGCGCGAACTTCAACGCCATTGTCGGCCGGGTGCGCCCGGGCGATCTCGGTGTCGACGCCATGCACATCAACCTGCACAAGACCTTCTCCACCCCGCATGGCGGAGGTGGTCCTGGTTCCGGCCCGACCGTGCTTTCTGAAGCTCTGGCGGCTCATGCGCCTGTGCCGTTTGTGGTCCAGAAGGGTGAAAGCTGGGAGCTGGTCGAGCATGAAGCCGATGCGGAAGGCGAACCCTTCGGCCGCATGGCAGCTTTCCATGGTCAGATGGGCATGTTTACACGCGCTCTCACCTATATGATGAGCCATGGTTCCGATGGCCTCAAACAGGTCGCTGAAGATGCTGTCCTGAATGCCAATTACATCCAGGCACGTCTGAGCCATGTGATGACGGTGGCGTTTGAAGGCACCTGCATGCATGAAGCCCTGTTTGATGATCGCTTCCTCGCGGATACGGGCGTCACCACGCTCGATTTCGCCAAGGCGATGATTGATGAGGGCTATCACCCGATGACCATGTATTTCCCGCTGGTCGTTCACGGGGCCATGTTGATCGAGCCGACGGAGACGGAATCTCGTTCTGGTCTCGACCGGTTCATCGAAACGCTCGAAGCTCTGGCACTGGCTGCGAAAGCTGGCGAGACCGAGCGCTTCCAAGCGGCTCCGGTGCATGCGCCTACAAAGCGCCTGGATGAAACCAAGGCCGCGCGTCAGCCGATCCTGCGCTGGACTCCTTCAAATGAACCTGAAATGGAAGCGGCTGAGTAAGGCCTGCTTTTACCAGAAGTCTGACGAAGAATTGCGGGGGTATGCCGAGCCGGTATACCCCCGTTCTCATATCCGCCTTCAGCTTGCCCTATCCCGGTCAAACTGAGCCGTTATGGGGGAGGCATGTTGTCTTCGTCGCAAAACCCGCGCTCGATCTTCCGGCGTACCGGCTGGTGGGGACATGTGCGCGCGATCGGAGCCTTGCTGATTGCGATTTATGTCTTGCTCGGCGCTGCGCTCTGGTGGGTTGAGCCTGATCTTATCTATTACCCTTCGCAGCAAACCGTTCCGCCAGAGCAGAGCTGGATCAGCCCGGTCCGGCTCAACACGGCGGATGGCGAGACGCTGACGGCCTGGTACTCTGCGGCAGAGCCGGGCTGTCCCACCATCCTGTTCTTTGACGGCAATGCCGGGCGACCGGAAGTCCAGCATGGACGCTGGGCACGCATGCATGAGCAGGGCGTTGGCTTTCTGGCCGTCTATTATCGCGGCTATTCCGGTTCGACTGGTTCG
The DNA here is from genome assembly GCA_018222865.1 of Alphaproteobacteria bacterium. Classification (GTDB taxonomy): domain Bacteria; phylum Pseudomonadota; class Alphaproteobacteria; order Caulobacterales; family Maricaulaceae; genus Maricaulis. The sequence goes on from JAAEZM010000012.1 coordinate 10,067, forward strand.
CCATCAGAGGACGGTCTGCATATAGACGCGCAATCAGGCCTGTCCTGGCTGATGCGCCGCGGCGTTCTGCCCAATGATGTCATCGTCCACGGCTTCTCTCTGGGCTCTGGACCTGCAACACGCCTGGCCGCGACCCATGCTGTGGGCGGCTTGATCCTGGAAGCGCCGTTCAGCTCCATGAGTGAGCTGATCACCGAAAAATTGCCGCTCTATCCCTTCGGTCTGTTTATGCGTAATGCCTATTCATCGGATCGTTGGATCAGCGCTCTGGACGAGCCTGTGCTGATGGTCCATGGCACAGCAGACAGGCTTGTCCCGTCGGCCCACTCGCGCCGGCTGATGGCGCTGGCGCCCGAACCAAGCGAGTTCATAGAATTGCCGGGCTCGACCCATTCCAGCCTGGTCAGCGATGGGCTCTATGAAACTGTCTGGCCGTTTCTTGAACGCTATTGGCAAGCCTCAGAACCGCCATCGCCGCGTTGCGGGATCGGGGGTGGGCAGTCTCAGCATCTCGCTTCGACTTCGGCGCGCTAAAAGCCGCCTCTCTGCTTAATTTATGAGCGCGGGATAAATATCCGCAGCTTTCCTCTTTTCCCGGAGGGCAAGAGCGTCCATATCTGCCTGACCAGCTTGGTGCTTGGGCCGTTCGGTCAAAATAGATGCCAAGTTGCAACATGATCACGCGGATCTACAGTCCGTGCCCGAATTTGGGCGCTTTTGTCTCGCATTCGGGTCACGTTTACGAATTAAGTGTTCCTTGTTCTGCTCGCGGGCGGTGCTCGCGCCCCCACAAAACAAAGCAGAACGGGTTGGGAGATGGTCGAAACGATGAATGAGCACTTAGAAGGATTGGCACGCTCCAATGCTTTCGGAGCTGCGCTCGTGCTCGTCATTCGCGCGATCATTGTCGCATTGGGTCTTATCCTGATGGCGATATCCGTTCCGATCGGCATCCTCACACCCATCCTGCCCATTGGTGCAATGATCGGCTTTGTCGGCTTGATCATGGTGGCTGCGGCGTCAAAGACCCTGCACTCCTATATTACCAAGGCGCTGAAGCGTTTCCCTTGGCTCTGGAAGCGCGTGCGTTGGGCCTTTGGCGAGAAGGATGAAGAGGCGTCTTCATCGCATCCGCCTCAAGGACGGGGTAATAAGCGCCTGACCAATACGCCCACGGCAGAAGACCGGGCGGCAGAGTAAGACGAATTCTCGTCTTGCCTGAAAGACCATTCCCGCAGACGCGACGTCCCGAGACACTGGCCTTGTGATCTCTAAGCGCTGACCGGTTTGTGTGGCGTTTCCCCCATCGCTATTGCAGGCCCGTCAAAGCCCAGACCGCCGGTGAAAGTGCGATGCTCTTGAGCGCACTGCTATGGACGCTGTGCAGGCAATCGACCCTATGGCCTGTGACCGCCGCAGGTTTGGAGAGCGGGCAAAGAAAAAGCCCGGATCTTTCGATCCGGGCTTTGTTCTGTAGGATTGAGACGCCTTAGTTCAGGCGGTCACCGACAGTCTTGATATCGGCATCAACGATCTTGTTGAGATCCGTCTTCTTCATCTTTGAGGAGAGGATCTGCTCAGCCGCTGCTGCAGCCAGCTCAGCAGCCGCAGCTTTGACTTCTGCAGCCGCCTGGGCTTCAGCCTGGGCGATACGCTGTTCCGCCATGGCGGTCCGGCGCTCCAGACGTTCCTTGAGCTCCTTGCGGGACTCTTCTTTCAGGATTTTCGCCTCGGATTTGGCCTGGTCGATAATCGCTTCGGCTTCGGCTTCCGCTTCGCGCTGACGGCGCTGATAGGAGGCGAGCATCTCGGCCGCTTCCTCGCGCAGACGCTTGGCTTCATCCAGCTCACCGCGGATCGCATTGGCTCGATCATCGAGGGCTTTGCCGATGGACTTGAACACGCCCAGGAAGGCGAGCAGAACCAGAAAGGTCACAAGCGCAAGGCTTGCCCAGAAGGAGGAGTCAGCGAGCAGATAGCTCACCAGATCGACATTCTCGCTTCCGTAGGAGTCTTCAGCGATACGCATGATCAAGCACCCTTCATGGCCTTGTCGACAGCCTTACCGGCGTCGGCTTCAGCGACTTCGAGTCCAGCCAGGGCCTCAACTGCGGCGACGGTTGCGCTGGAGGCAATCGTGCGAACCTCAGCGAAGGCCTTTTCCTTGGCTTCGCGAATGGAGACCTCGGCAGCAGCCTGTTTCTCAGCGAGTTCCGCTTCGACTTCAGCGCTTTCCTTGGCGAGTTCTTTATCGAGGGCAGCGCGCGTGTCAGCGGCAATGCCATGCGCCTTGGCGCGGGCATCGGCCAGCGATTGCTCATACGCCTGACCAGCAGCTTCCGCTTCAGCTTTCGCTTGGGCGGCGGCGTCCAGGTCGTCAGCGATACGATCGCGGCGATCCTCGATCGTCGTCTTGATCTTCGGCAGGATGAAACGATCCAGAGCAATGTAGAGAACTACAAAGCTGATCGTCAGCCAAAAGAGGGACGACGCGTAATATGTCGGGTCGAATGGCGGGAAGACACCCGATGCAGCGTGAGCCGCATCGGCGCCGTATGCGCCTTCAGATTCCGGGGAGAGCGTCATGGAACGCCTGCTCCTATGTCAGAGTGCCCATAAGGACCCAGACGGATCATTCCGGCTGGATCCTGTAAGCCAGGGCGCGCGACGACCAGATGACCGTCGCGCGAACCGTATATTAGCCGAACAGAGCCAGCAGTGCGATGAGCAAGGAGAAGATGCCCAGCGCCTCGGTAACGGCGAAACCGAAGATCAGGTTGCCGAACTGAGATTGCGCAGCAGACGGGTTGCGCAGTGCGCCCGTCAGGAATGCGCTGAAGATGTTGCTCACGCCAAGTGCGGCACCGAGCATGCCGAGCGTTGCGAGGCCGGCACCAATGTAACGAGCTGCTTCCGCGTCCATTTTGAAACTCCTTTGGAAGATCTGTGTGCGGTTAAAAACGACGTCCTGTTAGTGTCCTGGGTGCAGGGCGTCGGAAAGATAGATGCAGGTCAAAATCGCAAAGACATACGCCTGCAGGAAAGCGACCAGGAATTCGAGAGCCGTCAGGCCAAGTGTCATGGCGAAGGGCAGAACACCGACCAGATAGCCGGCCGTGCCAAGGCCTGCGGCCAGCATGACGACGAAGCCCGCGAACACTTTAAGCAGAATGTGACCTGCGAGCAGGTTCGCGAAGAGACGGACCGAGTGAGAGACCGGACGGCTGGCGAAAGAGATGATCTCGATCGGCGTCACGATGAAATAAAGCGGCCACGGGATACCGGAAGGGAAGAAGATCTTCAGGAACTTCAAGCCGTGGGTAAACAGGCCGTAGAGAACGACCGTGAGCCAGACCAGCATGGCCAGTGCTGCCGTAACAATGATCTGGCTGGTGACGGTATAGGAATGCCAGCCCGGCGCCGGGAAGTACGGGAACATGCCCAGAAGGTTGGCGACCAGGATGAAGATGAAGAGCGAGAAGACCAGCGGGAAGAAACGCAGGCCGTCAGAGCCAGCAGTCGAACGGATCATGTCCGCGACAAACCCGTAGGCCAGCTCGGCGACAGACTGCGAGCGGTTCGGGATCATGGCGCGACCGGTCAGGGCAACCGTGAACAGCACGATCGTCAGAAACGTGGTCAGGACCATGAAGAAGCTGGCATTGGTGAAAGCCAGATCCAGTCCGAAGGCCTCAAAAGCGATGACCTCGTGGACTTCAAACTGTTTGATCGGGTCTAGGTTATTCTCTGCCACGCCCGTGCTCTTTCATGTCTCGCGGCTCAGCCGCTGTGTTACCCCGTGGAGTCATCGGATTGCTCCGACATCTCCGAATTTATTTCTTTCGCCGCCCGCACAACATTCAGCGTGCCAGAGGCAAAACCGAATAACGTGCCGATCATGAGACCCCAAGGCCCGATTCCGGCAACGAGATCCAGTAAGAATCCCAGCCCCGCTCCAACGAGTACCCCGGCAAAGAACTCCGATCCGTAGCGGGTCCCGAGGGCCCAGGCGGAGCGTGGCGTATCCTTCGTCTTGTCCTCGTAGGCCTCGCGCTTCGCATCAATGCGTTGCTGCAGGGCATCAAGGTCGGATTTAGATGGATCGCTCAGTGGCTTGTCTTTGCGAGACGGAATGGAACGGCACGCTTGCAAAGAGAAACCCCCTCACAAGCGCGCGCACACTATCCACGCACATGCGGCAAGTCAAGCAAGGCCGCACCTGCGGTAAGTCCATAAATTCAATGATGAAATTGTCTATTCGGCCGCAATCAACTGTTCCGCACCCGCAAGGTCGACCGAGACAAGCTGCGAAACACCCCGTTCTCCCATGGTTACACCGAACAATCGGTCGACCCGCGACATGGTCAAAGGATTGTGGGTAATGACCAGAAAACGCGTCTTGGTGAGCCCGCGCATCTTGTCCAGCATGCGGCAATAGCGATCGACATTGGCGTCATCAAGCGGTGCATCAACCTCGTCGAGAACGCAAACCGGGGCGGGGTTGGACAGAAAGACTGCGAAAATCAGCGCCGAGGCGGTCAGGGCCTGCTCACCGCCAGACATCAATGACATGCGTTCCAGCTTTTTGCCGGGCGGGCAGGCGAAAATCTCCAGACCGGCTTCCAGCGGGTCATCGGCCTCAGTCAGGCGAAGTTCTGCATGTCCACCTTCAAACAAGGTGGCAAAAAGCTCACGGAAATGCCCGTCCACCAGTTCGAAGGCTTCGAGCAGTCGGATGCGGCCTTCGCTGGATAATTCTTCAATCCCCTTGCGGAGACGACTTATGGCGCCGAGCAGATCATCGCGCTCCGAGCTCATTTCCTCGACCGATTTGGCGAGGTCTTCAGCTTCCTCATCAGCGCGCAGGTTCACCGCGCCGAGACGGTCGCGGGATTGGCGCGCCTCGTTCAGGCGGCGCTCCAGCTCGTCGGGACTCAGACCTTCCAGGTCTTCCTCCGCGACACGTTGGGAGAGGCTGCCTGGGGCAGCTCCGGTCGCATCCTGCAGGCGTTCAATGGTTTCGCGCAGGCGTTCTTTTTCGCCCGCCAAGCGCGCTTCGGCTGCTGCCCGGCTTTCGCGCGCCGCAGACGCGGCGGATTCCGCCTGGCGTGCTGCACTATCCGCCGCTTTCATCTGATCTTCTGTGGCGGACGCCGCCTCGCGCGCTTCGCGTGCGGTCTTTTCAGCCAGTTCCAGTCGATCGGTCAGCGCATGGAGCTTTTCTTCAAGAATGTCAGGGCGTTTGCGGGTGTCTTCAAGCTGTCCGGTCGCGGTTTCGCGCTGGCGCGCAATCTCATCAATCCGCTTGCGCGCGGTTTGGCAGCGTGTGGACCAGGCTTCCAGCTCCTGAGCCAGTTGATCGCGCCTGTCGGCCCTGGCCTGGGCTTCGCGGCGGACGCTTTCCAGTGCGGCCCGGGCATCGGCTTCGGACAGGCGCGCCTGTTCAGCATTCTTGCGGGCCTGGTCGAGCGCGTCCGTGACGTCCGTGGAAACAGCAAGTGTCTCGACCTGTTCGCGGGCAGATTTGAGCTGGGCCTGGCTTTCACCGGTTTCAGCATCAAGTCGCTCAATCCGCTCTTCTAGGGATTGCGCGCGCGCCGCATCAGTGGCTGCGCGTTCGCGCAATTCGCCAATCCGTGCCAGGGCCTGACGGGCCGCCTTGTCCAATTGCGGCAGGCTCTGGCGCGCGCCGGACTGTTCTTCGCGCGCCGTCTGGCGGGTGCTGGCTGCCTCCTGCAAGGCACTGACGGCTTTATCCAGCGTGGGCTGGCGGGTTTCGATCTCGGCGCGAATCTCATCGAGCCGATTGCGTTGCTCGAGGCGGGCAACGGCGGGTGAGGGCGCGTCTGCCAGGGCGACATAGCCGTCCCAACGCCATAGATCGCCTTCACGCGTGACCAGTCGCTGGCCCGGCTTGAGGGCTTTTGCGGCGCGTGCCGCGTCTTCCGGCTTGATCACGCCAATGGAGCTAAGGCGGATCATCAGCTCCGGCGGCGCTTTGACATGATCGGATAAGGGGACGCAGCCGCCCGGCAAAGCGTCGGTCCGGCACTCACTCACTCGCCAGTGGCGCGGTGCATCGACATCGAGCGATGCATCCAGATCATCGCCCAAAGCGGCCGCCAGGGCCTGTTCATAGCCGACACGCGGGCGCATCGCATCAAGGGCAGGGTGCGGCGTATCCTGTGTGCTGACCGCCAATGTGCGTTCAAGAGCATTCGCCTCGCGGATCAATCCGTCCAGCTCATCCGCGAGGGCGCGTTGTTCGGCCTCAGCGGTCTGAAAGGCATTCTCGGCCCGGCTCAGTGCCGCTTCCGCCTTCTCCAGTCGCTCACGAGCGGTGGTCAGCTCTGATTCTGCTGATTGTGATTTTGCTTCGGCTTCAGCCAGATCCGCGAGTGCGGTCGAGGCCAGGGCGGTCTCTCGCTGCGCCTTGGCGCTTTCAACTTCTCGCTCAATCTGGCTGAGGCGGGTTTCAAGACGCTCCGCATCCCGGCAGGCAGCGTCATGGTCAGCCCGGCGAGTTGCCGCCTCACGAGACTTCGCATCAAGCACGGAATCGCGCTCGCGCCGGCGTTTCTCCGCATCATTCGCGGCGGCCTGAGCAAAGGCGAGGGCTTCAGCTTCTTTGGATATTTCGCCCTCAAGCGCGTCCAGCTGGGATGCGATGGCGTCGCGGCTGGTTTCTGCGTCCTCGATGATCTGGCTTTCGCGTTCATCGGCGGAAGCGAGTTCGCGCAATCGCGCTTCCAGGCCGCGTATCCGGCTTTCGACTTCGCGGCGCTCGGTCTCCAGCTTGTCGCGCTCGCGCTCAAGCAGGCGAAGCGCTGCCGCCGCCTCTGCTTCGGCCTTGCGGGCGGGTTCGCGCGCTGCGGCTTCGATTTCGGATTTGAGCCGTGCTTCGGCCGCCAGGCGCGTTGCCGTTTCGGCTGCTTCTAAACGTTCTGCGAGCTCCGTTTCAGCGGCTTCAACCTGGCTGGCGGCAAGTCGCCAGCGATTGAGCCAAACCGCCGCTTCCAGGGCTCGAATGCTGGAAGACAGTTTGCGATACCGCCCGGCCTGACGGGCTTGCTTTTGCAGATTGGCGTGACGGTTCTCCGCCTCATCAATCACATCCTGCAAGCGTTCCAGATTCGTTTCCGCGCCTTTCAGCCTCAGCTCGGCTTCATGGCGACGGGCCCGGAGGCCTGAAACCCCAGCGGCTTCTTCAAGCACGCGGCGGCGGTTTTGTGGCTTCGCAGCGATAAGCTCGGAGATCTGTCCCTGGCGAACCAGAGCTGGCGAGTTGGCGCCCGTGCCGGCATCGGCGAAGAGCAGCTGGACATCCTTGGCGCGGACTTCCTCACCATTGATCTTGTAGGCGGAGCCCGCACCGCGAGTGATGCGGCGTGTCACTTCGAGCATGGCCGCTTCATTGAAACGGGCCGGCGCGAGCTTTTCTGCATTATCGACGGTCAGGACAACTTCAGCATGATTGCGCGGCGGGCGGGCATCGGTGCCGGCGAAGATCACATCCTCCATCCCCTCGCCACGCAGGGATTTCGCGGAGGTTGCGCCCATGACCCAGCGCAGGGCTTCGAGCAGGTTCGACTTGCCGCACCCGTTCGGCCCGATAATGCCTGTCAGTCCGGGATCAATCCGCAAATCGGTGGGATCGACAAAGGACTTGAACCCGGCCAGCCTGAGCTGCGTGAACTTCACCTGACCTCCAAACCACGATGAGCCGCCAATTTAGCAGCTGGATGTGGCCATTTCCTGACGTTTCTAGTTGTCCGAATCGGACTCATTCAGGAAGTGAAGGACGATTCGGCGGAAATTGTCTGCATCCAAGTCGCCAGAAAGCCTTTCCCCATTGATGATTACGGGCATGCCATCAAGTGTTGGGGTGAGCGTTCCGTCGACCATTTCGACTTTCAACAAGCGCCCCTGGATGAGGAAGTTGGGCGTACCGGAAATCCCGTCCGCGTTTGCCATTTCAATCGTTTGGGTGACGCGGTCAGTGTATTCCGGGGTTTGCAGGCAAGTCTCAAAATCCTCTGGTGTCAGGCCCACCGCACCGGCGATGCGATTATAAATCGCCAGCACATCTCCCTGTTCGCGGATTGTGGAAAAGACATTGTCCTGCTCGAAAAACAGCAGATCCACCGCATCGAAATAGCGCTCTTCTCCTGCGCAAGTCGCGAGAATGGCGCTGGCCGCCGCGATTTGAACCGGCTGGGTGACAATGGGCCGGAAAATAAAGCGGAGCTGGCCGGTCTCGACGAACTCGGTCTGGATAACGGGCCAGACCTGTTCGTGAAAATGGCCGCAATGCGGGCAGGAAAACGAGGCGTACTCGATCAGTTCGATCGGGGCATCCTCCGCGCCCAGCGCATAATCGCGATAAGGCACTGAAACGTCCGCTTCAGGCGATTGGGCGCTGGCTGCGGCGGCTGGCATCAGCACAGCCGCGCACAGGATGAGAAGGGAACGCAGAAAACGGAGCATTGGCGGTTAGCCTGCTTGTGCGATCAGATGGTCGAGAATTGTGCGGAAGTTCTCTTCAGTGACCTGCGCAGGAACCGGCTCACCATCGACCAGGATGATCTCGCCGCCCAGCGTATAGACAAACCCTTCGCCATTTGGATTGCGTTCGGCATCCAGCATCCGTCCATTGAAGAGGAAGCGCGGTGTGCCGGTAATGCCCGCTGCGCCAGCGGCCTCGTGGTTGGCGAGGATTGCGGCGTTGATTTCCGGATCATTCAGGCAAGCATTGAACTCGGCTTCTGACAGGCCCATGGAACGGGCGATCGCGAGATACTGTCCACGCGGTCCGCCCGCACCGCCAGCCGCGCGGAAGATCGCCTCCTGCTGCTGGAAGAGCAATCCGATCATGTCGAAATAGCGATCTTCCGGGACACAATGCGCCAGGGTGAAGCCTGCGACGGCAAACTGGGTCGATCCCGTCAGCATTTCACGAAGCACGAACTGTACCTGACCGGTTTCGATGTAGTCGCGATCAATCATCGGATACACATCATTGTGGAAGCTCGCGCAGTGACCACAGGCCACAGAGGAGTATTCGATCATCGTGATCGGCGCGTCGGGCGATCCCTTTGTCCGGTCCGTCGACGATGCTTCGCTCAGCGAAGTGCCGGAGCCGCCGCAAGCGGCCAGAGCCAGGCTGGCAGACACGGCAAGGGCGGAAAAGATACGTCGTGACAGGCTCATCGCCATTTCCTCTCTAAGATCAACTGGACCGCCGGGATTTTACACTGCGGTCGAACCGGTTCAGCGCAGACATTAACCGCGCCTCTGCGGTTTTCTCTACCCCTTCGCTCACTTGTGAAGAGGGTTGCAAATTGTTCAGCTTGGGATCGGTCGGTTTCATCGGCTGTCTCGCAGCCCCCTGGACGATGCGCAAACGCGTCGGTCCGCCCGAACCCGTATAGGTCCGGATGCGTTCCAGGATACGGCGGCTTTCAGCCTGCAAAATCGCAGCAGCAGGACCACGCGCACGGATCACCAGCGTGCGCGCCGAGCCGTGTCTTTGCAGGGTTTCCGGCTGGCAGAAATTAGCCAGTCTTGAGCCGACAATATCGCTCCAATTCGCCCGTAACTGTTCAAGCCCAACACCAAAGCGCTTGGCCAGAGGCCGCAGGACACGTTCGGCCGCGAGCCCGGCAGCAGGGGCTCCGGCGCGCACGCGTCGTCCACGGCGCTCCTCGAGATAGCGTCCGGCTGCGGTTTCCAGGCTTGACGGCGGCACAGGTCGTTTCATGTGCCAGACAATTGCCTCTGCGCGCGGGATCGGCAAGGTGAGAGAGATGATGAAAGCGGAAAAAACGCATAGGCTCCGGGCGCAATTGCTCGATTGGTATGATGCGCAGGGGCGCAGCCTGCCGTGGCGTATCAGGCCGGAAGACCGTGCTGCAGGCCGCAAGGCTGATCCCTATGCGGTCTGGCTGTCGGAAATCATGCTGCAGCAGACAACGGTGCCGCACGCCACACCCTATTGGTTCCGCTTTCTTGAGCTTTGGCCGACAGTCCATGATCTGGCGAATGCCGACCGCGAAGCGGTGATGCGTGAATGGGCAGGGCTCGGTTATTACGCGCGAGCGCGCAATCTGCATGCCTGCGCGAAAGTGGTGAGCCATGACCGGCAGGGGGTATTCCCTCACTCCCTGAGCGATTTGCAGGCTTTGCCCGGCATTGGCGAATACACAGCAAATGCGATCCGGGCCGCGGCCTTTGATCTTCCGGCCAGCGTTGTGGACGGGAATGTCGAGCGGGTGATTACCCGGCTCAAGCGCGTGCAAGAGGCCTTGCCCAAAGCGAAGGCTGAGATCAAGGCGCTCGCGGGCCTGATCGCAGACCCGGATCGGTCATGCGATTACGCGCAGGCGATTATGGACCTTGGCGCGACAGTGTGTACGCCGAAAACGCCAAACTGCCTGCTTTGCCCCTGGGCAAGCGATTGCGAGGCCCGGCGAGAAGGAGACATTCTGCTCTATCCCAAGAAGGAAAAGAAAAAGCCCAAACCTGTGCGCAGGGGGACAGCATGGTTGGTCCGGCGCGATGGTCATGTATGGCTGCGCACTCGACCGGATCAGGGCCTGCTGGGCGGGATGCGGGAAGTGCCCTCCACACCCTGGCAGGAAGAAGTGCAGAGCGAAGTCTTGCCGCCGTTTGAAGCGCTTTGGAGGGGCCATGGTGAGATCAAGCATGTCTTCACGCATTTTGAGCTGCGCCTCGATGTCCGCGAAGCTTACGCCATGATCGACTGGGAGCCTGAGGACGGCGATTGGGTCGCCGAAACAGCTCTCGCAGAGGAAGCGCTGCCAAGCGTGATGCGCAAAGTGCTCAAGCAGGCTTCGCTGAAGGCTAAATGATCAGCGCGTCGCGTTCGCCAGAACGAATTTCCACGGCCTGCTTCATGGCCTCGAATAAAGCCAGCGGGGTCAGTGGTTTGCTCGCGAAGGCATCCATGCCGATATCGAAACAGGCGCGCGCATCATCTTCACCGGCATTGGCCGTCAAAGCGACGATTGGCAAGGTCGCATAATTCGCCTCCGCCTCGCGTATCGCTGTTGTAGCCTCGAATCCGCCCATCACGGGCATGCGCACATCCATCAATACAAGATCAACGGGCTCGGTCTTGAGTTTATCGAGCGCGATCTGGCCGTTCTCAGCCTCAATCACCGTGTCGGTGAGTGGTTTCAGGAAGGCTTTAGCGACCTGACGATTGATTGCGTTATCCTCCACCAAGAGGATGTTGAGATTGCGCAGAAGGGCAAACTCCTCGCGCCCGGCCAGCTCGGCCGGTGTCGCTGTTGCATGGGTCGTGTCTTCGCGTTCCACAGAGGCCATATCGAATTCAAGTGTGAAGACCGAGCCGTCTCCCTCGCTTGATACAACCGCGATCTGACCTTTCATCAATTCTGCCAGGCTGCGACTGATATAGAGGCCCAGTCCGGTACCGCCGAAGCGTGTTGCGGTATCGGAGTCCGCCTGGGTGAATGGTGTGAACAGGCGGGCCTGAACATCGTCGCTCATTCCAATGCCTGTATCGCGCACATCAATGCGGACCCGGTGGCGCTTTCCTTCGGCCCGAGCGCTGGCGCTCAGATATACGCCACCTTCACTGGTGAATTTCAGCGCATTGGAGATGAGATTGGAGAGAATTTGGCGCAGACGCAGCGCGTCGATCAGCCCCCAGGTCGGCAGGCTGTCATCCATTCGCAGCGTGAACTCAATTCCCGCGGCCCGTGCCTGTTCCTCAAAGAGCGCGTGTGTCTCTTCGAGGAGTTCACGAATATTGCCGGCCTTGAGGGCCAGTTCGAGGCGTCCGGCCTCGATCTTGGACATGTCGAGAATGTCGTTGAGCAGCAGGGTGAGGGTCTCGCCCGACGTCTTGATCATGCGCGCGAGAGATTTGGTTTTCTCGTCGGGAAGCTCGTTCTCCATCGCCTGCGCAAGCCCGTAAATACCATTTAGCGGGGTGCGCAATTCATGGCTCATATTTGACAGGAATTCGCTTTTGACCCGGTTCGCCTTTTCAAGGGCTTCTGTGCGCTCGGCGACCCGGCATTCCAGCTCTTCCAGATTGCGTTCATTGAGCGCTTGCTGGTGTTCCAGGGTGCGGGCGAGAGCGCCGATCTCGCCGTCCTCGTCGCGAAGGTCGGCAAGTTGGGCGGAGCCCGCTGAAGTCTCTCTATCCCCGCCAAAACCGCGAGCGAGACGCTGGATCGGTTTGATAACCTGACCAAAAATCAGAGCGTAAAGTACAAGTGCCTGCAAGGCGATGCCGATCGCTCCGAACCCCATGATGATCGCGGCATCACGCCACGCCTCACGCGTCAGATTGCTTTGATCGACAAGGGTGGCGAAATGCCAGCCGGGCCCCTCCAGATAATCGAAGGCCACAACCCATTGATTGTCCGTGGATGTGACGACACCGTCCTGACCAAGCCGACCAGAGGCGGTCATGCTTTCAAAGACGTTTTCGATACCCAGGGTTTGTGTGACTTCATCGACGCGGTCCTGGGTGACATCGCCGTCGAACATGGCGGAATGCGCCAAGAGATCGCCTGTTTCGCCCAGAAATACCCGGTGAACCCCGTCCTCGCGCGTCGCCAAAGCCTCAGCAAACCAATTGCTGATCTGCAGCGTGGTGCCAAGCGCACCGACATGCTCACCATTCATGCGCACCGGCGTAAAACAGCCTGTTGTCAGCGCTTCGCGCGTCTGGACGGAGACGAGCTGGCTGAGCTCTGCGCAGATGAAGCGTCCCTGTGGATTATTCTCCGGCAGCACAAGCTGAGCGAAATCGGAGGCTGACAGATTGAATTCCGCCGGATCGGCCTCATAGCGATAGAACATCATCTGGTCTTCGCGTTGAGCTGCGGAGATGATCAACTCATTGTCCGGTGAGAAAAAATAGATGTTCTGGACTTCGCCGCCGAGCATTTCCCCGCCCCGGTCGACAACGCTATAGGCCGCGACCAGCAGTCGCCGGCGTTCAGCATCGGCGGGCGTAGCGGGGGCCATATAGGCTGCAACGCCGCGGTGATAATCGCCTTGCGGGTCAATGAAACCGTCGAACATTCTGTCCGTTGAACGTCGCGAGCCATCCCCACGCTGCGGGAATAGCGTTTCAAATTCGCGATCGGCATCGACTTGGGACAAGCGCTCAAGGCGCTCCTCCAGCCCGGTAAGCGCCATGGCGTGAGCGGTCGAGATCTCTTCGAATAGTCCGCGCACGCGCTCGGTGCGCTCCATCATGAAGCTTTCAAGCCCCTGGATCTGGCGCTCCCGCAAGGTCTGCAAGGAGGAGTAGGTCGCAGCCAGGGTCGCAACGAGCGAGATCGTCAATGCCGTCACCAACTGGGCGGTGAGGATGCGCCAGGTAATGGAACGGCGGAAGATCTTCATGACGTGTCGCTTGTCCGATCTCTGCTTGGCTGGACCGCTATGCGGTTAGGTCTCCAGCGTGGCGCGTACCTCAGCCCGCAGAACATCAATCGGTGCCAAACCCTGCTTGGTGCGTACATGCCAATAGGTCCAGCCATTACACGAGGGCGCGCTCTGGATTTGCGCGCCGACCTGGTGAATAGAACCGGCCCGATCGCCTGCGATCAGCGTACCATCAGCCCGCACGCGAGCGGAATGACGGCCTTTGGGGCAGTAAAGCGTATCGCCGGGTTTAACGAGACCGCGTTCGACGAGCGCGCCAAACGGGATCCGCGGCTGAGCGCGTTTGGATTGCGTCACGCTGAGCACTTCCGTTGCGGCGGGCTCTATCGCCTTCAGACGTTGGGTGGCGACATTGATATAGCTCTTATCGCGCTCAATACCGACAAAGTGACGCCCCAGCCGTTTCGCTGCAGCGCCCGTCGTACCGGTCCCGAAGAAAGGATCGAGAACCACATCGCCCGGATTGGTGGTCGACAGGAGAACGCGGTGCAGCAGGGCTTCCGGCTTTTGCGTTGGATGCGCCTTCTTGCCTTCATCGTCTTTCAAACGCTCGCCACCGGAGCAGATCGGCAATGTCCAGTCAGAACGCATCTGGACGCCATCATTCAGCGCCTTCATCGCGGCATAATTGAAGGTCGGGCGCGCTTCCTTGGTTTTTGCGGCCCAGATCAGGGTCTCATGCGCATTGGTAAAGCGCGTGCCCTTGAAGTTCGGCATTGGATTGGATTTGCGCCAGATGATGTCATTGAGCACCCAGAAGCCGGCATCCTGGAGAATGCCACCGACGCGGAAGATGTTGTGATAGCTGCCAATAACCCAGAAACCGCCATTGGGTTTCAAAATTCGGCGCGCCTGTTCCATCCACTGCCAGGTGAACAGGTCATATTCATCAAATCCGCCGATCTGGTCCCAGTCATTATCGACGGCATCGACTTTGGAATTGTCCGGGCGATGCAGATCGCCGCCGAGCTGAAGATTGTAGGGCGGGTCGGCAAACACGAGATCAACGCTCTCATCGGGAAGCGATTTCATCACTTCCACGCATTCGCCCTCTAGGATCTGGTCGACCGGCAAACTACCCATCACGCACAACTCCACCCGCTTGAACAAGGGACGTTTTTCGGCGTTTAGGGCTAACGGGGCGTTAACCCTGAATCAAGTTATCCACAATGATTCGCATCTCCGCTGTGCCGCGATTCGGCCGCAAGGCGAACCGGGGCGTAGCTAAAACGATGAATGGGACAGGGGCCAAGGCGCTCCAGAGCCGCACGGTGGGCCGGGCTGGGATAGCCCTTATGTCCTGCAAACCCATAGCCGGGATAGCGCTGATCGGCCTCCTGCATCAATTGATCCCGAAGCGTTTTTGCGATGATGGAGGCCGCGGAGATTGCCGCGATCTTCTGGTCGCCCTTCACAATGGCTTCCGCCGGGGCCGGCAGATCCTCTGGCAGGCGATTGCCATCAATCAGGATCTGCTCTGGTCGTTGGGGCAGGTTGAGGACAGCCCGGCGCATGGCCGTCATCGTTGCATGGAGAATATTCAGCCGGTCGATCTCTGCGGGCTCGGCGATGCCGATGCCCACGAGTGCAACGCGCCGGATCTCCAGCGCGAGTGCGCAGCGGCGCTTTTCGCTGAGTGTTTTGGAGTCCGCCAGTCCAGGGAGTGGATCGCCGGACGGCAATATCACGGCGGCTGCGGTGACCGGGCCGGCAAGTGGGCCACGGCCGGCCTCATCGACACCCGCGATGCGGGCGGTAGCAAGAAAGTGCATCGCGTTAAGCTAAAATCCGTTTTTTCGTGTCAGCTTGGTCTCCAAGTGGTGGATGGGCTGAGTCTAGGCCGTGTTGGAAGTACTGAGTAATCTGTTGGCGGCGCATAACCCCTGGCTGGTTATGGTTGCCGGTGTCGTTGCGATCGTGTCGACTTTCTCCATGGTCGTCGCTGCGCGGCGGGCCATGGAGGTGCCCAAGGGCAAGAGCGGCTGGGTAGCAGCGTCTGCGCTGGTATCTGCCTCCGGCACATGGGTCGTCGGCGTCGTTCTGCTCTTGGCGTTTCAGCCTACGGTCGAAGTCAGCATCGACTTCGCGGCGGCCTTCCTCTCCTTGGGCATGTTGGGATTTGTTGCCTTCAGTGGCACGAATTATCTGGTGCGCAATGAAAGGCGGCCTGCCATCTTCCTGGCTGGCAGCCTGATCGCGCTGGGACTGTTTATCGCCAAAGTCTTGCTGCTGACCTCTCTGCGCGGCCCTGAAGGCGCAGAATGGGATGGTGATCGTCTGAGCCTGGCCCTGGCCTTCGGCGCGCCGTTCATTGTTCTGGCGATCTACGTCATGGCTACCGTCAAGCGCGAGTGGGGTGGTGTCCTGGCTGCTGTAAGCCATGTGACGGGCAATATGGTTTTCCATGTGATCGCCCTGACCAGCTTTATGCTGCCGGAGACATATGAGATGACGGCGAAAGCGTCAGGCTCGTCTCCGCTGATCGCTGTGAGCCTGATCCTGGGCCTGGTGCCGCTTCTCGCCCTGACTTTGGGCGCTGTTTATTTCGACCGATATATCGGCCAGCGCCGCAAGGCTGAAGAAGAACGCACGAAGGCCCTGGTGAATGCCACAACGGAAGGGCTTGTGCTGCTGCAGCAAGGCCAGATCCTTGAGTTGAATGACCGGTTCGTCGATCTGGTTGGCCTCAAGCGCAGCGATCTCATCTCAGCGCCTTTGTGCAAAATTGCCCAGGATACGGATTCTGTCGCCGCCATCCGTACAATTGAAGTCGGCGAGACGCGTACTTGCCGCATTCGCTCGATGACGGGCCCCTTTATCACCGCACAGATAACCGCGAGTGAGGTGGATTATCTGGGCGAACCGGCGCGCCTGCTCGCCTTCCGCGATATCTCCTCTGAAGAACGTGCGCGCTCTCGCATCATGCATATGGCGCATCATGACGCGCTGACGGGATTGCCCAACAGGCTCTGCTTCCGTGAAAAACTGGATGAGGCGCTCGCTGAAGCCTGGCGTGAGCATACGCTTGTGGCGCTGATGTTCTTCGACCTCGACCGGTTCAAGGAAGTCAATGATGTGCACGGGCATGCGACCGGCGATGATCTCCTGGTCGCTGTTGCCGAGCGCATGCTTGATGCACTACCAAAACACGCGATAGCCGCGCGCCTGAGTGGTGATGAGTTTGCGGTTATCCTGCCGGATATCGATAGCCGACTCGACGCAGTGACGGTCGCAGAGCGGGTTGTCGATAATGTCGGCTCGCCGCTTACCCTCGGCACGGTCCATCTCAACGTATCAGCATCCGGTGGTGTCACGGTTTTCCCGCTGGATGGCGAGGATAAGGACCGGTTGATGAACCAGGCAGACCTGGCGCTCTACAAGGCGAAAAACCAGGGCCGTAACTGTGTTTGCGATTTTGATCCGGAAATGGGTCGACAGATGCAGGAGCGCCGCGAGCTGGAAGATGATCTGGCTATGGCGATTGAAGATGATCTGCTGGATCTGCACTTCCAGCCCCAGGCCATGCTGGGCACTGGTGAGATTGTCGGTTTTGAAGCGCTTGTTCGCTGGAATGATGAAAAGCGCGGCTTTGTCTCGCCTGCTGAATTCGTCCAGCTTGCCGAAGAGACGGGCCAGATCCTCAAACTGGGTCGCTGGGTGATTGAAAAAGCCTGCCGGGAGGCCGTCAGCTGGCCGGAAAAAACACGCATATCGGTCAATGTATCGCCGGCGCAATTCCGCCAGGGCAATATTATCCTGACGATTGAGCGGGCCTTGAAAAGCACGGGGCTTGATCCGCGTCGGCTGGAAATCGAAATTACCGAGGGTGTGCTGATCGATGATGAATCGCGCGCGCTGACCTTGCTGCGGCGGCTGAAGGATATCGGCGTCGGGCTTGCGATCGATGATTTTGGTACTGGCTACGCCTCACTCAATTATTTGCGCGCCTTCCCCTTCGACAAGATCAAGATCGACCGCGCTTTCATGTCTGGCCTGCAAAACCAGCCGGAAGCCCAGATTATCGTCCATTCGACTATCGATCTGGCTCATCAGCTGGGTATGGGCGTGGTGGTCGAAGGCATTGAAGAGCTCGACGAGCTGCGCGCGCTCGGCGAACAGCCCGATGTGGTGTTGCAGGGTTATCTTCTGTCCAGGCCGATTACCCGCGGTCAGATACCAGGTTTCCTCTCTGATACACCTGAATTCTTTGACCAATTACGGGAGCTTTGCCCCAATCTGCGCAAGGCTGGCTAGTCCGCCGTCTCATCCGCATTGGCCGCCGGCAAGGCGAGTGGCGTCGTGCGCAACTCAATGCTCCCGCTCGCCAGCTTGATCAGGAACCATAGCGCGCCAAGCGGCAATCCAATGGTGATAATCCAGGGGGCGTAATCGCCGGACTTGGCAAGCTGGAGGCCGAAAGGCACCCACTGCACGAGGTCGAAATGCCAGACGCCGTCAATGCTCTCCAGCGTCGGGGCGAGGATGTTGAAGTCCCGAGATGCCCAGTTGAAGGCAAAGGTCGGGCTGGTGGCGAGGATGACGACCAGCCAGATCAGACGTCGGCGCAACTGGCGTGCGCGTGAAACCCAGACCGCCAGGGCGATCAATAATAGGAGCGGCGATGCGATTGCCAGCCCCCGGACAATCTGTCGTGTTGTGCCCAATTGTGATTGCGGCTGCCATTGCGCGGCATCGAGCAGGCTGGAGTTCAGATTGATGGCACGTAGAGACGCCGCCCCGTCAGCGACCCCAGTCATCGTCAGATAGACCGGGCCATAGCCCTCATAGTTGAAAACATATTCGACTTGCAGGGTGAGCCTGTCGGCGCGACCGGATTGTTGCTCGAGATTGGTCTGATAGCCGACAATATCGATGGTTTCCGGAGCGCGGCTCGGGAAGTTGCTGAAAAAGGTGTCGAAGTCTCGTTGTATCGTGGGGGATACAAGGCTGGGTGCGAGGAAGCGGATCAGGGTCTCGCGGTCCTGGGCACGTACGGAGCCGAGCACGCCCTGTACGAAATCGCGCTCGCGATGATGGTCTTCGAATCTCGCCTGCGCGCGAATTTCGATTTGCTCAGTCGTCAAGCCGCGTTCATAGGGATTCAGCTTGGCCGAACAGGCTGAAAGCAGCACTGCCAAGGATATGACGAAAAAGGCCTGAAATCGCATCTGTACCCACCCCAATCTGGCGATCTAGGCATGGGCTTATGCGGCTTGCAACCGGATTCGCTTTCAAGCGGTGTGATCGCGCGTGAGGGGTAAACTAGTCGAACAGCCCGGGTTGATCCGGCGCGCCGAGCGGGCGTTGAAACTGGCTGAAGTCGAGTTGCATGCCTTGGTGGTCATACGCCAGCCGTTTCATCGCCTGGCGAAAGCGTTTGGCGATTAATTGAGCCATTGGGCCGTCCCCCCGCCCGCGCTTGCCCCAGCTCGGATCGTAATCCTTGCCGCCGCGCATTTCGCGCAGCAGCGACATGACCCGACCGGCCGCATCCGGCCGGTGTTCGGCCAGCCATTCGCGAAACAGGTCCTTGATCTCCAGCGGCAAGCGCAAAAGCACATAGCCAGCCCCGCGTGCGCCGGCATTATGGGCCGCGCTTAGAACGGGTTCGATCTCATGGTCATTAAGCCCCGGAATAATGGGAGCCATCATCACCGTGACGGGCAGGCCAGCCTTGCTCAACGCCTCCATCGTGGCCAGTCGGCGATGAGGCGCTGCAGCGCGCGGCTCCATATCCCGCGCCAGTTTTCGGTCGAGCGTGGTCAGCGATATGGCGCCCTTGGCCAGACCGGCCTCGGCCATTGGCCCCAAAATATCGAGGTCACGCATGACCAGGGCGGATTTGGTGATGAAACTTACCGGGTGTTTATAGCGGGCAAAGACTTTGAGGATTTCCCGCGTCAGCTCCAGGCGTCCCTCAACGGGTTGCCAGGCGTCTGTATTGGCCCCGATCATGATCGGCTTGGGCTTGTAGCTGGGGCGATTGAAATACTGTTCGAGCAGACCAGCGCCATCGGGTTTTGAAAAGATGATGCTCTCGAAGTCCAGCCCGGGGGAATAGCCCCAATAAGCGTGGCTGGGACGGGCATAGCAATAAATGCATCCATGCTCACAGCCTCGATAGGGATTGATTGACTGATCAAACGCGATATCGGGCGAGGCATTGGTCGCGACAATGGAGCGCGATGCGTCTTTCAGCACCGTCGTCGCCAGTTTCGGCAAGGCCTCTTCGTCCTCGCCGAGATCGGTCCAGCCATCATTGAAGGCTTCGCGCCTAAACGCTTCAAACCGGCCGGATTGGTTTGACCGAGCACCCCGACCCCTCGTGCTTTTGCCCGGGGCGATGGGGTAGGCATCGGGGGTCATATTGGGGGCATTAAGGGCGTAGCCGCCGGGGCGCTCGGTCATGGGGAGATCATGACTCAAAAAAGGAACAAAGCAAGAACAAAAATGAGTCGAGGTGTGGATTTCCGGGATCCGTTTTTCAGATCAGGCGCTTGGGCATTTCGACGAGATCAGTCTGCGTGGATATGGCTGTGTGACTGGTCGAAATCACGCAGTCCGGTAAACAGGGCCTGCATCATCTGAGGCTGGCTGGGGTCATCGCTTGGCGAGAGAATCTCGCCATCTGCGCCCAGCTTATGGGCTTGCGTTATCCCGGTTTCCAGAGAGTGGCGCCATAACTCCCGGCCCAAGGCAGCGCTGCCGGATGAGATCGCCTGGTGCAGCGCCCGATAGGCTGGAGCGAGGTCTGCTGAGGCTGTCAGGTAAAGCTTGTCGAGATCCTTGAGCAATTTCGCGTCGCTCATTTGTCGGGGCAGGTATTTGCCGGAGTTTGTCTTGGTTTCGATCAAACAGGCTTGCCAGCCATGATCAACGCGTCGAAGAAAAATACCGTCAATGCCGTGCGGCCCGGAAACCTTGCCGTCAATCTGACGCCAGCCTTTAGCAGTCATGATCATGGCTGTGAGGAGTTCGCCGAAATTTCCCTGATCCGTGGAGCGGACGAATTGCTGATGCCGTAATGGCTTATAGGCGATGTCAAAGCCTTCATCTCTGGCGAGGTCCAGAACCGGCTCGTTTGCGGTCGGGCGGCGGGCAAGCAGGTGCCGCACTATTATCCCGGCCAGTGCGGCCAGCGCCCCTCCCACTAAGGCACGAATAATCAACTCGCTGATCACGCTGCATCCCCCCGGCACCACGCAGGTGAAGGCATAGCGTGTCTCCAGCTTTTCTGCCAGTGAAAGCATGTCCATCCAAACCTGACGTTTGGAGGCCGGTTGGCGCAGCAGGAAAGACGGGTGGAAGATTGGCAGGCAGGGCAGGGTTTTTCCGCTCTCGCTCCCATCTGGGTTTTTGAGCGCATAGGTCTGCCATTGGCCGCGCAGTCGTGTGATCCCGGTCTGCGAACGCAGCAAGGATTGCGCGGAGACCCCGCCTGCAAGGATCAGGATGTCCGGTGCCTTGAGCGCGATATGGCGTTCGATCAAGGGCAGGCAGATCGTCACTTCTTCTTGCGTCGGATTGCGATTGCCGGGGGGGCGCCAATTAACAATATTGGAAATATAAAGCGTTTTCTCATCCAGACCGATGCTGGCGAAAATCTTGTCGAGCAATTGCCCGGAACGTCCAACAAAGGGCAGGCCTTGTTCATCCTCATCCCGTCCAGGCGCTTCACCCACCAGCATGATTTTCGCATCGCGGCTGCCGCGTGCGAACACGGTGTTGCGGGCCGTTCGTTTCAGCGGGCAGCCCTCAAATGCTTGTATTGCTGTTTCCAGAGCGTCCAGATCTTGGGCCTTGGCGGCAATTTCCGTTGCGCTGGGCCCGCTCTGTACTTGTTCGCCAAAACCCGCGGCAATGGCAGCGGCAGCTGTGGCGCGCCGAGCAGGGGCCTGTTCGCGTGGCGCGGCTGCGGGGCGTTGCGCGGCGGCGGGCGGACTGCCGGGCATTGGCGCCTTGGCACGCGTGACCGGCATGTCCAGCTCAAGTCCGGCATCTTCCCACCAGGCGATCAGAGCCTTGAGAGCGCGCTCATCTTGAGCAGAAAGGGTGGCGGGTGAATCTGTCATTCGTTACGTGAACGTCAACGTAAAATCTTTGATCTCGGGCAGAAGGCGCGCTAGATGGAGGATGAAGCTTAAGCTAAGACCGGATATGAACAAGCCGAGCTTGTGCTGATTCTTGAAGAAGAAGGGGTGGTCCATCGATGACCGATGCTGCAATCGAACGCGAGTCCATGGAGTATGACGTCGTAATTGTGGGAGGCGGGCCGTCTGGTCTTTCTGCTGCGATCCGTCTGAAACAACTGGCGAATGAAGCCGGTCAGGATCTCTCTATCGCCCTGCTGGAGAAAGGCGCCGAGGTTGGCGCGCATATTCTTTCCGGCGCTGTGATTGATCCCAAAGCAATCAATGAACTCTTCCCCGATTGGAAAGAGATGGGCGCGCCGCTCGATGATGAAGTGAAAACCGATATCTTCGAAGTCTTGGGCGAGGCCGGTTCAGCGAGCCTGCCAACCTTCCTTTTCCCGCCTTTGATGAGCAATCATGGCTGCTATATCGCGTCTTTGGGCAATGTCTGCCGCTGGCTCGGCGAGCAGGCTGAGGCTCTGGGCGTTGAAATCTATCCGGGGTTCCCGGCTGCCGATATTGTTGAGGAAGACGGGGTCATCAAAGGCGTCGTTACGGGCGATTTCGGCCTGGCGCGTGATGGCGGTCACAAGGACGGCTATCAGCCCGGTATGGAGTTGCGCGGCAAATACACGCTGATCGCGGAGGGTGTGCGTGGTTCCCTCGCGAAGAAACTCATCGACCGATACGACTTGGCTGCCGGCAAGGAGCCGCAGAAATATGGTATCGGCCTCAAGGAATTATGGCGTGTGAAGCCGGAAAACCATCGTCCGGGCATGGTCAAGCATACGATGGGCTGGCCTCTGGACAATTCCACCGGCGGCGGGTCCTTCATGTATCACTGGGGTGATAATCTGGTCTCGATCGGTTTTGTCGTTCACCTGAACTACAAAAACCCGTTCATCTCGCCCTTCGAAGAATTCCAGCGCATGAAAACGCACCCGGTCATCGCACCGGTTTTCGAAGGCGCTGAGCGTTTGTCCTATGGCGCGCGCGCGATCTCAGAGGGTGGATTCCAGTCCGTACCCAAGCTCGCCTTCCCGGGCGGGGCGCTGATTGGCTGCTCTGCGGGTTTCGTCAATGTGCCGCGGATCAAAGGCTCTCACAACGCAATGAAGACCGGCATGCTGGCGGCGGAAAGCGTTTTTGAAGCGATCGCTGCAGGTCGTGACGGGGATGAGCTGGCAGAATACCAGAGCGCCTATGAGGGCTCCTGGGTCGCCAAGGATCTCAAGCGTGTGCGCAATGTGAAACCGCTCTGGTCAAAGTTTGGAACCGTGCTGGGTATTGGTCTGGGCGGACTGGATATGTGGACCAACACGCTCCTGGCCAATTTCTCCTTCTTCGGCACGCTGGGGCACGGCAAGAGCGATGCGGAAAGCCTGCAGCCTGCCAGCAAGCACAAGCCGATTGAGTATCCCAAGCCGGATGGTGTTTTGACCTTTGACCGCCTGTCATCGGTCTTTATCTCCAACACCAATCACGAGGAAGATCAGCCCATCCATCTCCAGCTGGATAATGAGGCTTTGCAAATGTCCTCTGAGCTGGGTGAGTTTGAGGGGCCGTCCACGCGGTATTGCCCGGCTGGGGTTTATGAGTGGATCAAGGATGAGGATAGCGGCGATATGCGCTTCCAGATCAATGCGCAAAATTGCGTTCACTGCAAAACCTGCGACATCAAGGATCCCAATCAGAACATTAACTGGACGACGCCGGAGGGCGGCGGCGGTCCCATGTATGCAAACATGTAAGCAAGACGGGCCTTGGCGCTTGCGCTTCGGCCCGGCTCGCGCGAGCATGGGGGTATGAAGCTTCTTGCTCGAATGATGTGTGTTGTGGCGGCTGGCCTGTCCTTGACCTCGTGTCAGACCGTGCCAGAGGAGCCGCAATCCGCCTATGGCGCTTTCTTGGCCGCGCGCTATGCCGGGGCTAATCGTGATGCGCAGGGGGCCGCGGATTATTACGCCGAGGCCCTCCAGCGCGCACCGGGTAATGCAATCCTTTCAGACCGGGCCTTTATCACGGCCTTGCTTGCTGGCGAGTTGGACGCTGCGGTCGGATTTGCAGATGCGGCTATCGCTGTGGGGGATCCCTCCCGCTTGGCCGCGCTTTATCGTGCGAGTGATCTAATTGCGGAGCGGCGCTTCGCGCGTGCCCGGACAGTGCTGGAAAGTGCGCCAGACTTCGGGCCCTATAATGCCTTGATGGCCGACCTTCTGGTGCATTGGGCGCTGGCGGGTGAGGGGCAGATCGATGCGGCACGCGATGCGGCGCGGCGTCTTGCCTCTCCGGGCTATCTCGACTCATTCATTGCGCTGCACCGTGCCCTGTTGGCCGATGCCGCAGGAGATCGAGCGGCGGCTGAGGAAGCCTTCCAGGCTGCGATCTACTCATCGCCATTCCAGCGTATGGTGACAGCACTTTATGGCGGCTTTCTTGAGCGTCAGGGTGATCGTGAGCAGGCGCGGCTGCTTTATGAAACCTATTTGCGCAATGCTCCGGGTGATGAGGTCATTACAGCTGAGCTCGCCCGTCTCAGTGCTGGCGGGCGCGCACCACAACAGCCCGATATAGCTGAATCTGCGGCACTGGTCCTGTTCGGGCCCTCGGCCAGTCTCGCAGCGCAGGCGGATATGGACATGACGGTGCTCTATCTGCGGATGATCCAGCGGCTCTATCCGGAATACCATCCGAACCGCCTGCTGCTTGGAGAAACCCTGCAGCGCATCCGCCTGCCCGAAGTCGCGCTGGAGGAGTATGCAGCGGTTCCGCCTGGCCCGCACTGGATGGGCGCGCAGGTAGACTTGATTTGGCTTACGGCACGGCTTGACCGGATAGATGATGCGGTGGCCCAGGCAGAAGCGCTTGTTGAGGCGACCAGTGGCGATGAAGCCCGCCTGATCCTGGCAGACCTGTATCGTGTCCAGGCGCGTTGTGCGGATGCCATTCCGCTCTATGGCGAGGTCATCGCCAACCGCCAGGCTCAGGACGCGCTGATTGACTGGCGTTACCCGTATTTTCGCGCCTCATGCCAGTTTGTGTTGGGCGATCTTCCAGCCGCGGAAGCTGACTATCTAATGGCTCTGGAGCTCGGTCCGGACGAGCCGCAAGTGCTCAATGATCTCGGTTATCTCTGGCTCGAGAAGGGTGTCCGCCTCGACGAGGCGTATGACATGGTATTGCGCGCGTCTCAGCTGGAACCGGATCAGGGCCATATCATCGATAGCCTTGGCTGGGCCTATTACACGATGGGTGATTTCGAGAATGCGGTCATTCAGTTAGAGCGCGCTGTCTCGCTTTCACCGGGCAATGCGACAGCGAATTTCCATCTCGGCGATGCCTATTGGCAAGTCGGGCGTCAGCTGGAATCACGGTTTCAGTGGGAGCGCGCCTTGACCCTGGAGCCCAGTGAGAGCGAGCGAGCGGCGCTGGAAGATCGGCTTGCCAACGGGCTGATGACGGAGGCAGAAACCGAGTTTGCCGAAAATGCTTCTGGATCTGCTAATCCGTGACTGACACGCTAATCGAATTTGCGCCTGCCAAGATTAATCTCTCCTTGCGTGTCGGACGCGCGCGGGAGGATGGCTACCACCCGCTCGACAGTCTCGTCACGTTTGCCGATTGGGGTGATACGATCACCGTGCGCGAGGAGGCAGCCCTGTTGATGTCCATGGGCGGCGAGGCGGCAGTCGATCTGGAAGAGGAGGAGAGCAATCTTGTCCTTCAGGCGGCTCGCGTACTTCAGGAAGCCGCGGGGATTGAGCGGGGCGCCGTCATCCATCTGCAAAAGGAGATCCCAGTTGCCGCGGGTCTGGGCGGCGGCTCTGCGGATGCTGCGGCGGCCCTGCGTGCCCTGAATGGGCTCTGGGATTTGAATTGGCCTCTGGAAAAATTGGCTGAACTG
The DNA here is from genome assembly GCA_018222865.1 of Alphaproteobacteria bacterium. Lineage (GTDB taxonomy): Bacteria > Pseudomonadota > Alphaproteobacteria > Caulobacterales > Maricaulaceae > Maricaulis. The sequence goes on from JAAEZM010000012.1 coordinate 35,558, forward strand.
GCGGTCCAGCTGGGCGCGGATGTGCCCGCCTGCATTTATTCGCGCCCCTTGCGAATGCGCGGAATTGGCGAACAGATCGATCTTGTTGAACGCTTTCCCGCCTTTCCCGCGGTGATTATCAATCCCGGCGTCCCTGTCTCCACCGGTGAGGTGTTCAAGGCCTTCGACGAGACCGATCCGCCAGAGCTGCGTGAAGCCAAGGGGCGGACCCCGCATATTATCGACTGGCTTAATCGAGAGCCCAATGACCTTGAACGTCCTGCCAAGCGGGTCGAGCCGAAGATCAAAAAGGCGCTGCATTGGCTAGATCAGCAAAAAGGTGTGGAGCTGGTACGCATGTCCGGCTCTGGCGCGAGTTGCTTCGGAATTTTCGACACGGACGAGAATGCGGAACTCGCGGCTGATAGCTATGACGGCTTTGCTGTTGAGGTCGGTCTGGGCGGGATTGAAGGCGGCGAGGTCGTCTGGTCGTGACCGGTCTTGTGCTGGCCTTGCTCACGGCATTTGCCGCGGCCGCACTGATCAGCCTTTTTGTGCGCCAGGCAGGCCTGATCGATAAGCCCAATCATCGCTCCAGCCACACAGCACCGACACCGCGCGGCGGCGGTTTGGGTGTGCTGGCCGGATTGTTTGCGGGTCTGATCTGTCTCGCACCCATGGCGGACACTCATCAAACGCCTTTGCTGGCGATCATGCTTGCCGGGGCGGGCGCGGGTACGCTGGGGCTTCTGGACGATATCTTCATCCTGTCGGAGAAGCTCAAATTCGTGGTCTTGGTCGCGCTTTCATTTGCCGTGGCCATGCTCGCCGGACCTGTCACGCATATTGGTCTTGAACTGCCCTGGTGGCTTGGGCTCATCGGGTCTGCACTGTTCCTCTTCACCACGATTAATGCCGTCAATTTCATGGATGGGTCTGACGGGATTATGGCCGGTGGTATGGCTGTTGCTGCGATTGGGCTGGGCTTGATGGCAATGGATGGGCTGAGCGCGGCCTCCTTCCTTCTTGCTGCAGCCTGGTTGGGCTTCGCGCTTCTCAATGCGCCCGTGCTTGGCTCGCGGGGATCACTCTTCGCCGGTGATGTTGGCGCCTTGGGCGGTGCCATGGTGTTCGCAGGACTGGCACTTTACTGGGCTGCGCTGGAAGGCGATGGGGCTGCATGGCTCGCGGCCCTTTTGTTGCTGCCCTATCTGGGCGATGTGCTTTTGACCATGGCGTCGCGGGCACGCGCGCGCCGATGCCTCTTCACGCCTCATCGCGCTCATGCGTATCAGCTGCTTATCCGCCTGGGATGGAGCCATCGCGATGTGGCCTTGTTCTGGAGTGGTCTGTGCGCTCTTTGCGCCGCCTTGGCGATCTGGGGGCAGATGTTTTCATCTCCCGGTCGCATCGGGGTGTTCTGGCTCGGGGTTGCGGGCTTTACCGTCTTCCATCAAATCGTTCGCCGGTCTGCCAGAAAGGCGGGCCTTGATACGACTCAATAGGCGCGCTCGACCACGAAATCGACGAGGTCCTCAAGCGCTGCGCGCCATTCATTGGCAGGGAAGCGCTGAAGCGCAATACGGGCGGATTTGGCGTGGTCACGCGCTGCATCCACTGTCGCCTTGATGGCACCGCGCGCCTGCATATAGCTGACAGCCTTGTCGAAATCGCCTTCACGCTGATCACTGTCGGCGATAACGCGTTTCCAGAACTCTGCTTCTTCGCCTGTGGCGGCTTGCAGGCAGAGCGCGACCGGCAGGGTGACCTTGCCTTCGCGGAAATCATCGCCAACCGATTTGCCGAGCTTTGAGGCCTGACCACCATAGTCGAGCGCATCATCGACCAGTTGAAACGCCAGGCCGAGCTCACGGCCATAGGTTTCCAAGGCCGTCTCGTCCTCTTGCGACCGCCCGGCGACAATGCCGGACACCTGAGCTGCAGCGGCAAACAGCGCTGCTGTCTTGGCGTCGATAATCTGCATATAGGTGTCGACCGAGACCGACATGTCTTTCACGGCAGACAATTGGCGGACTTCGCCTTCAGCAATCGTCGATGCCGCTGCGGACAGGACCCCAAGCGCCTTCATCGAGCCGGCCTCCACCATCAAGGAGAAGGAGCGGGCGAACAGAAAATCGCCGACCAGCACGCTGGAGGCATTCCCCCAGATGAGATTGGCGGCGGTCTTGCCGCGGCGCATGCCGCTCTCATCGACCACATCATCATGCAGCAGGGTCGCCGTATGAATAAACTCTACGGCTGCGGCGAGCTTCATCACCGAGTCTTCAGTGTAGCCAAGAAGATTGCCAGCGGCGACCGTGATCATCGGACGGACACGTTTGCCGCCCGCCTCAATCAAGTATTTTGCCAACTCGGGAATAAGCTCAACATGGCTGTCGAGTCTTTCCAGGATAAGGGCATCCACGCGGCGCATATCCGCATAGGCGAGGTCCGCGAGCTGTTGAGCCGCGTTCTTTTCCGGATGGGGGTCCGTCATCGTCGATTTAATGCTGACCACGCTGTCCACAGCGGCCCACCTCTTGCAGCCCCGATAGTCTCCGTGACAATAGAAATCCATGGCTGTCGCGGCAAGCGGCGAGCGCGGTGTCATAACAGCGCAGGAGTTCAAAGACGCGTGAAGGACATATTGAAAACTCAAGATCCCGTGAAGCTTTCCTTCGCCGTGGATGTTCTTAACCAGGCTGGTATCCAGTCCGTCGTGCTCGATGACGCGACTGCCGGCCTTTATGGCGGAGGCTTGCCTTTCATCCAGCGTCGGCTCGCCGTGGCTGATGAGGACGCGCATCAAGCGCGCACTGCTCTGGATGCTGCCTTCAAGGATATCGAGCAACCGCCGGAATGAGCTCTGTACGCGAGACCGATCTTTCAACCCTTCTTTCGGGGAGGGTGAAACTGCATCAGCCCCTCAAGGGCTATCGTGCTGGTATGGATGCGGTCATGCTCGCCGCGAGCCTGTCTGCGGGGGCGGGCGAGCATCTCATTGAACTGGGCTGTGGCCCGGGTGCCGCCCTGATGAGCGCGGCCCTGCGCCTTCCCGATGCTCGCTTCACAGCCTTTGAGGTCGAGGGCTGGGCCGCTGATCTGGCGCGGAAAAATGCGCAGGACAATAATGTCAGTGATCGCGTCGAAATCATCGAAGGGGATATCGCCAGGATTGAGCCGCGCCAGGATATCGACCAGGTCTTCTTCAATCCGCCGTTTTTTGATGATCCCGATGCGCTTCGTCCACCGAGCCCGGAAAAGGAGCGCGCCTGGATGTCGGGCGATGCGCCCCTGCCGGTCTGGATGAGAGCGGCGGGCTATCTGCTCAAGGGCAAGGGGTATCTGACGCTGATCCATCGCGCCGACGCCTTGGCGGATATTCTTGCCGCGGCGCAGCCGGTCTTTGGTTCCGCCGTGATCCTGCCCATTCATCCGCGCGCAGACCGGCCGGCGAAACGGGTGATCGTGAAATTCCGCAAGGGCGGAAAATCGCCTTTGAAACTTCTGCCACCGCTGGTTCTGCACGAGGGCGAGGCGCGGGAATACAGCGCGCGGGCGCAGGCCGTTTATGATGGGGCAGCGCTAGAGCTGGGCTGAGGTCTTCTGCGGTGCAGCATGAACAACCTGCCGCGCTTGATTAGGCAAGCGCACAGGCCTAGTGTCGGCGCGAATTTGCCGTCTTGCCTGCCCGCCGGGATACCCGCTTCATGTCCAATCAATCCGCTCCGTCTTTTCAGGACCTTATCCTTCGTCTTCAGGCCTATTGGGCGAAGCAGGGCTGTGCAATTTTGCAGCCTTATGATGTCGAAGTGGGAGCGGGGACATTGCATCCGGCAACGACGCTGCGCTCCCTGGGGCCACGTCCCTGGAAAGCGGCTTATGTTCAGCCTTCACGGCGTCCGGCCGATGGCCGCTATGGCGAGAACCCGAACCGCCTGCAGCATTACTACCAGTTCCAGGTCCTTCTAAAGCCATGCCCGGCTGATATTCAGGATCTCTATCTCGGCTCGCTCGACGCCATCGGCATTGACCGCCAATTGCATGATGTCCGCTTCGTTGAGGATGATTGGGAGAATCCGACGGTTGGCGCCTGGGGGCTGGGCTGGGAAGTCTGGTGTGACGGAATGGAAGTCAGCCAGTTCACTTATTTCCAACAGGTGGGCGGTCTGGATGTCGATCTCGTCTCCGGCGAGCTGACCTATGGCCTCGAACGTCTCGCCATGTATGTGCAGGGCGTCGAGAACGTCTATGATCTCGACTTTAATGGAGCGGGGATCAAATACGGTGATGTCTTCCTGGAGGCAGAACGCCAGTATTCCGAGTTCAATTTCGAGCATGCCGATGTCGACATGCTGATCGAGTGGTTCAAGGGCGCGGAAAGCCAGTGCAAGGCGTTGCTGGATCTGGAAAAGCCGCTGCCGCTTCCCGCTTATGACTTTTGCCTGAAAGCCTCGCACCTGTTCAACCTGGTCGATGCTCGCGGTGCGATTTCTGTCGCCGAACGCGCCAGCTGGATCGCCCGTGTTCGCGAACTGGCCAAGGGCTGCGCCGAGGCCTGGGTGGCGAGCGAACGCCAGGCGCTGGAGGCTGCAGAGTGAACAACGCAGTCAGACATCTATCCATCCCCTCAAGAGGGAAGGTGTCCATTATGGAGCAATCCTCATGAGACTTCCCCTGCGAGGCGGCTGCCAGTGCGGTGCGATCCGCTTTGAGATCACCAAGCGTCCGCTGACGCTGTTCTGCAATCACAGTGTGGACAGTCAGCAGGAGACGTCTTCGGCCTTCTCCATGTCCCTTCTCGTGCCGCGAGATGGTCTGAAATATCTCAAAGGCGCACCGAAAGCCTTTGAAACCCAGATCGCGAATGGCAAGGCCACCAAGTCGGCCCTGTTCTGTGAGAAATGCGGTACGCGGATCGCCAATGATACGGCGGGCAACCCATCGCTCTCGGTCAAGGCCTCCTGTCTGGATGATCGCGCCAAGCTGAAACCGGTCGGCCATATCTGGGTCAAGGAAGCCCAGGACTGGGTCGTTTTCCACGAAGATGCCCTGATTTACGAAGAAGCCCCGGATGATGGCTATTTCGCCCTCATGGAACGCTGGGCCGCACAAGAGTACGCTTGATGTCTGCGAGCGCGATCAAAGCCATGACATTCCCACGCGAGGGCGGTTGCCAGTGCGGCGCCGTGCGGTATGCGGTCACGGTCGAGCCGACCGCGCTTTACTGTTGCCATTGCACGAATTGCCAATCCCAAGGCGGTAGCGCCTTCGCTATGTCAATGCTGGTGCCGCGCAGCGGATTTGCCTTTATCAAGGGTGAGCCGAAAGCGTTTCATTTCGTCGCCGATAGCGGCAAGAGAAAGATCGGCTGGTACTGCCCGGAATGCGGTGGGCGCCTCATGCATGATACGGAAGGGCGCGACAGCGTAACCGTTCGTGCCGGGACGCTCGACGGGGCGCAGGACCTCGCGCCGGTCGGGCACATCTGGACGCGCAGTGCGCAGGCCTGGATGGCATTCGACGAGACCGATCTGGTTTATGAAAAAGCGCCGACAGACGGCTATGCGGCGCTGAAAGCAAAATGGGCGAGCCAACAATCGCTGGTGACCGAGTAAATGTCCGAACTTCTTTTTGAAATTTTCTGCGAGGAAATCCCCGCAGGCATGCAGGCCAAGGCGGCCAAGGATCTCGAAGCTGCGCTGGTGAAAGCGTTGGGCGAGGCCGGGCTGGCCGCGGAGACGAGCGCCTCCTATGTCGGCGCGCGCCGTTTGACGGTCGTGATGACCGGCCTGCCGGATAAGGCCGATGATGTGCGCGATGAGCGCAAGGGCCCGCGCGTCGGTGCGCCGGACAAGGCCGTTGAGGGCTTTTTGCGCGGCGCCGGTCTGAGCAGTCTTGATCAGTGCGAACAGCGCGAGGACAAGAAGGGCGCCTTCTGGGTTGCCATTATCGACAAGCCAGGTCGCACGACCACCGAGGTCGTCGCCGAGGCCATTCCGGCCATCCTGCAGAATTTCCACTGGCCCAAATCGATGAAGATCGGCGAGGGCGAGAAAGCCCAGCGCTGGGTGCGCCCGATCCAGCGCATTCTCTGTGTCTTCAATGGCGAGGTGGTCGATTTCGACGTGTTTGGCCTGAAAGCCGGCAACATTACCGAAGGCCACCGCGTTCATGGCCGCGGCCCTTATGAGGTCAAGGATTTCTCTGATTACACGGCCCAGCTGGAAGGGCCGGGGCATGTCATTCTCGATGCGGAAGAGCGCAAGCGCCTGATCATGGAAGGTGCCACCAAGGCCTGTGGTGATGCCGGTCTGGAACTGGTCGAGGATCAAGGCCTTCTCAATGAGGTTTGCGGTCTGGTGGAATGGCCCGTACCGGTGCTCGGCGAGATGGACCCGGACTTTCTGGACCTGCCGCCGGAAGTCATCACCCTGACCATGAAGACGCACCAGAAATACTTCGCGGTGCGTGATCCCAAGACGGGCAAGCTGTCCGCGCATTTCGTCACTGTTGCCAATCAGACCGCGCCGGATGGTGGCAAGGCCATCGCCGCAGGCAATTCCCGCGTGCTTTCAGCGCGTCTCGCCGATGCGCGCCATTTCTGGGATAATGACCGCAAGACGCCGCTTTCTGACATGGCGGATCAGCTCTCCAAGATCACCTTCCACGAGAAGCTGGGCACGGTGGCCGACAAGGTCGACCGCGTTGCGGCGCTCGCGCGCGAGCTGGCGCCTGTTGTGGGTGCGGATGCGGATCTGGCGGAGAAAGCCGCGCGTCTGGCCAAGGCGGATCTGGTGTCCGAAATGGTCTATGAATTCCCCGAGCTTCAGGGCGCGATGGGGCGGTATTACGCTTTGGAACAGGGCGAAGACGCCGCTGTCGCCGACGCCATCAAGGCGCATTACAAGCCGCAGGGCCCGTCTGACGAAGTGCCGGTGGAACCCGTTTCCGCCGCAGTCGCCCTGGCCGACAAGCTCGACACGCTGATCGGCTTCTGGGCCATCGACGAAAAACCGACGGGCTCCAAGGACCCGTTCGCCCTGCGCCGCGCCGCGCTTGGCGTAATCCGGATTCTGCTAGAGGGTGACTTCCGTCGCGGACTGACCGATGTTGAAGGTGTTTCAGAAAACCTCCTCGCTTTCTTCGCTGAGCGCTTGAAAGTCCACCTTCGCGATGAAGGCATTCGTCATGATGTGATCGATGCTGTGTTCGCGCTGGGGGATGATGACCTTGTTCGCGTCACGGCCCGGTCGCGGGCGCTGCAAGCCTTCCTCGATACTGAGGATGGCACGGCGCTTCTGGCTGGGTTTAAGCGGGCCTCCAACATCCTTGCCAAGACCGAGGATATGCCGGAGGGCGAATATGACGCCGCGGCCGCTGTTGAGGCCGAGGAGAAAGCTCTGATCGAGGCCGTCGAGAAAGCACGGCCGGAGGCGGAAAAAGCGCTGGAGACCGAGGATTTCACCGGCGCGATGGCAGCACTGGCATTGCTCCGTGCACCAATTGATGCATTTTTCGATCAGGTGATCGTCAACAGTGATGATGAAATGTTGCGCCGCAACAGACTTCTTTTATTGTCCGCCATCCGCGGGGCAATTTCCAGGGTTGCAGATTTCAGCCGAATTGAAGGCTGAGTATTGAGACGGACTGAGATGCTTATTCGGGCATCGGCTTAAGGGGCTTAAGACTATGAGCGCAGACACGAAGTGGGTTTATGCGTTTGGCGGCGGTAATAGCGAAGGCGAAGCCGGCATGCGCACCCTCCTTGGAGGCAAGGGCGCAAATCTGGCCGAGATGGCCAAGCTGGGGCTGCCAGTACCGCCAGGCTTCACCATCACTACCGAGGTCTGTAACGCTTATTACGACAATAACCGTCAGTATCCCGCCGAACTGGATGCCCAGGTTGAGGCCGCTCTCGCCGCGCTGGAAAAGACGGTTGAGAAGACATTTGGCGATCCGACCAATCCGCTCCTTGTCTCCGTGCGGTCCGGGGCTCGCGCCTCCATGCCGGGCATGATGGATACGGTCCTCAATCTCGGCCTGAACGACGATACGGCTGAAGGCCTGGCTCAGCTCTCTGGTGATCGCCGCTTTGCCTATGACAGCTATCGCCGCTTCATCCAGATGTATTCCGATGTCGTACTCGGCGTGGATCACGGGATTTTCGAGGACATTCTCGACAGTTTCAAAGACGAGAATGACTATTCCCTCGATACCGATCTGACTGCAGAAGACTGGGAAACCATCGTCCAGGAATACAAGGCTGCTGCCGCCAGCGAGCTTGGCCATGACTTCCCGTCGGATCCGCGTGAACAGCTCTGGGGCGCGATCGGGGCCGTGTTTGCCTCCTGGATGAATGACCGCGCCAACACCTATCGCAAACTGCACGATATCCCGGCCAGCTGGGGCACGGCAGTGAATGTCCAGGCGATGGTGTTTGGCAATATGGGTGAGACCTCTGCCACGGGCGTCGCCTTCACCCGCGACCCGTCCACGGGCGAGAATAGCTATTACGGCGAATTCCTGGTCAATGCGCAGGGCGAGGATGTCGTCGCGGGTATCCGCACGCCGCAATGCCTCACCGAGGAAATGCGCGAGAAGATGGGCGATCACGCCCCGTCCATGGAAGCGGCCCTGCCGGACAGCTATGCCGAGCTGGCGGACGTGTTCGACAAGCTCGAGCGCCATTATCGCGACATGCAGGACATTGAGTTCACGGTCGAGCGTGGCCGTCTCTGGATGCTGCAGACCCGCAATGGCAAGCGCACCGCCAAGGCGGCGCTGAAAATCGCTGTTGATATGGCCTCTGAAGGTCTGATCTCCGAGACCGACGCGGTAATGCGCGTCGATCCCGCTCAGCTTGACCAGCTGCTGCACCCGACACTCGATCCCGACGCAGAGCGTGATGTGCTCACAGCAGGCCTGCCGGCCTCTCCTGGCGCGGCTTGCGGTGCGGTTGTGTTTGACAGTGATGAGGCCGAGGCCCGTGCCAAGGATGGCGAGAAGGTGATCCTTGTCCGTATCGAGACCTCGCCGGAAGATATTCACGGCATGCATGCTGCTGAAGGCATTGTCACCGCACGCGGCGGCATGACCTCGCACGCCGCGGTCGTGGCGCGCGGCATGGGGCGTCCCTGTGTGTCTGGTGCGGGTCAGATCAAGATCGATTATGCCGCCAAGACCTTCACGGTTGGCCGCCGCGTGATCAAGGACGGCGATATCGTCACGATTGATGGTGCGTCCGGTCAGGTGCTGGTCGGCGAAGCGAAGATGATCAAGCCGGAACTCACCGGCGATTTTGCCAAGCTGATGACCTGGGCTGATGGTGCGCGTCGCATGCGGGTGCGAACCAATGCGGAAACCCCGGCCGATTGCCAGACCGCTGTCGAGTTCGGCGCGGAAGGCATTGGTCTTTGCCGCACCGAGCACATGTTCTTCGATGCGGATCGTATCGCAGCGGTGCGCGAGATGATCTTGTCCGATGGTCAAGATGGCCGCGTGACGGCGCTGGATAAAATCCTGCCCATGCAGCGCAATGATTTCAAAGAAATCTTCCGCATCATGGAAACGCGTCCGTGTACTATTCGCCTGCTTGATCCGCCGCTGCATGAATTCCTGCCGCACACGGAAGAGGATGTGGCCGATGTCGCCAAGGCGACCGGTCTGTCACCTGAGCTGCTCATGGGCCGGGCCCGTGATCTGGCGGAAAGCAATCCGATGCTGGGGCATCGCGGTTGCCGCCTCGGGATTACCTATCCGGAAATCTACGAGATGCAGGCGCGCGCGATTTTCGAGGCCCAGGTTGAGGTCGAAAAGGAAACCGGTGTGAAACCGGTCGCGGAAGTCATGATCCCGCTGGTGGCGACAGCGGCCGAGCTCTCGATCCTCAAAGCCCGGGTGGCCGGTGTTGCCGCTGCGGTGGCTGAGGAGACCGGTGGCGAGCCGAAATATCTCATCGGGACCATGATTGAATTGCCGCGCGCAGCCTTGCGTGCCGGTGATATCGCCGAAGATGCAGAATTCTTCTCCTTCGGTACCAATGACCTGACACAAACGACCTTCGGTCTGTCGCGCGATGATGCCGGCAAATTCCTCGGCGATTATCTCGAGGCCGGGATTTTCGAGAAGGATCCTTTTGTTTCCCTCGACCGCGATGGTGTGGGCGATCTGGTCAGCATTGCCGCTGAGCGTGGACGCGCCACGCGCGGTGATCTCAAGCTGGGCATTTGCGGCGAGCATGGCGGCGATCCGGCTTCCATCCATTTCTGCGAGGAAACCGGTTTGGATTACGTGTCCTGTTCGCCTTACCGCGTGCCGATCGCACGCCTTGCTGCGGCTCAGGCGCGGCTGAAACAATCCTCCTGAGCGGTGTAAAGCACCTCTCTCGATAAGTGACTTAAGTGGCGTGACCCTCTAGGGTTGCGCTGCTTTTCATTTGGGGAGGGGGTTAATGCGCTATCGCGAAACGCTTGCGCCTGTCTGCGCCTTTATTGAGGCGATTGGAGTGCGCTGTTCGCCGGGCTCTGTCCCGACCGATAGCTTTTTGCCTGGCGTTGCGATTATCGAGGGCGGCCTCGTTTATGATGATAAGCAATTGGGCTCTCCCGGGGACTTGCTGCACGAGGCCGGGCATCTGGCTTTGACACCACAGCGCGTTCGTCCGCTCCTGGATGGAGATGTTGGCGCCGTCATTGATGATATTCTCGCGACCGGTCTTCCCGATAATCTCGCCCCACTCAATGAAGCAGAACGATCAATGATCGAGCGGAGCGAGCCCCTGGCCATCGCCTGGTCTTATGCTGCGGCCTGTGCGGCTGGGGTCGATCCGGACTGTGTGTTCTGGGAAGGCGGATATGGCACCAAGGATGGTGGGTCTCCGATGATTCTCAGAATGCAGATTGAGCAGGGGATGTTCCCCGGTGTTCTCGGGCTTGCTCAATTGGGCTTTTGTGGCCCTCCGCTACTCTTTGCGACGCCCGGACAGGCGGCACCTTTCCCGGCGATGCGAGGCTGGATGGCCGGGTGAGGCAAGGGATTTCGCGATCCGATTCGATTCCGTTTTCTGGCGGCTAGACGAATTTTCTGTGCCATAATTGCCGCATACGTATCATTTTAGATGCGGTGGGGTCCGTGGTCATGCAAGCTCAAGTGGTTGATAAAGAGTAAACAAATCGCATTGCCCTTGTTTGGGCGGATTCATTTCATATTTGTAACCGGCTTGCGCGCTTGACCGTTATGGTAGGCTCCAATAATCAGGCGCGCTCTTTTATGAAAGATTCAGTCAAATCTTTCATGCTGCGCGCGTCGTAGGGACCGCGCGGCTACGGTAGCTTTGATGAGTGACGTGAAACGCATGGATATCGATACGGTTCGCAGCCAGCAAACGCAGGTGGCGGCAGTGCTTCAGGTGCTGGCGACCATTTTGCTGTGTCTGGCGACGTTACTGGTCGTCGATGGTGCGTCTGATCGAGCACGCGCGCAGGACGAGACATTTTCCAATCGCGTCATCGCATCGCGTTATCATGCCATGCTGCAGGAGAGCGAAACACAAGACGCAGCCCCGATCCGGCTGGCGTCGTTGATGCTCGCGCCATCAGAAGAAGAGGGCGCGATCCTTGTGTCGCGCTCGCTGGATGATCTGCGTACATATGATGCGTCGCACTTTGAGTCCGCTGCGGATTTCTCTCGCGAGCTGCACTGTCTGGCCGAGGCGGTGTATTATGAAGCGCGCAGTGAACGCTATGTGGGTCAGCTGGCGGTTGCTCAGGTGGTTATGAATCGGGTGCGCCATTCTGCTTGGCCCGACACGATTTGCGGCGTTGTCTACGAAGGATCAGAGCGCCGTACCGGTTGCCAGTTTACCTTCACCTGTGATGGGTCGATGTATCGTGAGCCCTACGGCCGTGCCTGGCTGCGCTCACAGGCCGTTGCAGAACACGCCTACCTGGGCTTCGGCCGCGATGTCACGCGAACAGCAACGCATTATCACACGGTTGCCGTCGATCCGTATTGGAATGATAGCCTGGTCCACACCCGGACGATCGGGACGCATATCTTCTATCGTTTCCCGACCCGTCGCGAGCGTGCGGCAGGTGTCGTCCGCATGCGTGACGCCTGACGGCTTCAGCCTGACTTCGACCGGCATCTTTAACCCAATCGACGAGCGGCCAGCCCCCTTGCTGTTTCTGCATTGAATTGGGATATTGAATATTAAGGTGTTAGCGTAAGCATTCGGATCTGAACAATCCCTCCTTCGCTTGGAGACCACATGTCCATCACCCCGATAGGCAAAACCCCGGACCGGCTCTGGCTGTGCATGGCCGATAGCAACCGGACGCGAATTCTTTCGCGTGCGTTGGCCAAAGGTCTGGATATGACGGTCTATTTGGGCCCAACCATGGACCAGGAAGGGCCTGTGGCGATTATTGTCGCCGACGATGCGCACGCAAAGCGCATTGCTGAAGCCAAGACCAATGCCGCGCCTGCCCAGCGCTCCATCCTTGTAACGGCCGGCGGCCGTGTCAGCCAGAAAGCAGATCTCTACATATCTGCCGATGTTGATGCAGGCGGTCTGGTCAGCGCGATTTCGGGCTTGCGTGCCTTTCGAGAACAGGAACTTGTGTTCGCGAAAGCGGTTGATGCCAGTATCGGGGCGGTTACGAGCCTGTCGGATGCCGAGTTCCGTGTCCGTACGCTTGAAGATGCCCGGGATCTTGCGGTCTTCCTGGCGCGTATCGCACCCAAACCATGCGCTACTGCGGTGGGGATCTATGTTCTCCTGGCCTCGGCGATTGAGCATGGAAATCTCGAATTCACCGTCGAGGAAAAGGCGCAGGCCCTGGCGGAAGGCAAGTGGGACGCCAAACTCAACAAGCGTCTGTCCGATGCGCGATACGCGGATCGCAGCGTGAAGATCCGGTTCCAGCGCGGCCAACGCCTTATGAGCTTTCTGATACAGGATGACGGGGAAGGCATTGATGCTGAGACAGCAGAAATGGCCAATCCCACGCGGACAGGGTTTCGCGGTCGCGCCATCAAGCTCGCAAAGTCGCTCGGTTTTGGAACTGTGAATTATCTTGGAGTCGGCAATACTGTCGAAGCGTCGATGACCGTGGGCGACGTCACGCCGCGACAATCTGTGGCTGTGGGCGGGCGCTAGCCATACGGTTTTCACTAAAAACCAGGCGCTCAAAAATCTTATATAATAAAAGCAAGTTACTGATAAGATAAGAGAAAATGGTTTCATAAGGGAATTATTAACCACAACCCAGTCGTGTGTGTCGCATGTTCATGGCGCCGCGCAGGATCACGCGGCGCTCAGCGACGGAGATGATCATGGCCGAATTGAGCGACGATTTAGACTTTTTCGGATTGGACGCCGAACGCCGCGAAGCACTGCGCGATGTTGCACCAGCTGTTCGGGCAGAGCTCAATCCAGCCCTATCCAGTTTCTACGCCACGATTTCACGCGCGCCATCGGTTGCCCCTTTCTTCCGGGATGATGATCAGCGTGGCCAGGCCAAATCCCGCCAGGCTGAGCATTGGGAGCGCATCCTGTCCGGCGATTTCGCGGACAGCTATTTCGATGGGGTAGAGCGCATCGGGCAGGTCCATAGCCGAATCGGCCTAGACCCTAAAATCTATATCGGTGGTTATGCGGCGATTGCTTCGGATCTGATGATCGCGGCGATGAAGGCCGGTGTGCGAACCAAAGGCTTCGGCAAGCCCGATACCGCGGATGCAGAGCGCTATATCGACGCCATGGTCCGCGCGGTTCTTTTTGACATGCAGGGCGCGATCTCGATTTATCTCGAAGAAAGCGCACGACGGGCCGCAGCGGCCCGTGACGAGTTGGCGGATAATTTCGAGCAAGCGGTCGGCGAAGTGATTTCCAGTCTCACAGCGACCTCATCTGAACTTGAAGCGGCCTCCGGGCTGATGTCGACCGCCGTGAAGAGTACCGAGGAAGAAGCAGGCACAGCTGCCAGCGGTGCCCGTGAAGCGTCGTCCAATGTAAATTCCGTGGCGCATTCCGCCGAAGAAATGCAATCAGCTGCCAGCGAAATCGCAGCCCAGGTCAGTGCCACGACGGATACGGCCAATGCGGCTGTGGAACAGGTCGCGCGAACTGCGGAGACGATGCAAAGCTTGCGAGAGGCTGCGCGCGAAATCGGCAGTGTCGTAGGTCTGATCCAGGAAATCGCCGAGCAAACCAATCTCTTGGCCTTGAATGCGACCATCGAGTCCGCCCGCGCCGGGGAAGCTGGAAAAGGCTTCGCTGTCGTTGCAAGTGAGGTGAAGGCCCTCGCGGGTCAGACCGCGAAGGCTACCGAGCAAATTTCAACTCAGATCAATGAGGTTCAAAGCTCGACCGATAGCTCAGCGCAGTCGATTGATGCGATCCGCGCTACGATCGATACGGTCAGTGAGGCCGCGGTGAATATCAATGCTGCCGTGGAAGAACAGTCTGTGGTGATCTCCGAGATCGTCCGGAATACCACTCAGGCCGCGCGCGGAAATGAGGAGGGGGCCCGGGCAGCGGGGAATCTGGAGGACAGTGTCCGGCAAGCGGGAGAGGCAACGCGGCAGGTTGCGACATCTGCTAATGATGTGCGCGACCAGACACGTATTCTCAATGAGCGCATTCAGGTCTTCCTCAAGCAAGCCCGGTCATCCGCCGCCTAGGCCGCGGCGCTCTGTCACGGGTTTTTTACCGCCGACTTTACTGCCCAGCGCTTGGCGAGCCGGGGGCAGAGCCCTACCTTTAGGGCATGACCGAGACCCGTATTCTTCCGATCGAAATCCCGCTCTTCCCGCTGGGCGGTGTTATTCTCTTGCCTGGCGAGAGCTTACCGCTGAACGTTTTTGAGCCGCGATATCTCAATATGGTGGACGATGTGCGACGTCAGTATGATCACATCGGGATCATTCAGACCGTCGATGGTTCAAGTGTCGGCAGTCAGCCCACCCTGGCCAAAATCGGATGCGCAGGGCGGCTCGAGCATTTTGAGGAAACCGATGATGGTCGGTATCTGATTTCGCTGCGCGGCGTCAGCCGTTTCGAGCTTGAAGAAGAGCTTGATGCACGGGTTCCTTACAGGCTGGCCAAGGTCAGCTATCGCAATTTCCGACAGGACTTGGAGCCGCCGACAGATCCCGAGGCGGACCGCGAACGTTTCATTCGTCTGCTTCAGGCCTGGTTCGCGCAGGAGGGCATGGGGCTGAACTGGGATGAGATCGGCAACGTGCCTTTATATGCGATCATCGATCAGCTGGCGATGAACGCACCTTTCTCAGCGGAGGAGAAAGCGCGCCTTCTAGTGTCACGCGACAGTTCTGCGCGCTTGCTGGATATGGAAGAAATTCTTGCCGCCCGCTTGGCCGGAGCGGCTGACGGCCCGCTGAACTAGCCAGCCGTCAAACCTGATGGGGCGTCCGATATCTATTGGACGCGTTCAACCGTGAGACCGCGATCCTCGAGCATTTGCGGGACGCTATCCGGGCCGACCAAATGTCCGGCGCCGACGATGATCAATGTCGTGCCGTCGCCTTCTAGCTGGGTGACGATATCATTGGCCCAGTTGGTGTTGCGGTTGACGATCAAGGCATCATAGACCTCCTGACCCGCTTCCATCATGGATGCATGGAAGAGCGTATTGAGGCCCTCAGTATCCCCAACGGCCCAGTAGCCGACCAATTCATCGAGCATGTCCGGTTCATTCTCCAGCTGATCAAGGGTCAGGAGGAGGAATTCAGTCTGCACCTCTTGGGACAGGTTAGAGAAAAAGCCGAATTGTTCATTGTAGGTTTCAAAGGCGTTTTCGCGCTCATCGGCTGTTTCCCGGCTTAATGTCGCCTCGACGCCTGAGGCCGGGTTATACCCCTGAGCCTGCATGGCCAGTACAGAAAGCGTAATGCTGGCGAGCCAGGGCTGGAGGGGCTGAAGCTGTCGTGAGGACAGACCAAGACTGGTTGCGACACGATCGAGCTGAACCCGTTCCGCTTCGTTCAGGAAGCCATCAAGCGTATTGCCATTGCGATTGAGCCCATATTGCGGGATCAAGGATTGGCTCGCGGTTTGGGCGTCCTCCGTCATCGGAATTTCGTAATAAAAGCTGTCCGCCGTCTCTATGAGCTGATCGAGCTGTTGCGTCCGCCAGACCGTGTCGGGCGGCAGGATGTGGACCGAGCCAAACAGATAGATATCGCTATCAGCATCGCTTACCCGCCACATCGCCGGATCCGCAAGAGCGGCCGGGGTCAAGGCAGTTGTAAGAGCAAGCGCAAGGGCAGCGGACTTAAGAGACATGACGAAGACTCGTTTAGCTGAGAAATAAGGCCTGATTTTGCTGAACCGCTGGCCGGGGGCAAGTGGGAAAACGTGACGTTGTATCCACCTTTTCAGCGATGTTTAGCCGTCCCGCGAGTCCAGGCAGGCGCAGG
This sequence comes from Alphaproteobacteria bacterium, assembly GCA_018222865.1. Lineage (GTDB taxonomy): Bacteria > Pseudomonadota > Alphaproteobacteria > Caulobacterales > Maricaulaceae > Maricaulis. The sequence goes on from JAAEZM010000012.1 coordinate 51,983, forward strand.
CGGGAAACTGTCCATCGGATATTTGATCGAGATAGGCTTCCAGCGCTGCCGTCATCACGCTTTGCTGCGACACGTCCAGTTGGGCTGCAGCGATGCGCAAGCGACGGTGCTGATCGAGGCTGAGCCGTACTGTGGTTTTGCGCCGGGCGGGTTTGGACTGCGGCGCTGTCCGGCGCAGTTTTGGCCCTGATGTCGTTTTAGGACCCGATGTGGTTTTGGGAGTGGTGCGTTTCGCGGGGGCGGCTCTGACGCTTTTGGAAGTGTCTACCGGGGGCGCTTCAGGGGGATCGGCGGCATCCTGACCTGGTTCGGGGGCATAATAGGCCGCGGCGAGGCGGTTCGGGGCAGCGGGCAGAGCTTCACCTTTGCGGGCAAGCAATCCGGAATGAAGGCTGGCAAATCGCGACACGGGCAAAGCTCTCCTTGAGGGTAATATCCTGACTAAGTGTTCGAAGCGCTGAAGCGGCGCCCAAAAGGCTGGCGCGCGGCGACGCGGCGCTCGGGCTTGCCAGGCGGAGGTCCGTGATCTGCCTTGCGTCGATCAACACCGTCCCATTCTGCGCTATTGGCGCTGTCTCCAAAACGTCGTGGCGATGCGCTTTCCTCATTTGTCGTTTCCGGCGTCTCCAGCGCAGCAGAGACAGCTTCGCGACCTGCACGTTCAAGATTGGCAAGGGCTTGGGGAACCGGACTTAAAATATCGCGCTCAAACGTGTTGACCGGACCATCCAGCATGGCATCCGCATGACCGCGCAGACGTTTCAGGCGTTCATCCAGATAGGTCCAAAGCTGCGAGACTTCTGCAGCGGATCGGCCGGCAGGATTGGCTTCGCCGACTGTGCGGCCATCGATCATCGAGGCAGCGAAATCGACCCGATGGTGCAAGGTGGCCGGTGCGACGCAGCCGTGTTGGGACAATGCGATCGCGGTCTCACCGGTGATCCGGGCGCGGGCAGTCGCTGAATTGACGACAAAAATCAGCGGCTTGCTCTGGACCTGTGCGATGTCCACCGTCGGGCCAACGGCGCGTAAATCATGCGGGCTGGGGCGTGTCGGAACAATCACCAGATCCGCATGGCCAACCACTTCGGAAATTGTTGAGGTGACGGCGGGTGGCGTGTCGATGATGATCAAGCGATAGCCCGCTTCCTCAAGCGCGGTGATATCCCTGACCAGATCGGGAACCGAGACGTGCGCGAAAGCGGGCGCCTCAGCCTTGCGCGCATTCCACCATTTGGCCATTGAGCCTTGTGGATCGGTATCGATGATCGCGACCGGGCCGGCACCGCGCCGTTCGGCCTCGACCGCGATGTGCGCCGAGACGGTGGTCTTGCCGGACCCGCCCTTCTGGGACGCAAAGACGACGATCTGAGCGCGATCCTGATTCTGCCCGTAAGCCATGCGCCTACCTCCTTGAAGCACCTCTCCCGGCACTGTCTTGGTGGAGATGAAACCAGTTCCGGCTTGCGCGTCTGCTAAGCGCGGTAGGGCAAATTGAAGAAAGTTAGACGCGAATTTTTTCTTCATCCGAGGCGGGGGCTGGAATCGACAGGCCTGGAAGGCGACAAAGTGTTTGGCGGAGCCTTTCTCGCTGGTTAGGTTATCGTTCCCATCGATTCAGGAATTTCGCCATGAGCTTCAAGCCTTCTGATGCGCTGTCGCGCGTTCAACCCTCCGCGACCCTCGCTGTGACCCAGAAGGCCCGCGACCTTCGTGCCAAGGGAATTGATGTGATCGGGCTGGGAGCCGGTGAGCCGGATTTCGATACGCCGGATCATATCAAGGAGGCGGCAATTGAAGCGATCAGGCGCGGCGAAACGAAATACACCGCGGTTGATGGCATTCCCGAGCTTAAAGACGCGATTATCAAGAAGTTCCGCCGCGATAATCAACTGGAATACACGGCCTCACAGGTTCACGTGGCGCCTGGTGGCAAGCCGGTGATTTTCAATGCCTTCGCGGCCTCGCTGAATGCGGGTGACGAGGTCATTATCCCGGCGCCTTACTGGGTGACATATCCCGAAGTCGTGCGCCTATTGGGCGGGCAGCCTGTTTGCGTGAAAACCCGCATTGAGCACGGGTATAAGCTTTCAGCCGACGAACTCGCCGCAGCGATTACGCCCAAGACGCGCTGGCTGATCCTCAATTCGCCGTCCAATCCGACGGGGATGGGCTATACGGCCGAGGACCTTCGGGCGCTGGCGGATGTTCTCGTCAAGCATCCCGATATCTGGATCCTGACGGACGATATGTATGAGCACATCGTCTATGAAGACTTCAAATTCGCCACCATTGCAGAGATTGAGCCACGTTTGTACGACCGCACCTTGACCATGAATGGTGTGTCCAAGGCCTATTCAATGACCGGCTGGCGCATTGGCTATGCCGCCGGCCCGGAGGCACTGATTGCCGGCATGCGTAAAGTGATCGGTCAAACAACTTCCAACCCGTGCTCGATCAGCCAGTGGGCGTCCGTTGCCGCGCTCAATGGCGATCACAGCTTCCTAAGGGCGCGCAATGAAGCCTTCTTGCGTCGCCGCGATCTCGTACTTGAGGGTATCAAGGCCGCCGACGGTCTGGTCGCTCCGACCCCGGAGGGGGCCTTTTACGTCTTCGCAGATTGTGCCGGGCTGATGGGGAAGACCACACCGGGCGGTAAGACGATCACAAATGATACTGAGTTCTGTGCCGAGCTTCTTGATGCCGAAGCTGTGGCGGTTGTACCCGGTGTCGCCTTTGGTCTCGAGCCCGGCTTCCGTATTTCCTACGCGACGGATGATGACAGCCTTATTGAGGCTGGCGAGCGGATCAAACGCTTCTGCGCCAGCTTGAGCTGACATTACTCGTTTCAATAGCTGATCAAACAATTATCGATTTGATTTATGCGTTGGTCGAGGGCATAAAAGCTTTCGATATCGCACACACACCATGACGGCTCACCGCCTTCAGGGTGAGCAAGCTGGGAGACGCATAATGACCTTTAATCTTGGACTGACCGACGAGCAACGCAGCACGATGGCAGACGCGGTTACGCGCGTTCTCGCTGATACCTATGCTCTTTATTTCAAAACCCATGCCTATCACTGGAATGTAACGGGCCCGCGCTTTCACGATCTTCATGCCCTGTTTGAGCTTCAGTATAACGAGCTGTGGACTGCAACCGATGAGATCGCTGAACGGGTTCGTGCGCTCGGTTTTCCAGCGCCCAATTCCTATGCGGCGATGAGTGAAGCGGCGAGCTTGCCCGCCAGCGCGGACGCAACCGACGCAGATGCGATGGTCGCAGACCTGCTCAAAGGGCATGAAGCTGTCGTAGCAACGATCCGCAAGGGTCTGGATCTCGCTGCCGAGAATGGCGATGAGGCGACTGCGGATATCCTCACCCCGCGCCTCACGGTCCATGAAAAAACTGCCTGGATGTTGCGCGCGACATTGGGCTAGCCCCCGAGCGCTGTATCCGTTTGATCAAAAGAAAAGGCCCCGGCTCGTCCGGGGCTTTTTTTATTGCGTAGCGATCAACGCAAAAAAAACGCCGGATCCAGGGGAGGAAGGATCCGGCGCCAATTCAGCATTCCCTCATAAAGGGGAGGAGAGAGAGAATGCGTAAACTCGAGGGTACGTTGCGGCACCGCCGCGCTGTATGCAGACTATATGCTGGATTATTGTGCGGTGCGGAAGAGCGATATGCGCAAACATGCTATGCAAAAATGATGGGTATCATTTTGTCTCATATGCGCGAGCGGTGAACTGGCCCTAAAGCCCAGTCAGGTCTGCCAGATTCGGGCCTGGTCGATCAGGAAATCTCGGAAGGCCACGATGCGTCGCGAACCGCGCAGCTCGGAGGGGTATACAAAATAGATGTCAAAATCTGGCCCTCTCAATTCTGGCAGAACCTGACGTAATTCCGGATTTTCACGAGCGACATAATCTGGCAGGCCGGCAATCCCCATTCCAGCCTGAACGGTCCGGGCGACGCCATAAATTGTGTTGATCTCGATGACCGCTGGGCGCGGGCCCTGCTCGTCTGTTCGGCCAACCTTCGCCGCCCAGTCGAGACCTGGAATCGGTGCCAGCTGTGGCGGGCCGTAGTGAATAATGGGGTGGTGATCGAGATCTTCAGCGCTTTGCGGCTCGCCATACTTATCGAGATAGGCGTGGCTGGCATAAAGGTGTTGCTGCACGCTCATCAGCTTGCGCTGTACCAGATCATTCTGCGTCGAGGCCCAGGGACGGATGCCGACTTCGGCCTCAAGACCGGCCAGATCCAGCTCGTGATCATCCAGCATTAGTCGAATACGTATGCCGGGATAGCTGCGATTGAAGTCCGTCAGACGCGGGGCCAGCCACATGGCACCCATGGCTGTCGGGGCCGTAACTTTAAGATCGCCCGAAGGCTCGTCACGTGCGTCATGCACCTGCGCCTCGGCAAGTGCGGCCTTTGTCGCAATATCGCTCGAGGCCTCGTAAAGAATATTGCCTGGCTCGGTCGGGATCAGCCCGCGCGCATGGCGATGAAACAGCGTGACGCCGAGATCATCCTCAAGAGCCGCTATCTGTCGGCTTACGGCTGACTGGGAAATCCCCAGCATTGTCGCCGCCTTCGTCAGAGACCCCGCCTGCGCGGCCGCGTGGAAGGTCTTCAGCTTGTCCCAATCCATGGAAGTGATCCCGTTGCCAGAGTATCAACGGCGCCAATCTACTCGAAAATGTCGGGAAGACGAGGAGTTTCCATGCATAAAAGAATAGAAGGGTCAGCATCATCGTGGATGCTGCCCCTTTCAGAGCTTCGGAGTTAGGCGTTGATAACTGCCATGCTTTCCTCATTATAGCGCGCGCCCTGGACTTTATCGGCGAGCGTATTGAGGGCAGTGATCTGCTCTGGGCTCAGCGTAAGATCATGCGCGCCAAGATTGGTTTTAAGGTTCGCGAGCTTGGTCGTGCCTGGGATGGTGAGCATGTTCTCACCCCGGCCCAGCACCCAGCTGAGCGCCACCTGCGCGGGCTCGGCTTCCAGGCTGGCCGCGATCGACTTGATCTCCTCAACAAGCGCCAGATTCGCTTCAAATGCACCATCGGCAAACCGCGGCTGATAGGCACCGGAACGGTAATCTTCCGGGCGGTTTCGCGCTGTGAAACGGCCTGTAAGCATGCCGCGTCCAAGCGGTGAGTAGGCCACGAGAGAGGCGCCGATTTCATCCAGCATCGGGAATTGTTCAGCCTCAATATCGCGTGAGAAGATGGAGTATTCCGACTGCAGGGCCGAGATCGGGTGAACGGCATTGCCGCGCTTGAGCGTCTCCGCTGAAGCTTCCGACAAGCCGATCGCGCGGACTTTGCCTTCTTCCACCAGTCTTGCCATTGCGCCGACGGTTTCTTCTACAGGGCGCATGGGGTCCATGCGGTGCATGTAGTAGAGGTCGATATAGTCGGTTTTGAGCAGTTTGAGGGATTGTTCCACGGCACGGCGGGCATTGGCTTCTGAGCCATCAATGCCGGCAAGCTGGCCAGTGGATTTGTCACGTAAGGGGCCGAACTTGGTCGCGATGATGACCTCATCACGGCGGCCGGCGAAGGCCTCGCCGAGCAATTCCTCATTGGCGCCCATACCGTACATCTCGGCCGTGTCGAAGTGATTGACGCCCAGCGCCACCGCCTCGTGCAGGAGTTTGATGGCTTCAGATTTTTCTGTGGCCGGGCCGTAGAATTCAGACAGACCCATACAGCCAAGGCCGATTGGGTTTACGAAGAGGCCGGAGCGGCCGATTTCACGTTTGATCATGGTGCGATCCCCAGTTCTAAGGGTGGGATGGGATACTAACGCGCTGCCGTGAGCGCTCACTCACATATTGTGAGTGCAGGCTCACATGTCAAGTTCGCTGTGAGATTAAAGCTTAGATCCGCCAGGCCTGCCAAGCGCAATCGATCGCAAACTCGACCTCATCCTGGTCCCAGTTACGGCCTGTACTGAGCTGTTTGAGCATGGCAGTCAGCGGCGGAAAGAAAAAGGCAATCAGCACTGTGGGATCACCAGCGCGTATCTCGCCACTAGCCTGACCATCCTGGATGATCTTGTGGACATGCCCCATTATCGCTTCATGGGCGGTGCCGCCCTCCAGCGAGGAATAGGCGCTTTCGGCGAAACGCTGTCCAAAGGTGAAAGCTGCCAGATCATTGGCATAGGTCTGCCACATGCCAAGCCACATGGCGCGCGCCCGAGCCTGGATCGAGCTTTCCAGGCCTGTTTCGGCTGTGACCCGCTCAAACACATCCGCTTTCAGCTGACGATAGGCGGCGATGAACAGCTCATCCTTGCTCTTGAAATGCCGGTAGAGCGTGCCTTCTGCCATGCCGATGCGCTCCGCGATGGCCGCTGTCGTGGCGGCGCTGAAACCGGCCTCAGCGACCAGGTCGACGGCGGCCCGCATCAGTTTCTCGCGCGTATTTGCCGATTGAGTGAGCATGGACTCACATATAGGCGATTTCCGCCCGTGGGCCAAAATCGCCTTTCAGATGTGTTTATTCGAGGCCGGCCAGATAGCGTTCTGCGTCCAGGGCCGCCATGCAGCCCATTCCAGCCGCAGTGACCGCCTGGCGGTAGATATCATCCGTGACGTCACCAGCGGCATAAACGCCCGGGATGGAGGTTTTTGGCGTGCCAGGCTCGGTAACGAGATAGCCGCCATCCTTGGTTTCAAGCTGATCGACAAAGAGTTCTGTGGCCGGGGAGTGACCGATAGCGATGAATACGCCGTGGGTGGATCTTTCGGTAATCTCACCGGTCTTTACATTCTTCAGGCGCACGCCCGTAACTGCCGGGAAGGGCTCTTCCTCGCCGGTGATCTCTTCCAGGACGCTATCCCAGACGACTTCCACCTTGGGATTGTTGAAAAGACGGTCTTGCATGACCTTCTCCGCCCGCAAGCTGTCGCGGCGGTGGACCAGCGTCACTTTGGAGGCCAGATTTGCCAGGTAGAGCGCTTCTTCAACAGCAGTGTTACCGCCGCCGACCACAACCACTTCCTTTTCGCGATAGAAGAACCCGTCACAGGTGGCACAGGCAGAGACACCGCCCGTTGAGAACTTCTTTTCGCTTTCCAGGCCCAGCCATTTTGCCTGGGCGCCGGTCGCGATGATGACACTATCGGCGGTGAAAACTTTACCGCTATCCAGGGTGAGCTTGAAGGGCCGCTGGGAGAGGTCTGCTTTCACGACAAGATCATTGATCATCTCCGTGCCGACTTTCTCGGCCTGGTCTTTCATCTGATCCATGAGCCAGGGGCCCTGGACCACATCGGAGAAGCCCGGATAATTCTCGACATCCGTTGTGATGGTCAGCTGACCGCCCGGCTGCAAGCCAGAAATCAGAACCGGCTCAAGCATGGCCCGTGCGGCATAAATCGCAGCGGTATAACCGGCCGCACCAGAGCCGATGATGATCAGGCGCGAATGACGCGTCTCGGACATGATATTTCTCTTCACTCTGCGGCAGTCCGCAAAAACGCTGAGCGCCGCGAACCGTCAAATCTTCGGGTTTGAAACCAATATAGGAAGGGATTCGGCTTTCGCCTGCACCGGGCTGCAGCACGCTTTTGTGATCTTGCAGGTGTTCAGGGTTTGAGGGCCTGCACCAGCGACATGTCGCGACCGAGCGGCCAGCCAAATTCTCCAAACGGGTCAGTGAGTTCCGGGTTTTGATGTAGGAGGTAGGCCGCGTAAAGATGGGCCGAGCGGGTCCCGCTGCGACAATGCATAACCGTTTTGCCGTCTGTCTCCTCGAGCAATTGCGCGAGCATGAGCGTGAATTGCGGGTTCGCTCCATGCGCTCCGCCAATCGGCATCTCCACATAGCGCAGGCCCAGCGCTTCGCATGCCGCGACCGGATCGAAGCCGAGCCCCGCCATCTCCTCTGGTGTTCGCGAATTGACGATAAGTTTGACCCCGTCGTCCGCCCAGGCCTTCAATTCATCTGCGCTTGGCTGTCCGGCGAACCAGACCTCTCCATCAGACACCACAAGTGACGACATATTTCCCCCCAGGAGTTTCTTGAGCCAGTTCAACATGCTTCTTCTCTTGCGGCTTGCCAATTCTTGATCAAAAGCCGCGCCATGCGCTCGGTCTCAGCCAGGCGTGGATAGGTCCAGCGCTCCAAATGCCCCAGATAGGGTCTAAGAGCGCCATGCCCTTCGAGCGCGGCATGAAGATAGCCAAACTTGCCGGGCGTGCCCTGCATGGGAAGTGCATAGACAGGTTTTCCGACCGTGGCCGCTTCAACCAGCATATTCGTGCTTTCTTCGGTCACGAAGATCCAGTCTGCCGCCGCGAGAAAGGCGAAATAGGGATTTGCGCCCTCGCCATCATAAAACCAGACGCCGGGGCGGTCTTTGAATGTCTCGGCAAGGCGCTTTTGAACATCGGCGGATGTGCGGCGCGAGACGGTGATCATCAGGCTTACGTCCTGTTTCACTAGTCCTTCGAGGCGCTCGATCAGGTAATCCGCAATCTCTGTGCTCAGTTTGAAACGTTTGGAATCGCCGCCAATGAGAATTGCGGCACGAGGCTCAGAAAGGTGTTCGATCTGGTCGGCAAATTGGTCGCGCGCCGCATCAAGCTGCGATTGCCGGATCCGGTTGGGCGAGCCCAACATGGTGAGGGTATGGCCTTTGCGCACCCGGTCATGATCGGGGGCAATGATCAGATCGAAATCATCATAGCGCCCGCGTGGGTCCTGGACGTAAACGAAATAGGCGTCCGGGAATATCTGAGCATGCTTTCGCGCGAGCGGTATGGCGGCGCGGCCGCATCCGATCCAGAGGTCTGGCGCGGCACTGCTGGGGAGGGTCACATAGCGATCCTTGCGGACGATCACGCGGTGGATTGTTACGGGTCGATCGAGCTGTTCAGAAACCGCTTCTGCCAAGCCAAGGGCCTGGTTTTCAATGCCTCTACGTCCATCGGAGACGACCCAGATGGTATAGAGTGGCGGGCTGAATGCGCTGTCCGTCATGACCCTGTTAGAGAATGCACAGCGATGCGGGTCAAGCACTGCGCTGACTTACGAAACCTAGAGTGCACGGTGGGCATACACCGTTGGAGGATGAATACGTCTACCAGAGGGGAAAAGACGGAGTGAAAACCGACCGCAGGGGCGGGGGCTAGATCCACCCGACATCGCTCTCCGCCCCAGGCGGACTTATCGGATTGCTGCGGTGCAGCGGCAATATCCATAAGTGTCAACGGCGTATCCATTCGTGCCAACCCCAGTCTTGCCGGCCGCGGCCTATCTAACATTTTCGTCACTTGTGACATCTGTAGCGCGGTGTTACGCCTGTCGCACACCTGTCGAGAGGTTCGCATGTCCAAGTCTAGCCCGGCTACGCCGTCACCTGCAGAGCTCGCCATTCTCAAACACTTATGGGAAGAGGGCCCGCAAAGCGCGCGTGAAGTGCAAAATGCCGTAAGTGAAGAGACGGGGTGGTCCTATTCGACGACCCGGACGCTGATCAGCCGGATGGCCGATAAGGGCCTGGTGTCAAAGCAGGACGTCAACGGGCTGGCTGTGTTCGAGGCGAAGGTCGAAAAAGTCTCGCTGATGAACCGAATGATCCGCGATTTTGCCGCCAATATTCTCGAAATTGACGGTCCGCTCCCTGCGACGGCCTTCGCCAAGAGTAGGTTTTTGAGCGAAGAAGAGGCCGCGCAATTGTCCAAACTGCTTGAGGAGGGCGACGAATGAGCCTGGTCCTCAACGCCCTGATCTTGGCGGCCTTGGCCTCACTGATAATGGGGCTGATCGTTATGGCCGCGGCCCGATGTGCAGAAGCGCTAGGCGCGCCGCTGGGCGTTGCCACCTGGCGTGTGGCCAGGCTGGCGATCCTTTTGCCTTTCATCGCGGGGCCCGTTCTGTCGCAAGTTCCGCAGGAGCGCCTGATGGCGCGCCCGGCTGTAGACATTGTACCGTCTGCGGATCCGCATCCTGGCGAGCTCGCGCCTCTGCCGAGCGTGGACTCGGTCGCGCCCGGTCTGGACTGGGGGCTGATCGCCGCGGTGATGCTTTGGCTGATTTATGGCGCGGGTTTGTTGCTTGCATTGATGGGAGCCTTGCAGCGCCATTATCAGCGCAGAGCCGTCTTGCGTGACGCCCTTCCGGCCAGCGCGCGTCTTCAATCCATGCTCAGGCGTCTCGCGGCTCCACTGGAGATCAAGGACGCGGAGCTAAAGGTTTCAGATGCCGTTCAAAGTGCTGTCCTGACCGGCTGGCGGGGAGTGATCCTGGTGCCACCAGCCCTGGAAGCGGATCCGGAAGCGGCGCGCCATGTCTTGCTCCACGAGCTCACCCATCTCAAACGTGGCGATGAGCGCGAGCGACTTGTCGGGACGGCCTTGAAAACTCTTTTCTGGTTTCATTGGCCCTTGCGGCAGATTGAAAAACACCTCGAGGCCGCGCGCGAAATTGCGTGTGATGCCGGGGTCGTCAGCTTGCTGGGTCGTAATGCTGCCAAACCGTATGCGGCGACTTTGATCAGCATGATGAAGGCAGAACCGCAACCGGCTTGCGCGTTTGGGACCGACAGCCGGCGGTTCTGCGAGATGCGTATCCAGGCCATTGTCAGTGGTCGGTCGAGCAGCCGCCGGACCTCTGTGGTGTTCTTGCTCTTGGGTGGTTTGGCTGTAAGCCCCATCGCCTTTGCGCAAAGTGTTCTGACCGACCGGGTTGAGCGTTTCGTGCCGGTCTATCTTCCCTCCCTCAGCGAGACCGCAACGGCGTCATCCGATCCGCGCCCAATACTTGCGGCGCTGCCGCCTACGGGTGAAGTCGAAGTTCAGCCCATATTGGTCGCCGGCGAGGCGGCATTGGCGGCACCTGCGCCGTTGGAAGCACCCGCCCCGACCCCGCAACCGGTCAGCACCGGCACGCCATTGCGCACTTTCTCGCATCCGGTCAGCGGGGGGGGTATTTCGAGTGTGTACGGCCATCGGCCTTCGCGCCCGGGCGGCGCCCCGAAATTTCATCATGGCGTTGATGTCGCCGGTCCGACTGGCACGGATGTTAAGGCGGTAGAGGACGGCATCATTATCCACGCCGAAGCTGGCTATAATGGCCATGAGAGCTGGGGCAATACGATCGTGATCGATCACGGCGATGGCTGGCAGACGCTTTATGCTCACCTCCATGATTTCGAGGTGGAGGTTGGCGACCGTGTAAGTGCAGGCGAGCGGATTGGTGGCATGGGCGCGACCGGCCGCGCGACCGGGCCCCATGTTCATGTCGAGGTGCATTATAACGGCGAGCGCATGAACCCTGCCGATCATATTCCGGGACTTGAACACACTTAGGACCACTGAACGTCAACGACCCCAACAGGTTTTCGTGGTCCGGGCGGATCAACTCTCACCCCGCGCCCCAACACCGGATCACGAGATAGAACGACCGGAGCCACATGCCCCGGTCGTTCGGTCGTGTCTGGTGGGACTTATTGAGCGGATGACAGACGCGCAATACAAAACCGGCACCTCAGGAGGTGCCGGCTTGATTAAGTCGATCATGACAGAGGGGGATTAGACCCACTCCACCGTCACAATCTCATAGGATTTGAGGCCACCCGGTGCGTTCACCTCGACGACATCCCCGACCTCTTTATTGATCAGGGCGCGCGCGATGGGGGAGGAGATGGAGATCTTGCCTGATTTCACATCCGACTCATCATCCCCGACGACCTGATAGGTCGACTCTTCTTCGGTATCTTCGTCAAAAACCGTCACGGTCGCGCCGAACTTTACCTGGTCACCACCAAGCTTGGCGACATCAATCACCTGGGCGCGGGCGAGCTTGTCTTCCAGCTCAGCCAGTCGGCCTTCGATATAGCCCTGACGTTCTTTGGCGGCGTGATACTCGGCATTCTCCGAAAGATCGCCGTGCTCACGCGCCTCCGCGATCGCCGCGATTACAGCCGGGCGCTCAACGGTCTTCAAATGCTTCATTTCTTCGTCGAGGGCTTTGTGGCCCGCGGCGGTCATAGGAATCTTGTTCATGAAACCCTTATTCTCCGGGAGAACGGTAAACGCTAGCGCTGAGCGTCACTGCTATCAAGAGTAGGTTTGCAGTGCCTGGGGTTCAAGAGCCCCTTCGCCAATCCTGCGCAGAGAGGCGATTGCGGCTCTTGCGGCAGAAGCCGTTGTATAGCAGGGGATTTTTTGATCCAGCGCTGTGCGGCGGATCGAATAGCTATCCAGATGCGATTGGCGGCCCTCAGTCGTATTGAAGATCAGCTGGACATCACCATTCTTCATAAGGTCAACAATATGGGGTCGACCTTCGAAGACTTTATTGACCCGCGTGACCGGAACACCGGCCTCTTCAAATGTGGTTGCGGTGCCGCCCGTAGCAAGAACTTCGAAGCCGAGCATGGCCAAGACGCGCGCGGGTTCAATCATGGCCTGCTTGTCGCCGTCCCGCAGGGAGATGAAGACGCTGCCCGAGCGCGGCAGCTGAATGCCAGCGCCGAGTTCCGCCTTCGCGAAGGCGGCCTCAAAGAGGCTATCAATACCCATGACTTCGCCGGTGGACCGCATCTCCGGCCCAAGCACCGGGTCAACGCCCGGGAAGCGGGCGAAGGGCATGACGGCTTCCTTGACCGAGACGTGTTTGGGGGCCGGGTCTTTCAGATTGAAGTCCGCCAACTTGGCGCCCGCCATGACCTTGGCAGCGATCTTGGCGACGGGCTCGCCGATCGCCTTGGCGACAAATGGGACGGTCCGGGACGCGCGGGGATTGACCTCCAGAACGTAAATATCCTCGCCCTTGATGGCGAACTGGACATTCATCAGGCCTTTTACGCCAATCGCAAGGGCCATTTCGGCCGCCTGGCGCTTCAGCTCTGCGATCATCTCGTCAGAAAGGGAGTAGGGCGGCAAAGCGCAGGCACTGTCACCGGAGTGAACGCCTGCTTCCTCAATGTGCTGCATGACACCGGCAATCCAAACGTCATCACCATCGCAAATCGCATCGACATCCACTTCGTCGGCTTCGGTGAGATAGCGGTCAAGCAGGAGCGGGGAATTACCGGAAACGTTCACAGCCTCACGCAGATAGCGTTCGAAACTATCGGTCTCGCGGACAATTTCCATGGCCCGTCCACCCAGCACATAGGAGGGGCGCAGGACCAGCGGAAAGCCGAGTTTTTCTGCGGCAGCGCGCGCTTCTTCCTCAGAGCGGACGATGGCGTTTGGCGGTTGGCGCAGGTCCAGGTCTTCCAGCAGTTTCTTGAAACGATCGCGGTCTTCCGCCAGATCGATCGCGTCGGGAATTGTGCCGAGGATCGGTACGCCGGCCGCTTCCAGCTCGCCCGCCAGCTTGAGCGGTGTCTGTCCGCCATACTGGACGACAACACCAAGAAGCTCGCCATTCTGGCGCTCTTTCTCGATCAGCTCGAGCGTGTCTTCAATCGTCAGAGGTTCGAAATAGAGGCGATCAGCTGTGTCGTAATCGGTGGAAACGGTCTCCGGATTACAATTCACCATGATCGATTCAATGCCCATATCGGCAAAGGCGAAGGCGGCGTGACAACAGCAATAATCAAATTCAATACCCTGACCGATCCGGTTAGGGCCGCCGCCTAGGATGATGGCCTTCTTGCGATCCGTCGGATCGCTTTCGCAATCGGCACGGCCGTCAAAGCCTGGCGTCTCATAGGTGGAGTACATATAGGGCGTCGCCGCGAAGAACTCGGCCGCGCAGGTATCGACGCGCTTGAAGACCGGGCGGACATCAAGCGCCTGGCGTGCGGCGCGGACTTCGGCTTCTGTCTTGCCGGTCAGTTGAGCCAGACGGGCATCGGCAAAGCCCATGGATTTCAGCGTCAGGAATTTCTCAGCTGTGTCGGGCAGGCCGAATGTCGAGACCTCTTCTTCGGCGTGAACAATCTCTTCAATCTGCCGCAGGAACCACGGCTCATAGAGAGACGCGCGCTCAACTTCATCGGCTGAGAGACCTTCACGGAAGGCCTGGGCGATGACGCGGAGGCGATCAGGTGTCGGCTGCGAGAGCGCGGCACGGACCGCTTCCTTGCGCGTTTCCTGATCAAGCGCAGTATCAGCACCCGGGATTTCGATGTCATCAAAACCGGACAGACCCGTTTCCAGTGAGCGCAGGGCCTTCTGCATGCTTTCCTGGAAGGACCGTCCCATGGCCATGGCTTCACCGACGGACTTCATGGAGGTGGTCAGGCTGGCATCCGCACCGGGGTATTTCTCGAAAGCGAAGCGCGGGATCTTGGTGACGACATAGTCAATCGTCGGCTCGAAGCTCGCCGGTGTCGCGCCATCGGTGATGTCATTGGCGATCTCATCCAGCGTATAGCCAATGGCCAGTTTCGCCGCGACCTTGGCGATCGGGAAACCGGTTGCCTTGGACGCCAGGGCAGAAGAGCGTGAAACGCGCGGATTCATCTCGATGACGACCAGGCGGCCATCTTTCGGATTGACGGCGAACTGGACATTGGATCCGCCGGTTTCTACCCCGATCTCGCGCAGAACAGCGATCGAGGCCGAGCGCATGATCTGGTATTCCTTGTCCGTCAGGGTCAGCGCCGGAGCGACGGTGATACTATCGCCGGTGTGCACGCCCATGGGATCAATATTCTCGATCGCACAGATGATGATGCAATTGTCGGCCCGGTCGCGAACAACTTCCATCTCGAACTCTTTCCAGCCGACAATGGACTCCTCGACGAGGATTTCAGTCACCGGAGATGCGTCGAGGCCGGATTGGCAGATCGTCTTGTATTCTTCGATATTGTAGGCGATGCCGCCGCCTGTCCCGCCGAGCGTGAAGGAGGGGCGGATAATGGCGGGCAGGCCAATCTCGCTCATGACGGCATCGGCTTCAGCCATGGAATGGACGACGCGGGAGCGCGGGCTTTCCAGGCCGATCTTGTCCATGGCTTCGCGGAACCGTTCGCGGTTCTCCGCCTTGTCGATAACATCGGCCTTGGCGCCGATCATTTCGACACCAAAGAGATCCAGTACGCCGCGACGATCAAGTTCAAGCGCGCAATTCAGCGCCGTCTGGCCGCCCATGGTTGGCAGGATCGCATCCGGGCGTTCCTTTTCGATGACCTTGGCCACCATCTCAGGTGTGATGGGTTCGATATAGGTCGCATCGGCGAGTTCCGGGTCGGTCATGATGGTGGCCGGATTGGAATTGACCAGAATGACCTTATAGCCCTCTTCTTTGAGCGCCTTGACCGCCTGAACTCCGGAATAATCGAACTCACAGGCCTGGCCGATGACAATGGGTCCGGCGCCGATGATGAGGATGGAATTCAGGTCTGTACGTTTAGGCATCTCGGTCCTGCTCGCGTGCATGCGCGCGTTTGCACCCGCCGGAAATCCCGGCCTGGAGGCGTCGCGTGTAAACTGTGTGGCTGAGCGGGGTTCCTATCGCGGATTCGGCGGCTTGGCGAGAGGGTATCTGTGAGTCTTTTTCGTATTTGTCAGTGCTCGGATCGATTCTCCAAAGCTGCGAACGTCTTTATTCGCTTGCAGCAAGGGAGAGGTCCCGCCAGAGCTGGGGCTGGACATCAGGGCGAGTGCCCTCGACACGGCCGGCAATCAGCCAGTGCGCGCGCTCATGGACGAGCGGGGTGATCGCGGCCTGGGTGAAAAGGCGCTCATCGGCTTGTCCGTAAAGCGCCGCCCGGCGTCGGGGGTCGTCCTCACGACGGGCCGCCTCCATGAGGTCAGCGAATATGTCGTCCTGCCAGTTGAAATTCGCCGCAAAGCCATTCGGCGCGAACGGGTCGAGCATGAAGAAGGGGTCTGTCTTGAGACCGCGATTAAAGCTCGACACGGCAATGTCGAACTCACCTGCATCGACAGCTTGATAAAGATCGGTGGGATAGCTGGTGAGGATCTCTGTCTCGATACCGATCTGGCGCCAGTCATCGGCCAGGGAGACGGCGATGCGTTCGCCAACACCAATCGTGGTTCGGATCTCGAGGGGCCGGTCCGGGCGGTTGATTTCAAGCTCCGCTGCGGCCGGGTGCGCCATTTCCTGGGAGGCTCCAATGATCACGGAACGCGGTGTCGGTGTCGCGGTTCCCGAGAAGATTTCACGGGCGAGGAATGCGCGATCAACGGCGTGGTTCAGGCGTGTCCGGAAAGCAAGATCATTCAGCGGAGCGCGATCATGATTGAGTTTCAAATAGCGAAGAATAGGGGCGTCAAAGCTCTGGAATTGTGATCCCAATTGCGAGCGTAGAAAATCGATCTGATTGCCGGGGGGATTGTCCGCAATATCGACTTCGTCGGCACGAAACATTCGCACGCGTGTGGCGTCGTCCCTGATCGCTTGCACATGGATTTCCGGGATGCGGACCTGATCCGCGCCGTAATAATTGGGATTGCGCGCGAGATACATATCGACCTGGCTGATGGCGCGAACCGTATAGGCGCCGGCGGATACCCAGTTTTGCGGCCGTACCCAATCATCGCCGACCGCTTCAATCACGTGCCGCGGAAACGGGTAGAATTCTCGCATCAGGATAGGAAAGAGACCAAGTGGCTGGTCGAGCCTGAAGCGGATACGCCGATCATCGAGCACGTCGACGCCCAGCGTATCGGCGGGAGCGTCTCCGAGCGTTATGGCGCGGGCATTGGTGACGTTCTGGAAGTCACCCAAAATGGCAAAGCTTTGCGCCGGGTCGACCAGGCGCAGAGCTGACCAGGCGATATCTTCAGCGCTAAGCGGGCGCCCATCTGACCAGCGCAAATCCGGGCGCAAGGTGAAGGTCCAGGCCAGTCCATCTGGCGCCGCCTCCCAATGCTCTGCAAGGCCCGGTGCGAGTTGGCCATCTGGTCCATAGTCTGTCAGCCCGGCATGGACTTGCTTATAGATCAGCGCCGCCGAAGCAAACTGCCCGCGCGCCGGGTCAAGACTGTCAGGCAAGGCCCCGGTGGCGACACGCAAGGTATCACCGGCAGGCGGAGCTGATCCGCAGGCCCCGGCGGCAAGCCCGGCGAGAAGCGCCGAGCGGCGGGTTATCGAGAGATTTGGGCCGGACCGCTCTGCCATTTAACGCGCCTCCGGCAGGCGCAGCTGAAGGGAGCGCCAACGTCGATCAAACCAGGTCGAGAAGGGGGATTGTTTTTGCGCGAGCTGGGTGACGAAGGGCAAGCCGGTCTGGCGTTCGACAGCGGCGGTAAAATCCGCGTCGCGGTCGAACTGATGGATGACTGGCGGCATAAAGCCGTCCGGCCGGACAAATCGATCATTCTCGTCCAGCTTTAGAGCCTCCAGATAGGCCCCAATCGTGGAGACACGTTCGTGATTGGCCACGACTTCCGCGTCGATCATGCCATCATGGACGGCGAGGTTCAGGGCGGCTTGATCTGCTCCGAAAGCGCTGGCGACGGCGCTGCGTGGAATCCGGTTCAAATTGAGCATTGCACGCAACAGCCTTGCGAGCGCCTCGCGCTGCCCCAGTAAAGCGCCGCCACACAGGGCCGGCTTGTCTGCTATTCGCTTGAAGGCGGCCTTGCCATAAGCGCGCCGGGTCCATTTCTTCGACGCGGCATGGTCGGCCAGCGTCCCAATCTCGCGCTCCTGATAGACTTCCAAGCCTGCAGCACGCGGCAAGGAGAAGGGCGAGGCCTGGAACATCACATCGCGCACATCGCAGCTAAAGACTTCTGTCCATCCGGTCCGGCTTTCCAGCAAGCTGAGGAGGTAGGCGAAGCGGCGGGTGACGATGTGAACGTCGGATGGCTTGGCTCGTGGCACGATAAACGCGTCGATTTCCAATGCTTTGAGATGCTCGATCACCGGGGCATCGTCATGGATGATCAGCGCGGCCGGTCCATCATGATGCTGCCGGAGCGAGGTGGTGAAAATCTGGATCTCTTCCGGCTTATAGCTGGTGGCGCAGCCGGTGATGACGAGACCGGATTGTGGTCCGTGTTCGCGATAGTCGGCGCTGTGATCGTCTGCCAGCCAAGTGTCGAGCCAGTCGGTGTAGTTCATTTTGCGCGGCCCCTAATTCCCGAACAGAAAGGGAGATTAGTTGAATTCGCCGCCCAGGAAACCGGCAAGTGAAGTGCGCGTCTCCTGCGCTTCAGCCATCGTCCGGAATGCGGTGGAATTCGACCTCGGGACCGCGCTCGATTTCAAGCTCAACCGTGTCGGCTGGATTGTCTCCAGGGCCGGAAAGCACCCAGGTAAGTGCGACCGCGATGATGACGAGGGCAGCTCCGCTGGCCAGGCCGTAAAGATAGGTCTTTGGGATTGCAATCATGGCAGGCTTGGACTGCCCGGCATCCAGATCCGGAGCAGCGGTCAAGATCTGTGGCGCTTCGGCAAGTTGATAGCCTATGCGAGGCAGAGTGCGGATCAGATCGCGATTGCCGAGCAATTGGCGCAGGCGGGAAATGGATTGGGTAAGCGCTTCATCCGACCCGTCTTCATCCCAGACAGTGTCAAGGAATTCATCGCGCGTCACCGGCGCGGCTCCGCGCTGAACAAGCAAGGCCAGCACACCGGCAAGGCGGGGTTCCAGGCGTTTCTGCTCGGATCCTGTGGCGATCACACCTTCACAGATCTCCACATCGACGGATCCCAGGCGGTACCATTGGCGGGGGGCGGAATGCGAATTCATAGCTCTCCAAAACGTTTTCGACAGGTCGTGAGTACACCGGTGCGGCAACTCGAAACTACCACAGACATGGAAGGTAGCATTATGAAGTTGCAGACATATACCCGTCGCGTTCTCGCTGCGTGTATTTTCAGTATCGGCCTGAGCGCCCCGAGTTTCGCGGATGAGAACGCACGCGATCAGCTCGCCGACGCGTTTGAGGCCGAAGTGGCTGACGGGTTCACAGGCTATGTCATCGTCCTGCGCGATGGCGAGGTTGTTTATGAGAACGGTGCGGGTGTCGCGCGCGAGGAAGCGGGAGCTGATCACCAATTCGGTCTGGCCTTTTCCCGGGATACCCAGTTTGACATTGTTTCCATCACCAAGACGGTGACGGGAGCACTCGCAGCCGAGCAAATCGCAGCCGGGAATATCGATCCCCATGCGCCGCTTGAAACCTATCTGGACGTGGCCGGTTCGCCGATTGCCCAACTCACAACCCATCAGCTTCTGACGCATAGTGCTGGACTGGTGGATATCCTTGGTGAAGACCATGAAGTGGTATCGCTCGACGAGATCATTGAGCGCGCGGCAAACACGGATCTCCTTCTGGAGCCGGGCAGCCGGTATCGCTACTCGAATCTGGGCTACACCTTAGTGGCCGCTGTCCTCGAGCAGGTAACCGGGGTGAGCTATGAGACGCTGGTCATGCAAACCCTTTCGGCAAGTGGAGCCACCTCCACAGGGTATGCCCAGGCTTATGATCCAGACCGGACCGTCCTGTCAGAAGAAGATGAGGGCGTGATCGATCTCGCATGGGGCGGCCATGCCCCCGGAGGCAATCTGATTGGCAATGGCGGGCTGGTTTCCACAGCCGGCGATATGGCGGCCTGGCTGAGTGCCTATTCGCGTGGCGCGCTGGTGTCCCAGCGCGCTCGGGAACTCGCGCAGACCCCACATATCGACGAGACAGGTGAAGGCTATTCCTACCATGGCTACGGCATGGTCGTTGAGCAGGATGACCGTCTTGGTTCAATCTATTGGCACAATGGCGGCAGCCGGCACTTCAACGCGCATTGGCGGGAAATTCCCGAGCATGATGTGCTGATCATCGCGCTGGCCAATCAGCGCCCCGCGCCCGCCGATGCCATGGTCATGGCCCTGCAGCGGGCGCTGTTTCCAGTGCCCAAGGCAGGCGCGATAGCGGACTAGGCGCTTTCGCGGGTTTTCAATGAACCGACAAATCGCTCGAAGACACCGAAACTGTCTTGCGGGCCAGGGCTGGCTTCCGGGTGGTGCTGCACCGCCTGGACCGGCTTGTTGGCCAGTTTGAAGCCGCAATTCGTCCCGTCAAACAGCGATACATGTGTTTGCACCGTACCCTCCGGCAGACTCTCGCCATCGACTGCGAAACCATGGTTCATCGAGACAATCTCGACCTGGCCGGTTTCGAAGTTTTTCACAGGGTGATTGGCGCCATGATGGCCCTGCTGCATTTTCACGGTCTTTCCGCCAACAGCGAGTGCGAGCATTTGGTGACCCAGGCAAATCCCCAGAAGGGGCATGTCCTTATCGATCAGTGCCTTGAGTGTGGGCAGGCTGTATTCGCCTGTTGCCGCCGGGTCTCCCGGGCCGTTTGAGACCACAACACCATCCGGTGAAAGCTTGAGCACATCCTCAGCCGTCGCATCGCCTGGCAGGACGACAACACGGGCGCCGGCGCCGGTAAGGCGGCGCAGGATGTTGGCTTTGACACCGTAATCAAGCACGACGATGCGCGGACCGTCCTCCGGGCCTTCAGAGAAGCCTTCTGACCAGACCCAGTCGCCTTCGCTCCATTCCTGCGTATCGGTGCGGGCGACGGCGGCGGCCAGCTCCTTGCCTTCCATCGTATTAGCAGAAGCGGCTGCAGCCTTGAGCGCTTCGATATCAATATTCCCAGCCGGATCATGCGCGATGGCGCACATCGGCATGCCATGCTCGCGAATGTGGCGAGTGAGGGCGCGGGTATCGACGCCAGTGAGCGCGATGATATTGCGAGCGCGCAGCCACTCTTCGAAAGATTGCTCGGCGCGCCAATTGGCCGGTGGCGTGATCTTCGAGCGCGACACCATGCCGACCGCTGCTGTGCGGGCAGGCTCGCTTGCGGCTTCTTCGTCTTCGCTGTTGGCGCCGACATTGCCGACATGCGGGAAGGTGAAGCAGACAACCTGGCCGGAATAGGAAGGGTCTGCGAGGATTTCCTGGTGTCCTGTCATCGCCGTATTGAAGCAGAGCTCACCGATGGCGATGCCGGAAGCACCTGTTCCATAACCCAGAAAGACGCTGCCATTGGCAAGGGCGATGGCACCGGTTGGCCGGTCGGTCGAAGTCTGGGTCATGTGAGCTCCTTTCCAGCACTATGCCGGAGAATCGTTGCCGTGGCGACATGCGGATAAACGGCCGCGTAACTAGTCAGTTCAGGCCTTTGGGTCAATCCTTCGGCATGGAATCCGTTTCAAGCTTGATTCTTTCACGTAGACGTCATATTCACCCGCTCCTTGGTTTGGGGGAGGCGCACAAAGATCGTGCGAAATCTTAAGGCCCAACCACACAGGATTTAGAGCAAACGCCCCAGGCATATTGCGTAAAAAAATTTCCCAGCAATATATATTGAAGGCTCGGCGTTTGCCCGATGACAAGCGAGCAGGTTCATGACTCTCCGCGATCAAATTTCTGACGACCTCAAAACCGCCCTCAAGGCAAAGGACAAGGCGCGTACATCAACGCTGCGTCTGATTTCTGCGGCCATCAAGGACCGCGATATAGCTGCCCGCGCGGAAGACCGCTGCGGTGGCTGTGAGGAGCAGGAAATCATGGCGATCCTCCAAAAGCTGGTGAAACAGCGTGAGGATAGCGCCGAAATGTATGAAGGCGCTGGTCGTCTCGATTTGGCAGAAGCAGAGCGCGAGGAAGCTGAAATCGTGCGGGGCTATCTGCCCAAGCCGATGGATGACGGCGAGATTGCCGACGCGGCCAAGGCTGTTGTTTCCGAGCTGGAAGCCTCCACGCTGAAGGATATGGGCCGCTGCATGGGTGAGCTGAAGACGCGCTATGCCGGTCGCATGGACTTCGGCAAGGCCGGTGCCCGCGTCAAGGACTTGCTCACAGGCGCTGCATAGGCGCCAGGTGACCCGGCGTCCTAATTCGCGCACACTGCAGGTTTGAGCGATGTTTTCGGCGCAGTGATGCGCGATGGGCGGCTATGCGTTTAGGCGAAGACTTCATTGATGAGATCAAGGCGCGGATTCGCCTGTCCGACCTGGTTGGGCGGAGCGTCCAGCTCAAGCGCCAGGGCCGTGAGTTCGTCGGTCTGTCGCCGTTCAAGAAAGAGCGTACCCCGTCTTTCTACGTCAATGATGACAAGCGTTTTTATCATTGCTTTGCCTCTGGAAAGCATGGCGATGCCTTCTCCTGGCTTGAGGAGATGGAGGGGTTGTCCTTCATGGAGGCGGCAGAGCGCCTGGCTGCAGAAGCCGGGCTCCGCCTGCCCGAACCCGACCCGCAGGCCCAAGAGCGCACCCAGCGACGCAAATCTCTGGTGGAGTGGATGGAGGCGGCGCAGGTCTATTTCACCCGCGCGTTGCGCTCTCCGGCTGCGGAGCAGGCACGCACCTATCTCAAGGGGCGCGGTCTGAGCGGTCAGGATTGTGTGGATTTCGGCATTGGCTATGCGCCAGATGATCGGTCCGGGCTGAAAAATGAACTGGCCGCAGCCGGTGCCCCCATCGGCGATCTGATCGAGTGCGGCCTCCTGATCGAACCTGATAATGCCTCGCCCTATGACCGTTTTCGCGATCGTATCATGTTCCCGATCCATGATCCGCGTGGCCGCCTTGTGGCCTTTGGTGGCAGGGCTCTATCGAAAGAGGCCAAGGCGAAATACCTCAACTCGCCGGAGACGCCGATCTTCCACAAGGGCGATGTGCTTTACAATTTCCCCTCCGCCCGGCGCGCTGCGGCGGACCCCAAAGCGGATGTGCGGGGGCTGATTGTCGCCGAGGGGTATTTGGACGTGATCGCCCTGGCGCGCGCGGGGCTGGGCTATGCCGTTGCTCCGCTGGGCACCGCGATTACCGAACAGCAATTGCAGCTGGCCTGGCGGGCAGGTGGGGAGACCATTATGTGTCTCGACGGCGACCGGGCCGGCCGCATGGCCGCGTTGAAGGCCGCCGATCGCGCCCTGCCGCTTCTCGAGCCCGGGCGGACCTTGCGCTTTGCTTTCATGCCCGACGGTCTCGATCCGGATGATGTCTTGAGGGATCAGGGCGCTGAGGCGCTGCGCGGCTTGATCGGTGAAACCCGGACTCTTGCGGATATTCTCTGGGAGCGCGAGCTGGAGGCTGAGCCCCCCACGGATCCGGATCGACGCGCTAGTTTTCGCAAGAATATTCGTATTTTGCTCTCCAAGATCGCGGATCAGGACATCCGGTCGGAATACAAGACCGAGTTCGACTTGCGCATGGATCGGCTTTTGGGAGAGCGGCCGCAAAAAAGTTCCGGCGGGTATAATGAGCGTCAAAAAGGGCCTTGGCGTCCGGGGCGGCGCGGCGTGCCTTTGGGGCCGTCCTTGTCGCTCAAACGTAAGCTGGGTGCGGCGGAAGGGGGATTTGACGTCTCTCTGGCGCGGCAAAGGCGGGCGGATCCGATGGGGGCTGAGCTCATCATCGCGCTCGTCGATTACCCCGATTTGGTCGAACATTTACTCGAAGAAATTGCGTTAATTTCTTTCGGTTCGCTTGACAGCATACGTGACGCCGTTCTAGACGCGTGCTCTCTCGGACCGGCTGTGTCTTCCAGCGAGCTTCAGGCAGAGCTTCTGTCACGCGGATTCGCACAAGATATTAGGCGCTTGGAAGGCAATCGGGGCCCTATGCGGGCAACAATAGGTGGGCCAGACGTTTCAGTTTCAGCACGTGCTGAAGCTTGGAAACGGCTGTCGTCTATCTATATGAGACAGAATGGCAGCCAGTTACAGCGCGGCGAATTGCGTGCGCTAGCAGAGAAAAAAATCACCGAGAATGACTCAGAAAGCGTCCGTTCCATCAGCGAAGCGTATCGCCGGGAAAAGTCGCGGGGCGAGTCCGACACGTAACCAACTTAAATCGCGCGCGGTTCAAACTGCGCGGTCAGGGACGATTTAGATGAACAAGCCGGCCGAAGCCAACGAAGCATCGGAAAACCAGGATGGTCCGCTCCTCGATCTTACGGACCAGACTGTCAAGAACTTCATCAAAGCTGCGAAAAAGCGCGGCTATGTCACGCATGAAGAGCTGAACGAAGTTCTGCCCTCTGAAGAGTTTTCTTCCGAGCAGATCGAAGACGTGCTCGCCCAATTGTCTGAAATGGGCATCAACGTCATCGACAAGGAAGACAGCAATGAGGAAGAAGACAGCGAGCAGCCCGAGAGCGACAGCAAGGCTGTAGCTGCGGCGCAGAAGACCGCTGTCACCGGTCAGAATACGGGGTCTTCAGCGGATCGTACCGATGATCCGGTGCGCATGTATCTGCGCGAAATGGGATCCGTTGAACTGCTCTCTCGCGAAGGTGAGATCGCGATCGCCAAGCGTATCGAGGCGGGTCGCAATGCGATGATCCGGGGCCTGTGCGAAAGCCCGCTGACCTTCGAGGCCATCATGGTTTGGCGCGACGAGCTGACTGAAGGTCAGGTTCTCCTGCGCGATATTATCGACCTTGATGCCACATATGGCGGTCAACAGGCTGAGAACGCTGAAGATGCCGGCGAAAATGATGATGTAAACGCTGACGGTGAGGGCGAGGGTGAAAGCCCGATCCCGGCAACCGGACCGAAAGCGGATGATCCTGAGGAAAAGGACGAGGAGTCCAAATCCGAGGGTGAAGACGGTGAAGAGGGTGAAGGCGGCGAAGGTTCCAATGAAGAGGACGAGGATGATGATGATGGCGCATCTCTCTCCCTGTCCGCGATGGAAGCCGAACTTCGCGAAGGCGTCATGCAGACGCTTGATGAGATCGCCTCTGATTTTGCAGCCTTCCGCAAGCTTCAGGACAAGCTGGTTTCCGCGCGTATTGAAGGCAAGGACCTGACCAAGCAAAGCCGCGAGAAGTATGAAGCGCTGCAAACCTCCATCGTGAATAACCTCAACACGATGCACCTGAATAATGCGCGGATTGAGGCCCTGGTTGAGCAGCTCTATGCGATCAACAAGGAGCGCATGTCCCTGGAAGGCAAGCTTCTGCGCATGGCGGATGCGCATGGCGTGCCGCGCGCGCAGTTCATGGATAGCTATTTCGGTAACGAACTAAGTCCGGACTGGCCGTCCGGAATGGCCGGAACGTCCAAGGCGTGGGATCGCTTCATCGAGCGTGAGCGCACCGAGACCAATGATATCCGTGATGATATCGCCGACCTGACCCAGCGCGCCGGCGTGCCGATCGAGGATCTGCGCCGTATTGTTCGCACCGTCCAGAAGGGCGAGCGTGAGGCACGCGTTGCCAAGAAGGAAATGGTCGAGGCCAATCTTCGCCTGGTTATTTCGATTGCGAAGAAATATACGAATCGGGGCCTGCAGTTCCTGGATCTTATCCAGGAAGGCAATATCGGCCTGATGAAGGCCGTCGATAAGTTTGAATATCGCCGCGGTTATAAATTCTCGACCTACGCCACCTGGTGGATCCGTCAGGCGATCACCCGTTCAATCGCTGACCAGGCGCGCACCATCCGTATTCCGGTGCACATGATCGAGACGATCAATAAGATTGTCCGTACATCGCGCCAGATGCTGCACGAAATCGGCCGCGAGCCGACGCCGGAAGAGCTGGCCGAGAAACTCGCCATGCCGCTGGAAAAAGTGCGCAAGGTCATGAAGATCGCCAAGGAGCCGATCTCCCTTGAAACTCCGATCGGGGACGAGGAAGATAGCCATCTTGGTGATTTCATCGAGGACAAGAATGCGATCCTGCCGATCGATGCGGCGATCCAGTCCAATCTGCGTGAAACCACCACGCGGGTACTGGCCTCGCTTACGCCGCGTGAGGAACGCGTGCTGCGCATGCGTTTCGGCATCGGCATGAATACTGACCACACACTTGAAGAAGTTGGTCAGCAATTCTCGGTGACCCGTGAACGTATTCGCCAGATTGAAGCCAAGGCCCTGCGCAAGCTCAAACACCCGAGCCGGTCGCGCAAGCTGCGGTCCTTCCTGGATAACTGATCCCGGATTAAATCAGGGATCATCCCGGACCCGTTCCGCGATCCCGATCAGACGCATGAAAGCCGGCCCTCAGCGGGGCCGGCTTTTTTGTTTGAGCTTTTACGCTTGGGGAATGGCAAGAGCCTAGCCACTGGAAGACCGGTGCGCTCAAGGCACACAATTGCTTTTGCGATACAATTCCGACTAGGCTTATGCGGCCAAAGCGGGGAGAGTTTGATGTCGATGATTATGTCTTCAGTCTTGATGGTCGCGGCCGCGCTTTTGCCGCCACCGCTCGTTCAGTCTTACGATGTTCAGGGTTTTCGCTCGAATGTTTTCGTTGATATCGAAGCGCCGCGAGATGTCGTCTGGGATGTGGCGACGGGCGATGTTTCCGCTTGGTGGGACCATTCTTTCGCACTCGAACCGGCTGAGCTTGTCATCGAACCGGTGTTTGGCGGGCGCTTCTATGAGCGCCTGGAGGATGGGCAAGAGGATGGCGCTCTTCACGCGCGCATCATCTATGTTGATGCGCCGCAAAGCCTGCGTTTGCATGGCCCGCTGGGTTTGTCCGGTCGCTCAATCGATCTCGTTTCCTCCTGGACATTGACCGAGATCCAGCCGGGCTTGACCCGTTTCACTGTCGATCTCTCAATGCACGGCGAAATCGATGAAGAACTTGCGCACACAGTGCGATCCGTGTGGGTTCACTTCATTGAAGCGCGGTTGAAACCTTTTATTGAAGGGGGCTGCCATCTCACGCCCGAAGCGCCTTGCGAGGCCTTTGAGGAATGAGCCTTACTCGGCTTTCCGTTCACACGAACGGCCCCGGTCTCTACGAGGTTACGCGCGAAATCCGTAATTTCGTGCACGAAGAAAGTGTGTCGGAGGGGCTGTTGACGGCATTCGTGCAGCACACTTCAGCTTCCCTGACCATTCAGGAGAACGCGGATCCCGATGTAAAGCGGGATTTGAATGAGTTCTTTGCGCGACTTGTCCCTGATGCCGATCATCCCAGCATGGACTGGCTTTGGCATACGACGGAGGGGCCGGATGATATGCCGGCACATATCAAGTCGGCGCTGACCCAGGTTTCGCTCAGCATTCCCGTTATTGATGGCGGATTGGCCCTGGGGACCTGGCAGGGGGTATACCTCTTCGAGCATCGACGCACGCCGCATCATCGCAAGGTCATTCTGCACCTGGCTTAGGTGGACGGAGGTATCAGGCTCCTTAAGTTCGTTAGCGAAGCACCCTAGCTTTCCTCGTTATTGATCAAGCGTTCATAGCTCTCCACCAGGGCCAGATAGGGCGGTACATTCGTGTTTTGAATGCCGGCGCCGGTATCAATTCCCATCTTGATCTCGAAATGCAGGTGGATCGTTGTGGCACTGCCGCCGAACTCATTGGAGATATAGCCAAGACGCTGACCGCGCACGACATGGTCGCCGACCTCGACCTGTAGCGTTCCCGCCTCCAGGTGAAGATAGGTGTAGCGGACCCCGTCATCCGTCGTCATGCGCACCGAATAGGACCCGATAGAGGTGATCGTCCCGTCTGCGGTGGCTACGGCCCAATGAACCGCATCATGGCATGTGGCCGGTCGGATATCCTGTCCCTGATGGCCGGTTCCGGAAGGGCACATGGGCGTTGAATATCCGCGGGTTTCGCAGAAATTATCGCGCCAGGCATACATGTAGTTATTGGCGTTGCATTGTCCGCCAGGAGGGCCGAGATAGCCGCCATGCATATAGACTTGGCTGTTGGCGTAGGCCTGACCCATCTCCATGGGGAAGCGCATATCTGGCGCGTAGTTAATCTGTGTCGTCTGGCCATTGCCTGACCCAGGGATCAAGTCTCCGGGAGGCATGTAGGTGAAGTGATCACCAGCCGCATCCAGATCGACAGGCTCAGGCTCAGGCTCAGGCTCAGGCTCGGGTTCCGGCTCAGGCTCAGGCTCAGGCTCAGGCTCAGGCTCTGGTTCCGGCTCGGGCTCTGGTTCCGGCTCGGGCTCAGGTTCGGGTTCCGGAGGCGGTGGAGCAGCTTCTTCGATCGGTGCCGGCTCTTCGGGCTGCAACGCCTCTTCCGCGGGCCAGAAGATCATCGCGGCAATCCCGCCAGCAGCCACAAGCGCGGCCAGAGTTCTTTGCGTGTTACTTTGCGTAATCATCACAATTCCCCTTCACCAGGCGAGCCCGCGGCAATGACCAATGTCTCGGCCAACCGCCGGGCATAATTGGTCTCGCTACAGCGTGGATCCGTGCGCGGATTATCGCATTCGATCGTGATTGAGTAAGCAGCGCCATAGCGATTGAAATTGACCTCGATGCCGTAACGCGTTTGCGAGATATCAAAATTGCTCGCCCGCGCGCGAAGACGGCGTTCGCTGGCCGCATCGGGCGGTTCGGCATGGGCAAGACGGGTACCAAACACCTCAATCAGAATGCGCGGTCCGCGAATGGACAGGGTGTAGAAATTCTCGCGCGGGAAAAGCCGGGTGAGCGGAGTCTCGCCCAGGCCCAGCGCTTCAATCGTTGGCATTAGAACGGGCAGTCGCGTTTCAGTGATGCCGGCTGCTTCCTGATTATCGGGGCGGGGAAAGCGCTGGACCAGGCGCAAGGCTGCTGTCGTAGTGAACTCACTGCTCGTCAGTCGGCTTTGCCGTTGCACGTCCTCTCGAGCCTGACCCCAATTGATCGGCATAATGCGCGGACTGTCCGGCCTCGCCCGTCCTTGCAGGACGTCGCGCTGCAGGATGGCATCCCGGTTGACCGCATCCTGCAGATTGGTGTTTTGCACACGCTGGAGCGGTGTTGAGGGTTGCTGCTGGCTCGCCTGTGCCAGCCGTGCCGTATAGACCTGCGGGTCTAGCGTGCGCGCGTCCTGCTGCGAGGTTTGCGCCGTGCCCGGTGAGGCCGACAAGGCCCCCAGGACGATGATGGATGTGAGTGCGAGATGGGTCTTCATGACAGCCTCTTGCTCAGCGAACCCCAGTATTCACTGCATGTTTATACTGCATCCGCTAGATGAACGCACGATGAGACTTGGCGTCAGAGCGCGTTCAGCCTTGCGCTGATGAATGCGGTCTATGCCAGTCTGGGTGTTGAAGAAGCGCGCCGAACAGCTTATTTGCAGGCCAAGATTAGTTAGTGGAGACGAGCGCAATGCGCCTCACCATGATGAAAGCGAAATTGCATCGGGCCGTCGTGACCCAAGCGGACCTTCATTATGAAGGCTCGATTTCGATCGATCAGGACTATCTCGAAGCCGCTGGTATTTTGAATAATGAGCAGGTCGACGTGCTCAACATTACCAATGGTGAGCGTTTCACCACCTATGCCATCACCGCTCCACGTGGAAGCCGGACATTTGGCATTAATGGCGCCGCTGCGCGGCTTGCTCAGCCAGGTGACCGTATCATCGTCGTGGCCTATGCCGAGATGGAACAGGCCGCAGCCGAGGCCTGGGAGCCGACCGTTGTCCTGCTCGACGAGCAGAACAAGATCGTCAGCGCTCCCAAGGCCGCCTAAGCCGGTCTAGTCTTGCGAAATGCAGAAATCGGCGCTGACTGAAGCGGTCAGCGTTAATTCCCCGGCCGCGATCGGTGGTGCAGCGTCAAAGCTCTCCATGCGAGCAGTGGCCACGCCATAGGGCATGGGCCGGGACATGCCGCCTTCTGCCATGCGTAAAATCCCGCACAGCTCGAACCCGCCAGCATCCGCATAGAGATTTGCCCGGGCCAGCAGGCTGGCAACCGCCTCGCGGCGGGCCTCGTCCATTGCGGCATCGGTATCGTCTGCGCCGAAGCTCACCCCATTGATATTGTTGGCGCCAGCCGCGGACATGGCATCAATGACGCGGCCCAGACGGTCCAGATCCTCAACCTTTGCGGTGACGGTGTTGCGCGCTTCATAGCCAATAATTTCGCGTACATATGGCTGATTGGCCCGGCGCTCGGAATATACCGGCGTGACGGAGAGCTGGGAGGTTTGCATGTCCGACCGGTCGATCCCGGTCCCGCGCAATGCCGAGAAGACGCTCTGCATGATGCGGGAATTCTCGGCCAGCGCCTCGCGCGCCGTCTCGCCGCGGGTGACAACGCCAGAGGAGATCTGGGCATGGTCCGGCTCGACCTGAACATTGGCGCTTGCGGAAAGCGACAGGGTCGGGACTGGAGTCGCCTCGTCAGCCAAAGCTGCCGGCACGGCCAGAGCTGTACTGGCCAGGGCGGCCGCTACGAGAGAGCGAAGAGCAAGAGAGCCGTTCATAATGTGTCCTTACGTCAATAATACCAGGATGCAGGCCTAGGTTTAAGCTTACCCGCCTGGGTGCGGCCTGTCCTGTTACAATCGTCTAAAGGCACGCCGCCCACGCCAAGCTGAACGCATTTGCCGCCAAACGGCCGCAATCGCGACTGCAGCTGAGCCGCTTCCTGCCCTTGGCGCCCTGAGAAAAGGACGATAACCATGACGCTCTTCCATGCGAGCGGGCCTGTAGCTCAATTGGTTAGAGCCGGCGGCTCATAACCGCTTGGTTGGGGG
>JAAEZM010000024.1 GCA_018222865.1 Alphaproteobacteria bacterium
AGCGGGAAGGGGCCAAGCGCGCCCTGAGCCTGATCAATGAACGCGCCTTTGAGGATCTCCGCGAGGCTTTGGGCATCGATGTTCTGATTGATCCGCGTGCCACCACCGTCTCAACGATCCTGCAACATATCCGGCGCGGGCGGATTACAGGCCTGCAGACTCTGGGCGGAGGTCAGGCCGAAGCGCTGGAGGGCATTGCGCTCGCGACTTCGCCTCTGATTGGCCAGCCGCTTGACGGTCTCGAGCTTCCCGATGGCGTAGCGCTTGGCGCGGTCGTACGAGGCAATAAAGTTCTTCTCTCCAGTGATGAAGACCGGATCAAAGAGAACGACCGGGTTCTCCTGTTCTGTAATGCCGCGGATATCGGCAAGGTCGAACACTTGTTCCGCGTCAGCCTGGAATATTTCTAGATGGGATTGTCGGGGCTTCTCAGACCGCTGGCCGGACTCTGGAGCATTTATGCCGGCTTCGCCTTCCTCGCGGCGCTGATATCGCTTGCAATGTCGGAAGGGTATCTTGCTCCTCTGTTTATAGCATCAGCTGTCTTAACAGGTGTACCCGGACTCCTCTTGCTCAATGCCACGCAAGGCATGAAAGTCTCGGCTAGTGCAGTTGAAGCGGTTCTGCTGGCACTTGTGGCCTGGGTCACGACACCGGCTGCAGCGGCTTTGCCCTTCTACCTGTCCGGATTCTTTGAAGGGCCAGATGCGCTCTTTGAGGCCTATTCTGCGATGACAACCACGGGGGCGATCCTTGTTCCCCCGGAGGATTTGCCGCGAACCTTGCTGCTCTGGCGCGCCATCCTGACCTGGCTTGGGGGATATGCGACCTTGATTCTGGCCGCCGCGGTTTTTGCCGCAATGGATAAGGGGCTTCCCGCAATTCGTCGCTCGGCCCTTTTGACCATCCGACCCGATAATGTGTTTTCCCATCTACCACTGGCCGCGGGACGCATAGCCCTTCTATACGGACTGCTTACGGCATCCTTGGTTGTCGGTCTCATGCTGACAGGGCTTGGTGTTTTCGATTCTCTGGTTTTTGCGGCGGGCGCGATTTCCACCGGTGGCTATGCACCGGTCAGTGGCGGAGTATCCGATTCTCTTGGGCCCATCGGCATGTTCCTATTGGCGATGGGCTGCCTGGCAGGCGCGCTCAACATATCCATCTTTTGGGACGCCTTACGTGATCGAACCGCGCTTCTGGACCCGGACTTGGCCGGTCTTGCCACGCTTATCGGCGGTGTCGGCTTGCTTTTTTATCTGTCAGAGCCAGAACCAATACTCCGTCATCTCGCTGATGCGCTTTTCGACGTAACCACTGCCGGCTATAGCGTCGAGACGGGCGTCTCCGCCGCACCATTGGCTGCTTTGTTCGCGGCCTTGATCGGTGGGGCAGCTGCATCGACGACCGGGGGGATAAAGGTGTCGCGTATCCTTCTCCTCTGGAAACGAATGGGAGCGGAGCTTTCCATTCTCGCTGACCCCTCCAGCATCGTACCAGTCGAGTTTCGAGGCCGTCAGACACCGGATCGACGTTTGATTGCAGTGTGGGCCTATGTGCTCGCCTTCCTGACGGTCTTGGGCTTTGGAACCGCTATTCTGTCAGCGCTTGGGACACCCTTCGTGTCAGCTTTCACAGGGGTTGCCAGCATGCTCGCGAATGCCGGACCGCTCTATGAAACGGCGGTTGAGGGGCAAGCGTGGTCCAGCATGGAGCCTATTGCTCGAACCGCTCTTATTCCGGTCATGATTTTGGGCAGATTAGAAGTTATCGCTGCGCTCACGGCGATCTGGGCCCTGTTTTTTAGACGCTAGAAGAACCGTTTAACGCCATGTCACGCTATGCCTACGTCAATGGACGCTATCTTCCGCATTCTCAGGCTGCCGTACATGTTGAGGATCGCGGGTTCCAATTCGGTGATGCGATTTATGAGGTCTGGAGTGTGAGGCGAGGGCAACTGCTCGACGCTGAGGGGCATCTAAATCGCCTCCAAAGGTCCTTGAGCGAACTGTCTATCCCTTCACCCATGGGGCCGACCGCCTTGATGATGGTCGTCCGCGAGATCATGCGTCGAAATCGTATCAAGGACGGTTTGGTTTACCTCCAGGTTTCAAGAGGGGTGGCAAAAAGAGACCATGCCTTTCCCGATCCCGCTCCCAGGCCAACCGTGGTTTTGACGGCAAAGCGTGTTGATGCTGCTTCCGTGGAAGCAAAAGCCAATGCCGGCGCCAGCATTATCAGCCAGCCGGATTTGCGATGGGGCAGATGCGATATAAAAACCGTCAACCTCTTGCCCAATGTGCTTGCCAAACAGGCTGCGCGTGATGCGGGGGCTGCGGAGGCCTGGATGGTGGATGCGGACGGTTTTGTAACCGAGGGCGGTTCCTCCAATGCCTGGATTGTAGATCAAGACGGTCGGTTGATCACGCGGCAACTCGACAACGCCATCCTTCATGGAATTACACGGGGCTGTGTTGCCGATATTGCGAGAGGCCTGGGATATGAGGTGGTTGAACGCCCGTTTACTCTTGAAGAAGCTCATGCAGCTCGCGAGGCCTTCATGACGTCCGCATCAACCTTTGTGACGGCAATCACCCGCATTGATGATAAACCCATAGGCAATGGGGCTCCCGGATCTGTGGCAACTGAGCTTCGCAACGCGTATCAAACGCAACAATAAGAGAAGAAATCCGCTCAACTTTAACTGGACGGTTGCAGCATTCCCTCAGCGCTGTATAGGTTTAGGGACGAATCGCCTACCAAGAGCGACGCATGCGGAGCCAACATGTCTCACGATAAAAAACAAAACCTTCAGGACGTCTTTCTCAATGCTGTCCGCAAATCCAAGACACCTCTGACCATTTTCTTGGTCAATGGGGTCAAACTGCAAGGTGTCGTCACCTGGTTTGATAACTTCTGTGTCCTTCTGCGCCGAGACGGACTTTCGCAGCTTGTCTACAAGCACGCGATTTCGACCATTATGCCAGCCCAGACTGTCCAGCTCTTTGATCAAGAAAAAGAGCAGGAGGCAGAGGATGCCGCTAGCACGGAAAGCCTCGCCGATTGATTGAACGCGAAGCGCCTGTCACGCGGGCTCTTGTTCTTCATCCCGCACTGCAAGACGGCATGGACCGTGCTGAAGCGCGGCTGGAAGAAGCCAGTGGGCTCGCTGAAGCACTTGATATGGAGTTGGCCGCTGCGGAAATCATTCCGCTGCGCAAAATTGATCCTGGCCGCTTTTTCGGCCGGGGGAAGTTGGATGCGCTCCAGGAAAGTATCAAAGAGGACAAGATCGATGTTGTCGTCGCCGATACCGCTCTAACTCCGGTCCAGCAACGCAATCTTGAAAATGCCTGGAAGGTCAAAGTGATCGACCGAACAGGCCTGATTCTGGAAATCTTCGGCCAGCGTGCGCGCACCAAGGAGGGTGTACTGCAGGTCGAGCTCGCCCGCTTAGCCTATGAACGGTCCCGTCTGGTTCGGACCTGGACACACCTTGAACGCCAACGTGGCGGTCGAGGCTTTCTTGCAGGACCAGGTGAAACCCAGATCGAAACAGACCGTCGCTTGCTTGACCAGAAAATGTCGAAGCTTAGAAAGCAGCTGGATGATGTCAGGCGAACACGGGCGCTTCACCGTAAACAGCGTCATGATGTGCCGTACCCAGTCGTTGCGCTTGTTGGCTATACGAATGCGGGTAAATCGACGCTGTTCAACACGCTGACGGGAGCGGATGTCCTTGCGCGGGATATGCCATTTGCGACCCTTGATCCCACCGTGCGCAGCGTGAAACTCCCCAAAGGGACGCAGATATTGCTGTCCGATACAGTGGGTTTCATCACGGATCTGCCGACGGAGTTAATCGCGGCATTTCGCGCCACGCTTGAAGAAGTTCAAGAGGCAGACCTTCTTGTTCACGTGATTGATGCGGCCGATCCTGATTTTGAGGGCCGCATTGGCGATGTGATGAGCGTTCTGAAAGCGATAGAAGCGGGCCCAGAATTCAAACAGCCTCTTATCGAAGCCTGGAACAAGGTCGATATGCTGGATGAAGAGGCGCTTGAGGATGTCGAACTTGAATGCATGCTCGCTAACCGCAAGGAAGAGCGCCTTGCCAAGCTTGCGATCTCTGCACAAAGCCAACTCAATCTAGATACTCTGGAAGCAGCGATCGAAGACCAGCTCGCTGCGCGCGGCGAAGTGTTGCGTCTGAGCCTGCCGCCCGCGGAGGGCCGGGCGCTCGCTTGGCTGCATCAGAATGGTGAGTTCATTAGCGAAGAGATGACCCCCAACACCGGGACGGTGGAAGCCGCCGTACGCCTCTCTCAGGTGGATGCCGGACGGTTCCGGGCACAATTCCCGCATCTCGCGGCGCCTTTGCCCGAAGATGACCCTTTCGCCTAGTCCAAGTCAGCGCTGTTAGAGCTAGGTCTCGAAATGACCTTGTTTTTCGAGCGTCTTGGCTTCGACCCAAAGGGCTTCCATTTCTTCTAGGCTTGCTTGTTCCGGAGTGCGGTTTTCGGCGCTCAATCGCGTTTCTATATAGCGAAAACGACGCTCGAACTTGGTATTTGCACCGCGAGCTGCAGCCTCAACATCTACATTAAGTTTGCGCCCTAGATTTGTGCAAACAAACAGTAAATCGCCGATCTCCTCTGCGATGTGCGTTGGGTCGGCCTCGGTGATTGCTTCGCGAACCTCAGCGATTTCTTCGTCGATCTTATCAATAACCCGTTCGGCGGTCGGCCAATCGAACCCAACCCGGGCCGCTCGCTTCTGGAGCTTTTGAGCACGTTTAAGTGCGGGCAGGGCGACAGGAATGTCATCGAGAACGCTTTCATTCTTCGACTTCAACGCTCTCTCTTTGGCTTTCTGGTCCTCCCAAGCCTCGGTTTGGGTTTCGCTGTCGCGTTCAGCTGCACCACCGAATACATGGGGATGGCGGCGGATCATTTTGTCGTTGATCGACCGGCACACATCGTCAAAATCAAACAAGCCGGCTTCCTTGGCCATTTGGGCGTGAAATACGACCTGGAAGAGAAGATCGCCGAGCTCGTCCTGCAAGTCCTTTGGATCGTTACGGTCTATCGCGTCAGCGACTTCATAAGCTTCTTCAATTGTATAAGGAGCGATGGTCGAGAAATCCTGCTCTAGATCCCAAGGGCAGCCGCCATTTGGATCCCGCAGCTTGGACATAATTATCAGAAGCTGGCTAAGAGGGGTTTCTGAATTGCGCATCGATCGCTCCATGAAGGGTCAGAATTACGCATATCCTGATTTGCAGACCTGGAGTCGATAGGTGAGATATGTGTTTCCGAAAATGAGGAGCCAGATATCAGAAAGTCGCATAATCAATATTATGAGAAATATGATGCCGGTCAGTTGATGCTGACTTCACCTTGATCATTGATCACTTTCAAACCGTCATAACCACAAACAACCTGCTTCGGCAGCCGCCGACTAAGAGCATCATAATCCAGCGTTATATGGAGATTGGTCAAAACGGCGCGTTTAGCATCGACGGTCTCGATCGCGCTTAAAGCATCGCCCACACTAAAATGCGTCGGGTGCGGTTCATCACGCAAGGCATCAACGGCCCAGCACTCGACATTACGGATGATATCGGCGCTCGGCTCCGGCAATGCACTGATGTCTGCAGAGTAAGCGATGCCAGCGCTCAGAAAGCCCAAAGACATGATCCGCCCGTGTTCTTGCAGAAATGGCGTGACGTTGAGATCGCCGCCTGGGCCTTCAATCGTCAACGGGCTTCCCGGTTCAGGCATGTCCCGAGCATCCAGGATAGCGGGATAGATTGATGCCTCTGGAGAAGTGAACGCATATCCAAAACGGGTCATCAAGGTCGCTCGGGTTGCCTCATCCATCCAGACCGGAATGCGTTGGCGCTGCAATAAGGCAAATGCCCGCAAATCATCGACGCCATGCGTCTGGTCGGCATGGTCATGCGTGAAAACCACACCGTCCAAGCGCGGGACCTGGGCAGACAGCATTTGTTCCCGAAAGTCTGGCGCCGTATCGATGACAATCCGCGTCACCTTATCACCTGAATAATAGGCTTCTCGGGATGCGGCCCGCTCGAGCAGCGCCGAGCATCTGCGGCGGCGGTTCTTAGTGTTTTCAGGGTCGCAATGCCCCCAATCGCCATTCGCTCGAGGAACCCCGCCGGATGAGCCAGTCCCCAGCAGCGTTAGGCAGGTAAATCCGCTCATGGTCTGGGCACCCGGTCAAACAGCCGGAAAAAGGCGTCCGTTGTTCTCTCTTCGACTTCCGCCTCGTCCCAGCCTTTAACCTGAGCCAGCCCCGTAGCAACCGCTGGCAGAAAGGCTGGCTCGCAACGCTTACCCCTAAAAGGAACCGGCGCCAGATATGGGCAATCTGTCTCGATGATCACACGGTCATCGGGGATAATGTCAGCGAAAACGGATCGCACATCATCCGCTTTCTTGAAGGTTATGATCCCGGACGCAGCGAAGAAAGCGCCCAGCTTGGCCGCACGGTGCGCTAGCTCTGCGCCACTGGTGTAACAGTGCATCAGGGGACGAAAGGCCCCTCTCCCCATCTCATCTTCAAGCATATCCGCCATAGCCTCATCCGCGTCCCGGGTATGCAAGATCAACGGCAGATCGGTTAAGCGCGCGGCCTGAATATGCGCTTTCAGACTCTGGAACTGATCGTCTTTCGGGCTGTATCCATAATAAAAATCCAGACCCGTTTCGCCGATTCCGACAACACGCGGATGCTGAGCGATCTCCGCAAGTTCTTCCGCTGCAATATCCGGTCGGTCTTTCGCATGATGTGGGTGAGCGCCAATCGTGCACCAGATATCGTCATACTTCTCAGCGATTGCAGAGACCGCGGGGAAATCCGCCAGCTGGCAACATATAGTGATCATACGACCAACGCCGGCATCGCGCGCGCGCTCGATGACAGCATCAAGATCGTCGGCGAATTGCTCACCGTGAAGATTGACGTGACTATCTATGAGCATTTCAGGCCCTGGTCTGTTGTGCCGCTCGGCGCGAAAGGGAAAGTGCAGCCAATACGGTTTGTCTCGGGTCGAGATAGAGTGCATCCGCATCGCGAACAAGACGCGAGAGCTCCTGCCAGGCTTTCAACCAGTATTGCGGATCCGCGGATCGTTTCGCGGTTTCACGAGCTTGTACTTGTATAGCGGCGCTCAAGGCGTCGAAGAAAATGGGCAATAGCCCATCCTTGCCTCTGGCAGTCACGCTCTCGGCAAGGCCGCGAGCCGAGGCATCATCGCTCCTGTCTGCAGATGCAATAAACCGGTCGACGGATTCATAGACCGGCAGACCGCCACTCGCAGCGAGCGCGAGTGCGCGGCCGGGCGCATTTCCACAGCGCGCGAGTGCAAGACGGGCCGCTTCTTCACTCTCGATTCCGGATTGTTCCTGAAGCCATCTGGCTGAAACCGCTTCATCGGGCGCTGAAAGCGTAAGTTTGCGGCAACGAGATCTGATCGTCGCCGGTAAACGCCCTGGCGAATGGGAAATCAGAAAGAGAATCCCGCGCTGAGGTGGCTCTTCAAGTGTCTTAAGTAAAGCATTGGCGGAATTGACATTCATGTCATCGGCGGCATCGACAAGACAGACGCGCCACCCCCCTGCTCCTGCGCTCTTTTCAAAAAAGCTCGAGGCTTTCCGTGCTTCCTCAATCGTGACCTCCGCGCGCCAGCGTTTACGCTTCTCGTCAAATGGGCGACGGATTACCAACATGTCCGGATTGGCTGCGGCCTCAAGCGTGCGGCATACAGGGTCCTGTGGGTGGCTGCCCAATACACCATAAGACCCATCGCGAGCTGCGCCCAATATCCGTCTGGCGGCGCGCCAGGCGAAACTGGCTTTGCCAATTCCCTTCGGCCCGGTAATCAGCCAGGCGTGGTGGATCCGCCCGCTTTGCCAAGCATGATTAAAGGCGTTTTCCGCTTCATCATGTCCAACGAGATCATAACGCTCGCGCGGGGGTAAACAGCCGGCTTGCTGATCAGAGGCAATGTCCGGGTCAAGGCTCAAGCCTTCACCTCTAGACGCTCACGCATATGCGACAAGGCCATCTCGAAAACGTCATCTGGAGACTTTGACGCATCAATGAGGACACAGCGCTGCGGTTCTGAATGTGCGATTTCCGTGAAGGCCGCGCGCAGCCGGGTATGGAATTCGGTGTCGAACATCTCGAAACGCGTCGGATCCTCGCCACGTTCAACTGTGCGCCGCAGCCCCACAAGAGGATCCAGATCAAGAATAAGGGTCAAATCCGGTGCAAAATCACCCAATGCCGCAAGATGAATTGTCCGGATACGATCGAGGTCTATGCCGCCACCCGTGCCTTGATACGCAATGGTTGAATCAGAAAACCGGTCAGACAAAACCCAGGCGCCGCGTTGCAGAGCCGGCTCGATCAAGCGCTCGACATGATCGACACGCGCCGCGTACATCAATAAAGCCTCGGTCATCGCGGTCCAGCGGTCTGCGGCGCCAGTGAGAAGGAGGGTTCGAAGATCTTCGGCACCGGGCGTACCGCCGGGTTCCCGTGTGACGACAACCTCATGACCTTGAGAAAGAAGGCTTTGACGCAGGCGTTCGATGAGCGTGGTCTTGCCCGCGCCCTCCCCGCCTTCCAGAGAAATAAATCGACCGCGCATGTTTATCCGCCGCGGATCATATGGCTGAGCGCA
This sequence comes from Alphaproteobacteria bacterium, assembly GCA_018222865.1. Lineage (GTDB taxonomy): Bacteria > Pseudomonadota > Alphaproteobacteria > Caulobacterales > Maricaulaceae > Maricaulis. The sequence goes on from JAAEZM010000024.1 coordinate 8,714, forward strand.
GCACCAATCCGTCCCATGAGGCCTTTGCGCTCGACTGTTTCAGCAGCTTGCAGGTCATAGCGGCGCGGTTCGGCGTCAGGCACGCTCACGATCAGTTGGCCAACGACACTTCCTGCCTCGACCGGGGCGATGAGAGGGCCATTATAGACAACTTCGACACTCATATTTCGGCGTGCTCGGCGATGCATGCCAATCCTGACATCCTCCGCGATCTCAAGCGACACTTGATCGCTCACTCCCATAAAGACGTCGGCTTCATGATCAATCTGGTCTCCTGCCGAGAAGAGATCATAAACGGAATAATCAGACAGCGCTGAGCGCATCATGCGCTCAGCCTCATTGGCCCTTGAAGAACTTGAATCCATTCCATTGAAGACGATGATACGGCGGGTGCCATCTCGCTCCGCAGTGCCGACAAGCCCGTAGCCGCTCTCCTCTGTGTGACCGGTCTTCAGACCATCGGCGCCATCGAAAACGCCGAGCAGAGGATTGCGATTGAACTGGCGAATGCCGTTATAGGTGAACTCGCGTTCCGCGTAGATTTCATAAAGCGCAGGATGATCCGCGATTATGATGCGCGCCAGTCGGGCCAAATCTTCAGCGCTTATGCGATGGTCCGGATGCGGCCAGCCGGTGGAATTAGCGAAACTCGCGCTGGTCAGACCGAGCTCCTGTGCGCGGTCGGTCATCATATCGGCAAATGCGTCCTCGCTGCCGCCAAGCGCCTCAGCGATCACAATGCACGCGTCATTTCCGGATTGGACGATGATGCCGCGAAGCAGGTCTTCAACGCGGGCCCGGCTATTGACCTCAAGGAACATGGTTGAAGACCCGGATGCCGCTCCCCCACGACGCCAGGCATTCTCGGAAACCGGCAATTCATCGTCCAGCGACAAACGCCCCTCGGCGACCGCCTCCATCGTCATAAGCACAGTCATCAACTTGCTCATAGACGCCGGCGGCATCGCGACATCGCCGTTTTGACTGAAGAGAACCTCTCCCGTTTCAAAATCCATTATGACGGCATGGCTTGCATCCGTCTGATACGCGTTTTGCGCCGAAGCGGGGTTGGCTATCAGAAGTAAAAAGGCAGCTGAGGCGAATAACGCGCGCAAGGCAAACGCTCCTCTAACGGAATCGGGGCTTAGAACAGACGCGCATTGAAGCGCGGCTTAAGCTCAACGTCCAGCGCTAGGGCCTGCAAAATCGCTGTGAGGCTGGAAGGCTTCAATCAAGCGCTACCATGCGGGTTTCATAGACACCCCATTCAGCCAGTCGCGACCGCGCTTCAAAGGCCGCACCTTGATCATTCCAGCGCCCGAAGAAAACTCGATAGACAGGAGAGCCATTCGAGGACCCAGCCTCAACCCAAACCTCGCCGGCATCCTCCACCCGCTCAACAAGCTGATCTGCATTAATGCGATCGCGAAAAGCGCCGAGCTGTAAAGTTAGACCCGCTGCTGCAGTTTGCGCTGCCTCTTGTCGGGGACGCGGCGTTTCTGTCGGTGCACCTTCAGCCATTTGATAATGCAGGTCCGGGGCATCCGCATTGGCATGAGCGGGCCCGAGATAGCGCACACGAACGCGAGCAAGGCCGCGCGCACGGTAATCGAGCGCTTCAGCAGCGGCTCGGGACAGGTCGATGATACGATCGTCTACAAACGGGCCGCGGTCATTTAATCGCACAATCACCTGACGGCCGTTTTCCAGATTGGTGACCTCGACAATCGATGGAATTGGCAATGTCGTATGTGCCGCGGTCATCAGGTTTTGATCGAAGACTTCACCATTGGCGGTTGGCCGCCCGTGAAAATTTGGTCCATACCAAGACCCTATACCGATCTCGTCATAATCATCGTCGCGATAGGGCACAAAGCGTTGCCCAGCGACAGTGTAGGGATTTCCAACTTTTTGATGATCCGAGCTGCGCGCAATCAAGCCGCGCGTTTCCTGCGGCGCCGAAAGCATGGGTGCAGCCCCGGTCGAGCCTCCGGTTGACGAATGGAAACGCTGCAGGCGTTCAGGACTTGATGAACACGCTGTTAGAGCCAAACCGAGCAGGCTTACAATAAATGCAGAACGGATCACGGAAACCCTCATCAATTCGAACACTGATAATAGCCGATCACGGTAAACTGTGTGTTTAAGTGTAACGCAGTGCGAGTGCGGCTTGCGTCCGCGCCTCATTCAGCGCTATGCCAAGAATAACGGAGGGGTGGCAGAGTGGTCGATTGCGGCGGTCTTGAAAACCGTTGAACCGCGAGGTTCCGGGGGTTCGAATCCCTCCCCCTCCGCCACATTAAGCAACATCGATTAGTGTTTGCGACATCAGGCAAAGCGAAGCCTACGCTTGCCAAGAAGTCTGCCGTTTTCCTTTTGCATCCAAAGCCGAGACCTCAGGCATCTTCTCTGTAACCAGTCATTCGACAACGGAATTGAGGACGAACCATGCTTGTACTTTTTGCTGCTGCGGTGCTTTCACTTCAACCTGCCAGCCCGGACATCGACTTCGCCGGCGTACAAGCCCCCTTGGGCGGTGAACCGACGCGAGCCCTCGTCTTGGGTACACAGCATTTCAGCCAGCTCCCAGACGGGGCTTTCGAGCCGCATCACATGGATTTAGTGTTGGATCGGCTGGAAGAATTTGCACCCGATGTGATTGCAATCGAAGCGATTAATGGCCGGGGCTGCGAAACTCTTCGCCAGTATGATGCACTCCATCCCGGTGTAGCGGACCGATACTGCTTCGATCCAGCACTCGCTCTTCAGGCGCTTGGTCTTACATTCCCGGAGGCTGTTGTTGCGATGGAGCGTATTCTGGCAGACTTCCCGGATGCTCCCACAGCAGAACAGCGTCGCTCATTCGCTCTGACTTTCTTCGCTGCCGGTGAACCCTGGTCTGCGGCTGTCCAATGGGCCTATCTCGATGCGGCCGAGAGGGTGTCCTATAACGGCGTTACGGATGAGCTGGTCGAGCAATTCGACCGTCTTTTGCTGTCGCACAATGAGAATAATCAGATCGGTGTTCGCCTGGCCGTGCGGCGCGGGCTTCAGACGCTCAGCGCGATGGATGATCATTCCGCAGATCTCATTCAGCACCGCTCTCCCGATACGCTCGGCCCGGTTATACAGGGCGTTTGGCAAGCGAGTAGAGACGGTGAAGTGGGCGCGGTCTATGAGGCGACGATGAGTGATCTGGGGTCGGCCGAAGGGCTAGTCGTGCTCCATCGCACCATGAACAGTGCAGCGCTTCAGCGCGTAACCATCGATGCCGATGTCGGTCGTGCTGCGGCTACTCCAGATGAAGACGCGGTAGCGCGTCATTATGTGGCTTGGTGGCAAGCGCGCGGCTTGCGAATGGCCGCCAATGTTGTCGAAGCAGCCGGCAATCAGCCCGGTGCTCGGGTTCTTGTTGTCACAGGCGCGTCCCATAAAGCCTTCTTCGACGCCTATCTGGATCAAATGCTCGATTGGGAGCTCGTTCGTGTTGATGATGTTATGCACGACTGAACGACCAAACAGTTGGTCCTGCGAAGTGCCCCGCCGATTCCGTTTGTCATGCCATGGGTGTAGTAACTTTAGCGGGCAATCCGGCACAGTTTTCTGGGCGGGACTCGACACGGCTTGAGCATTGGCCCTACACATGACGCCTAGGTTTTGGGGGATGCAATATGATCGCGGTTCGACTTACCATAGCACTTGTCATCTCGGTCGGGTTAACCGTGCCCTTGCAGGCTCAAGAAACCCGCGATGTTGAGGTGGGACCGCTGTGGAACCAGCAATATGCAGACACGATCTGCCCGGCCGTCGCGCATGCCGTTGAAGGACGCTGGAATGGTCAATGGTTGACGACACGTCCTGGTGAGATGTCGGTGTGCGGCATTGAGTTTCCGGCACAGGAAACGGCTGTTGAAGTCGGGCCGATCTGGAACCAGGACCATGCCGAACTTGTCTGCCCGGCCGTCGCCCATGCACTCCGTGGCCGTTGGACAGGCCATTGGTGGACCACGATTTCCGGAGAAATGTCGGTCTGTCAGATCGCCGGCTAGGTTTTGGGAATTCCCGCGTGGCTCAGGGGGTTAGTTGAAGACCCATTTGATTTGGGCCTGAACAACGCTTTCCGTAACGCCGTCGATACCGAATTTATTGTTCCAGTGCTGCCACTCCACCCCCAGGAAGACCTCGTCTGGCCGCCCGAAATTGGCGCCTGCATCCCATAACAGGCGCGGGACATATAGCTGGTTCGCAACGCCCCAACCTTCCGCACCCGCAATGTCGGCAAAACCTTCCGTCAAGAAGCTTTGATCGCCGATTTCAAAAGGACGGTTCCAAATCACGGTTGCCTGCCAGGTGGACCCATCGCGCTCAGGGTCATCGCGGTGATAACCATGCACGCGGAAGAAGCGAAAACCGGGAAGATTGAGATCCACACCGGCTCCAGCCAGATAACGCTCCAGCCCTTCATCACCCCGTTCATAGGTCACCGTCAGAACCGTATCGCGGATGAGGCCTTCATCGCTCGGCTGCCCCCCCGTCAAGCGGGAGAGGCTTAGTCGTGGAGAGATTTCGCCATAAGCATTGCGATCACCATTATCCTGAGCGGTGAAATCGCCGAAGACGAAAACATCACCCCAACTCCAGCCACTCGCATGCTCGAACGTCACAATCGTCCGGTCATTATCGCCAAGCTCATAGTCTGACCCTCGCAGCAACTGCACGTTCTCGCTATGCCAAAGCAAGGGTCCAGAATCCGCCACCGCCGGCCCAGAATAAAGCAGCGAGCCAATCAAAACGCCGACAAGGGACCGAAGCGTAAAACCAGCCATGGAATATTACCTTTGATGTGAAATCAGAACACAAGCCCGGCCGAGATGCCGCTCATTGCCTTCGTTAAGTAGTCACGAAGTTCTGCGAATCCAGTCCTTGGCATGGGAGAGTTGGTCAAAGAAGTGAACCGAAACGCCAGCATTGAAGGCAAGTGTCGCAACCAGCATTTTTTCGATGTCATGCGTTTCAGGATTCAAGACATAGGCAACCCGGCCAACACCGGGAAACTGCTTTATAAAGCCTTCGAACATCACGATGAATTCGGCAGGCGTGAACACCGCATCACTCGCATACACATCCATTAAAATCCGCCGCACACGGTATTGGGCGCAAAGCTGAGCCAGTTCCGCCGTAGCCCCGCGCAGCATCGCGCCCGAAGTCTCGCCTGAGATGGTTTGAATGATGAGCTCATCGGCTTCGATCAGCTGGGTCTTTACTTCCGGCATTCCACCGCTCCGGCCTCAACACTTTGCACGCAGACAAGCACACGAATTCATCACGGAGTCGTTGTTCGCGCGACAGGTTTAAAAAATGCACTATCTCCTCGATGGGTTGAAAAACACGCACCGAATACGCTGGAGAGAATATATGTTTCGTCGCTTTCAGGCGCCTTGGCAGGCCAACACTGATACGGTTACTCCCAAATCGCTTTATTTAAACCGACGCAAGATCATGGCCGCTGGCGGAGCACTCGCACTCACGGGGATCACCGGATGTGGAAATGCCCAGTCTTCAACCGCCCAGACACCGGCAGGGCGTCATCCCTCGGGGCCCGGCACAGCGCTCGATTTTCGCCAGACAGATTATCGTATCAGCGACCCTTCCACGCCCTATGACGCTGTTACAGGTTATAATAACTTTTACGAGTTTGGCGTGGGCAAGGACGATCCCGCCCGGCATGCGCATGCCATGACCACCTCCCCCTGGTCTATCAGTGTTGAAGGGCTGGCTGAAAGAACCGGCGAGTTTGCACTTGCGGATGTCATAGACTTCGGAGCCCTTGAAGAGCGGATCTATCGCCTGCGCTGCGTGGAAGCCTGGTCAATGGTTATTCCCTGGATCGGGGTTCCGCTCGGATCCGTATTGCAGAGCTTCCAACCCTCCTCTGAAGCGCGATATGTCCAGTTCGAAACCTACCTCAATCGCGATGAGATGCGTGGCACACGCTTTCGGGTGCTGGACTGGCCCTATGTTGAGGGGCTTCGAATGGATGAAGCCGTGAATGAGCTCGCCTTCCTTGCCGTTGGCCTTTATGGCGAGGTTCTGCCCAATCAAAACGGCGCGCCCATTCGCCTCGTAGTGCCTTGGAAATATGGCTATAAGTCCATAAAATCCATTCGCGCTATTCGCTTCACCGCGGAACAGCCAGACACGTCCTGGAACCTTTCTGCGCCTCACGAATATGGGTTTTACTCCAATGTGAACCCAAATCGTGCGCATCCGCGCTGGAGCCAATCAAGCGAGCGCGTCATCGGTGGTGGCGTGTTTGCCCGACGCGAGACCGAGATGTTCAACGGTTATGAAGAGCAAGTGGCCAGCCTCTATGAGGGCATGGACCTCCTGGTCAATCATTGATGATCTCAGCCGCCGACCTTACGCGAACATTTAATCGCAACTGGCTAAATCCTTTGGCGTTTTGGCTGCTTGCCGCTCCCGGCATTTGGCTGATTTGGCAATGGGGTTTGCTCCTCACCGGCCATCCAAATGCACTGGGTTTCAACCCGATTGAAACCACCCACCGGTTTCTCGGCGACACCGCGCTGCGCATTCTTTTGCTTTCACTTGCCGTTTCGCCTGTGCGCGACCTGACGCCCTGGCGATCAGTGATGAAAATTCGCCGGCGCATTGGTTTGGCCGCATTCTGGTACGCGTTTGCACATGTCCTGGCTTATCTTGGTCTCGATCTGCTAATAGCCGCAGGCATGAACCCGCTCGGCGCGCTTGCAGGTTTGTGGGATGATGTTGCGGAGCGGATCTATATCACGCTTGGCATGATCGCCTTCATCGGCCTCGTACCGCTGGCCGTCACCTCGTTTAATGCCATGATACGCAAGCTGGGTTCGGCAAATTGGCAGCGCTTGCACTGGCTGGTCTATCCAACCGCCGTGCTCGCGGTTTTCCATTATGGCTACATGGTGCGCGGCGAGCAGCTATCGCCGTGGGTCCATGGCGCTATTCTCGCTCTTTTATTGGCTTATCGGGGATTCAAGGCCGCAAAGCGCACCCTCAAATGAAATCCGCAAATTGATCGATGATCCATTGCGCGCACTCGTGCGGGCGCTCCATCGGTGCAAGATGTCCGGCATCGGTGACATCCAGATCCACATTGTGGCGCTTTAGTCGCCAGACAGGATAGACGGTGGAGCCGCGCCGCGAAGACCGAAGCATGGAAACTGTGAAATCCAGCTGTCTGAGGGCTGTCCAGGGATTATGGCCTTGCGCTGCGAAAATCGCGGCCTCCCAATGCGGGCTGCACGCGAGGCGCACACCATCACCAGCCTCCAGTGCTCCTGTTTCAAGATAATCCTTCAGCACGCCAGAGGCCCAGTGTTTGAACAAACGCTTGCCTTGATAGCGCTCGAAAATCTCTTCGCGGCTATCCCAGTACTCCCGGCGTTTGCGCGCGCCTGACGACATCGGATTGAACTGGTAGATATACGCTCCACCTGGTATATGCGGGACCGCATAGAACCATGACGGCATGAAGA
>JAAEZM010000025.1 GCA_018222865.1 Alphaproteobacteria bacterium
CGACTGGGACCAGACCCACACCCCCATGTTCCACCAGGTCGAAGGTCTGGTGATCGACAAGGACACCCATATGGGTCACCTCAAAGGCGTGCTTCTGGATTTCATTTCAGCCTTTTTCGAGACCGACCAGGTTGAGGCGCAATTCCGCCCGCACCACTTCCCCTTCACCGAGCCTTCGGCGGAGATGGATGTCAAATATGAGCGCGTCGGCCAGGCTGTGAAGGTCGGTTCCGGAGATAAGTGGATGGAGATCCTGGGCTGCGGCATGGTCCATCCCAATGTGATCCGCAATTGCGGCCTCGATCCCGACGAGTATCAGGGCTTCGCCTTCGGCATGGGCGTGGACCGTCTCGCCATGCTTAAATATGGCGCGCCGGACCTGCGTGACTTCTTCAATTCCGATGCCCGCTGGCTGGCCCATTACGGCTTCAGCCCGCTACTGCAGGCCAATCTGGCGACAGGGCTGAGCTAATCATTCATGCTCAGCTGGTTCAAAAATAACCACCAGACCCTGACAGGGGTTGGCGCTATGCTGGTTGGTGTTGCGGCCCTTTTCGTTGCCTGGGATCAGGCGCGGGTGATGCGGGCCCAACAGCATGGTTCCGTGGTGCCCGTGCTGCAGGTTGACGGCTTCATTCAATCCCGGGCTGAGCGGCGTGATCTTGGTCTGCGCATCGTCAATAATGGCGTTGGCCCGGCGATGATCCAATCGGTCAGCCTGCTTCGCAGCGGCGAAGTGGTGACTGATTTCGATCAGCTCATCAGCTTCATGCCCGACGGCTTTGACAGGTCCTGGTCGAGCGTCAATGGTCGGGCCCTGGCCCCGGGCGGCGAGGTTGAGCCGGCGACATTTACCTGGGCGCGGGGACAGCTGGACGAGGACGAGCTCGGAGCTCTTTTGGACGAGTGGAGCTATTGGACCGTTGAGGTCTGTTATTGCTCAGTCTTCGACCGATGCTGGACGACCACCTCCGATAATGAGATGCGCTTGCCAGTCGACACTTGTCAGATGCCAGTGGTCGATATCTTCCAGCGCTTCGGCAATGCGGACCGCGGCGGCGATTTTCCTGCGGAGGCGGGTCAATGATGCGCCGCCTAACCACACAGACACTTTGTAATCTTGCAAGCGACGGCAGGAGCCGATCATGAAATTCCCTCTTTCCTGGCTGAAATACCATCTCGAGACCGAGGCCTCCCTGGCGGAGATCGCCGAAGCCATGACCATGGCCGGTCTGGAGATTGAAGAGATCGACAATCCGGCCGAGAAATTCGGTGAGTTCACGGTCGCTTACGTCAAAGAGGCTGAGAAACATCCCGACGCGGACAAGCTGCGCGTTTGCACCGTCGACACCAAGGATGGCGAGAAGACGATTGTCTGCGGCGCGCCAAACGCGCGCCAAGGCATGTATGCCGTCTACGCTCCGCTCGGCACATATATTCCCGGCCTCGACTTCGCTCTGGACAAGAAGCCTCGCAAGATCCGCGGCGTGGAAAGCCATGGCATGATGTGTTCGGCCAAGGAGCTGGAGCTGGGCGAAGACCATGACGGCATTATCGACCTGGATGGCGAGTGGGAAGTCGGAACGCCGGCTGTTGTCGCGCTGGGCCAGGACGATCCGGTTCTTGACTTCGAAGTGACACCAAACCGTCCGGACTGGCTGGGGGTTCGCGGGATTGCCCGTGATCTGGCGGCCACGGGTATCGGTACGCTCAAGCCGCTCAAGGATGAACGCATTGAGGGCAATTTCCCGTGCCCGGTCCAGATCGAGCTGGACTGGCCGGAAGCCTGTCCGGTCTTCATGGGCCGTGTCGTGCGCGGCGTGAAGAATGTCGAGAGCCCTGACTGGCTGAAAAAGGCGCTGACCTCTATCGGGTTGCGTCCGATCAATGCCCTGGCGGACATCACCAATCTGATCTCCTATGATCGTTGTCGCCCGCTGCACGTTTATGACCTGGCCAAGCTCAGCGGACCTGTCCGTGCGCGCCGGGGTGCGGGGGAGACGGACAGGTTCGAAGCGCTGGACAATAAGGAATATGTCCCGGCTGAAACGCATTGTGTGATCGCTGATGATGCCCACGCTCTGGGCTTCGGCGGTGTCATGGGCGGCACGTATTCCGGCTGTAGTGAGGAAACGACAGACGTCTTCATCGAAAGCGCCTGGTTCGATCCACTGATCACTCGCGCCACGGCGAAGCAAACCGGTATCGAGAGCGATGCGAAATACCGCTATGAGCGCGGTGTGGACCCGGCCTCCTGCCGCGAAGGCCTGGACTATGCGACCCGTTTGATCCTTGAGATCTGTGGTGGCGAGGCGTCTGAAGTCGTGATTGCCGGCGAGACGCCGGCCAAGCCAGCGGACATTGAATTCCCGATTGCGGAAGTCAAACGCTTGACCGGTTTGGATCTGCCGCGCGCAGAAATCATCCGCATCCTGGAAACCCTGGGCTTTGAGCCGCAGGGCGAGGGGGATGTGCTCACGGTTGGCGTGCCGAGCTGGCGCATGGATTGTTCCCAGAAAGCTGACCTCGTCGAGGAAGTCGCCCGTATTCATGGCTTCGACAAGCTGACGGCGATGTCGCTTCCCAAACTCCCCGGTCGCCGCGAAGCACCGGCAACCGTCATGCAATTGCGTGCGCGTTATGCTCGCCGTGCCCTGGCGGGGCGTGGCTATGGTGAGGCGGTGACCTGGTCCTTCTGCGAGACCTCGCAAGCAGCGCTCTTCGGCGGTCATGGCGAGGGTCTGGCGCTGGATAATCCGATCTCCTCCGAGCTGGATGTCATGCGCCCAACGGCGCTTGTCCACCTGCTCAGCGCACTTCAGTCCAATGCCGATCGCGGTCAAACGGATGCGCGTCTCTTCGAGGTCGGTCCGGTCTATCTTGATGACACCCCGACCGGGCAGCGTCTGGTCGCTGCCGGTGTTCTGCGGGTGGATGCCAACCGTCACTGGGCCGGCACGCGCGCGCCGGATGTGTTTGATGTGAAGGCGGATGTGGAAGCGGCTCTGGCGGCTGCGGGTGCACCGGTTGCGTCATTGCAGACGGTCGCCGAGGCTCGCGATTGGTGGCATCCGGGACGCTCCGGCGTCATGCGCCTGGGGCCGAAAAATGTCATGGCCGAGTTCGGCGAGATTCATCCGCGTATTCTCAAGGCGCTTGGCGTTGAAGGTCGGGTGCTCGGGTTCGAGATCGTGCTGGATGCGATCCCGCAGCCGAAAAAGTCCAACGGTCTGAAGGCCCGTGCGCCGCTTGATCGCGCGGATCTGACGCCGGTTCGCCGTGACTTCGCTTTCCTCGTGGACAAGACCGTTGCCGCTGATGCGCTGATCCGCGCTGCGAAAGGCGCTGACAAGGCAATGATCACGGGGGTCACCGTGTTTGATGTCTATGAGGGCCAGGGCGTACCGGAGGGTCAGGTGTCTCTGGCGCTCGAGGTGACACTCCAACCGCGCGAGAAAACGCTGACCGATGAGGAAATCGACGCGATCGCTTCCAAGGTGGTTCAGAAGGTTTCCGGCGCGACCGGTGCCGCTCTGCGCGGATAATACTCTCCTGATACGGTGAATAAGATTCACCAGGGGGCGCAAGGCATGGCTTTGCGCCCCTTTTTGTGGCCTCATATTCAACCTATTGGGGAATCTTCGATTTTCCACCGTCACGCGATAACTTTTTTGCCCAGAATCGTCTCTGGCGTATGGCGCCCTCATTCGATCCCAGCTAATATGGTTAACAAGACTTAAACACGGCAGGCGGGCTCGGGATGCTCGCTTGATCGCGGGGCAGGCCTTATTTTCCAACGTGTTTTGTTGGTGATGCGGTCTCGAAACGCGACGAATCGGGGGTGGATTCGAGTATGCTGGAGCGTTGGACAGCCTTCCTGGCGCAAGCCGCTGCGACCGTGCTGGTTTTGATCGGCCTCGTCGTGCTCCTGTCCTATACGCATATGTCGAGCTATCGTGCGGGTCAGAACTCGGCGCTGGCCGAAAACGCTGAGGCCGCGGTGCCGCCCGCAACCGTGCCGGTGAATTCGCAACCCGTCCTGCCGCAACAAAGCCAAACCGGCCTGATCCAGGCGACGGCGACCCTGCCGGCCTCTCAGCCTGGCAGCGCCAGCCAACGTCCCGATTTGCGTCCGGACCCGCCACCCAATCTGGGAAATTCCAATTCTCAGGATACTGGGTCGCTGGATGTTTCCGATGGACCGACCGGTGTTGCCGGCCGGCCTTCATCATCACGCAGCCTTGATGAATCCATCAGCATCTTCAGCGGTCGTGGCGGTTTCGAATATTTCGCGACACCGGGTGATGATATCTGCCACGCATTCGAGCGTGACGTGGATGATGCCGCTCTCGCGCGTTGCTGGCTGCGGATTGGTGACGCCTATCAAGCTATTAATGAGCTCGATTATGCGCAATATGCATGGAACCGGTCCATCGTTATCGGTTCCGCCCAGGGCGGTTCGCAAGCCTCATTGACGGCGCAGCAGCGGATGCAGTCTGCGGCCCTGTCTCGTGCCTGCCCGGTGACATCGATCAGCCTGGAACGGATCTCCCGCGGCTTTGCGCGTGAGGATGTGGGCGGCGATATCATTGATCTTCAGCTCCGGCAGCAGGCGCTGGCCGCGCTTGGATATTATGCGGATGAAGTGGACGGCACATACGGTCCCAACACCCGTCGGGCCGTGCGGGATTTCCAGGCGGATATGGGTTTTGATCAGACCGGTGCGCTCAACCCGCAAGAAACGGTTGATCTGGTTTGCCATGCCGCAATAACCGCTCGCGATCCTGGCGCGCAAAACCTGCTCGGAATTATGTTTGCGACCGGTCTGGGCGTTCAGCTGAATGTCGATATGGCGGTGGAATGGCTGGAGACGGCCGCTACGCGCGGACATCCAGAAGCCAATTTCAATCTTTCCCTGGTTTATGGAACCGGGACGATCCAGGGCAGCTATCGCCTCTGCGGTGTCGTTGAGAGCCCGGAGCGAGCGGATAGCTATCTTCGCCGCGCGGCAGAGCTGGGCCATGGGCGGGCGCGCTTTATCCGCGACAGTGAAGGTCTCGGCGGGTCGCCGGAGAACCGTTGGCACCGTATTGCATCGCGCCTAGCCTCGGAAGCTGAGCGCGCGCGCGATCCTTTCTACACGGCCTGGCAGGAGCGGCTGGATGAGGCGGAAGCTGACGCCGCCTACAGGGCCATTCAGCCGGGCTGCTATCTCGAAGCCCTTGAACATCGTCAAGCAGAGGCAGCGGCGCCTTAAGGGCGGCGTGGTGCACAGGAGTTAGATTGATGAAAAAACTCGGATTAGGACTGGCCCTTCTGGCTTTGGCGGGCTGCAGCCATCCCGGCACGCATGAACATACGTTTACGCGTGGGATTGTTCCTGTCGTCGACACGGATGAGCAGGCACGCAGTATTTGCTCCGCGACGTCATATGAGAGCGACCGCAATCAATTCCTCGTCTCAACGCGCGAGATGCGGGACGCTCTGGCGGCTTATACCGGCGTTCCCTTTGATGGACAGGAAGCCCAAAGTCGTCGTTCGCCGGCGCTTTATGACGGTGCAAACCGCGATGTCGACCGGGCCATCTACCTGGTCTCCCAGTTCGAAGCAGAGCTGGATGGATCCTATGACACTGTGGTTCAGAGTTGCCGCGCGTATAATCAGTGCATGATCCGTAATGATTATCAGGAACGCGACTGCACCCAGTCAGCGGGGATGTGGTCCAACAGCCAGGTGCGTTTCCACGAGCTCGCTGACCGCATGGCGGAAATCCGCTTGGAGGTCGCCCAGACCTGTAATGATTGTGTCGCCAACCGCCCGCATTATCGCCGCGGCCGTCATGGCGATGGTCATGGTGGCGACCGCCAGGCCGGCCGCGATTATGGCAGCTATAACAGCAGCGCCGGCACCGGGATCGACAGCTATTACGGGCCCTTCTCGGCCGGTGATGGCGGGCGGTGATGGCGGGCGCTGAACCCGCACGCCACACGCGGTAGAAAACTGGAGTTTCGGGCCCTGTAGAGGGCCCGTTTTTCTTGGAGCGATCCGGAGACCGGGTCAGAATCCGCCGCCGAGACGGTTCTTCCAATAGGCGACATCTTCAGCGTATTTGCCAACCATCTCGCCCAACACATTGTCGAGGAGAAGGCTGTCAAAGCCGATCCATTCATCCTGATTGATCTCGTCGATACTCGTCATCGCCTGATGCAGGAAGAAGACATAGACGAGGCCCAAGGCGATGAAGAGGCCGAGGAAAATAAGGCCCAGATCAGCCAGGCGGGCAGCCAGGTTGAAGTCGGTAAAGTCTGCGAGCATCGTATTCAGCCCCGCCAGGACAATCAGGAAAAGGATCGGGATCAGGACCAGGTAATAGCCCGTATTGCGCAGGATCTGGAACATGATGCCGCGCAAGAAGCTCTCGATATGGAAGATTCGCATGGCGATCCACATGACATTCGTATGCCATTTGCGCGCATCGCGTGAGAACTGGGTCGCATCGCGCTCCTGACCAACGGTGACGGATTTGGCTTGCCCTTCCGCGGTGCGGTAATGGTCGTTCAGTCGTGCCAGATAGCGCGTGATGAAGTTCGACATCTCGCGGAAATTATTGCGTTGATAGGGCGCGTATTCGACATAGTAGGCAATCCACATCGCAAAAGCGCCGCCGATCGTGGTCAGCACCGCAAAAGCCATCTCATTGAAGGCGTCTACTGAGATGTTCAGCGGTCCAAGCGCCAAACCGTTATCGATGCCGAACAGCGCTGCGAAATCGAGCATGCCCCCATCATTATAGAGAAGGTTGATGATCAAGACCGAGGACATGATCGCCGAGAAGACGACGGTCAGCTTGCGGACATTGGCGTTGATCGTCTGACGCATGCGGTTGAGCAAATAAAAACAGCCGCTGTCTTCAGGGAAGTAGCGCGCAATAATCGCGCCTTCCTCATCCTCATACAGGTTTTGACAATCGGCTGATATCGGGACGCGCCCATTGAGGAAGCGCGAGCCGAGCTCGTTATAGCGTTCAGAGACATCCTCAGAGAGTTCGACGGGGACGCGAATATAACCCACCACGACGCTCAACCAATTGAAGATAATGCCCTGGCGGCGGATATGTTGGTCTTCATGGGCGAAATCATCGCCCAGCGCGATTTCGGTTTCTGTCTGTTTGCGCGAAGCCCGGGAGATTGTGGCCCAGGCGCTATTGCCCGTATGCGAGGGTTTCACCGTTCCGGTGCTCGCACTGCTCGGTTTCACCCGGAAGAGCCGCATCACCGGTCGCAAAAGGGGGGAGAGGATGCCGGCGAGGATCTGCAACGGGATCTGACGCGCCAGAACCAGCACAATCAGAGCTGCAATGCTCGCCAGTAAAATCAGACCATTCATCTTCAGCACCCCATAAATCACACACTTACTTGGTGTTAACTATGGCAGCTGCAAGCCCGCACGCGAAGGGGGAAGCGTGTTCGGCTGGTCCCAAATCATCAACTTGGCGTGAAAGCGCGATGATAGTGCAACAAAAACGGTCCGGGCGTCGGCAGTGGTGGGCGTAGGCTGAGAACCTGAAAGGCATTGCCGAGTAACCCCTTTGGATCTCCAGACCAGTACCAGCCTGTTTCGGGGCCCGGTTTGAACTCCAGCTTCGAATAGTATTCAGGGTCGCCGAGCACAACGCACCATGGCGCGCCAATGGTGCGAATAAAGTTGAGGCCCGCCTCGGCAAGCGCTTGTCCTACGCCTTGCCTTTGATATTTGGGCAGAACCGCAAGCGGTCCCAGGCCGAGGCCGAAAGCGCATGCCTCACCATCTCGGTGGGCGGAAACTGGGGAGAACATGATCGTGCCAACGATCTTTCCATGGTTTTCCGCGACCAGTTCGAGTGAGTCCGCTTCATCGTCTCGCAGCGCCTTGACCAGCGTAGACTCTTCCCTTCCGTCAAAGGCCAGGTCGAGCAGATCTTCAATGGCGGCGTAATCCTCAGCCTCAGCAGGGCGGATCTGCATTAGAAGGGCAGCCAGCGGCGTTCGCGGGAATAAGCGAGATAGCCGACATTGGCTCCTGCGCGAAGGCCGACGCCGGAGCGGATCGGCGCCAGTGTAATCTCATCAGCGCGCTGATAATTGACGCCAAGTCCGGCGATGAAATAGGCCGAGCCTTCAACGCCCGGGAAACGCTGATAAAGCCTGTCCACATCGTCGAGATTATAAACGAGAACGAAGACGCGGCTGGCATTGCCACCGGCATCCCAGCCCACAGACGGGCCACGCCAATAGACTTTTTCGCGTTCGCCTGTGCGCAGGGTCAAATACCCCTCGCCATAACGAAGGCCGACGCCAATCGCACCGGAAACCTCCTCACCCGCAACATATCCGACAGGGCGTCCCAGGTCTGAAAAGACGCGTTCCAGAACGCTCGCAGCGGCTTCAGCTGTGACGCCGAAAAAGTCCGCAACGGCATCCACGACTTCGTCTTCCGAATATGTGTCGACCGGCTCGGAATATTCGCTTGGCTGACCGTAATCAGGGTCTTGCGCCAGAGCTATGGGGGCAGTGAGAAGTCCAAGAAGTATCGAGGCGAGGGCAATAGAACGCATTTTTGGCTCCGCGACTGGGCTGCACGAGGGCGTATCCCTCGTTCTTTGCCGGTTGATTGCGGCCAGAGCGGGGCGAAATGCTTAGCGAAGCGTTAATCTGCACCCTTTGGGCGGAGATCATCTGGCTTATTGCGCACTGGCAAGCTGGATTTCGTCCGCGCCTCTGAAGCTCATGAAGAGCATGCGGATATGCGGATCGAGTTCTGTGGGCAGAAGCGCCTGGAGCCGTTGCGGGCGTGCGCCGATCCAGCTGCTGGCCGGTGTCAGAACGGGCAGGTCCTCAACCGCGAAACCCATCGACCAATCCGGGAAGACGCGCTCTGACGTCGTTTCTGTGTGGATGATCATGATGTCGCTGTGCCGCGGATCATGGCGAATGCGTTCGAAGGTGTCGTTGACTGCAGCCTCCGAGCCCTCGAGCAATTGCATGAAATGCCGTCCGACCGAGAAAAGCAGGCCGGTAATCTCTGTCTCGGCATTCTTCAGGCGTGCCTCGCGCAAAATCTCCTGAAGCATATCAGCGTCAGGTGTTTCCGGTGCGGTCGACACATAAACGAGATGTGCGATTTCCAATATTATGCCCCCAATCACATTGAGGGTATTTGGGCAAAAAAGGTATTGAACGTCAATTCCGATATACAAATCAGCCGGAACGCCGAAGCGTTCCGGCTGATCTTCAGGTCTTAATAATCGCCACTCGGGCGGCTGATTAATCCTCCAAAGAAGACGGCATTCATGAACATCTTCTCGGTTCCGCGGAATGTGGCGCGGAAGTTGGGATTGTCCGCAAACAGGATGACGCTGCCAGCCCCCGCGCGTCGAGCGACGACAGCCGGCGTGCCGGACAGCTCGTCCTGCCGGCGTTCGCTGGCATAGCCCGCCAGGAGCGGATCCTCAGCATACTCAACCACGACGGCGAATGGATCATCTTCTGGTCGATCGAGGATCAGCGCCGTATTGCGGTGAAGCGGCAGGAAACGGTCTGAATAACCAAATCCAATGGGATGGCTGGTATCCAGATCGCCAGCGAAAATCGCACCGCCAATGACATGTTCGGCATCATTGATCTGCATGGAGGCATAATCGCGGCGCTCCAGCGGTTCATCTGATGCGGTCTCCGCCTCGTTATCTTCATCAGAACCGAAGAAGATATCCTGCATGCGGGTTGCACCCTGGCGGGTGGCGATGACCACGCCGCCTTCTTCACGGACCCATTGCTCCATGCGCTCCTGAACGCTTTCGTCCAGACGCGTATTGCCGCCGCCGACCATGATGAGGTGGGTGTAGCGCGACCAGTCCAGGCCGCTAAGTTCATCCTTCCGACGCAAGGTCACCGGGATGTGCATGCGGTGATCGAGCTGATGCCAGACTTCACCGGCATCATAGAGCGATAACCCATCATCAAAGAGCACCAGGACTTCCGGGCGATCGACGGAGCGGAAGCCGCGCCTGTCACCAAGGTCCGGCGTATTGTTCGAGGTTGAGCCTGACATGGCAGAGAAGACCGGCACGCCATCTTCCTCGGCAATGCGGCTGACCAGGGCGTGAATCGCGTCCCGTGACATCTCCTGTCCCATGAAGGGAACAAAGACGGTGCCAGCGCCAAACTCGATCTCGCCCTCATGTGTCAGGATCACCGCCGGTTCTGTGGCAATACGGACTTCCACGTCTTCATCAAGCAGGCGATAGAGACCGCGCGGGGCATAATAATCCGACCAGCGAAGGATATAGCCATAGCTGGAGACAGGTGGCGCGGGCTGGGCCATGGGCTGCGGATCGACTTGCTCAGCCAGCATGTCGCCAGTGATCGTATTGAGTGCGGCGAACTCCAGATCATAGGCCAAGGGCAGCGTCCAGCCGGAAACATCATAGAAGATGTTCTCAGCGAATTCAGTCGGCTGATCGAAGATGGAGCGGATCATCGTGTATTGCGTGTGCGCCATCGGGACGATGAAAGCCTCTCCCGGCTCGAAGGTACGCCCACCCGCTCGGACATCCCGACCAAGCGCGTAGACGTCGACATCATGTCGATCAAGCAGATCAACAAACATGTTCAGCCGCGCCGGATCGCCTTCGGCGGAAAAGACATACCCGCGGACACGATCCTGTTCGCCGGCGGCCAGAGCTTCAGCGAAGAAACGACGCTGATAATCTGCGATCTGTTCGCGCTGTGCGAGCGCGCCGGATACGGTCGTCAAAGAGGTTCGGAACTGTGTGCGGACATTGTCGTCATGGCGAACCAGGCCGCGCTCAGCCTCGATCAGACCGCCACGTGCGGCTCCAATCTCGAAGAGAATCCCCAGTGATCCATTGACCTGCGGATATGTTGATCCCTTGCCGACATAGAAATTGTCGAAGCCTTCCTCAGAGGTGAAGAGGCGCCCCTCACCATCGAGAAACTCAATGTGGTGCTCGGCGATGCCCTGGGTCAGTTCACGGGCTTCAACCGGAATGAGCGGGTTGCGACGCAAGGGCTCACCGGGGTGGAAATAATAGGTCGCTTCCGTGCCCATCTCGTGGAAATCGGCCGAAACCTGCGGCTTCCAGTGATGCCATTGCGTCAGCCAGGCCTGGCTTTCCGGCTGCGTCTGCAACAGCCATTGGCGGTTGAGGTCGAACCAGTAGTGATTGGTGCGCGCCTCGACCCAGAGATTGTGCTGCTCATGGGACGGGTCGGTCGTCGGCACGGAGCCAGCGAAGGCCTCGACATGATTGATCCGTCGGGCGTGTCCATCGGGATTGAAGATCGCGGTGATCAGGATGACGCTGTCATTGAGCGTTTGCTCGATCTCATCACCCTGCGCTGCAGCGAAGTGATAAAGCGTCGGGATAACCGCATCCATGCCGGAGGACTCGGCCCCGTGGACACCGTAATTGATCCAGACAACCGCCGGTCCGTCGCCTGCCGGGTTGGCCGGATCAAGCTGGGCGAGGTGGGCTTCGCGAATCTCTTCAATCCGGCCATGGTTTTCCGGCGAGGTCACTGTGAAGAAAAGGATCGGACGCCGCTCATGGCTATAGCCAATCGTTTCAACGCTGATCCGGTCTGAACTCTCCGCAATTTCCGTGAGATAGCTCACCATCAAGTCGTGGCGCACGGGGCGCTCACCGACACCGAAGCCAAAATGCGCTTCAGGCGTCTGGACGCTGGAATCGTATTCGACACCCTCGACCTGGTAGAACTCGATGGGTGCAGCCTGCGCTGCCGGGGCGGCCAAAAGCCCCAATGAAAGCAATCCGGTCAGAAGACGCATATTTTCCCCTCGCAATTGTATTTGGGAGGGAAGCTAATCGGGTTGCGCCAATTGTCCAACAGCCAGACGTTCACGCCTGCGTGCTTTAACAGCGCACAATACTTGGCCAAAGCGGGTCTCAATGCTACTTCGCGCCTATGAGCAAAGATCCTTCCCTGATCCGCAATTTTTCCATCGTGGCCCATATTGACCACGGTAAGTCGACACTTGCCGACCGGCTGATCCAATTCACCGGCGGACTCTCCGATCGTGAGATGAAGGAGCAAGTGCTCGATAATATGGAGCTCGAGCGCGAGCGTGGCATCACCATCAAGGCGCAAACCGTTCGTCTCGACTACACTGCAAAGGACGGAAAGACCTATACGCTGAACCTGATCGACACGCCCGGACACGTGGACTTCGCCTATGAGGTCAACCGGTCCCTGGCGGCCGTGGAAGGCTCGCTCCTGGTCGTCGATGCGTCTCAGGGTGTGGAAGCGCAGACCCTCGCCAATGTCTATCAGGCGATCGAGGTTGATCACGAGATCGTGCCGGTGCTCAACAAGATCGATCTCCCGGCTGCCGAGCCGGAACGCATCAAAGAGCAGATCGAGGACGTAATCGGCCTTGATGCATCAGAGGCGGTGGAAATCTCCGCCAAGACCGGTTTGAACATTGATCAAGTGCTTGAAGCGGTGGTCCAGCGATTGCCGGCACCGGAAGCTGGTGATCCAGACGCCCCCCTGAAGGCGATGCTCGTCGATAGCTGGTATGATCCCTATCTCGGTGTGGTCTGTCTGGTGCGGGTCATGGAAGGCACGCTCAAGAAGGGCATGCGCGTCCGCCTGATGGGCACGGGCGCGGCCTACCCGGTTGATGGTGTTGGCGTATTCCGTCCGAAAAAAGAGAATCTCACCGCGCTCTATCCGGGGGAGATCGGCTTCCTCAATGCCTCGATCAAACAGGTGCGCGATGCGCGCGTCGGTGACACGGTCACAGATGACAAGCGCCCGACCACCGAACCGCTGACCGGCTATAAGCCCGCCCAGCCGGTTGTCTTTTGTGGGCTCTTCCCTGTCGATAGCGCTGAGTTTGAGGATCTGCGGGAAGCCATTGAGAAACTCGCGCTGAATGATGCGTCTTTCTCTTATGAGATGGAGACGTCTGCGGCGCTCGGATTTGGCTTCCGCTGTGGCTTCCTGGGTCTGCTTCACCTCGAGGTTATCCGTGAGCGTCTCGAGCGCGAATATGATATCGAGCTGATCACGACCGCGCCGTCCGTGGTGTACAAGCTGACCATGACGGATGGTTCGGAGATGGATCTTCACAACCCGGCCGATATGCCCGACCCGGTTAAAGTCCAGTCGATTGCGGAGCCCTGGATCAAGGCCACCATTCTGGTGCCCGATGAGTATCTCGGCGGGGTCTTGAAGCTCTGTCAGGACCGTCGCGGTATTCAGCTGGAGCTGACCTATGCCGGTAATCGCGCCATGCTGGTCTATGAATTGCCGCTCAATGAGGTCGTCTTCGACTTCTATGACCGCCTGAAATCTGTGACCAAGGGCTATGCCTCCTTCGACTATCAGTGGATTGAGGACCGCGAGGGCGATCTGGTCAAAATGGCGATACTGGTCAATGACGAGCCGGTCGATGCCCTGTCCATGGTTGTGCACCGTGCCCGTGCTGAAATGCGTGGACGTTCCATGTGCGAGAAGCTGAAAGACCTCATCCCGCGTCACATGTTCAAAATCCCGATCCAGGCGGCGCTTGGCGGACGGATTATTGCCCGCGAGACCCTGGCGGCCCTGCGCAAGGACGTCACCGCCAAATGTTATGGTGGCGACGCGACGCGTAAGCGCAAGCTGCTGGAAAAGCAGAAGGCGGGTAAAAAGAAGATGCGCCAGTTCGGCAAGGTCGACATTCCACAGGAAGCCTTTATCGCCGCCTTGAAGATGGACGATAACTAGGACGGTCGGAATACAGATTCAGCGCGTGACCGGTTCCTAGCCGCCGAAGGATTGAAAGATCGAGAAGACGAAGGCGTCGCCGTAGAAATCTGAAGTGTCGTGATAGCGCAGATCCCAGCCCACGCCGCCGAGTTCGCCGGACAGGCCCAGCTGCCAATCTTCATAATCGGCGCCGGGCTGATCATCGAACTGACTTGATCCGATGCGTGCATCGAAGGCGACGTCATTGGTCAGCGGCACGGTCACGCCCGCTTCGAGATAGATGGCATTGCCGGTTCCGGCATAGAAATCATCCGACCAAGACAGTTTGCCATCGACTGCGAAACTGCCGAAATCCTTGGATGCAGCGCCATATATCTCGAGGAAGTCTTGGCTGTTGCCGGCGATTTCGGGGCTATCTGGGTAGGCGTAATAGATCGCGCCAAGATCCCAATCGAGGCCAGCCGCAATGAAGCCATAACCACCGTAGAAGTCGATTTCCATCGTCGTGTCATCGCCAAAATCGACACTCGATGCCCAGATGCCGGCATAGAAGCCGCTGTTTTCATAGTCGAACCCGCCGGATACTGCGGGGCCATCATCAGTCTGGGTGATGCCGCGGAAAACATAGTTTGTGGTCAAGCCCACATTGCCGACAATCTCTTGAGCCGGTGCGGCGGCGGTGAGGACGAGGGCGCTCGCTGCGCCTGCGATCAAATGGCGAATCATATCAGTATCACTCCGTTCATCCGGCATGCGGCCGTTTCCGAAATTCAATTCGCCTCAATATGCATAAAAATGATTTATTTACCGTGAACAGTAGGTTTTTTTATTTGACTTTTCATTGTCAGGTCTAATTTTTAGTTAGACAATTTAATTGTAAGGGCAATGAAAGTTTTGAGGGAGGCGTCGAGCAGTAGGTTATGAAGTATACAATCAATCATGACGCAGACGAATGTGTGGTGAGTGTAAGTGGAATGATTACGTTCGATGATCACTCTGCAATGAAGGGCATGATCGGGGAGCTCGATGAATCTGAAGCAGATAAAGTTGTGCTGGATTTGGCACAAATGAAGGCAGTGGATTCAGCGGGAATCGGGCTGCTTTTGCTTCTGAACGATAATCTTTCCAATCAGGGCCGCAGTCTTGCGTTGATCAATATACAGC
>JAAEZM010000013.1 GCA_018222865.1 Alphaproteobacteria bacterium
CTCTGTATAGGTCCGTTCGACATCCTCGGCAGGACGCGCGTGCAAGAGGCCGAACTGACCATCGAGAATGACAGGATCGCCGCTCTCGACCTTGTCGAGTGCGCCTTCCAGCCCGCCGACAAAAGGAATACCCAATGCCTTCGCCACGATCGCCGCATGGGAGGAGGCGGAGCCTTCTTCCAGCGCCACGCCGCGAAGCTTCTCGCGATCAAATTCCAGTAGTTCTGCCGGGCCGATATTGCGGGCAATGATAATGGCATCATCGGGCAGACCATCATTCAGCGCACCGTCGGCTCCATCCAGATGACGCAATAGCCGGTTCGCCAGATCCTCCAGATCATGCAGACGTTCACGGAAGGTCGGGTCATGAGCCTTCATCAAACGGGCGCGGTTCTCGTTACGCACACGTTCGACGGCTGCCTCTGCGGTCAGGCCCAGACGCACAGCTTCGCGCAGGCGCTCCATCCAGCCGCGATCATGCGCAAACATCCGATAGGCCTGAAGCACATCCCGGGTCGGGCCGCCAAAAGGTATCCGACCCCCTTCCAGCATCTCATCGACCGAGGCACGCAGACCGTCAATCGCTGCATCGAGACGTTCTTCCTCACGGCCCACATCGTCCGCGATCAGCTTGTCCGACCCGACATGCGGCTCAAACATGACAGCAACACCGCGCGCCAGCCCACCGGAGAACGCGCCGCCCTGCAATCGTTCAGGCTTGGATTGGCGGACATCGAGCCCGGCCATCTCTTCCGCTTCGACAATCTCCCCGGACGCCACAATTTCTGCGAGGACCATGGCGACGGTCTGGAGCGTCTCCACCTCTTCTTCGTTGATCTCGCGCTCTTGCTGGGTTTGCGCTGTCAGCACGCCGACCAGACGTCCGCCTCTCAGAATGGGCACGCCCACGAAAGTATTGAAAGGCTCCTCGCCCGTTTCCGGCTTGTAGGAGAAGGACGGGTGTTCTCTGGCATTCGACGTGGTGAGCGGGCGCGCACTGATTGCGACCAGTCCGACCAAGCCTTCGCCTGGCTGCAAGGAGACCTGGTGCACGGCTTCGGGCTTGAGGCCATGCGTCGCACATAATTCAAGAGCACTCGACTTGCGCGCCAGATAGATCGAGCTGACATCCCACCCGGCTTCCTCCGCAATCAGATCGGTGAGATGATCCAGGCGTGCCTGTGCATTCTCCTGAACCGCCATCAGCTCGCGCAGGCGTTTGAGCAATTGGCGCGGATCGCGCCGTTCCGATGTCGTCGAATCGAGCATGGTCAGATCTGATCCAATCCGTAGGCGGCATGCAAGGCACGGACGGCCCGCTCTACCGCATTGTTTTCGACCAGCGCAGAGATCTTGATCTCGGAGGTTGAAAGAACCTTGATCTCGATATTGCGCTCACCCAACACGCTAAAAAGCGACCGGGCGATATCCGCCCGCTGCCGCAAACCGGCCCCGACCACTGAAACCTTGGCCAAGCCGGTTTCCCACCGGATCTCAGTCTCACCCAGCGCCTCTTCGAGCCGCTCGCGCGCCGCCGCCAGATCCTTATGGGCAACGGAGAACTCCAAATTCACCACACCCGGTGTGCGGGAATGGGTCTGAACGATCATATCGACACCGATCTGGCCCTGCGCAAGCGCAGAGAAGGATTTTTGTGCGATATCGCCGCAATCATCCGTCCCCAGCAGAGCGACACGGGCCTGGTCGCGTGCATAGGCCACACCGCTGACCAGCCGCCGCTCGGCGATTCGGGGCTCGGCGACAATATCTGTCCCCTCAGCTTTACCCGGTTCAGCAAAGCTCGAGAGAACCCGCATCGGCACCTGATGTGCTTTTGCAAACTCCACTGATCGCGGCTGCAGCACTTTTGCGCCCTGTGCTGCAAGTTCGAGCATCTCATCATGGCTGACCGCGTCCAGCCGCTGAGCCTCAGGCACCAATCTCGGATCTGTCGTGTAAACGCCATCGACATCCGTATAGATATCACACCGTGCTTTCAGCGCTGCCGCGAGGGCTGCTGCCGACAAATCCGTCCCGCCGCGACCGAGTGTCTGGATCTGCGCGTCTGTATCAATGCCCTGATATCCCGCCAGCACCGGAATAATGCCCTGGGCCATCAGCGCCTCGAACACCTCGACATCCATGCCATCGATAGAGGCACCGCCAAATGGCCCTTTGGTGATCACCGGGGCCTGCCACCCCATAATCGACCGCGCCTCCAAACCCAGATCACGCAAGGCCAGAGCCATTAGAGCGGCTGAGACTTGTTCACCTGCGGCGAGCGCTACATCGCACTCCCGATCGCCCAATCCCGCAGAGAACTCGCCGGCCAGACCCAATATGCGATCGGTTTCGCCCGCCATGGCCGAGACCACGACAACCGGTTGCTCACCGGCATCGCTAGCCGCTTTGATCAGGCTGGCCGAATGCCGGATACGCTCCGGCGAACCGACCGATGTGCCTCCGAATTTCGCGACAACACGCGTCATATGGCGCTTCCCTGCGTCCCCTGCCTTCATGCCCGGTGCGATCTCCTCATCCAACGCCGCTTATGGCTCTCGATAAGCGTGGAAGATGGGACCATATTAGGGCAAAGCACGGCGGACGCGTCCCAGAGCACCCCGTGCGCATTCGCCGCCTGTCCTACGCGGGCAAAACGTCATATGCAACGCTCGAACGCAATCGCGCCACAGCTCGCGCCTAAGGTGAACAACAAGGAGAAACAATGTCCAGTGCCGACGCGCCGGAGACGCTGTCCCGCCCCTCCATCGACCCGGAAGAGGTCGAAAAATTCTCCCGCATCGCTGCGGAATGGTGGGATCCGGAATCCAAGTTCAAGCCTTTGCACAAGTTCAATCCGATCCGATTGAACTTCATTCGTGACACAATCAGCGCGCATTTCGGCCGTTCGGGCGAACGCCCGCTGGAAGGCCTGCGCATGCTGGATATTGGCTGTGGCGGCGGGCTCGTTTCCGAACCCATGGCACGCCTGGGCGCCTCTATGACATCCGTTGATGCCGCAGAAGCCAATATCAAAACGGCCTCTGTTCACGCTCAGGAGGAAGGGCTGGAGATTGATTATCGCCATGGCGTCGCCGAGCAATTGCTCGAGGCAGGTGAAGAGCCCTTCGATGTCGTGCTCAATCTGGAAGTGATGGAGCATGTCGCCAACCCCCATACCTTCCTGATGGATTGTGCCCATCTGGTGAAGCCCGGCGGCCTGATGATCTGCGCTACGATCAACCGTACGCCCAAAGCCTTTGCCCTGGCGATTGTCGGAGCGGAGTGGGTGATGGGCTGGCTGCCACGCGGCACCCACCGTTTTGGCAAGCTGGTGAAACCCGAGGAGATCCGTGCGGCGCTGGGACAGGCCGATATGGTCTGTGAGGCGCCCATTGGGGTCAGCTACAATCCGCTGAGCGACCAGTTCTCGCTCGGTTCAGACATCTCGGTAAATTATATGATGGTGGCTAAGAAGGCCTAATTCACCTTTTTCGGCGGGGTCGGGGCCAGCGCATCCGGCAAGGGTGCGACCGGCACGCCCTCCTCTACCAGGGCCTTGCTCTCCTCCGCCGAGGTCTCGCCATAAATCAGGCGTTCGGGCTTCTCGCCATCATGCATGGCCCGCGCCTCGCTGGCGAATTCATCGCCGACATAGTCATAATTATCGCGGATGTGCGCGCGCACTTTCGAGGCCATCTGCTTGAGCTGGTGCTCGGGTGTCGATTCCTTGCGGCGCGATGTGCGAACCGCGGGCGCCATCAGGGCCTTGCGCACCTCTATCGAGCCGCAATGCGGGCATTCGACCAGGCCTCGGGCGACCTGTTCGTCATAAGAATCAGAATTTGAAAACCAGGCCTCGAATTCATGGTCCTGGTCGCAAACAAGCGCGTACTTGATCATATCGACTAGGTTGGCTGCGGATCTGAAAAGTCCAGGATCCGGTCATGCTCAAGCGCGGGGATACGTCGCCGCGCTTCCTCCACTTTTCGCATATCCAGCCTCGCATGCAAAATGCCGGTCTCATCATGGTCGAGCTGAGCGATGATCTCACCCCAGGGCCCCACAATCATGGAATGCCCCCAGGTCTTGCGACCATCCTCATGTTGCCCGCCCTGAGCCGGCGCGAGGACATAGCTACCCGTTTCGATCGCACGGGCGCGCAAGAGCGTCTCCCAATGCGCCCGTCCGGTCGGCCGCGTGAAGGCGGCCGGCACGGTCAAGACCTGGGCGCCCGCCTTGGCCAGGGCCCGGTAAAGATAGGCAAAGCGGATGTCATAGCAGATCGACAGGCCGAGCTTGAAACCGCCTGCTTCCGCCAGGACAAGCGCTTGACCGGCCTGGTAGTTGGCGCTCTCGCGATAGGTCTCGCCCTGCCCCAAACCCACATCAAACATGTGCGCCTTGTCATAGCGAGCCTTGATGGCGCCATCGGGGCCAAAAAGGAAAGACCGGTTGGCCGCCTTGCGCTCTGCCAGTTTGATCGCCAGCGACCCGATCAGGAGATCAATGCCAAGCTCTTCCGCCAGCGAGGCAAAAAAGCCCAGTGCCGGCTCTTTCGCTTCGGGCTTGAGGACGGCGAAGGCCTGATCCGCATCCTTTTGCACAAGATGCGTGGTCTCTGGTGTGGCGACGAGCTTCGCGCCCTCACCCGCCGCCTGGCGGATGAGGCGTTCCGCGATCACCAGATTGCGGTCAGGGTCGATTCCAGAACGCATTTGCACCAGGGCGATGTCGAGCGGGTTGGTCATGCTATTTTAGGCCGCGAGAAGCGGGTCGAGTTTGCCGCTGCGTTCCAGCGCCATCATCTCGTCGCAACCGCCAATATGCATGTCGCCTACGAAGATTTGCGGGAAAGTGCTGGCGCCATTGGAACGCTGAATCATTTCCTGTTTCAGATTGCGGTCGAAACCAGCTTCGATTTCTTGGAACTCAACGCCCTTATCATTCAACAGACGGAGAGCGCGGGCGCAGTATCCGCACATGGGGCGCGTATAGATTGTGACTTTAGCCATGAGTGACTCCTTTGAGCCCTTAAATAGTCACATCCACGTCGCGTACAACACGGCAAAGCGTCACAACACCCACACAGGCTGCTCCCGAATTCTTGATCATGCGGCAGCACGCGCTCACCGTCGCCCCGGTGGTGAATACATCATCGACCAGAATGACCTGGCGTCCGGCCAGGCGCTCCGGGCGCCGGACAGCGAAGGCACCGGCGATATTCCGCCTGCGCCCCTTGGTCCCGCGCCCGGCCTGGCTGGGCGTGCGGCGCTTGCGGTAAAGCGAACCGGTCTCGACGGGACATCCCAATTCATGCCCGAGCGCCTGGGCCAAAAGGGCAGCCTGGTTATAGCGTCGCGATAAAAGTCGCATCCAGTGCAGCGGGACGGGGACAAGCACGGCATCCTCTTGCACCAGACCGTCCAGGCTGCGCAGCATCCATCGCGCGAAGACATTGAGCATGTCGCGCCGGTCGGCGTTCTTCAGGCCGAGCACCAGGGGTTTGACCGGATCATCATAGACCAGCGGCGCGCGCAACCAGTCAAAACGCGGAGGCTGGGCAATACACGATGCGCATAAAAGCCCGTCCTCGCCTGCACCCGCGGCTTCATAGGCGAAGGGCAAACCGCAGGACCGGCAACAGGGCGGCGCAATGAAATCCAGCTTGGCCCAGCCCTCGGGCGATAAATGTCCAGCCCGGTCCACCGGTACGTGTTCCAAGGGACATTCCGGCGGCCACAGCAGGCGCGCCATGAAATCGACAGCGCCATGGGCCTTTTTATCGCGCAAAGATCGCGTATATCCGGGATATGGCTGTTGATCCTTCATCCACCCAATCGCGCCCGTCTGCTTCTCTGCCGCCCGCCGGCCTGGCAAGCGATGTGCCGCCAAAACTCTTCGACCGCGCCTTGCTGCGCCAACGCCGCAATCGCGCTGCGCGCAGTTTAACAGATTACAGCTTTATCGCGCACCGGGCTTTTGACGATATGTGCGACCGGGTGGAGAGCGTGACCCGCGATTTTGATCGCGCTGTCATCCTGGGAGGTGGCCCAGGCCTGGTCCAGCAACTGACCAAACGTCCTGTTGCCGAAAAAATCGGCTGGTGGATGCAATCCGATATCGCCGAAAACGTCGCTGCGGATCTGGGACCGCGCGCCTGCGCGATCGATGAGGAAAACCTGCCCTTTGCGCCGGAGAGTCTCGACCTTATCCTTGCCCCTCTGGGTCTTCACTGGACCAATGACCTGCCCGGCGTCTTGTCGCAAGTCCGCCTGGCCCTGAAACCTGATGGTTTTTTTGCGGGCGCACTCCTGGGAGGACAGACCCTCACAGAACTGCGGCGATCCATCATGCAGGCTGAGAGCGAGCTGATGGGTGGGGTCAGCCCACGCGTCTCGCCATTTGCGGGCACGTTCGACATGGCCGCCTTGCTGCAGCGCGCCGGCCTGGCCATGCCGGTCAGCGATATCGACCGCATCACCGTGCGCTACGACAATGCCTTCGCCCTAATGCGGGATCTGCGCGGCATGGGCGAGACATCAATCCTCACCGAACGTCCGCGGCAACCCGCCAGCCGTCGTTTCTTCCAGCGTGTCGCCGAGATCTATCAGCAAAACCATGCCGATGCAGACGGCCGGATCCGCGCGACCTTTGAAGTCATCCACTTCGCCGGCTGGGCGCCACATCCCGATCAGCCGCAACCCAAGCGGCCCGGCTCCGCCACGCATTCCCTGGCCAAGGCCCTGGGCGGTGAGGAAGTGTCATTGGATGAAAAGACGGGACGTTAGACGCGTGGCGGATTTTCAACGCCCCTCAGAAATCGCGTTCTCATGATGCGCATCGGGCGCAAGCCTGTAAGCGCTGATTAGGACCCGTCCGCGCCGGTGGCGAATTGCACACCGTCAAACCAGCCGAAAACATTTCCGCCAATGGCCTGCCAGGCCGCTACCGAGACGACCGAAACAAAAACGGCGATCAGGCCGTATTCAATGGCTGTTGCGCCACGCTCATCGCGCCAGAAGCGCTGCATCAGTCCGGTCGCTTTCATCACAGGCGCCCTCCCTATAGGCGGTCCCTCAACTCGGCCGCCAGAGGAAGATCCGCTGCCGGCATCTGATAATCACGCAGGCGCTCTTTGCGCACCCATTTGATCTCCTGCCCCTCTACCGGTTGTGGGAAACCATCCCAGGTCCGGCACAGGAATAAGGTCATGACGATATGAAAATCGTCATAGGGGTGAGACACGAACGCGAACGGGTGAAGGCAGGTCTTGCACGGTTCCACCATCAATTCTTCGCGCAGCTCGCGCACCACGGTCTGCTCGGGCGTTTCACCGGGCTCGATCTTGCCGCCGGGAAACTCCCATAACCCCGCCATCGGCTTACCTTCAGGCCGCTTGGCGATCAGAATGCGTTTATCCGCATCCAATAGCGCGCAGGCGGCGACATAGAGGACCGGCTTTGAGGCCTTAGAGGTCATAGTGGACCAACTCCCTTAAAATGAGGTGGAAGAACACGGTTACGCAGGACTTAACTTATTGTGGCGGAACGTCATCTTCCGGCTCGTCCGCCGCCAGCTCGGCAAGCGGCATATCGATCAGGGTGATGCTGGCGCCGTCGCGAAGCTCTGCTACCAAGTCCACCAGGCGGTCAAACTTGTAGAATTCCTCGATCCGCGGCCGCAAGACTTCGAAGGAGGGTGGCGGCTGCCGACGCCGGTCCTCGACCTTGAGGATGTGCCAGCCAAAAGCGGTCTGAAACGGGGGCGACATCTCACCTTCTTCCAGACCAAAGGCGATCGCGCCAAAGGGATCTGCAATGCCGGAACGGGTGAAATAGCCCAAATCACCGCCTTCAAGGCGGGTGGCCGAGTCCAGGCTGATGCGGATCGCCAAGGCCGCGAAGTCCGTACCGTCGACCAAGAGTGCCATCGCGGCATCGGCTTCTTCCTGCGTATCCACGAGGATATGGCGTGCGCGCACCTCATCGCCCAGAGCGATCAGCTGGACCTGCTCATCATAAATCCTCCGGATTGCATCTTCAGTGGTGGCGTCAGTCAGTACTTCATCGACAAGAACATTGGACAGGATCCGCTCTTGCGCGTGCGCCATTTGCCGACGCGCTTCCTCGGACTGGTGCAGCCCTCGCGCCCTCGCTTCAATTGCCAAGAGGCGCTGGTCAATCAGCTCTTCGCGGATACGTTCGAAATCCGTCAATGCTATTTCGCCGGAGCTCTCCCGCTCAGACTGTTGCGCCTCGAACTCCCGCAGAATATCGGACCGGCGGATCACGCTGCCATTAACCCGGGCAATCACCGGATCTGCCGTTTCCGGGTCAAGAACCTGCGGATCCGGGTCAACAGCTTCGAGCGTACGGCGAGGCTCGGGGCCGCATGCGACAATTAACGTCGCCAAGAGCAGCACACCGAATGTGCGAAAAAGTGTCGCAATTATCATCGCTTAGAGCCCTTCTTGCACGCATGCCAGCCGCGCCGCTCGATTGACACGTTCTGCCCCCATCCTTAAGTCAGCTCAAGGTTTCAAAGCAATGCCAGCGTCTGTGCTATTCGTGAACGCGTGTGCGCACAGCCAGCTTGGCCCAATTGGATTTAAAAGCACAAGCTCATGCTCTCCATCGCCCGCAAACTCTTCGGCACCGAGAATGACCGCAAACTGCGCCGCATGCGCCCGCTGGTCGAGAAGATCAATGCGCTAGAGCCCGATTTCGAAACGCTCTCAGACGAAGCGCTGGCCGGCAAGACGGTCGAGTTCCGCGAACGTCTGGAAAAGGGCGAGAAGCTGGACGCGCTTCTGCCCGAGGCTTTCGCCGCGGTCCGCGAAGCAGCCAAGCGCGCCCTCGGCCTTCGCCCCTATGATGTCCAGCTTATGGGCGGCATGGTGCTGAATGACGGCTCCATCGCTGAAATGAAAACCGGTGAGGGTAAAACGCTTGTCGCCACCCTGCCCTCCTATCTCAACGCTCTGCCCGGCAAGGGCGTCCACGTGGTCACGGTCAATGATTACCTGGCCAAGCGTGACGCGGAATGGATGGGCAAAGTTTTCGCGAAGCTTGGCATGACGACCGGTGTTGTGGCCCCCGGCATACCGGATCCGGATCGCCGCGCGGCCTATGCCTGTGACGTCACCTATGCCACCAATAACGAGCTCGGCTTCGATTATCTGCGCGATAATATGAAGTACACGACGGACGAAATGGTTCAGCGCGGTCACGCCTATGCCATCGTCGACGAGGTCGACTCCATCCTGATCGATGAAGCGCGCACGCCATTGATCATTTCCGGTCAAACGGAAGACAAGACCGAATTCTACAAGACGATTGATGCCCTCATCCCGCTGATGGATGAGGAGTGCTATGAAGTCGATGAAAAGGCGCGCTCCATCCTCCTGACCGAGGAAGGCAATGAGGAAATCGAGCGCATCCTCAAGGAACGCGAGCTGATTGATCCGGAACTGGATCTGTATGACGTCGACAACATCGCCACGGTCCACCATGTGAACCAGGCGCTGAAAGCGCATAAAATCTTCCAGCGCGACAAGGATTACATCGTCAAGGAAGACCAGGTCGTCCTGATTGACGAATTCACCGGCCGCATGATGCCGGGCCGCCGCCTGTCCGATGGACTCCACCAGGCCCTCGAAGCGAAGGAAGGCACGGCGATCCAGCCGGAGAACCAGACCCTCGCCTCGGTCACCTTCCAGAACTATTTCCGCCTCTATGGCAAGCTGTCGGGTATGACCGGTACGGCTGCGACGGAAGCGGAAGAATTCATGTCGATCTACAAGCTCGGCGTGGTCGAAATCCCGACCAATAAGCCGATTGCTCGTATCGATAATGAGGATGAAGTTTACCGGACATTCGACGAGAAATATGCGGCTATCATCGACGATATTGTCGATTGCCAGGAGCGCGGACAGCCCGTTCTCGTGGGGACCGCCTCGATCGAGAAGTCGGAAATTCTCTCCAAGCTCTTGAGCGACAAGAACACGTTCAAGAAAGCCCTGGGTCACCTTTATCCCAAGGATGAAGCAGAGCGCGAAGAGAAGTTTGAAAAAGGCGGCCGCCCGGAGGCCCGTCTCCTGCCGGAGATGATCAAGCTCTTCCCGATTGAGCACCAGGTTCTCAACGCGCGTTATCACGAAGAAGAAGCGGGCATTGTTGCACAGGCCGGTATTCCCGGTGCGGTGACGATCGCCACGAATATGGCTGGCCGCGGGACCGATATCCAGCTCGGCGGCAATGTCGATATGCTTCTCGGTGATTGGGTCGAGGCTCAAAAGGCCGCAGGCAAAGAACCGACCGAGGCAGAGACGGCTGAACGCCGCGAAGCCGTGGCCGGCGAAGTGGCTGCCCGCAAGCAGCAAGCACTGGATGCCGGTGGTCTCTACGTTCTGGCGACTGAGCGCCATGAGAGCCGCCGCATCGATAATCAGCTGCGCGGCCGTACAGGTCGTCAAGGCGATCCGGGTCGGTCGAAATTCTTCATCTCCGTACAAGATGACCTCTTGCGCATTTTCGCGCCGGAACGTCTGGACGGCATCATGAAGACACTGGGGATGAAGGAAGGCGAAGCCATCCAGCACCCATGGATGTCAAAAGCGCTGGAGACCTCTCAGAAAAAGGTCGAGCAGCGAAACTTCGACATTCGTAAGAACGTCCTCAAATACGATGATGTGATGAATGATCAGCGTAAGGCGATCTTCGAACAGCGCATCGATTTCATGACCTCAGATGATGTCGCCGACGTCATCAAGGATATGCGTCAGAACACGATCGAGGATATGGTCGAAACCCATATTCCGCCAAAAGCCTATGCCGATCAGTGGGATGCAGAGGGGCTGCAAAAGGAAGTCAAGGAAACCTTCAATCTCGATCTGCCTGTCGTGGACTGGGCTGCCGAGGAAGGTATCGCCGATGAAGAGATCCGCGAGCGCCTGCTCAGCGAAGCTGACAAGGCTTATGCCGAGAAGGCCGCAAATGCGGGTCCGGATCTGATGCGCCGGATCGAGAAATCCATCCTGCTTCAGGCGATTGATGTGAACTGGCGTGAGCATCTTCAAAACCTCGACGCCATGCGCTCCATGATCGGGCTTCGCTCCTATGCCCAGCGAAACCCGCTCAACGAGTTCAAGACCGAGGCCTTCACAGCCTTTGAACGCATGATGGATAATCTGCGTTCGGAAGTGACGCGCCAGCTGATGCTCATCCGCTTCGAACGCGCTCCGGAAATGCCCAAAGCACCGGAAGGCATGAAGGAAACCCATATCGACCCGCGGACTGGCAGCAATGAAATGGATGCTCCGTCGGCGCCGCCCGCCGCGCCGCGTGTCGCTCCAACCCTGCGCCGAACGAATGCGCCGCTCGACCCGACCAAGCCGGAAACCTGGGGCCGTGTGCAGCGCAATGCCCTGTGCCCGTGCGGATCTGGCAAGAAGTACAAGCACTGCCACGGCGCTCTGAAGGCCTAAGGTTATGAGCGAGGTTCAGCTTCGCCCTGCCCGGCTGGATGAAGCCGACAGCCTGTCAGAGCTCTGTGCCCGCTCAAAAGCGGTCTGGGGGTATGACGAGGCCTTCATGAAGGCCGTCACACCTCATTTGAGGGTGCGGGAAGAGGCTATCCGCGCCGGGTTTGCCACTGTGGCCGAGAGCGATCAGGGCGAAGTCCTGGGGGTTTGTCAGATCGATCCAGGGTCAGAACATGGCACTTTGGATCTCTTGTTCATCTCCCCCACAGCGATCGGCCTGGGCGTCGGCAAATTGCTGTTCGAGCATGCAAAAGACCTTCTGCGCGCCCGCGGCGAAACCGTGATGACGATCCTTTCCGATCCTTATGCCGAACAGGCCTATCTGCATATGGGCGCCAAGCGCGTTGCGATGCGGCCGTCAGATGTCTTCGAGGGGCGAGAGCTTCCCTGGCTGGAAGTTGAGCTTTGATCAACCCGCAAAAGAGTACGGCCGACCCTGAGGGGCCGGCCGTCTGCACTGAACCCGGATTAATCCGATGATCAGAAGTCAGTGATGTCGCTGACCGAAACGGAGTTGCCAATGGCCGCTGCCGTCGCAGAGACATTGCCGGTGATGTCGGTGATCGTCACATTGGCCTCAGCGCCGGTGAAGGCATTGTTCAGCTGTGTGGAGTTGATCTGGACATCCGCCGTGGCCGGCAGGGTGGATACACTCAGCGAGTTGGAGATTGCGGCGGTCGTCGAGGTGACATCGCCAACCACATCATCAACGCCGACATTTGAATAGGCGCGCGGGTCGATATTGGTGGTCTGGTAATTGTTCACATTCGCCCAGTCCGTTGCCTCAACTTCAAAAGACGCGGAATTGGCGATGGCCGCAGAGGTCAGCGAGACCTCGCCCGTGACATCATCAATATGACCGTTCAGCTCGGAAACCGCATCACCGCGGAAGAACTGACGGTTATTGAGGTTGAGGCCTTCACCCGCCGCTTCGACTGAAAGCGAGTTGCCAATCGCCGCTGCTGTGCCGCTGACATCGCCGACAACATCATCAACGCCCAGATTGAGATCAGCATTGAAATTGCCAATCGCGCGCTGGTAGTTGTTCAGGGAACCATATTCGTCTGCATTGATCACAGCACTGGCTGAGTTGCCGATGGCTGCAGCCGTGGCAGAAACCTCACCGACAACATCATCAATATTGGCGTTCAGCTCGGCATCAGAACCGCGGCCCGTGTACTGGCTGTTATTGATCTGCAGGTCGCCGGCAATGTCAGCCGAGAACGAGTTGTTGATTGCAGCGGAGGTCAAGGACACATCGCCATTGATATTGTCGATCTCGGAATTGAGCTGAGCGCGCGCCTGCGCCCAATTGCCTTGAACATTATTGATGGTCTGACTTTGAGCACTGGCTGCCCCGGCGGTACCGATGATGGCCAATACGGAACAAGCTCCCATGCAAAGGGTCTTAATCGTCATCTTTTGTCTCCTTCCAACGATTAGGATCGCCGGTCGGATCCCCCTCCCGGCTCGCTGTAAAAGCCGCAAGCGAGACACCAGAGAGACGAGGCGCGAAGCGTTAAGGTTTACCGGGGGTAAATTTCTTCCATCGCATTCAAAACAAATACGATTTTCTGCCCTAACGAAGCTGGTTCGTGAACAGGGTTAAAAGCTTCAAATTTTCACGTCAAAATTAACCGTTTTTTTGGCACAAGCGGCGGCTCGAATTCCCGCTCTGGCACGGCTTATAGTTGCCAGAATCTTAATATGCGCGCCATGCCAAACCCGGGCGTATCAGGAATTTCTCTTTTCAATTCAAAGGGGAAATAATTTTATGCGCTTCGCGGCGAGGGAGACAATTTAATTAGAATTTTAGTCAAATCAGAATCGTGGGGCGCGAAGATTTACTGAAAACTAACCTTAACAACACCTTGTAATACGGCATAACCCCCTGTTTTTATTAAAATTGAAAATATTGCGCTGAAATTGGCACGGCGCATGGCCTCCGCGTTGCAATTCCCTTTTTCGAAAACCGCGAAATCGCCATCAGGCGAGAGGGAGCGCAGCATGGAGCGCGAGATGAAATTTGGACCTTATATAATAGGCAGCTGTGCCGTTCTTGTTTTGACGACACCGGCACTCAGCCAGAGCGCACCGCAATCAGGCCTGCCGCAAACCCAACCCTATGGCCAAGCGCCGGGCGCGCACGCGCAGCCCTATGAGCGCCCCGAACGAGACGCCAACGGGAACCGGATCATTATCAATGGACAGCAAGTCGGCGCCGCGCAGACCAATCCTGCGCGTCATGGCGGGTCGCTGGCCACACGGAGCAATACGACCCTGCCCTCAGGCGGCACTCTGGGTCCACGTGGGGTAACAGCGGTCGCACTGGGCAATAGTGTGAACATCGCGAACACTTACGGCAGTACGATCATAATCAACCAGACCAATAATGCGGACCAGACGGTGAATGTGAACGGTGCGCCGGAAGACGGGGGCAATTGAGATGCGCCAGCTGGCTCTCCCCCTCCTCGCCGCACTTGGCTTGACCGCCTGTGCCAGCACGTCCGACCCGAATGAAGTGGTGGAGCATGTGGCCCCGCTTTCTGGAAGCCCGGTCGTTGAATCGCGAAGTGATTATACCGGAGCACTCCAGTGCCTCGCCGATCATGCCGGACGCCAGCCCTATGCTGCGCCGCGGGTGGCCGTCGGGCATATCTCTGACCTCACAGGTGCAGAAGATTACCTCTCCGGTCGTCGTCTGACCCAGGGAGCGACGCTGATGGCCATCACCGCCGCCTCGCAATCAGGCATGCGGCTGGTGGAGCGCTTCGATATGGGCGTGGTTCAGGTAGAGCTGGACTATGCTCAAAATGGCCTGTTGCGGGACGCACCTGATGTCTTGCGCACGGTGCAGCGCGGCCAGATGGAAGGGGCAGACCTCTATCTCGTCGGCGGCATTACCGAGTTCAACCCGAATATCCGCTCCAGCGGAACCAATGCCTTCGCCAATACCACCGGGGAGACGGGCGGCGCGCTGGCCTTTGGCGGCTCGGAATACATTGTCGATGTCGGGATTGATCTGCGTCTGATTGATGTCCGATCGACCGAAGTGCTCGCCGTGCGCTCCTTGCGCAAACAGATCCGGGGCCGCGAAGTCGAGGCGGGTATCTATGCCTTCCTGGACGGCACCGTGCTCGATATTGGCGGCGGTGAACGCGCGCTGGAGCCGGTTCAGACCGCCGTGCGCTCCATGATCGACCGGGCCGTCTTTGAGTTTATGGCCATGCTGTATGATCTGGAATCAGGCTCTTGCATTGATGGTCGCCCGGCTCAGCCGCGTCAGCAGGCTGCGAGCGCTCCGGCTAGCGCAAGCGCCCAACTGGCCCAGACCCCGCCCCCTGCCAGCTCTGCTCCGGTTGAAACCCTGCCGCAACCGGCTTTGCCGGAGGCACAATTACCGCCGCCCTCAGGTTATGCGCTTCACCTGGCGTCCCAGCGCACGGTCTGGCACGTCAATCGTGACTGGCAGGAGCTTCGCGCGGCTTATGCCGATATTCTAGCGGGGCGTGATGGTCGCATCAGCCGGGTTCAACGCTCGGATGAGGGCGTGGTCTTTCGGCTCCTGGCGGGCAGCTGGCGCACGGAAACCGAAGCCAGCCGGGCCTGTCAGGAAATCCGCCGCCGCGGCGGACAATGCCAGATAACCGCCTTTGAAGGCATGCCGGTCATGCGATCTTGATCTCGGAGAGAGGTGCAGGCCTAGCTGGCCTCGCTCTCCATACGCCCAATCGCCAAGAAGCGTTCGCGACGCTTCAGGCGCAACGCCTTGCTGTCCAGACCATCAAGATGGCTGAGCTGACGTTCGACGGCGTCGCCGACCGCGCGCATGCTTTCCTCGCGATGGCGGTGCGCTCCGCCGATCGGCTCGGGAATGATCTGATCGATGATCTTCAGCTCGAGCAGATCCGGCGCCGTCACTTTCATTGCCACAGCTGCATCCTTCGCCCGTGTCGAGTCCTTCCAGAGAATGGAGGCACAGCCTTCCGGCGAAATCACTGAATAGATGGAATGTTCCAGCATCAACACCGCATTGGCGCTGGCCAGTGCAACGGCACCGCCGGATCCGCCTTCTCCGGTAATCACAGAGATGAGCGGTGTGCCCAGTGACAGACAGCGCTCGGTGGAGCGGGCAATCGCTTCTGCCTGGCCGCGTTCCTCCGCGCCAAGGCCAGGATATGCCCCTGCCGTATCGACAAAGGTCAGGACCGGCAGGTCAAACTTTTCCGCCAGATCCATAAGGCGGATCGCCTTGCGATAACCTTCCGGACGCGCCATGCCGAAATTATGCTTCAGTCGGCTTTCCGTGTCGTGGCCCTTCTCATGGCCCATCACAACAACCGGACGACCACGAAAACGCCCCAGACCGCCAACAATCGCATTGTCCTCGGCAAAACGGCGATCGCCGGAAAGCTCCTCGAAATCCTCGATCAATGCCGCGCGATAATCGCGGAAATGCGGGCGATCGGGATGCCGGGCCACCTGCGTCTTGCGCCAGGGATCGAGCTTGGAATAGAGCGCTGCAAGCTGTTCCGAGGCCTTCTGGCGCAGCTTTGCTGTCTCTTCCGCCGTGTCGGGTGCATCATCCCCCGATCCAGATGACAGCGATTCCAATTCTTCGATTTTGGCTTCCAGCTCGGCGAGCGGACGTTCGAAATCAAGATAGGTACGAGTCGGATCAGACATTTAGACGCCTTGCCCAGAACACTAAAAGAAAGGCCGCAACCTAACCAGAGCTGCGAAGCGTCACAAGAGCGCGATACGGTTGGGCTGCAGGCGAGGCCGGACCTGGCCGAAAAGAATTTCTCATAATTCTGCGCTTCAATCGACTACTACGACGACGATTATGTGCCTGGGGACAGCCCGGCAGCCCTGCGACCTGAAAGGTAATATTTTTCCAGCGGATAAGGGGCGGCCGGGGCAATGATGCGCGTGGATAAAGGGGCGAAGGCGGCTGTCATGCGGGCCGGTCACCCCCTTCACCCCCTGACCCCATTACGCGCGAGCGGTGGTCAAAGCGCGGTTTCACCATGTCAAAGAACCCGGTGAGCATACGCGCATGAACCGGAAGGCGGATAAGATGAGGCGGACACCGTCCGCTCTCACCTCGCTTCCTCGCCGCTGAAGGGCTGGCGCGCGCCCTTCGCCCCTATTGCTGCTATGAATCAATCCAGCCTTTGAAACCCCGGATCAGCACTGGCATAATCACATAGGTCATCAAGATGACGATGAGTGCGACGCCCAGTAGTGTTCCAAGAATACGCTGTTCAGGAAGGAAATGGGCCAGCGCTTCGGGTATTACGTAGACCGGCACCAACAGCCCCAGAAAGGTAAGCACGGCCATCTTGTGACGCTGAAAGTGTCGATGGGTGTTTGAGGGTCGGAACATATCCATCTCCTGATTGGCGTCGCCTTGAAACGACCGGGCGCGCGGATGCGTTAAACGGCGAGTGGCTCTTTTCCAACGGCTGCGCTGGCGCGCACCTGCCCCACAAGCACAGACCAGTCCATATCCAGCGCTTGGTAGACCTCGGCTGCTTTTGGCGAAGCGTTATCGCCAAGGATTTCGACCATCAGGCTCGCCGCATCAGCAGCGACCACACCGCTTTGAAACAGGCGCATAAGACCTGTCTCCCGCTTGGTCATGTCAAATGTCCCGCTCGCATCAACAGCGACATAGGCTTCAAAGCCTTCACGCACCGCACGCATGGCCGGAAACGCTGCGCAGACTTCCAGCGAGACACCCGCAAAGATCAGCTTCTTTCGGCCCGTTGCCCGGATCGCAGCCTCGACGCGAGGGTCATCCCACGCATTGACCGTGGTGCGGTCGATGAAGTCCTGACCTGGCAGCGCTGCTTGCAGCTCAGGGAAGGCTGGCCCCCAAAGCGTTTCCGCCGAGGTTGTCGTGGTCACGATGGGCAGGCCGAGGGCCTTCGCGGCTCTCGCGAGGCCGATGACATTGTGTTTGAGTTCGGCGATAGAGTAATCGCGAATTCCGGTCATCAGCCCGACCTGGTGGTCGACCAGAACAAGCGCGGCATTCTCCATGGTGAGCGGGCCCGGATTATAAACATTCATCATTGCTTTCTCCTTAGTTTGAAGCGGTTGAAATTGCGGGTATCGAAAAGGGTCAGGTTCAATCGATGGAACCGAGTTCACCGGCGGCATAGGCCGCCTCCACGGTCTCGATTTCGGCCATAGTGTTCATCACAAACGGCCCTCTCTGGACGAAGGGCTCATTGACGGGCTCGCCTTGCATCAAGACGATATGCGCACCGGCTTCGCTCTGGATCCCGATTGATGCGGCCTCGCTGCCAGTGCGCAGGGCAATCGCCTCCCCTGCGGCGAGGAAA
Organism: Alphaproteobacteria bacterium; assembly: GCA_018222865.1. GTDB lineage: Bacteria > Pseudomonadota > Alphaproteobacteria > Caulobacterales > Maricaulaceae > Maricaulis. The sequence continues at coordinate 17,899 of JAAEZM010000013.1, forward strand.
GCGCTCGCTTGCTTGATCTGAATCTCTGCATCGCCACGCACAGCCAGCAGCCAGACGCTCTGAGACGCGGGCAAAGCGTGTGTAAAGTCGCCATGCTGACCGAGGCCAATATCGAGGATGGTCAGCGGCAGGGCCGGTGAGCGCGCACCCTCTATTCCATTGCTTTCACCGAGAGTGACGCGCACCCGGTGTTTCGGGCCTTGGATGATCGGCATCTCGCCTGCGGGAATATGCAGTGATGCCGGCGCGTCTGTCTTGTGCCTGGCCGGCAGGTTCACGAAGACCTGAAGCGCATGAATTCGGGCCCCTGGCCGCGGCGCTTCATCATGGACCGCCCCGGCCCCGGCTTTCAGCCAGTAGAGATCGCCCGGGGCAATATCGAAATCATTGCCGAGCGAGTCCCGATTGTGGAACAGCCCCTGACTATCCTCGAAGAGAATGGATACGGCGGACATGCCGGCGTGGGGGTGCGCCCCGAATGTCGGCTCTGTCATGGTGAAATGATCGACCATGACCAACGGATCCATCAATCCGTCAAAACGCCCCTGTTTGAAACTTGAAGCCTTAAAACCAGTGCCGATGACAAGTGGCTGACCAGAGATCGGTTTCGAGATTTCGAAGGACCGTTCCGTGTCGAGCGATTGCGTGTTCATTCTTACCTCCATCTGATGCAATGGAGATACCAGTGGGACGGTAGTAGAAAAAAGTGGCAAGAATGGAAACAATTGTTCTATAAATAGAACGACGAGAGAGGGCGTGCCATGGATCTGAACGACTTCTTCTATTTTGTGCATGTGGTGGAGAAGCGAGGGTTTGCACCAGCCGGACGCGCGCTTGGCGTGCCAAAGTCACGACTTAGCCGGCATATTCAGCAGCTCGAAGATCGCCTTGGAGCACGCCTAATTCAGCGTACCTCGCGCCAGTTCGTCGTCACTGATGCCGGCGAGGCGCTTTATCGACACGCGCGGACGGTTCTCGATGAAGTCGAGGCGGCCGAGGTAGCTGTGCGCCAGCAGACCAGCACGCTGTCCGGCACTGTCCGCTTGTCGTGCTCCGTTGGCGTCGCCCAATTCGCTGTTCGCGACGCTCTTTCGGCCTTCTTGATGGACAATCCAAAAGTCCATGTCATCCAGCATGTCAGCAATCAAACGATCAATCTGGTCGAAGCGGGAATTGATCTGGCCATTCGGGGGCATATCGATCCCCTTCCCGATTCCAGCCTTGTTCAAAGCCGTCTGGCTTCAGTGAAATGGCAGTTGTTTGCAGGCAAATCCTATCTGGACCAATCCTCAGCCCCATCTCGGCCGGAGGAATTGGAGGCGCACATCGGATTGAAACTGGGATGGCGCCCTGAATTTGGAAACTGGACGCTTCGAAACGCGCTGGACGACGAAGTCACCATTCCCTTCAAGCCGCGTTTGTGCAGCGATGACATGGTCACACTGAAACATGCCGCCGCTGACGGGCTGGGCATTGTCGCCCTGCCTGATTATGTGTGCCGCGATTTTGTGCAAACAGGACGCCTGATCCCGATACTTCCGGACTGGACCGCTGGCACCGCCCAGCTCAGCCTGCTCATGCCTTCAAAACGCGGTTTGCCCAGTGCCGTGCAAAGGCTTGCTGACTTCCTTAGAGATCAAGTGCCTCACCTTGTTGAAACCAGCGAGAGCTGAGACGAAGTCCAGCTTCGCCCCTAAGTCTTCCTCGCCAGTGGATGAGCCGTTTCGACGATTTGTTTCAGGCGCTCATCCAGCACGTGGGTGTAGATTTGCGTCGTTGAGACATCGGCATGGCCGAGCAGGAGCTGGACCGCGCGCAGATCCGCGCCATTGGCGAGAAGATGTGTCGCGAAGGCGTGGCGCAGCACATGGGGTGAGACCTTGGCCGGATCCATGCCCGCCGCGAGTGTCAGCTCGCGCAGGATCTGGGCGAAGCGCTCACGCGTGATATGCCCGGCCTTGGCAGTACGCGAGGGGAAAAGGAAACGCTCAGCCTTGCGGCGCTTGTTTACATCGCTTGGCAAATGCTGGTCACGCAGGAGGCGATAGTCTTCAACGGCATCGAGTGCCGCCTCCGTAAGCGGAACCAGGCGTTCTCGACCGCCCTTGCCGGTGATGGAGATACATTGCTCCGCCCGGATGAAGGCGCTCAGAGGCAGGCTCACCAGCTCGCTCACCCGCAAACCACCCGCATAAAGCAGCTCCATCAGCGCGCGCGTCCGCGCACCGGCAGCGCCATCCAGGCGCGCGGCCGCCGTAAACAGCCCGTCCACATCCGCCTCGCTGAGGATTTTGGGCAGGCTACGCGCCTGTTTGGGGCCGCGCAAATGGCCCGCCGGATTATCCTGGCGCAAACCTTCCACCAGCAGGAATTTGTAAAAGCGCTTCATCGCAGAAAGACGCCGAGCCGCCGTCGCTGCCGAGAGGCCGTCCTCACGCAAATCCGCCAGCACGGTTTCCAGATCACTCGTGGCAGCTTCCGACAGCGCGCAACCTCGCCCGGCCAGGCGCGCCGCGACATCGTCCAGGTCCCGGCGGTAAGCATCCAGCGTATTGGCGGAAGCACCACGCTCCGCCGCCATCATATCGAGAAAGAGCGCGATCTGTTCGCCAGCGCTCAAAAGGCCCTCACAAGATGACGTTCCAGAAGCACTTCCAGCATGGCGCCGTCCCGGGAGGACTCGGCGAGGAAGCTGGCGACACGCGGGAAAATCTCCGCGGCATTGAGCGCATCAGCACCTTGCAGGGCTGAGATCGCAAACAGCATGGCCTCCGTCTGCGCACCGGCAACACGCGCCTCATCCATCGCCAGGAGCGTCGGCGGCACCAGGGCCGGCTCGCGCTCGAGCAGGGCCAGTCGCAAGTCAGCGGGTACCGGCGCCCCCAGACGCTGAAGCGCGAGAAGATCCGGCAGGACATCACCGCCAAAGCGATCGAACAAGGCCGCATAGACCGCCTCGGCACCCGGCCGGTTCAACTCACCGCTGGCCAGCAAAAGGGCAAAGTCCAGGGCCACAAGCTCTGCCGGGCTCGGAGGCGTCCAGGCCTCATCCATGACCGGCTGGCCAAGAGGCTCGGCAGGCATGGGCTGGGCAAGCTTATTGGCGTCATCATCCTCGACTGTCGGGCTCGCCGGCGTGTTTGCAATCGGCTGGCGCGGCCCATCAATCAGAGCATCCCGCCAGCTCCGCGCCGTCGCGAGATCCCCATAGGCCATGGCGGCGAGCGCAAAGCGCACCCCGTCTTCCAGCGTCACAGCGGTTTGAGGGAGGCTGGAGACCTCACTGCCATAAAGCCGCAGCGCTGAGGCCAGATCGCCAGCGTCTGCCGCGTCATTGAACAATTCACTCATCGCTCGGGCTGCGAGCTCGCGATCCATCCCCTGGGACAGGACGGAAATCAGCGCGAACTCCCGGTCAGCGCCCGTAAGTTCCGCCGCACGCTGCAAATCCCCCGCCGGATCGGAGGAATTGAGGAAATTGGGCAGTCGGCGATAACTCATATGCTCGGCAAGCCAGCGCGGTGTCGCCTCGCCGGCCTGAACCATGCTCGGATCACTCGTGGTGAGCATATTCACCAGAGCGAGATCGAGACCGGTGCGCACTTCGACAGGCTCGCCTTCCAGGCCCTGCTCCAGGGTGAATGCAAACAGGAGACGATCAAATAGCGGGTCCGCTTCCACGCCCCCGGCCAGCTCGGCGGTCAATTCCGCGGCGGAACTCTGTCCTTCCAGCGCCAGGCAGACGGCGCGCACGCGCAGCCAGTAGGGCGCATCACGGCCATCGAGGAGAGCATTGGCGGTATAGCAGGCCCGATCAAACTCCATGGCAGCGAGTGCCAACTCAGCGTGCCAGCGTGCCAGCTCCGGTATGCGATTGAGATTGGGCGTGCGCTCAAGCAGATCGAAACCGTCATAGACGCCGCTGGCCGCGACCAGCCGGTCGGCCCGCAAAACGGCCAATGCGGTATCCCCGCGCGCACCACTGGGCGGATATCCGCCGGAAACCAGAACGGAACGGGCCAGTTCCGACAGGGCTTGTGCCGGATATGACCCGGTCGCTGCATCGGGCAGGCTGGCGAGAGCCGCGCGGGCGCTTGCCGCGTTCGACCCATCCCACATCGTCATCGACAAGGCAGCACCGGGAAGCCCGACTTCCATCGGATCAAGGGCCTCCAGGCTTTGAACCTCAATCCCGACCGGAGCCCGGCTCTCGGGGCCATCCTGGGCCCATGCCGGTGCGGCAATGGACAGGAGCGCAGCGCCAAGCGCGCTGGCGCACAGACTAGCGCGGGAAATCATCTTCAAGCTCGACACGGACTTCCTCCTGGGTGGGTTCAATTCCATTGGCCATCAGCACCAAAGCGCCGAAACCTGCCAAGAAAAGGCCGACTACAACGACCAGACCAATCAGAAATCCCCTCATGAACACGCCCTCTCAGTGTTTCTTCGTCTTGCGTGCAGGATAAATGCCCCACTGCAATCGCTCAGGCGACAGAGCCTAACCGTGATTGCGGCGATTTCCAGACGCTTTATACCAATCATATGACATGCAATGCGTCTTTGGATCGAACAATTGTCCTTATCGGGCTGATGGGCGTGGGCAAAACCACGGTCGGGCGCCGTTTGGCGCAGGCCTTGGACTGGCCATTCAAGGATGCAGATGAAGAGGTGGAGAAAGCCGCCGGACGCACGGTCAGCGAAATTTTCGATGATTTCGGCGAGGCCGGATTCCGCGAGGGTGAGCGCAAGGTGATTGCGCGGCTTCTGGAACAGCCCCCGATGATCCTGGCCTTGGGCGGCGGTGCCTTCATGGACCCGGAGACGCGGGCTCTGGTCAAGGACAAGGCGCGCTCCATCTGGCTGCAGGCCGATGTCGCCACACTTGTACAGCGTGTTGGCCGCCGCGATACGCGCCCATTATTGCGACAGAAAGACCCGCACGCTGTGCTGACAGAGCTATTGGAGAAGCGCACGCCGGCCTATGCTGAAGCCGAGCTGCATATTGATGCGGCAGGCGGCTCCCATCAAAAAACGCTCAATCGCATCCTCGACGCCCTGAATGCCGGGAGCTCTGCGTCATGACCCAGATCCATACTGTACACGTTCCACTGGGCGATCAGGCCTATGATGTCCTGGTCGGTGAGCGGGCCATTGACGCACACTGGCCGGCGATCAAGGCGCTCTTTGCGCGCGGACGGGCGATCATCGTCACGGACGGGCATGTCGCGACCTATCACCTGGCCGCATTGGAATCGCGCCTTCGCGATAGCGCGATCGCACCAGAAGCCATCATCCTGCCGCCCGGTGAGACCTCGAAGAGTTTCGCGACGCTGGAAAGACTCGTCGATACCCTGCTTGATCATAATGTCGAGCGGTCCGAAACGATCATCGCTCTGGGCGGCGGTGTGATCGGCGATCTCACCGGCTTTGCGGCAGCGATTACCAAGCGCGGTACGGATTTCATCCAGATCCCCACAACCTTGCTGGCCCAGGTGGACAGTTCAGTGGGCGGGAAGACCGGGATTAATACCCGTCATGGCAAGAATTTTGTCGGGGCGTTTCATCAACCCCGCCTGGTCATCGCTGATACGGCTTTGCTCGACACCCTGCCCGAGCGCGAGCGACGCTCCGGCTATGCGGAGATCGTCAAGGCCGCGCTGATCGGTGATGCGCCACTCTTTGATCGTCTCGAAGCTGCAGGCGCAGATATTTTAGGCGGCGAGAAGCTCGATGACGCCATTGCGGCGGCTGTCGCCTTCAAGGCGCAAATCGTGGCTGAAGACGAAAAGGAGGCCGGTCGACGCGCCCTCCTCAATCTGGGGCATACATTCGGCCATGCGTTTGAGGCCGATGCCCCCAAGGATGCCATTCGCCATGGCGAGGCGGTCGCGGCCGGTCTGGCGCTCGCCTTCGATTATTCTGTCCGTCTCGGCGTCTGCCCGCCAGAGGATGCAGAGCGCGTGAAGGCGCATCTGCGTGAAACAGGCCTGCCGGACGGACCGAAATCCCTTGCCTTCACCGGCTGGAATGCCAGCTCTCTGATCGCCCGCATGAAGGACGACAAGAAAAACAAGGACGGGCAAATTACGCTAATCCTGGCGCGCGGGATTGGTAAGGCTTACATCGCGCGTGATGCGGACCCGAATGATCTGGCCGCTTTTTTGACAGATGAGGTTTAGAACCGATGACCTTTGAACCGTGGATGGTGTGGACCGGGCTGAGCATATTGTGCCTTTTGGCCTTTTCCGGCTTTTTCTCCGGCTCTGAAACCGCCCTGACGGCCACGTCCAAGGCCCGCATGCTGGCTCTGGAAAAGGAGAAGGATCACCGGGCCCGGCGCGTGAACATTTTGATCGAGGATCGCGAAAGCCTGATCGGCGCCATTCTGCTTGGCAATAATCTGGTCAATATCCTCGCAACCTCGCTCGCCTCCGCTGTGTTCCTGGCGATGTTTGGCGAGGCCGGTGTTCCAATCGCGACGCTGGTGATGACCCTCTTGGTTCTGATCTTCGCGGAAGTCCTGCCCAAGACCTATGCCCTGTCCAATCCGGACCGGATGGCTCTGACCGTCTCCCTGCCCATTCGCGTTATCGTCTCGACCTTTTCTCCGATCGTGGCGGCGGTGCAATGGCTGGTTCGCCGGACGTTGAAAATCCTGGGCCTTACGGTTGAAGGCCCGGTCCTGTCTGCCCATGACGAATTGCGCGGTGCCATCGCCCTGCACCATGAAGAAGGCAATGTGATCAAGGATGACCGCGACATGCTGGGCGGGGTGCTCGACCTGCGCGATCTGACGGTGGATGACATCATGATCCACCGCAAATCCATCACCATGCTGGATGCAGACCTGCCTGCTGCTGAAATTGTCTCACAGGCCCTCAACAGCCCGCATACCCGCCTGCCGCTCTATCAGGGCGATACGGAGAATATCATCGGCGTCCTGCATGTGCGTGATCTTGCACGGGCTCTGCATGATGTGGATGGGGATGCCAGCAAGGTGGATATTGCGCCGCTCCGCCGTGAACCCTGGTTCGTTCCGGAGACAACGGAAGTGCTCGACCAGCTCAATGCTTTCCGTCAGAAGCGCGAACACTTCGCTCTGGTGGTTGATGAATACGGCGCGCTCATGGGCCTGGTCACGCTGGAAGACATTCTGGAGGAGATCGTCGGCGCGATTGAGGACGAGCATGATGTCGCCGTTGAAGGCATCCAGGTCGATGAGGACGACAAGAACGTCTGGCTGGTCGATGGCGTGGTGCCGATCCGCGACCTGAACCGGGCGCTCGACTGGGAATTGCCGGATGATGAAGCGGTTACGGTGGCTGGGCTCGTCATTCACGAAGCGCAGACCATCCCGGAAAAGGGACAGGTTTTCCGCTTCCACGGGGTGCGGTTTGAAGTCGTGGAACGACGCCGCAACCAGCTGACCCGCCTGCGCGTCTGCGCCAGCCCGGATTAAGGTCCGGGCGCGCGCCGGCCTGCCAGATTACTCGACGCTGGCGGTATCCGTCTCATCATCGCCAAGGGCGCCACATGTACCGCGATCCGTTGATCCGGTCTGGCCATTGGCATCATCGCGCGCCTCGATAATCAGATCACCGAAACGGTCCGCGAAGGCCTGGGCGAGGTCACGCGCATCAGACGTCGCACCGATATCGCCGCGCAGAAGCGTGAACGTCCCCGCACCCGAGGCCAGGTGATTGCGCGCATCATATTGCATGGCCACGACCTGCTCGCCCTCCAGATCCATCAATTCACCCTCAGCGGCGAGGGCGCCAATACCGATCGGGATACGCGGGCTTAGCGGACCCGGTACGAAGACGCCGATAACGCCAGACGCGCCTGCAGCCACCGGGTTGGTTGCGTCAAATCCGGTAATGGTCAGGTCGAGGCGATGGCTGGCTTCGGCCGGATCGGTTGTCACGCGCATATTGCCGCGCGCCAGGCGGCGGCACATCGTGCCAGACAGGGTATCGACAAGACGATTGAAGCTGGTCGCATCCAGCCCAGAGGCCTCAAGGACACCCGGCGCGACCGCCGCCCGCTCCATATAGACCGCGGTGATGGCGCCAGCGCCGTCGCGATCCGCGAAAGCGCGCACAGGCACCAGCCCATCTTCATTCTGCGTGAGGCGATCATAGCGGCTCAGCGTCTCAACGCGTGAGATATTGGACGCGCAACCCGCGAGCAGAGCGGCCGAAAGACCGGTGGCGATGAGAAGGGCGATGGGCTTCATAACAAACTGTCTCCAAACCGTGTGCATGCGGAGGTAGAGCAGGATTGTAACAGATCAACTATGCCGCTCAATTTTCTCCGGGTGCGCGGGCCTTGATCACCAGCGCATGGACCGGGCCGGCCAGTTCTTCCGCCAGCGCCTCATTGACCAGACGATGGCGGGCAATCCGCATCTGGCCCGCAAAACGAGACGAGACGATCTCGACAGTAAAATGGCTCTCCCCACCCGGACGCGCACCGGCATGGCCGGCATGGAGATGACTATCATCAGTGACACTTAGCTCAACTGGATCAAGTGCTTCGCGCAAACGGGTTTCGATACGCTGGGCGACGCTGCTCATTTTGGCACCCCTTTTTCATGGCTTTCATTGCCGCTTTACACCTCAGCACCCATACTTGGCGATATGGCAGACGCATTCCAGTACAAGCCCCGGTTCAAGGATATCCGGATCAAGCCGCCGAAAGACCAGCCGTCACCCGAGGAGCGTGTGTGCGACTGGCCGGGCTGTCGCAAGCATGGCAATAGCCGGGCGCCGAAATCCAATGACCAGCTCAATGATTTCTACTGGTTCTGCCCGGACCATGCAGCCGAGTACAACAAGTCCTGGAATTTCTTTGAGGGCATGAGCGAAAGCGCAGCGCAATCCTTCCGCGACAGCGCCGCCTACGGCCATCGACCGACCTGGAATTGGCGCTCCACCCATAGCACATCTGCGCGCGCCTCAAAGGCCAGCCAGGATTTCCGGAACGGGTTTGAAGACCCTTATGGCGTCTTCGGTGATCGCCGCGATCCCCACAAGGAAGCCCCTCGCGAGCAAAAACTGGGGCGTCTCCAGACAAAGGCGCTCGAGACGATGGGGCTGGAAGCCGATTGTGACAAGAGCACGGTCCGCAAGCGTTATGCGGAATTGCTCAAGCGCTACCATCCGGATGCGAATGAAGGCGACCGCTCCTCCGAAGAGCAACTCGGACGCGTCATCGCAGCCTATAATATTCTGAAAAGTGCGGGGATGGCCTGAGCGCAGCCGCTAGACCGGCGTCTTGGGTGGGTCGAAGGCTATGGCATAGCCGTCGTCGAGATGGCGTGCGACCGTGCCAGTCATCACGCCCACGCGGGCCGTCATGCCGATCGGCGGACGTCGATCACTGAAGAAAGCCACTCCGGTCATCGACACGTCCTTGATCAAAGCAAACTCTCTCTGACCATCACCAAACTCTACCGGATCGGATTCCCCGGTCACAGATTCCCGGTCTGACGCCCGGCGTTCACTCAGATCAAGGCGCTTGCGATTGAACTGCAGGACAATCTGATCGGCGAGACGCGAGCGCGCTGTGTCGGTGAGTGTGAATTGGACGCCAAAGTCGAACGGATCAGAGCGCACAACAATGCCTTCAATCCGGCCCGTCGCCGCTATGTCGAGCATGATCCGCGTGCCGACTTGCGGAATATTGCGGGTCTCGACGCAGGCACCGCCCGGCGAAAGGTCCACAATCGTACAATGGCTTGGGTGATGGCCTTCGACATGGAGACGACCATGGAGGCAAACCTCTGTTCGCTGATAAGCGCGGCGATCCGGCTGGTCAGCAAGATCACCAGGGACAGACGAGACAGCGTTCGCACCAGACATGGCCATTTACTCCTGTCGCCTGCTCCCCACCCCGCAGACTTTTGTTTCAATTGTGAATAAATTAGCACAAGTAGCTTAAGTAATCCTTGCGCCTCGCCGTGACAATTTTAGCTAAATGCACAGGATCGGGCTCGCCCGGATCTGCATCTGGCTTACATCTCCCCTTCTAGTCCTGTTTCAGCATGCTATAGCTGCTGCAACCCCTCATGGACCCGTTGCAACGAAAAGCCAGAAGATCAATGAGCGATAGTTTCCCCCTCTCCGCCCCGGACGCCCAGGCTGACACCAAAGCCCTGTTCGGTTTTGACGCCGGTTTTGACGTCCCGATGTTCTCTCAGGCGGATGAGCACACGCCCATTATCGACCCGGATTACGTTTTCGATCCGGCCACCACGCGCTCCATCCTCGCCGGCTTTTCCTATAATCGCCGCGTGATGATCCAGGGCTATCACGGCACGGGTAAGTCGACCCATGTCGAGCAGGTCGCCGCGCGTCTGAACTGGCCAATGGTTCGCGTCAATCTCGACAGCCATGTCAGCCGTATCGACATGGTCGGCAAGGATGCGATCGTGCTGAAGGATGGCAAGCAGATCACGGAATTCCAGGAAGGCATTCTGCCCTGGGCGCTGCAGCGCCCCGTCGCGCTCTTGTTTGATGAATATGATGCGGGTCGCCCCGACGTGATGTTCGTGATCCAGCGCGTGCTTGAGGCCGCCGGCTCCCTGACCCTCTTGGACCAGACCAAGGTGATCCGCCCGCACCCGTATTTCCGCCTCTTCGCAACGACCAATACGATCGGCCTTGGCGATACGACGGGCCTTTATCACGGCACCCAGCAGATCAACCAGGGCCAGATGGACCGCTGGTCGATCGTTTCAACGCTCAATTATCTGCCCACCGAGACGGAAAACCAGATCATTCTGGCCAAGATGAAAAAGCTGGCTTCCGCCGATGATGGCGAGAAGACCGTCTCCGATATGGTCAAGCTGGCCGATCTGACGCGCGATGCCTTCATCAATGGTGACATCTCGACCGTGATGAGCCCGCGTACGGTTCTGACCTGGGCGGAGAATTACGAGATCTTCGGCGATCTCGGCCAGGCCTTCCGTCTGACCTTCCTCAATAAGTGTGACGAGCTGGAACGCCCGACAATTGCTGACATGTATCAGCGCGTTTTCGGCGTCGACCTTGCAGAAGCACCGGTGAAGCCTGCGGCTGTGGCTTAGCCGGGCCTTACTGCGTTCATCACTCGCTTGAATTGCTGGGCCTTTGGGAGCGGAGGTCGGGACAGGCGCACGGACGGACAGAGTCGTACCGCAGACCAATTGCCCCTAAAGCCGCAACTCCTCAGCCGGTCTTTCCTTGATCCAGGCTTCGATCAACGGGTCGGAGATGCGCCAGTCCTTGTCCCAGCGATCGACCACGTCGAGGCGGCGTAGACGGCGCAGGGCGGCCTGGATTTCGCTGGTTTGCAGGCTGGCTCCGCCAGTCAACGTCGCGATCGCATCTCTCCCCTCTTCGCCATAAACCTGCTCGACCCGCTGGGCCAGCAGGCGTGCGACAATGCGCTGTCCCGGGGAAAGCTTGAGCCAGATGGCTTCAAAGCCGAGCTCTTCGGCCAGGGCAGCGCGGACCAGCTCCAGCGTCCCGTCCTCATCGAGATCGGGGCGCACGGCCAGCATCATCAGCCAGCGCTGGAAGATCAACGGATTGCGTTCAAAGCGCTCGAAAACCTCATCAGCCTTCTCCCTGTCGAGCATTCGCTTGGATATCTCTCCAAAGGCCTTGAGCTGGTGGTCGACGAAATCCTCCCCCAGCGGTGGCAGATCGACAGGAGTGGCAAAGCGGAAGAAAGGCGCACTGCGGGTGGAAAAGACGCGATTGAGCCCGTCAACCGATGAGCCGGTGAAGATGGCCCTTAACCCGTCACGACGCTTGTCCAGCGCGGTGCGCAAGGCAGCAACCAGCTCGGCATTTTCCGTATCGGCCAGCTCCTGGAATTCATCGAGCATGATCAAGGTTGGATGACCCGGATCGGCCAGTGCGCCCAGCAGGGCGTCGAGAGCAAGCAGTTGATCGCCCGGCAGTTCGCGCGGTGACTGTCCCAGATCAACCGTCAGCTCGCCCGGCCCGACGGGTGCTTTCAGGGAGAAACGCGCCTTCAGCTCGCCCGGCCGGGCATTGAGTCGGCGGCCCAGCTTGCGGTGTTTCAGGGCGAGATCGAGCTCGAACAGGGTCAAGGCAAGCGGCGCGCCGGTTTGCATGAAGCTGACATAGACCGCGCGATGGCGTTTGCGTTCGGCCAAGGGCGCGAGATCATTGAGCAGGAACTGGGTCTTGCCCATGCGGCGCGGGCCGAACAGGCTGACGCCCTGGATCGGCCCGTCCATCAACAGGGTCAGAACGGAGCGAGCGAAATCAGCGCGCGGGAAATGCCAGGGTGAGGTGTTCATCAGTCAAGTTTATACATTGATGTCTAATTAGCTACCAGTGAATAATCGCGGCTAACCAGGGCGTGACAATTGCGGCCAGCCCCCTAGATATCCTCCCATGCAAGTCTTCTATTCCGACACATTCACACTGCCCCTGCCCGAGAAACACCGCTTCCCGGGAAGCAAGTACCGCATGCTGCGCGAACGCCTGATCAGCGACGGTCTGGTGCGTGAAGATGAGCTGATGGAAAGCCCGCTCGCGCAAACCGAGGATATCCTGCGCGCCCATGATGCGGATTATGTGGAGGCTTTCGAGACCGGTACGCTCGACGAAAAGGCCATCCGCCGCATCGGCTTTCCCTGGTCAAAGCAATTGGTGACCCGCACACGGGCAACCGCGGGCGGCGCCGTGGCAGCAGCCGAAGCCGCGCTGGAAGACGGGATAGCCGGACAACTCGCAGGCGGCACACATCATGCCCACCGTGACTTTGGATCAGGCTATTGCATCTATAATGATTTCGCTATCGCAGCCCTGAGTCTGATCGAGACCGGCCGGTTAAGTCGCATCGCCATCATCGATCTCGACGTCCATCAGGGCGATGGCAATGCGGCGATACTGAAAAACCATCCGCAGACTTTTGTCTTCTCCATGCATGGCGAGAAGAACTTCCCGTTCCGCAAGCATGCCAGTGATCTCGATGTTGCCTTGCCGGACGCCATTGAGGACACGGCCTATCTCGACACGCTGGACGAATACCTGCCCGCCGTCTTCGCCTTCGCACCCGATCTCGTGCTCTACCAGACCGGCGTCGATGGTTTAAGCGAGGACAAGCTGGGCCGTCTGAACCTCACCCATCAAGGCCTCATGGCCCGCGATAAACGTGTGCTTTCCGAATGCCTTTCCCGGGGCATCCCGGTCTCGATGGGCATTGGCGGCGGCTATGCCGACCCCATTGAAGCTTCCGTCGAGGCCTATGCCAACACATATCGCGTGGCCAAGTCGCTGTATGGCTTTTGAGGTTGGAAGCCTGTGACAGCTAGGATGTCACGTACGTCTGTTTGATGACCGGTCTTGCCCATGCTGCTCGCCGCGCCGGGATCCGGGAGCCATACATGCGTCATCTCACCGCCCATGCGTTGCCATGACCGCATCGGCCAGTGCCCGTCCGGACAGGAAGGCGGCTTCGACGCGGGGCGCAAGACACCAATCCCCGGCCAGGCCGAGGCCCAGCCCCTTATCCCACAGACAGGGCTGACCGAGCGCTGTTTCCACCTTGGCATAGCGCCAGCGATGAGCATCGGCATGGATAAGCTCGGGCAGGGGTGCGCCTACAGCTTCGGCAAAGGCCTCGCGCATCACTTCCAGCACGGCCGCACCATAATCCTCCAGATTGTCCCGTGACCAGTCTGCACTGGCCTGGATCACCCATCGCTCATGCTTATTGTCACGTTTGGGGCGCGCATTTTCACGCGCAGCCCAGGCGATAGGGCCCGAATGGCGGATCACATCATCGCTGATGGGCACGGGTTTCTTAAAGCCCAGCAGCACCGTCCAGGAGGGCGCGATCGAAACCTCACTCAGTGCCGAAAAGCTGCCCGCATGTTCTGTGAGCAAGTCCAATGCTTGTTGAACCGGGATAGCCAGCAAAACAGCGTCAAACCCTTCTTCCTCTCCGGTCTCAAGGTGCAGCGTCCAGCCACCCTTGGCGGCCGACAGTCCCGTAACCCGCTCGCCCTTGCGAAGCGCGAGCCCGTCCGCCAGCGGTTTGACGAGACCGCTCATACCCGGCCGCCCCGTCCACCAGACATCCTCGCCGGATGCTGGCGTTTTCCAGCGCGCTGCGTAACCAGCCGACTTGGCGCGTTTGAGATAGGCCTTGAACCCATTATCGCGCGCCGTCACGAATTGCGCGCCGTGATCAAATCCGCCGATCTCGCTGCGTCGTGTGGCCAGACGACCGCCCGTACCGCGGCTTTTCTCAAACACCGTAATCTCGAACCCGCCGGGCTTGAGTGCATCCGCACAGGCCAGCCCCGCCATCCCGGCCCCAATAATGGCAATCCGCATTCTGTCCCGCCTTTTTCGCTATGCAGCTGCGAAGCTAGCGCAGCGACCGGGATTTGCGAGGTCTATTAGAAGAAGCCAAGCACAGAGCGTGGTGCACGATTGGCAATTTCCAGGGCCTGGATACCGAGTTCCTGCCGCACGAAGAGTGCTTTGAGCCTGGCGCTCTCGCGCCCCAGATCCGCATCGACCAGATTTCCGATACCCTTGGCCGTCGCATCATATTGCTTGGTCAATAATTCGCGCTGGATCTGCAGGGTTTTCAAACCCGTGCCGAGACGCGAGAGGGCCGCATTCACATCATTCATCGACTGTTCGAAAGTCGCGACCATGGCCTGGTCGGGCTGGCTGACAATATGGGCAGTGTTGGAATAGGGCAGCGTGCCGGTCAGGGCGACATCAACAATTCCGCCGCCATCTATGAGATTTTCGGCCGCAATCGTCATCGTATCGCCAGCATCATCACCCACCAGAATGCTCAAATCGCTGGCACCATTATTCAGCAGATTAATCCCGTTGAACTCGGCATTCTCGGCCAATCGGTTCATCTGATTGCCCAGAATGATGTAATCGCTCATCAAGATCCGCCAGCTGCCCTCATCCAGGCTCGCATCCGTGGCGGCCACCAGCTTGTCCTTCATTTCCACCATAAGGTCGGAAATGCCTCCGGCTGCCGCAAGCGCAACCTCAACCACACCGGTCGCCATGTCGATAGATCGCAGCGAAGCCTCGCGCGCGCCATTGGACGCACGCATGCCCTGAGCAATGGCCCAGATCGTCCCGTCATCGCGGGCACTGCCGACTTTCATGCCTGTCGCGATCCGCTCCTGCACACGGGTCGTTTCCCGCGTCAGGCTTTCAATATGCCGCAACGCTGCATTCGTGTCGGCCATGGAATGAACCGAGAAGCCCATCCAGCCAACTTTCGCCACCAAAGGTATCCGCCGGTATTCCGGTCGGAATTGTCCCATTTTTGGGATCTATCGGACAGTTTTCCACAGCAGGGTTAGCAAGATGTTGACGATCATCGAGACGCACTTGCCCTCTCGCAATTGCGAACAAACCCGCTAGTTTGGCATCCATGAGCAAGTCAACCGCCGATCCCGAAGCGTTCAAACGCGCCTTGTCCATCACCACGCGTGCCCTCGCGAAGGAGAAGGAGCTGGAAGTCCGCTTTGGCGGAGAGATCGCCGGTTTGAATGGCGGACGCATGGTTCTGCCCAATCCGGGCAATGAGCCTTCGGAAAAAGCCGCTGCCACGGTCCGCGGCCGGGCGGATGCACTGGCGCTCCGCCTCGCCCATCATGACGAAGGCGCACATGTAAAAGCCTTGCCACCGGGAGCCACCGCCCGGGCCATTTTCCACGCCGCCGAACAGGCCCGCGTCGAGGGGCTCGGCGCGCGTGAACTGGAAGGCGTCGCTCAAAACCTTGATGCCGCCCTCATCCAACGCTGCAAGCAAAAGGGCTGGCAGCGCGTTGAGGACCGGCAAGCGGCGCCAATGGAAGAAGCCATTGCCATGCTCGTGCGTGAGCGTGTTTCCGGCCGTCCTGCACCGGCCGAAGCCCTGGGCTTGATGACGATTTGGCGCGAGCAGCTGGAAGGCCTGGCCGGTCTCTCTCTCGATGCCCTAGCCGGCAATGCAGACGATCAGACCGCTTTTGCAGACGCCCTGCGGACCGTGATCCAGGATCTCGACCTGGCGGATGAACTCGGCGGTGATCCAGAGCAATCGGAAAACCAGGACGATGAGGATGAAGGCGTCGATCGCGAACAACGCACGGGCGAGGATGAACAGCCCGATGGCGATGATGGCGGCGATCCCGATACGCCTGACGCGTCCGGTACGGCGGCGGATGAGGAAGAGATTTCTGCCGATACCGATGATCTCGATACCCGCGTTGAAGCCATGGATGATGAGGGCGCCGCCCAGACCTCCATGCGACCCAATTGGCGCCCCAGCGATGACCGGACTGATCAGGCCTATAGAGTCTTCACGCGCGAGTTTGATGAGGTCATCCAGGCGACCGATCTTTGCGACACGGAAGAGCTGGAACGCCTGCGCCGCTATCTCGACAATACGCTCAAAGGCCTTGACCAGGTTGTCGGCCGTCTTGCCAACCGCCTGCAACGCCGCTTGATGGCGCAGCAGGAACGCGCCTGGAAATTTGACCTGGAAGAAGGCGTTCTGGATGGGTCGCGCCTGGCCAGGGTCATCGCCGACCCCACCCTGCCGCTCTCCTACAAGCAGGAAAGCGATACGGAGTTTCGCGATACGATCGTCACCCTCCTGCTGGACAATTCCGGCTCCATGCGTGGACGCCCGATCACGGTGGCCGCTGCCTGTGCGGATATTCTCGCGCGCACGCTGGAGCGTTGCGGTGTGAAAACGGAAATTCTCGGCTTCACCACCAAGGCCTGGAAGGGCGGCAAGTCGAAGGAAAAATGGCTGGCCGATGGCAAACCGCCTCAGCCCGGCCGCCTCAATGATCTGCGCCACATCATCTACAAGGCCGCCGATACGCCCTGGCGCCGAGCCCGGGTCAATCTCGGCCTGATGATGCGCGAAGGCCTGCTCAAGGAAAACATTGACGGCGAAGCCCTCAACT
Source organism: Alphaproteobacteria bacterium (assembly GCA_018222865.1). Lineage (GTDB taxonomy): Bacteria > Pseudomonadota > Alphaproteobacteria > Caulobacterales > Maricaulaceae > Maricaulis. The sequence goes on from JAAEZM010000013.1 coordinate 34,868, forward strand.
GGGCCTGGAAGCGCCTTGCCGGGCGTCCGGAGCAACGCCGCATCCTGATGGTGATCTCCGATGGTGCCCCCGTGGATGACGGCACCCAGTCGGCCAATACGTCGGGTTATCTGGAAAAGCACCTGCGCGAGACGATCGCCATGATCGAGAAGCGTTCAGAGGTGGAGCTACTGGCGATTGGTATCGGCCATGATGTCACCCGCTGGTATCGTCGCGCCGTCACCATTAATGATGTCGACCAGCTCGGCGGCGCCATTACCGATCAGCTGGCGGCACTATTTGACGAGGATGGCCCGGCCATGCCGGTGTCCAGTTCTGGAGCGGCACCGCTTCGACGCATTGACTTCTCCAGTGTCGCCGGCCGGGTTTAGGCTTTCCACGACATCCATATTCCGCTAGGTCGCTCGAAAGTCTTCGAGGTCGTCTCCATGCGTTTTTCTGCCCTGTCCGCCCCCCTCATTCTCCTCCTCACCGCGTGCTCCCTGCCGAGCGGCGATGTGACACTGGCCTCCACCGGAACGATTGAAATCCCGCTTTACGAGGCCGAACCGGAGCGGCGTGATCTTGGTCAGCTCAGCTATCTGGGCGGTATCGCGATCAACTATTCCGATGAGCGCCTCGGAGGGCTTTCCGCCATTCACCTCAGCGATGACGGCTCACATCTGCTTGCCGTTTCCGATCGCGCCTATTGGGTTCGCGCCGGTCTGAGCTGGAATGAGGATGGGGCCCCTGTGGCGATCGGGGGCATTGATATCGCCCCACTGCTATCGCGCGACGGCCGCGCGCTGGCGGGCGAAGCCGCCGATAGCGAGGCAATCGCCGATCTGGGCAATGGACAATTCGCCGTTTCCTTCGAACGCGATCACCGCATTAATGTCTATAATCTCGGCCCTGACTGGAGCGCGCTCGATGCGGCCGGCGTGGAGATCTCAGTACCCGCCAGCGCGGCTCGATTTGAGAATAATGGCGGTATGGAAGGTCTGACCCAGCTTGCCGATGGCCGCTTGATGGCGGGCGTGGAGGACACAGCCGGGTCGGACCGTGAACTCTGGGTCCTGGATGATGGGCGTTGGAGCGCCCATCGCCTCGCCGCCGAGCCCGATTACGGCCTTACCGCCCTCGACGCCCATGGTGATCATATCTACGCGCTGGAACGCTTCTGGCGGCGTGATATTGGCAATCGCATCCGCATCTTGCGTTTTGAGGCTGCTTCGCTTGCAAGCGACGGCACGATCCGCCCCGAGCTCCTCGGCGAGCTGGGGGCCGGGATGACCGTTGATAATTTCGAAGGCCTGGACGTGATCGAACGGAATGGCCGCACCGTGCTGGTGATCGCCTCCGACGATAATTACAGCGACAGCCAGCGCACGCTTTTGATGGCGTTTGCCCTGGAAAACTGAACCCCCCTCTTCCCCCGACTTCATGTCGGGGAAAAAAGCGGAATGCGTCTGAGGCGCCCGGAACCTACTCCCCCGAGTGGTGGAAGCTTGCTTCGTGCTCGTACACGGTCTCGCCTTCCACCACCGTCATCCAGGGTGTCACTGACAGGATCTCCATCGGTTCAATCGTCATGATATCGGCGGAGAAGATGGTGAAATCGGCGCGTTTACCGATCTCGATTGTGCCCAGCTCGTCCTCGCGGAAGGAGGCATAGGCCGGCCAGAGGGTGAAGAGTTTGAGCGCATCATCCCGCGATAGCGCCTCCTCCGGGTGCCAATTCTCGCCCTGGAAGCCCGCCAGGTCCGCACGCGCCACGGCGGCATAAAACTCGATGCGCGGATCGCCCTGCTCGACAGGCGCATCAGAGCCGCCGGTTATGCGAGCGCCGGCATCAAGAAGCGATTGCCAGGCATAGGCCCCCTCAAGACGGTCACTACCCAGGCGCGCCGGAGCGAAATGAAGATCGCCAATCGCGTGAGAGGGCTGCATGGAAGCGATGACGCCCAGCTCGGCAAAACGCGGAATATCAATCGGGTGGACGATTTGCGTATGCTCATCGCGCCAGCGATGATCAACCAGCGCGCGATCTTCCGGCGGGACTTGTTCCAGCGCATCCTCAACCCAGTTGAGAAGATTGCGATTACCCAGATCACCAATGGCGTGGACATTCATCTGCACGCCAGAGCGCAAGGCTTCGGTGAACAAGCCGATTGTCTGGTCTTCTTCTGCAATGGTGAGACCGGAGGTTTCCGGACGGTCGGAATAGGGCATGAGAAGCGCAGCACCGCGCGATCCCAGAGCGCCATCCATGTAGATTTTAACCGCGCGCGTGATGACACGGCCATCATCGACAATACGCGGCACCCGCTGCGCCAAATCGGCAAACCCGTCAGGGTTCACCGAGACATAGACGCGGACGGGCAGGCGATTGGCTTCTGCCAGCCCCTCAATCATGTCGACATCGGCGTACGGAACGGACATGTCATGCGCCCCGGCCCAGCCAAGACTGGCGAGGCGGTGGGCACCGGCTTCGTAGACGTTCGCACGCTCTTCACCGGTTGGCGCCGCGACCAGTGCAGACGCGGAATACATCGCGGTATCAATCAGCATGCCCGTGGGCTCACCCGCCTCATTAAAAAGGATCTCTCCGCCATCGGGGGCGATGCTGTCTCGGGTGATACCGGCCTGTTCCAGAGCCATGGAATTGGCCACAAGGGCGTGGCCATCGGCTCGAATGAGGACGACCGGATTATCCGGCGCCACGGCATCAAGGTCCTGCCGGGTCGGGAAGCGGGCTTCGGGATAATGGGTCTCGATCCAGCCTCGTCCATAAACCACCTCGCCTTCACCAACCGTGCTGGCCGTCTCGGCAACAGCCTCGGTCAATTCAGCAATCGAAGCGACACTGTCGAGGTTTAACGTGCGCTCGCGCTGCCCCACACCGAAGACGTGAATATGGCTGTCGGTGAAGCCGGGATACATGGCGCCGCCATTGAGATCGATAATCCGCGTGTCCGGGCCGATCAATAATTGCGCTTCATCCTCGCCGCCCGCGAAGCTGATACGCCCGCCCGATGTCGCCACGGCCTCAACCAGCGGAGCGTCATCATTGGCGGTATAGATCGGGCCACCCCAATAGATGGCATCGGCAAAGGCGACCTCCTGATCATAGGAGGGACCTCCCTCTTCGCTGACGCCACAAGCAGACAGCAAAATCGCCAAGGCTGGCACAATTTGTTTGATCATTTTCGCTTCCCCGTATCGCGAAATGGGAAGCTAGCGCTGCCTGTCTCAAACCTCAACGCGCAAAAAAACGCTCGCTGCATGGCAGCGAGCGTTTTTCAAACCGGTCTAAGCGGCGATAAGGCCTAGCTGGCCTTCTTCAGCTCACGCTTGATTTTCAGAGCGCGGTCGGACAGCTGCTCGTCACGGGCTTTCATCAGGAAAGCATCGAGACCACCAACATGGTCGACAGAGCGCAGTGCCTTAGCGGCAACGCGAAGCTTGTAGCTGCGACCCAACTTGTCGGAAGACAGGGTCACATCGCACAGATTCGGCAGGAAACGGCGACGGGTCTTGTTATGCGCGTGGGAAACGTTATTTCCCGTCATCACACCCGTACCAGTCAATTCGCAGCGACGTGCCATGATCATCGCACCTTTCAAACAATAGAATTCTTGCGCTTTGGCCTTGCAGCCATTGCGGGAGCGGGCGAAATAACGGAGTGAGCGGGCTGCGTCAAGCATTTGGCGTTCATCTTGCAGCCAGTTTAGCGGTATTATTGCAGTTACCGGACAAGATCTCAATTAACTGCCGGGGCCGGCGGGGCCTTATGACAGGAGAGTAAAGCGTGAAAAAGGTATGGATTCTCAGCACGAGCTTGGCAATGGCAATGGGCGCTCTGCCGGCACAGGCCGATGATGCAGCTCCCCTCGCCGCGACGGGCCAGGGCGTTACAGTCCAATACGCTGGCTCGGTGATGATCTTCCAGGTCGCCAATATCGTCGTGAGCGGTGTCTTTGAACAGGACACCTACCAGGCGTCGGCCCGTTTCACCGCTGCCGGTCTGGCGGCGCTATTCACCGATGCGGATATTGAAGCGGGAGTGAGCGGCTATCGTAACGGTCCGAACCTGCTGCCCTGGCGTTACAGCCACCTCAATCATGCCTCTTCAAAGGGCCGGATTGTCGGCATTGATTTCCCCGAAGGCGTCGCAACACCGGACATCAATCCGCCCTTTGGCAATATGGGCGAACCACCCGCCAATGAAGACCAGCGTCGTGGCGCTGCTGACCCACTCTCGACTTTACTCTCAGTCGGTCTTGGAGCGGCGGCCAGCGAAGAGGCCCCTTGCGAGGGCTCCATGCCGGTCTTTGACGGTCGAGCACGCTATAATCTGCGTTTTGAATATGGTGGCCAGGACCAGGTTCGCACGCGGGCCTGGAGCGGTGAAGCGGCGGTTTGTCATGCCTTCTATGAGCCGATCGCTGGTTACGAGGCGGGCGAATTCCCGTCCGACGACCTCACATCCAACCCGATCACCATGTGGTTTGCCGAAGTTGATGACGGTGTCCGCGTCCCGGTCCGCATCCGCACCAATGCCGGTTTTGGCGGCGTCACGGTGACCGCACGCTCCATCCAGGTCGATTAATCCGCACCGGACTGCCGAGAGAAGTTGCGCGGAACTGCCCGCACTGGCTCGATAAAAGCCTCAACCTGTCCTATTCCTCGGGCAGACGACGAGGATGATGCCATGACTTCGGCAATTCCGGCCCGCGGGCCAGCCCCGGGTGGAGAGAGCTCCGCCCCGATCACAGCAGCGCTCGGGCCTACCAATACCGGCAAGACGCATCTGGCAGTGGAACGCATGCTGGCGCACAGCTCCGGCATGATCGGGCTGCCACTGCGCCTGCTTGCCCGCGAGATCTATGATCGCGTGGTGAAGATCAAAGGCGAAGCCGCCGCGGCGCTGATCACCGGGGAAGAAAAAATCATCCCCTCTTCGGCGCGCTACTTCATCTGCACCGCCGAGGCCATGCCGGTTTCCAAACCCGTCGCCTTCATGGCGATTGACGAGGTCCAGCTTGCGGCTGACCCGGAGCGCGGTCATGTGTTCACCGATCGCATGCTCCATGCGCGCGGCACGCAGGAAACCATGATACTGGGTTCCGCGACCATGACCGGGCAGATCCTCGACCTTGTCCCGGACGCAGAAATCGTCACCCGCGAACGCTTCTCCCAGCTGACCTATGCAGGCCCTTCGAAACTGACACGCCTGCCCCGCAGAAGCGCAATCGTCGCTTTCTCGGCCGAGTCCGTCTACGCGATCGCGGAGCTTCTGCGCCGGCGACGCGGCGGGGCAGCGGTGGTGATGGGCGGGCTGAGCCCGCGCACCCGCAACGCCCAGGTCGAGCTCTACCAGTCCGGCGAAGTGGACTTCCTGGTTGCGACCGATGCCATCGGCATGGGGCTGAATATGGATATCGACCATGTCGCCTTTGCCGAGGCGCGCAAGTTCGACGGCCAAAAGACCCGCCGATTACGTCCCTCGGAACTGTCGCAGATTGCTGGCCGTGCCGGACGTTTCCGCAGTGACGGCACCTTCGGCGAGACCGGCGATTGCCGTCCCTTTGATCCCGATGTGGTCGAGGCGATCGAGAGCCATCGTTTCAACCCGGTGGAGCGCTTGTCCTGGCGCAATCCGGATCTCGATGACAGCTCGCTGGACGCGCTCCGGTACACGCTCAACAAACCCACCCCGCACCCCGCTCTCGAGCGCGTGCGCGAATCCAGTGATGAGCGTGCCCTAGATGTCCTCGCCGGCGATCATGAAGTGCGCGATCGCGTTACCAACCCGGCCATGGTTGAACGCTTGTGGGATTGCTGCCGCCTTCCCGATTTTCGCAAGGCTACCATTGATGCCCATGCCCGTCTGGTGAAGTCCATCTTCATGCACTTGTCGACCGGCAATGGCCGCCTGCCCAATAGCTGGATGGCCGGGCAGCTGGAGAAACTCGACAAGACCGCCGGGGATGTCGATGCGCTGGCGGCCCGCCTGGCGCATGTGCGCACCTGGGCCTATGCCGCTCACCGTTCTGACTGGACCCAGGACCCGGAGCATTGGCGCGGTGAAACACGTCGTGTCGAGGACAATCTCTCCGACGCGTTGCATGAGCGCCTGATGCAGCGCTTTGTCGACCGCCGCACCAGCGCCCTGATGAAAGGGCTGCGCGATGAGAAAGATCTTCTGGCGGGTGTCTCGGCGGAAGGCGATGTAACCGTTGAAGGTCATTATGTCGGCCGCCTGGACGGGCTGGTCTTCAAACCCGATGCGGAAGGCAAGGAAGCCGCGGCAAAAGCCTTGCGCTCTGCCGCGCTCAAAGCCCTGCAGCCCGAACTCAATCGACGTCTGAGCGCGCTGGCAAACGCCAGTGTTGAAACGCTGAGCATTGACCGCGCCGGTCAGGTTTTCTGGCAAGATGAAGTCATTGGCACGCTGAGCAAGGGCCACTCCTTGCTACAGCCGGGCGTCCGCCTGACCGGTGGCGAGTTGGGCAGTGCAGACATGCTTACCGCAGCGCGGCACAGCGTGCAGTCCCGGGTTGAGGAGATTTTCAGAACCCAGCTCGCCCCGCTTTTCGGTCTGAAGACCGGCGCTAATGATCCCGAGATTGCGGGCGCGGCGCGCGGTGTTCTTTTCCGCCTTTATGAAGCGGGCGGTGCCTTGCCGCGACACGAGATCGCCGAGGAGATCAAAGCGCTGGAACAGCCAGAGCGTCGCGCTCTGCGCCAACTCGGGGTCCGTATTGGCGAGCATATGATCTATTTGCCGGCACTGGTGAAACCGGCTCCGGCCCAGCACTACGCCCTGCTGCGGGCATTGGAGCAGGATGATCTCGATACCAGCTGGATGCCCGGCGCCGGGCTGACTTCTGTTGCCAATGACAAAACGCGCCGCCGCGCCGATTATGCCGCGATTGGCTATCAGACGTGCGGCCCCCGCGCTGTGCGTTTCGATATGCTGGAACGGCTGGCTGATGAAATCCGCGACGGCCGGAAAAAGTCCGGCAAGTCCGGCTTTGAGCTGACGGCTGAAATGACTGCGCTCCTGGGCTCGAGTGTCGAGGATTTGCGAGGCGTGCTCTCGGCCTTGGGATATCGCCGCGTAAAGAAAGGCGCTGATCCGGAAAAGCTGGAAGGTGAAGTCTGGGCCCCACGCCGCACGGCTCGCGCTGATGACAAGGCAGAGCCCGCAGGAACCCGCTCGCCCAAGAGAGAGGGCAAACCGCGCGGCAAGGACACGCAGCGAGGCCGCCCTCAAGCATCATCTCGTGGCAAGCCCGCACCGCAACCCTCAGAGCCCGATGCGGACAACCCGTTTGCGGTGCTCGCCGCCCTCAAGCTGGACAATGCGGAGCCGAAGAAGAGCCCGAAAAAATCCAAACGCCGCCGCTCACGCAAACCCAAAACAGACGCCGCCGCCGCGCAAACACAGCCCGAGCCGGCCAATGATGAAAAGAAAGAGCCACAGAGCTGAGCCAAGCCTGAATGTCGGACACGCAGCGCATTGATATCTGGCTTTGGCAAGCGCGTTTCTTCAAGACGCGCAGCCTCGCCACGACCATTGTCCAGAAGGGACAATGCCGCATCACATCGGGCGGCACGACACGCCGGATCAGCAAGGCCTCCAGCCTGGTCCGGATCGGCGATGGTTTGACCTTCAAGAAGAATGGCCGGATTGTTCAACTCGAAATCCTCGAGCTCAGCGCCCGGCGCGGACCGGCAGCAGAAGCGCAGACGCTCTATCGCCTGCTTGAGGATGAGACAGAAACTGGCGTAAGGCGGGAAGAGACGGAGATCTGAGACGATGGAAATTATCAAACGCCTCTTCAATAAAACCGGGACTGAAGCGCAGCCGGAAACCGACCCTCATGTTGCAGCCACAGCCCTTTTGGTCGAGGCGGCCCTGGCGGACGGTATCTATGCGGATTGCGAGCAGGACACGATCATCAACACGCTGGAAGTCGCCTTCGGCCTTGAAGGGGAAAAGGCGCGACGCATCCTCGACCAGGCGGAAGAACTCGCCGAGACGGCTGTTGATCATCACCGCTTTACCAAGGTCGTGAAGACGTGTCTGAGCGAGCAAGAACGTGTGGCTCTGATCGAACAGCTTTGGCTTGTTGCCCTGGCTGATGGCGAGAAATCGCCCTTCGAGGATGCCTTTGTGCGCCGGATCGCTCCCTTGCTGGGCATTGATGATCGCGAACGGGTGTTCGCACGCTCACGTGCAGAAGCGAAAGCAAGACAGCGTTGACAAAGCGGCTCCGGGGTCCCATGTCCCGCCCGCACATGTGATCTTAGACAAACCGCTGATACCTGCCCCCTATGACCTATATCGTCACCGACGCCTGCGTCCGCTGTAAATACACCGATTGTGTCGAAGTCTGCCCCGTAGATTGCTTCTATGAGGGCGAGAACTTCCTCGTCATTCATCCCGATGAGTGCATTGATTGCGGTGTGTGCGAGCCGGAATGCCCGGTCGAAGCCATCAAGCCGGATACGGAAGATGATAAAGACGGCAAATGGCTGGCAGTGAACTCCAAGTTCGCGGAAATCTGGCCGAACATCACCCTGCGCAAGGATCCGCCTGCCGACGCAGACAAAATGGCTGAGGAATCCGGCAAGTTCGAGAAGTATTTCTCCGAGAATCCGGGACAGGGAACGTAATCGATTTCCCTAAATTTCGCGCGGTTGATTGAAAATTGCGCAAATTTGTGATATCCAAGACACATTAGATGGGCTGTGCGGGTGGCACGGCCCGCTTTTCTACGTGGCGACTGGTGCACGCATATTATCGATCTCGAAGCCGGCGAAGCCGGAACCTCTTTGAGATTGGCGTGATCCTTTTGTCGTTCCGTACACGAAGAGCCCAATGAGAGAGCATCAATGACGAAGAAGACCGCCAACGATAATTTCCAGCAAGGCGATTTCATCGTGTATCCGGCCCATGGCGTTGGCCAGGTTACCGGTGTTGAGAAAGACACCGTCGCCGGATTTGATATCGAAGTTTACGTCGTCACCTTTGAGCAGGATAAGATGACCCTGCGCGTCCCGACTGCAAAAGCTGAAGCATCTGGCATGCGCCCGCTGTCCAGCGACCGCATTGTCAAGGATGCGCTGAAGACGCTGAAGGGCAAGGCCCGCGTCAAGCGCACCATGTGGAGCCGTCGTGCGCAAGAATACGAAGCAAAGATCAATTCCGGTGATTTGATCATGATTGCCGAGGTCGTTCGTGACCTGCACCGTGCTGAAGACCAGCCCGAGCAGTCCTATTCCGAACGCCAGCTCTATGAGAGCGCTCTGGACCGCATGGTCCGTGAGCTCGCGGCTGTCGAAAATATCGGCCATGAAAAAGCGCGCGAAATGCTGTCAGACTCGCTGCTGAAAAAAGCGGCCTAAGACAGATCTCTGCCTTTTTTAAATGCCCTGCGCATTGATGAACGCCCGGCCCCGTGCCGGGCGTTCTGCATTTAACTGCAGCTTTTCATGATCCGATCCGAGCCCTTTTCCGTACATCAGGGCAAAAGGATTGAAATCATGACGCTACGCCATACTTCTTCCGCCCCTTCTGTCCGCGCCGAACTTCGCGAGAGCGGTCAGCAGGATTTTGTTCGCGCCGCAATGGCCGAACCGCTCCTCGAACGGGAAGAAGAAGCAGACTTGGCGCGTCGCTGGCGTGATGATGGCGACGAGGTTGCCCTGCACAAGCTGACCCGCGCGCACATGCGCCTGGTCGTGTCGCTTGCCGCGAAATACCGCCGCTATGGCCTGCCCATGGCTGACCTCATCCAGGAAGGCAATATCGGGCTGATGAAAGCCGCGGAGCGCTTTGAGCCGGAACGCGATGTGCGTTTTTCCACCTATGTGTCCTGGTGGATCCGGTCCTGCATCCAGGATTATGTGCTTCGGAACTGGTCGATTGTTCGGACCGGTACGACTTCCGCCCAGAAATCCCTCTTCTTCAATCTGCGTCGTCTGCGGGCTCAGATCGGCGATGTCGATAACGCAGCACTGACACCGGAAAACCGCACCAAGATTGCCACGGAGCTGAAGGTACGCGAGAGCGATGTCGACGCCATGGCCCAGCGCCTGTCCGCATCGGATCGATCCTTGAATGCGCCGGTTGGCGATGAAGAAAACTCTCAGTGGCAGGATTTCCTGGTGGACGAGAATGCGGTTCCGGAAGAAGCCGTGATGGAGTCCACCGATACGCAGCGCCGCAAGGCCTGGCTCGGTGAAGCCATGACGCAGCTGAACGACCGGGAGCGCTTCATCATCGCCGAACGCCGTCTCACAGAAGACGGGTCGACGCTGGAATCCCTGGGCAAGGTGCTTGGCATTTCCAAAGAGCGTGTCCGTCAGATTGAGAACGCCGCGCTGACCAAGCTCCGCAAAGCTCTGGTCACCCGGGTGGGCGACCCGGCAGAAGCCGGGCTCATCCCGTCGGCCTGATCACGCCTAATCAGCCATCTCGTCGAGGCGTTCAAGCCGCAGCGGATTTTCCAAGCGGATCATCGGACCATTCTCGCGCCGGATGATTCCGCGCACACGGACCCTTCGCCCTTCCAGGGCTTCCAGATCATAGCCAGCGGTTTCAAACCCCGCCACATCCTCTGCCTCGACTCGAATGGTGAAATCCGTGCGCCAATCGGAACCAAAATTCAAATAGGTCCGCCCGCTTTGCAGGATGGCGACACTCATCACGCGCCCCTCCACAAGGTGGAGCCCTCCCGCATCCTGCATCAGCAAATCCGGATTTGTATCGCGGACACCATATTGCGGATCGCCCCAGATTCCCGCGCCAGCCGCACGGGCTTCGGCTTCACTGGCGAGGAGCGCTGTGATTTCCTCCGGATCATTATCAGGATAGGCAAGAACGCGGGCCGCGCCCTGGCTGACAAGGCGCGCTTGTACGCTGACCCATCCCGCCTCATCGATTGGCCGCCAAACCCTCGCGATTGTTCTGCCATAGCGGTCAGGTCCCTCGCGGACCGGATCAAGTCTTACCCGGCCCGCGGCAAGTTCCGCCTCCAACAAGGTCCGGCTTAGCGTCTCATCCGGCGCCTCAAGCATGGCCAGGCGCACTTCACCATTCATGCGCTCGCCAGAAACGTCGAAACTGAGCGGGCCGCTTACCGCCTCCACCCCAGCCACGACCGCATCGGCCGGGGGCGCATCGGCCGGAGGCTCCAATCGTGGTTCTTCGGCGCGGGAGCATCCAGCCGAGAGCGCAAGAACAAGGACAAACCAGACAGATAGATTACGCATACTGACCTCCATTGATATCTCGGGTGACAATATACACTCTTTGGTTGCATTTTTATATGCACTCGCCCCAAAAACCGCGGACAAAATGAAGAGCGGTTAACCATTTTTTTTCTGTCTAGGGCGCTAATGGCATGAACCAGCCAGCAGGATGCCGACATGAACGCCTACGCTTATGATGATAACGCCTCTACCGGCGAAACCGATATGCACGCTATTGCTCACGCCGTAGGCGAGACCGCAGCTCGCGCCTCCCAAGGTGCTGAAGCGGCTCAGGTCGCCTTCGATGCGATGAACCAAGTCGAGGAAAGCTCGCAGGTCCTGGAGCGCCGTGTGGAAGCTCTGACCGACGCGTCTCAGCGAATCAATGCGATCTTGTCCACCATCGAGGCCATTGCCAGCCAAACCAATCTTCTCGCGCTGAACGCCACGATCGAGGCCGCGCGCGCTGGTGAGGCCGGTCGCGGCTTTGCCGTTGTTGCCGGCGAAGTGAAAGCCCTGGCCGGTCAGACCGCCAAGGCCACCGAAGACATCGCCTCTCGCATCTCGGCACTTGATAATGAAGTGAAAGAAATCCTCGACGGCGTTCGCGGCTCTGGCGTCTCTGTCGCCCGCGGCAAGGAAGCCGTTGACCAGATGACGGCAGCGACCCAGGAAGTTGCAACCCAGCTCAATGATTTGCGCACCCAGGTCGGCTAAGCCGCTCACTGCAGATTTACTGAAAACGGCCTGCCTCCCGGCGGGCCGTTTTTCTTTGCGCGCCCGCAAGCGACTCAAATAGGGCAGAGACCGCACTAGAATAAGGCGCTCACAACACGCTGTGACTGTTTGTTTAGACTTTAATCCACTCTCACGAGTACCCACCTCGCGAAATATCGCTTTCGCGCAAGGAAATTTGAGCGCCCACGATCTAGAGATAGTCTATTTTAAGTATATATTTCTTATACTTATAAAGCTCCCACCTCCCGCTTCGGATTTCACGGTGAATACGCCCCAATCCAGTCTCATTTCTTACAAATTCCCCCTTTAGGAGAGTAGTGGCGAGGGGAAACGTAACGCGATGTGCGTTCTAAGGGGCCAAGCCGGGGGGATACCTTGTCTGAAAATCAACCACAGCGCCGCAAGCGGCCATGGTTTTCGCTGATTATGATGGCGATCGCGGTGAGCAGCGTCATCACTTTGTTCAATACAGGCGCGCTCAATGCCGGACAGGGCAGTTTCGGGCGCAATCTTACAGCCATACTCGACCAGCTCGTCCGTACCAGCGCGCTGGCTTCCGGATCCGGTCCGACGACGATCACCCTCGCTGATGTCGGCGCTGAGGACGGGCTGATGCTTGCGGGCTATCCCTCCTACGCCGCCATCCGTCTGCCGCGTATTCGCGATGCAGACATTGAAGATGTGCAAGTTCGCCTTATCGGGTCCCAGGAGGTCTCGACGGATACCATTGCCTCTGTCCGCATCATGGCGAATGGCCGCCGTGTGGCAGAACGGGTTTTGTCTGCAGGGATCCGCGAGTTTGAATGGGTACTGCCCATCCCCGCGAATGCCTGGAATGGGACTGACATACAGCTGAGCTTCCAGCTGCTTGGCGATCTGCCCGATGATCTTTGCCACAATGAACGCTCGGTTGGCGCCGTCATGCGTTTCGACTCCCTCTCGGCCATTCAATACACAATCGAAGATGAGATCAGTTCCGTACGCGATGTCGTCGCTCTGCTGCCCAACGCCGTAGCGATCTCCATGCCTGAAGGCGAAGGCGCGCGTGAATACACGGAAATCGGTCTGCGCCTCGGAGAACGCCTGACCCGGCTGGGTTATCAGGTCAACTTTGTTGATCTTGGCGAGGTGGCCCGTGGCGGTATCAGAGGCCGCGGTCTCATCCTGCTCGATACGCCAGAGGCCCTGATTGCTGCGGGACTTGAGAATTTTGAAAGCGATGGCAATGGCATGGTTTGGCGCAGGAATGGCTTTGCCCACCTCGCCATCACCGATCCCCAAGACAGGGCGGGCGTTGATTTCCTGACCGGGGAAGTCCTGTCGGTCGCCCGTTCGAGTGCGGTCGGATCAATTGAATACATTGGTGAAGATCAACAGCGCGACGGGGTCAGCTTTGAGCGCCTCGGCGTTGATACCAGCGTCCAGCAGGTCACCCAGAGCCGCAGCTGGAGCTTTGACTATGATATCGCCCAATACGCAACGGGGCGCGCGCCGACCCATATGCATCTGGACATCCGCCTGCCGGAAGGTCCAGGCGACTTCACCAATCTCGTCCATACCATGCTGAATAATCAGATCATTGATAGCCGCCATATCGATACCGGACGGCTCAACTCGGTTGATGTGGAGCTGCCCGCCGGCATGCAGATCCTCAATAATGATCTCAAGATCACTGTTCAGCGCCATCGCGAACACGGTGGTTGCGCCGTGACAGCGCAACGTTACCCGATACAGCTGCTTGATAGCTCCCACCTCGCCTATAATGGCGGCGGCAATACGCTGTCGGGACTGTCCGGGCTACCGGCCGCCTTCTCCAACGGGGTTGATGTTCGTGTGCCCCAGTCTCTGGAGGCGGAAGAGCGCCTGGCAGTGATGGGCTTCCTTGCCCAGGCCATCGCCTATTTCGTTCCGGAAGGCGCTGACTATACCCTGGTGGAGATTGATCCGGACACGGCCATGACCTCGACCACCCCGTTCATTGCCGCCAATCATATTCCAACGAATGCCTCTGCACGGCTGATCATTGAGAACGGCTCGCTGCGGATCCGAAATTCCGGGTCATTGCGCGCTGCAGAGATCACCAATGTCATGGGTCTGACCGTGCTTGAACGTGTGAGTGCCGATATTCCGGCACCGACCCGGAATAATCCCAATCGCGTGCAGAGCGTGCCCGGCCTTATCGGCTTCGCCCAACCGGGCACGGAAGGTCTCGCCGGGGCCCGTATTGGACGCAATACGATCGCTATCCTGCATGATGAAGCCTCTACCCCCGCTCGGTCTGTCCGGGCGGGGGTTTTTCATTGGGCAAGGTCGGTTGCAATCATCCGGGCCGCTTAAACCCTGTCGGGGAAACGCCTAGCGCCGTAACACCTCAGCTCTGCTTCTCGACCTGCCGCTCACGACGTTTACGACGGCGTCCCGTAAGACTGACGGGTTCAAGCGCCTTCTGGATCCAGCTGCGCCGGGGTGTGCGCTCACGCGAGAGCGGCATGGGCGCTTCAAACGCCCGATCAGACGCCCGGTCCGGATAGACCAGCGTCAGGACTGCTCCGAGCGTGTAATAGGAGCGCAAGAGCCGGAACCCCATATAGAAGGGCATGTAGAGAACGAGATCCGGGCGCCCCCAGAGCGTCACCACAACACAGGCCATGACAAAGGGCATGCCCAGCAAAACCGCCAGGACGGTCTGGATCTCCGGGTGAAGATACACCCCGCCATAAACGAAATAGAGAATGGCGCCAAAGATGGCCAAAGGCGCCATCATCGCCCGCCGCGCCCCATTCATCAAAGTGAAGGGCAAAACGACAGCCCCGGTAATTGTCCGCCCCTCAAACAGGATGGAGCGATTATGGGCGGTGACGTGATAGAGGCTGCGGAACCAGCGCGTTCTTTGCTCGCGCAAATGCACCATGCTCTCTGGAACTTCGGTCTTGAAGCGGATCCGCGGATCAGACACCGCCCGAAAGCCCAGATTGGTCATCCGCAGAACAATATCCGTGTCCTCGCCATTCATCTCCTCGGTGATACCGCCCGCCTGGATCAGGACATCACGGCGATAGACCACAAACATGCCGGGGATCCCGATGATCCCGTTGAACGCCCCCAGCGCGACCTGGGTGAATCCATGTCGGTTCAGGACCTCGATGGTGCGGAATTTCGACAGCGTGCCCTTATTGCTCAAGGGCAGAGGCAGCCCACCAACAGCGCCGACGGTCCGGTTCGCAAAATGGCGCATGGCCTTCTTCAGCGCCTTGCGTTCAATCACCGTATCGGCATCGATGCGAACAATATACGCCTCATCAATCAGGCTGATGCCGTGATTAAGCGCCTTCGCCTTGCCCGGGACCGGACTGTCGATGATCTCGCCCCGCGCGCACCGGCATTGATCCAAGGCGGCTTGCGCGACCGCGACCGTGTCATCACTCGAGCAATTATCCATCAATACGATGCGCACCGGGCCATCATAATGTGCGGCGGCCTCATCAATCGCATCAATCGTCTGGGTGATGAGATGGGCTTCATTATGCGCCGGGATCAAAACAGCGATCGGGGGACTGTATTTGCGCCATCCGGAAAACAGGTTTCGCGTCAGCCCCCAGACGCCCAGCGTCAGGGTCAATACCTGCTGCGCCAGAAACACCCCCGGCCCCATCCCGCCCAGCAGGGCGATCGCATGCAGTTGATTGAGAACGGGCTCATACCAGAAGGCCATAACCACAGCGAATAAGGCGGCGAACACGGTGACGGCGATTAAAAGCGTATACTCCCAGACCCGGCCGCGTCGCCTCAGTGGCGCATTGGCGTCACTGGGTAGCCTGGCCTGGCTCAAAATGGTTTGCGGGAAAATGGCCAGCCCCACCAGGCCCACCAGGATTTGCTGGACCTGTACCGGCCAGATCGATGCGGCGTAATTCCAGGAGAGGAAGGCCATGCCATCGACAAAGGCACTGATCGCGACGAGCTTGCCGACCAGGGACAGGCCCAGTCGCAGTTTGGCCCACAGCCCGCCATGGGCGTAGAGCGCGTAAACCAGGAAGAAGACCAGAAGAAAGGTCCGGATGGGCAGGATCGCATTGACCCGATCTGCGGTGAAAAAGATCAGATCCTTCGGGATGGTCTCCGGATATTGCGCGTTGATCCAGGCATAAAGAGAGAAGACCAGCACGCTCAAGGCCGTAAAGGTCACGATAAACCCGTCCGCCGCCGAGCGCGGACGCTTGACGCTGATACCTTTCGGAGCGCTGTCGACGGACCTGAAATGGTCCTGCAACACCTTGTTATCGGTTAGTTTATTTGAAGCTTTGCCTTCAAAGGATACCGTCTCAGCCATACCCACGCCATAATCCAATGCCCCCATATGGGCGTCCCACCGCCAAGATCAGCATAGCGTCGTGGCGAGAATGTGTGCAAACTCTCAGTCGCTCAACGGGACCAGTTTGGCGCGGCACGCCAAAGGCATAATGGACAGGGCGAAAGCCTGGGGGATGAGAATGGACAAGACTTGGGCAATTGCGGCGAGCGGACTGGCAGCGGCCTCCGCATTTGTTGCCGGCGCTGAGGCGCAGGAGACACGTTTTCAATTCCGAACCGACACGGCGCTATCTCGCGGTGAGACCTTCGTTGAAGACACGGCCGATCCCGGCGACGGGCTGAGCCTGGAAAACGGGTTTGATACGAATAATTGGGCCTCCCTCATCATGCCGACGGGCGGCGGCAAGGTCTGGCGGCTGGAGCAACAGGCCCGCATCCGGATTTACGAAGACCGGGATGATCTGGACTCCCAGCTCTTTACCACGCGCCTGCAATATTGGACGCCGGTGGGCGAGAATGACCAGGTCCGCTTCTGGATTGATGGCGGTGTGAATTACCGGGATGGCGATCACCGCTATACGCGCTATCGCGGCCATGCCCAGTATCGTCACCGTCCCAGTGAGACCTTCGAAACCGTCTTTTCTATTCAGACCGACCTTTATGACTTCACTGACAAGGCGACGCCGGGTCTTGATCAGACCCGCTGGCGCGCCGGTATCGAGCAATACCGTTATGCCGATGATGTCTGGCCGGTGAATATGGCCGTTGGCGCTTTTGTCACGACGGCGGATGCTGATGCGGACCGGTTTGCCTTTGATGGCTGGCAAGTGCGTGCCCGCGCCTGGACAGATTTCGATGAGAGCTGGTCCGGTGAAGTGCGCGCCAGCCTCTCTCAGCGCGATTATGACGGCGATTTCTCAACTGCCGAGCCCTTCGCCCGAGAAGATGATCGCTGGGAGGCAGCGGCGCGGATCAATTATGATTTCGCCCCGGAAATGACCGCGTATGCCGAGATCGGCTATCTCTCCAACGATTCCAATATTTCCGTGCGCGATTTTGAAGGCACGACCTTCCGGGTCGGTTTCCGGGCGCGTTTCGGCTAGCGCCGGAACCGCCCGCCCTACTGCGCCAGGACCCGTTCGATAAACCCGATCATCGTGTCGCGAACCGCGTCTTCAGCCTCACGGTCTGCCATGCCCAGGAAGAGCGAGGCATGGGTTTCCTCCATGAAATAGGCGAACTCGATCTGGCTGACGCCCGGCTCCGCCTCGACACGCTCTTCAAAGGGTTCGGTATAAAGGGCTGTCTGGCCTTCCGCGATCACCAGCATGGGCGCATCAAAACCCTCCAGATAAGTCTCCGGCGAGGCCGCCGCATGGCCGTCTCGCGGCCCGAACACGCCGATCACATGATCGCGGGCGGCATCCGCACCCATCCCCTCATGGATGACCTCATAATAATACTCAACATCATAGGTCCCCGCGATCGGGACCGATCCACGGATATTCTCAGCGCTCAACCCTTCGGCCGCGAGATAGCGCCCATCCATCGCCAGGAGCGCAGACAAATGTCCGCCGGCGGAAAATCCACTGACGAAAAAGCGATCACGGTCGAGATTATAGTCGTCTGCATTGGCCCAGAGCCAGGCAAAGGCGGAGGCGACATCCTCTATATGCGCGGGATGCTGCACGCCCGTATCGGACAAATCTTCCGACATCCAACGTCCAGGGCTGAGCCGGTAGGACATTACAGCCACCGCGAACCCGCGATCAGCCAGGGCCTGCGCCAGTGTGATGTCACGCTCGCTTACTCCGGCCGCCCATGCCCCGCCATGGATCCACAGGATCGTTGCACGCGCCTCGCCCTCGGGCAGGACAAGATCAAGGCGGTGGAAAGGGTCAAGGAATTCATCCCCGTCCACATAAGCCAGATCGGAGATGACACGGACGCGGTCCTCCTCCGCTGTCGGCGCCTGCGCGAAAACCGGAACAGCGAAGGCAAAGGCGGCGAGGATGGCTGTTTGAAAGCGTTTTAAGAACATGAGATCAGGCCCTAGTCAGACATGGTTGAAGCAACCGACCACGCCTGTCGCCGCACATCAAGGCGGCGCTGCTCGCCCCACGGTAAAAACGCAAAACCTGACACGGACAGCTTTGAATATGGCGCGCAAAGCGCCCAAACGAAAAAAGGGCCGCGCCATGCAGCGCAGCCCCTTCACGATCAGTGCTTCCTTTAGCGATTACTCGCTATAGAGCTCGGAAATCGACAGGGTCGCATTCGCGTTATTGCCCTGGCTGTAGGATCCGATCCAGATGTCATAAGTGCCCGACATCGCATTGTAGAAGGTCAGCGCCGGGTTGAGCCCCTGATTGCCGCCATCATCATTACAATGCCAATTGCCATTGGGGTCATTGACCAAGAGCGTGGTGTCCGTGCTGGATGCCGCTGAAATGATCAGTGGCAGGCTACCGGCTGAGAAGGTCAGCTGGAAGTCCGGCGCAGAGGCGACCCAACCGGCACAGCCGGAACGCACTTCATTGGCACGGTGACGACCACCGGAGACGATGGACACGCGGTATGGATCCGGCTGGAAACCGGCGCGCAGCGTCGCATTGCCATAGGTTGCCGGCAGAGTGTAATCGATGCGGCTCGGCGGTACGGGTGCAGAACCACTGCGACCAAGTTCAGAGATGGACAGGGTTGCAGCCGGAAGACCCGCAGAAGACGAGTAAGTGCCAACCCAAATGTCGTAACGGCCCGATGACGGGTTGTTGAAGGTCAGTGCCGGGTTCAGGCCCTCACCGCCATCATCATTACAGAACCAGTTGCCGTAAGGATCATTGACCACAAGCGTCGTGTCTGTCCCGGAGTTGGCGAAGATCGACAGATCGAAGAGCGAGCTGGCCGTGTAATAGACCGAGAAGTCCGGTGCATTGGTGATATAGCCGCGGCAGCTGGACGAAATATTCGAGGCTGCGATACCGCCGCCTGCGTTAAGTGTCACCGTGTAAGGGTCCGGGGTAAAACCGGAGTTCAGGGTAACACTGCCATAGTTCGGCGTTGCACTCGGATTCTGCGCAACAGCGCCAGACGTGACCAGCATGGCGGCTGCGGTAAAAGCAAGGAAAGATCTCATGAATTGTCCCTGGTCTACCGGCACTCCCCCGCCTCCCATGAGACGTCCCAAGCGCACCGGTTGCTTAACAATAGTCAATATTTCCGCTGAACCCTAGCTGAATATGGCCGCCAATCGAAAAACATTTTTAGGCCTCACACCGCCTAAAGCACTAATTCTTCTAGTCAAATTCACATCAGAAGCACCAGACCCCTCTCGCCGGGCGCGCAAGCGACATGGAGACGTCACAGGCTCTGGATATGGCAGAAGGCCAAGAAGCAGAGGCAAGACATGTTTGAGCAGTACACGACTTTTGGCACGCCGAGCCCCGTTTCCGAGGCCGATCTCGAAACCGCTGAGGCTCAGCTCAAGCTCCGTTTTCCGACCGGCTATCGCGCCTTCATCACGAAATTCGGCAAGGGCGTTCTGGGCGATGAACATCTCAACCTCACCTATGAAGAGATGATGCAAGACCCGGAGAAGTACGATGATGATGAAAACACCGGGAGCGAAATTCGCGTCTATACACCCGCAGACATTCTTGACCCTGCCGAAGGTGTGGAAGCCTGGCGGGAGCGCATCACGAAATACTGGTTCTGGAATGAGGGCGCGGACGTGCTGAGCAAAGACCAAGCTGTGGAGTGCGTCGTTTTTGCGGACACAACAGTGGGAGACGAAATCATCTTCCATCCGTCCCAGCCTGACCAGATCTATATTCTGCCGCGGGATGAAGGGAATATCTATGCCGTGGACGGCGGATTGCCCGGCGTGATCGAATGGATGTTCTCTTCAGGAACGCTTTATTCCAGCTTCACCGCTCGCTGTTTCAAACCGGATTAGGGCCGCCACAAATCGACAGCTCTGGACCTGCAGCACGGCTTGCCAGCCCGGTCGGGCAGCGGCATCTTGCGCTCAAGGCCCCGTAGCTCAGCAGGATAGAGCAGCAGATTCCTAATCTGAAGGTCGGAGGTTCGAATCCTCTCGGGGTCGCCACTTGCTCGCGACGTTCAAATCGGCGCTCTTGGCTTGCCAGATCATCTCGCAAGTCTATGCCCAACGTGCGGCCGCGCTTTATGAATGGGCGGATGCCGATCAAACCAGCGGGGAGGCTAATTAGCCGAGCGTCGCCATATCGATCACGAAGCGATACTTCACATCGCTCTTGAGCATGCGTTCATAGGCCGTGTTGATCTCCGCCATCGCGATCATCTCGATATCGGACACGATCTTGTTCTCGGCGCAGAAGTCCAGCATTTCCTGGGTCTCCGAAATCCCCCCGATGAGGGATCCGGCCAAAGACCGGCGCTTCATAATCAGATTTCCCATGCCAGCAGGCGGATGGGGTTCATCCGGCAATCCGACCATAACCATGGTCCCGTCCAGTTTGAGAGCCTGGAGATAGGGGTCCAGTTTGTGCGGAGCGGCAACAGTGTTGAGGATGAGGTCGAACTGACCACGAACCGCCTTCATCTGATCGCGCTCTTTTGAAATAACCACCTGGCTGGCCCCCAGGCGTCTGGCATCTTCGGCCTTGCCGGGCGAGGTTGTGAAAAGCGTGACCTCAGCACCCATGGCTGCGGCGATTTTCACGCCCATATGGCCCAGGCCGCCAAGACCGACAATCCCGACCTTCTTTCCCGGCCCAACCTGCCAGTGCCGGAGCGGAGAGTAAGTCGTGATACCGGCGCAGAGCAACGGCGCGGCGCCAGCCGGATCCATGCCCTCCGGGATCCGAAGCACAAATTCTTCGCGTACCACAACATGCTTGGAGTAACCGCCATAGGTCAGGCTTCCGTCCGGAAGCTTGCTGTCATAGGTGCCGGTCATGCCCTTTTCGCAATACTGCTCGAGCCCCTGCTCGCAGGGCGAACAGCTCTGACAACTGTCCACCATACATCCCACGCCAACTCTGTCTCCGACCTTGAATCGGGAAACGGCACTGCCGACTGCGCTGATCCGACCAATGATTTCATGCCCGGGCACTATGGGGTAGGTGGTTCCGCCCCAGTCATTGCGCGCAGCATGCAGGTCCGAATGACAAACGCCGCAATACTCAATATCGATCGCAATATCATTGGGTCGCGGCTCGCGCCGAGCAATGTCTAGAGGCGCAAGATCACTGGTTTCAGATTGGGCCGCATAGGCGTTGATCATTGGCATGAAGTTCTCCCCGGCTTCGTGTCAGCCTGTCTTTAATTCCTAGCTAGTCGCGTCGAAGGCCGATCACGCCGCCTTGACCGCCAAACACGCCGGTTTCTCCGCGATGGTGAGAGCGACGCGCAGAAAACAGATCCGCCTCTTCAGCATAGGTACACAGCGAGGAGCGGTCGATCTGTGCTTGCGGCACCCCGGCAGCGCGCAATTGCAGAGCGCAGGCCAGAGCCACATCGAGCTGGGCGCCGCCATCCCCGTCACGCGGACCTAAAACTCCGCTCTGCGCTTCAAATTGCTCAAACTGGGCCACAACCTCCGGGCCGACCCGGTAATGAGCCGGGGAGACCGAGGGCCCGATCGCGGCCTTCAGATCTTGCGGCTTCGTTCCATATGCCTCGGCCATCGCCTTGATCGTCTCCGAGACGATGTTTTTCACCGTGCTGCGCCAGCCTGAATGGATGGCTGCGACCGCGCGGTTTTCAGGGTCAAACAGGAGAATGGGGGTGCAGTCCGCGGTTTGAGCGACCAGTCCGATACCCGGCTGATTGGTGATCATCGCGTCGGCTTCGCCCGCCGGCTGCTCTCCTCGGGGCGCCTCGTCCACGCGCACCACATCACACCCGTGCACCTGGGTTGCAAAGGCGAGATAGTCGAGCCCGAGCGCATCCCGCACCCTATTGCGATTAATCGCAACATTCTCGGGCTTGTCGCCGCGCGAACGCGTAATATTCAAGCTCGCATAAGCGCCTTCGCTCACGCCGCCATGGCGGGTGGTGAATGCGTGGGTCAGGCCAGGTGTGAAAAGCAGGTCTGCGTGAAGAAGCTTCAGCATTTGATCCTTTAGGGCAAAGCTGCACCAGTCTTGCGCGCGCTCAGCTCACCGTCAATCCGCGCGCTGATTGAGGAAGCCGCTACGCGAGCGTCCCAGATCAAAGGCTTCACGCGCTCCGCCAATCCCGATGAGCATATCGTCCAGCCCGCTCCAATCATCACGGTCGGCTATCTGGCTCCAAATGCCCTCAACCGTTTCAATGGTCATGTGAACGGGCGCTTCAGCCTTGAAGTAAGGGTGCTGCAACCGCTCAGGGCGATCCGGCTCGTGTCGCTTCAGCCGCTCAAACCAGCTTCGATAGCTCTCGCTTTTATAAAGCGGCGCACGTGGTGACTGGGCAGCGCGTTCGATATCCACGAAATGGTCGAAGAACACAGCTTCCCACGGCGTTTCGCTCGCCTGCATGAAGGCCAGGAAGGCGCGGATCATGTCTTCATCTTCCTGGCGTCCGGCTGATTTCAAACCGAAGCGGGCCAGAAAGGCGTCCATCAGCGCGAGCCGATAATGCGCCGGGAAAGTATTCAGATCCGCAATCAACTGTTTGTCATCACCGACCAGGGACAGGGCCTGCGCCAATTGCTGGAGCGCCCAGTAAACAGCCTCGGGCTGACGTGCATATGCATAAAGCCCCGTCTGATCGAAATAAGCCGCGGTAAAGCCGGGCTGGTAGAAGGGCAGAAAGCGCCACGGACCGTAATCGAAGCTTTCGCCAGTCACGTTGAGATTATCGGTGTTGAGCACGCCATGGACAAAACCGGCCGCCATCCAGCCCGCAACAAGATGCGCACTTGCTTCCGCGACGGCCTGCATGAGTGTGGACGCCGGGTCCGGTCGGTTCTTCAGGTCTGGATAATAATTCTCCAGCGCATGGGCGATCAGGGCTTCAATCCTGTCCGGCGCGTTTTCATAAGCGTGACGCTGGAAACTGCCAAAGCGCAGGTGAGAATGCCCCAGCCGCGTCAGCACAGCCGATCGCGTCGGTGACGGCTCGTCATTTCGCTCGAGTGGCTCGCCTGTTTCATAAACCGCGAAAGTCTTGGAGGTGTAGACGCCCAGCGCCTCCAGCATTTCTGTTGCCAGGATTTCGCGGACCGCTCCTTTCAGGGTCAAGCGACCATCGCCGGCGCGTGACCAGGGGGTTTGGCCCGAGCCCTTCGTGGCCAGGTCAAGAAGCCGGCCTTCATGATCTCGCAATTGCGCGAAAAGGAAGCCGCGTCCATCGCCCAGATCCGGATTATAGGTGCGGAATTGATGGCCGTGATAGCGCATCGCCAAAGGCTGGTGCTGATTGTCCGGCAGCATGGCAAAGCCGTGAAAATGACGCTGTTTTTCCTGCGCACTCAGCGCACCAAGGCCAACAGAGTCAGCCCAGCGATCATTCCAGTAGCGCAATTTGGCATCCGGGAAGCGCGCCGGATCAACAGCGTCAGCAAAATCGGATCCGAGAGCGGAAAAGCGCGGGTCGGGCGTGTAGAGATCTGAAAAAGCCATGCCCAGCAGCTAGGAGCCCTTGAGGCAAAAGGCAATGCCCTGCCTGCCGCTATCCACGCAAAGCCGTTCCCAAAGCGATTGCCGCTTCATCAATGAGGGCTTTGGCTGGCGGCAAAATGCCCGTCATATTGGCAAAACCATGTGGGAGTGCGCGGCCCATTACATAGTCCACTTCAATGCCCGATGCCCGCAAGCGATCACGATAGGCCTGCCCCTCATCCAGGAGCGGATCGAGTTCCGCCGCCAGGATCAGGGTTTCCGGCATGGCGGCGAGATTGTTTTCCAGCAATGGAGATACGCGGACATCACGGGCCTGGTCCGCATCTGCAAGGTAGGCGCGAATTATTTGTTCCAGCGTATAAACCGAGAGGATATGGCCCTCGAGCGCTTTCAGCTTGGTCTTTCGTGGCTGAACGAGCTGCAAGAGCGGGTAGATCAACAGCTGGAACCGGATCTTGTCTCGTCGCTGCTGCCCAAGAACCGCCGCCAGGCCTCCGCCTGCGCTGTCCCCGCACACCGCCAGCCGGTCAAGGTCCGCCTTGATTTCCAATTCGCCCTCACGGACCAGCCAGTCAAAAGCGGCGAGACTGTCTTCTATGGCTGCGGGGAATACATGTTCGGGCGCGAGACGATAATCGATTGCGAGGATCTGCACCCCGCTTTTCGCTGCCAGTCGCGCGCAGAGGCGGTCATGCGTGTCGAGATCGCCGATGACATAGCCACCACCATGGGTGAAGAGCATGGTCGGACGCGGCTCAGCATCTGCCAGGGGCGTGTAAAGACGCGCCGGAATATCACCGGCTGGCCCGGGAAGAGTGAGATCCTTGCAAGCGGCGAGCTTGGGGGGAACCGCCTCCATGACGGGTACAGCCTGACGCAAGCTGCGGCGCAGGGCGGGCGCGGCCTTGGCCGGCTCCAGCGGATCATCCATCCCAAGTTTCGCGAGGGCCTGGCCCCAGGGCGTCATGCTTTCCATGCGGACCGGATTAGCATGTGCAGCATAACAGGCAAGCGTGCGCTTTGCCGCAGCGATGCCGGCTAGTGGAGCACCACCGCATTATCACGCGTCAACCGACCCGCGACCGCATCTTCAACGACTGACCGCAGGATGCGCCATGCGTCCGCGCTTTCCGGGCACCCTTCTTCATCCAGCTCACAAGCCGCCTGATCGGCCACACCAATCGCCTGCACGCCGTGCAGATCGATAAGGGTCCATGCAATCTGCTGCATATCCTGGGCGGTGATGGTGACTTGGACTGACATTATGGTGCTCCGGTTGATCCTTGCCCCTTAGTGAGCAAGGCAGAGGCCAACCGGCCAGATGCCATATTATTAATTACTACAAATACTTAGATCAAAGTCCGTGGGAGACGCACGGAGTCAGTCCTGCCCTCAGGCGGATTTTGCCGAGTCCTTTCGACCGGGCTGGTAGGTGGAGGCGGAAAGATACGCCCCCTCTTCCGGCGTGCTGTCGCGCCCGAGCGCGGCATTGCGATAAGGGAAACGCCCGAAACGCTCGATGACCTCGCGGTGCTTGCGCGCATGATGCAGCGTGTTGTCCTGCTCAAGCCGCGAGGCCGCCAGTGCGATGCAAAGATCCTGATGCTCCAGGCTCTCCGCATGCATGAAGGGCATATAGATGAAGTCGCGCCGCTCCGGTTCGATCACCCAGTCAAAGCCGTGCTCCACCATGTCCAGCGCGACATGACGGGCAAGAGCGTCATACGCAAAGGCCCGTCCGGAGCCGCGCCAGATATTGCGCGGGAATTGATCAAACAGAAGCACGAGTGCCAGGGCCGCCTCAGGCTCAACGAGCCAGGGATGCTCCCCATCGCAGATCTGGCGGGCATGACGATCCACCGCCCGCGCAAATCGGCGCCGGACCCGCGCATCAAAGCCGGAGGAGACTTTGTACCAGCGCTTGGGCCCGGCCTCGTCGAACCAGAATTTTAGTATGTCGTCAGGCGTCGGGTCTGAAATGCTCATACGCGCACTTTACCGCCCACGATCTGTTCGTACAGCTCGGCAGTAAGACGGACATATTTACCCAGTTTCGGATGATCGAAATAAAGCGGATCGGCGATCTTCTTGGGATCGAAGCCTTCCTTCACCAGATCAACCTTGCGGAGTTTGAACGTTCCCGTCGTATCGCCCTGCTCCTGCAGACGCAGGAAGAGCGGACGCGCAAAGGTGGGAAGGGCGTCATGAAGGTGTGAACGCAGCTCGTCGAGATCGAGCCCCGCCCGCGCGACGAGCGCCGCCATGCCAGCGCGGCCGGCATGGCCTTCCACTTCCACACCATAGACATTGGCCTGTTCGATACCGTCAAAGTGCAGCGCTTCGGCAACTTCGCCCGTAGCGACATTTTCAGACTTCCAGCGGAAAGTGTCACCGACCCGGTCGACGAAATAATAATAGCCCAGACGGTCACGCGACATCAGATCACCGGTCCGGAACCAGGCATCGCCGGGCGCGAACACATCCCGCAGAATTTTCTTCTCAGTGTCTTCCTTGGAGCCATATCCGTCGAAACGGAAGCGCGCATCATTGGGGTCGATCCGGCCGATCGCCTCTCCGACTTCATCGGGTGCACAAGGCTGGCAATGCCCGTCCGCGCCGCGGACCGGCATCTCCGCATCCATGTCGAATTTCACCAGATCAATATTGAAACGATGCCGCAGATATTTCGGCACTCGACCGATCGCGCCCGGCTGGTTCATCGCATTGACCAGACCGACATTGCCTTCCGTGGAGCCATAGAATTCCACGATGTCGGGCAGATTATAGCGCGCCTGGAAGGCCTCCCAGACATCGCGGCGCATACCATTGCCGATGGCGCAGCGCAGTGTGTGGCCTTTTTCCGCTTCACTTTCCGGAGCATTGACCAGGAAACGACAGAGCTCGCCCACATACATGAAGAGCGTCGCATTATGGCGTTTGACATCCGGCCAGAAGCCGGAAGTGGAGTATTTCTGGCGAATGATCAGCGAACCGCCGAAAGAGAGTGCGCAGCCAACACCGCACAGACCGCCCGTGGCGTGATAGAGCGGCAGAACCATCATCATGCGGTCTTCCGGCGCCGCCTTTGCAACAATCGCAAAGATGTTGAGATAGTAGAGCGCTCGGATATGCGTCATCAGCGCGGCCTTGGGCAGGCCGGTCGTGCCGGAGGTGAACATCTTCAGCACAGCATCGCCGGGCTTGACGCTTTCACGCAGCGCCAGATCCGGGCGCGCTGTCGACTGTTCAGCGAGGGCCGCATTAAAATCGCCGGCCCAGTCACACGCGACATCAACCGTCCAGGGCATGACTTCAAGATCATCGCTGGCCTGGGCCGACCGGAAGGCTTCCACCAGCTCGGCCGAAACCACAGCATGACGGCTTTCGCCCACCTTCAGGCAATGCGCCAGGGAGTGACCGGTCAGCTGCGTATTGATCAGGGAGGTAACGACGCCAACCTTGGACAGGCCAAACCAGATAGCGATATAGCGCCAGCAATTGGGCATGAGCAGAGCGACCGTATCGCCAGGCTTCATCCCGTGACTGCGCGCCCAATGGGCAACCTGGTTCGCATACGCCTCGAACTCGGCATAGCTGACATCACCCTCATCGGTGATCGCCATGGGCCGATCGGGATATTTATCGACGGTCTTCTCAATATGGTCCGGCACGCGCAGGCCAGAGCCCGGACCGACCTTCTTGATTTTGCCCAGAATCCGCAGCATGGCGGACATGAATTCGACTTCGCGACCGATTGCCGACAAAAAGCCCATGTATCTACCTCCCGAAACAGGCGGATTGCCCCGCTCTCGTTAGGTAATACGATAAAACCCGGCCTGCCCGGGTCAAGGAATACCGCATGCAAAGCACGGCAAGTGTGAAGCGCGTTTCAGAACGTTACGAAAAAAATCCGCGTCAAGCGCGTCGCCCGTAACGATATTCCCGAAATTCTGCGCCTAGCGCCCCGCATACGGCGAGCAGGGCCAAGTCCTTTATCAAGAAGTGCCCCGCACCGGAAAGTGCCGGGAATCCACCCAGATCCGCACTCCAGCTCGGTGCGAAACTGACCATGAAGGACAGGGTCAAAACGAAGGTCAGCGCAGATGCAAGAAGCCCCAGCGCGTATAATCGCCGATTATACCAGTATCCCGTCAGGGCGATCACCGTCAGAAGCTCAATCACGCCGATGACATAGGATACGATCTGGATATCCACGAAATTGAGCGTCCACGCGAAGAAGAGACTGGTTTCCACCAGAGGCTCAATGCCGCGCGCCTCAACCGCAGTGAATTTCATCGCGCCGATC
The DNA here is from genome assembly GCA_018222865.1 of Alphaproteobacteria bacterium. GTDB lineage: Bacteria > Pseudomonadota > Alphaproteobacteria > Caulobacterales > Maricaulaceae > Maricaulis. The sequence continues at coordinate 63,062 of JAAEZM010000013.1, forward strand.
CAGCCCAGCACCAGGATCAAGCCCGCGAGCATTACCGGACGAGACCATTGCCGCCAGTCATTTTGACGATGCGAGAACATGCGCGATTGATCAAAGCTCCCCGCCCACATGGCGAGACCGAGAATGCCCAGATATTTCAATATTCCCTGCCCCGAACCAATCGCCGGGAAACCGCCCGCGCTTTCAATCCAGACTGGATTGGTGAAGAGCACGGTGAGCGCACACGCTGCATGCGCGCCAAGCATGATGAATCCGATCCGGCGAAAACTGCCGGACGGCAAGGGCGCGCCGATCAGGGCACCCATAATGATCTGATAAATACCAATGGTTATGGCGGCAGACGCCGCTTGCGGTTCAAGGCCTGACAAGAAGGGATGCCCACCAATCCAGCTGGCCATATTGGCCACACCCACCGAGGTGAAATTCATCGCGCCAAACCAGATGAAGATCAGCGCCAGTGAAGCGCGTGCAAACAGGACAGCATTTGTAATGGTAATCATACCCGCCTCCCCGAATGCGGACCGACTCATTGCCCAAACGTCAATGTGCCACAGCCATGATAGCTCTGGCATGGGTTTTCTCACTTTAAGCGATAAGCGCTCTGGAACGCCCGCACACCGGGCAGCCCTATGCCGGTCGTGACGGGCGGCGTTTCGATGGACGAGTGAGGTGTTTTGCCCCTCAGCCGAAAGCGCGAAGGGTGGTGCCCCTGGTCAGACTCGAACTGACACTCCTTGCGGAAACGGATTTTGAATCCGTCGCGTCTACCAATTCCGCCACAGGGGCACTGTGCTTCGAAAAGCGGAGGCGCAAGCTGCCGATATCGCCCTGCAAAGTCAACTTCCCAGAGCGCTCGACGCGGGGGTGTCGCGCAGCTAGTGTCGCGCCGCAATCGATGGAATGGACCGTATGACCGAAACCGCCAGCCGCAGCGGCCTTATCAGCGCTCTCGAAGCCATTGCGGCAGACGCGCCAGAAAACGGAATGAGCCTGGGAGAGTTTGTCGATGCGCTCGGTGAGCGGGCTTTTGGCATCATCCTGTTTGCCATGGCACTGCCGATCTCCATTCCCTTCCTATATGGCGTGCCGCAAATCATGGCGCTGCCGATGATGGCGCTGTCGGCGCAGATGGCGATGGGCCGTGACGAGCCTTGGCTGCCATCCAGATTCAAGGCACGCACCCTGTCAAAACAGAGCCTTGAGGGTATGGCACGTGGGGGCCGCAAATGGTTTGGCTGGCTGGAAGCCCTCGCCCGGCCGCGACTGACCTGGCTCTCCGGCCCAACCGCGGAACGCCTGGTCGGCGCGATTTTCATACTCTTCTGCGCGTCGATCCTGGTGCCCCTGCCGGCGACAAATACAACACCGGGTATCGCACTCGCCGTCGCGGCGCTGGGTCTTTTGACCCGTGACGGTCTGCTTGTCCTGGCTGGACTTGTCCTGGGGCTGGTCTGGATAACCTTGCTCATCACTTTGTTTTTATTTTTCGGCGATGCCGCGATCGACGTATTGAAAGACTTTATTCGATCCGTTTTGCCCTGACCTTGTTTCAGGGCGGTGCGCGCACTTGTCACGGTGCGACGGATTCTCAAAGGCGTATTCTCGGCTCCATGACACCTGTAATGTCCGAATTTCCATTGTCCCGCTGGCCTCTGATCATGTCCGGCTTCTCCCTCGCCATGCTTCTTGGCGCTTGGGGATTTGAGTATATTGGCGGGTATGCGCCTTGCGCGCTTTGCTATGACCAGCGCTATATCCACATGGGCGTCATTGCGCTGGGCCTTGCCATGGGCATCGGCTTGATCATCAAACCCACCCTGGCGCGTTTCGCACCCTGGTCGATCTTCGCGGTCGCCGCTCTCCTGGTCTATTCTGCAGGCTTTGCGGGCTGGCATGCCGGAATTGAGTATGGCTGGTGGGCAGGCCCGCCAAGCTGTACCGCCGGTGCGATCACCAATGTCTCACCGGAAGATATCATGCGTGCGCTTAGCGGCGAGCTGACCCCGCCCATGTGCGATGAAGCCTCTTGGACGCTGCTTGGCATTTCCATGGCGGGCTATAACGCTATGATTTCTGCCATTATGGCCGGCGTATCGATCTTTATGGGATACCGGGGATTGTCGGAATGAGATCCGTACGCAGCGCCGTTGACGAAACGCCGATTGCCTTGCCGGGCAAGCGCCGCAAGGAAGACCGTATCCGTGAAATGATCCGCGTCGATCATGCGGGCGAATATGGTGCCGTCGCGATCTATCGCGGCCAGCGCGCAGTCTTCAAAAACCTTCCGCACAAATCCCGTATCGCCACCCAGCTCCACGAGATGGAAGCAGATGAGCAACACCATCTCGACGCGTTCGATGATCTGATCCGTGAGGGTCGCTCGCGGCCGACAGCCCTTGCACCGCTCTGGCAGATTGGCGGACGGGCGCTTGGAACGATCACCGCTCTCATGGGCGAACGCGCGGCCCACGCCTGCACCGAAGCCGTCGAAACAGTGATTGAGGGGCATTACGCCCGCCAGGTCGAAGAATTAAGAGCGATGGGCGAAGACGAACTGGCCGACATGTTCGACAAATTCCGCGAGGAAGAAGTCGCGCACAAAGACCTCGCCGTCGAGGAAGGTGCCCGAGATGCCGCGGGCTATCCCGTGCTCTCCGCGGTCATCAAAGCCGGTTGCCATACCGCAATCCGTATCGCTGAGAAGATCTAGGCGGCAGCACTGCGGCGATAGCGGTCAGGGCTTGAGCCCGTCCATTCAGCAAAAGCCCGGAAGAACGAGTTCGGCTCTGCATAGCCCAGCAGGTAAGAGATTTCCGCCGTTGAGTGCGTGGTGGTCTCCAGATAGTGCAAGGCGAGATCCCGGCGCAATGTCTTCAGACCCTGATTGTTCTTCAGCCGCATTCGGGAATGCGAATAAGTGAGCGACCTTCAGCCGGACGCATTCACGCGTCAGCACATCAACGGGTAAACACGCTTGCCTGACGGCGTTCCGCCTCTCAGTCTTGTCGGGCCCTAATTTGGATGAACGATCATGCGCCTTGTCATGCTTGCGCTTATTTGTGCGCTCATTGCCCCCATCGCCCAGGCCCAACCCATCATTCTCCTGAGCAATGATGACGGTTATGAAAGTGATGACCTTCGCGCCCTGGCGCGCGCGCTCAATGAGGACTTTATCGTTTTCATTACTGCGCCACAAACAAACCAGAGCGGCATGAGTAGCGCGATAAGCGGGCTCGGCCGCGAAGCAGAGTGGTCACAGTTCGAGTTTGACGGCGCGGATTTGGCCTACTGGATTGATGCGACGCCCGCGATCAGCGTGCATTGGGGCATCGACATGGTTCAGCGCAGCTTTGGCCGTCCACCTGATCTGGTGATCTCCGGGATTAATGGCGGTGCCAATGATGGCCAGTCCCATTGGTATTCAGGCACGGTTGGCGCTGCCCGCGCGGCACGCGCCTATGGTTTGCCGGCACTCGCTGTCTCTCTTGAACGGGGAGATGATCGCGATGTGGAGGGCGCAGCCCGCTGGCTCAACGGATTTGCCGCAAGCCTGATCGAAAGCGAGATGGATGCATTTTTGAACATCAACTTCCCGACCGGTGAGATCGGGGAGGATACCCCCAGCATCCTGACCTATCCCGCTGAGCTACGGCTCGAAATCTTCGACCGTGCCGCCATGCCTTTGACCGTCGAGACCGGGATGCGCTCGGGCACGGCGCAGCTCTGGTATCGCACAAGCGGGCAGGATGATGGCACTGACAGCGATGTTGCGGTTCTGGCGCGTGGCCAGATCTCGGTAACACCCCTCACCCCGGAGGCCTTCGACCTGGATCAGGCCGAACGCCTTTGGGAGAGCCAGATCCTCGACTAGGCGCGTCTAGCGGTCCGTCTGTGGACCGTCTTGCGTGCCCGGCTCAACAGCCTCATCCTCCGGCGCACCGCCTCGGGCCGCCTCACGCATGCGACGTTCAAACTCCTTGTGGCGCTCATCCCGGGTCTCGGTAATGCGGCTGATATAGGCCTCATTCTCGGTTGCCGGCAGTGAACTGTCATAGACATCAGCCATCTCACGCAGGGCGATACGGTCCATGGCCTCAAACTCATTCACCATGGCCTGGGCAATCGGGCGCTCATGCCCAAGGGCCTCCAGAGCCGAGCGGCCCATGCGGATCGAACTGTCAAACGTCTCGCGGATAATATCCCGGCACCCGGCTTCCCAGAGCTCATAGACATGATGCCGGTCAACGCCGCGGGCGACGACATGCAGATCCGGATAATTCTGTCGCATATAGCGCACAAGCCGGGTGATATCCTCCTTGCTGTCCAGAGCGATCACCAGAAGCTCGGCCTTGTGGACGCCAGCGGCGTGCAAAAGGTCCGGACGCGTCGCATCCCCGAAAAAGACCTTGTCGACACCAAAGACCCGCAAATCGTCCAGCTGTTTGGACGAAAAATCGATCACCGTTGTTTCATAGCCTGCAGCCGTGAGAATGCGGTCGACAATCCCGCCAACACGGCCTCTGCCGGCAATAATGATGGGCTTGTCCTCATCCATCTCATCCGTCGCCCTCTCCTGCTCTCCGGAGAAATGCTTGGCGATCAGCTTGTCGTGGATGATGAAAAGCAAGGGCGTGAACAGCATGGACATCGCGACGATCAGCGAAAGCATGGAGGCCAGCTCTGTCGAGATCGCCGAACTCACCACTGAGAAGGAGATGAGCACAAAGCCAAACTCACCGGCCTGGGCGACGCTCAAGGCCATCAGCCAGCGGTCCGATCCACGGATCTTGAATAGCACGCCGAGCCCCCACAATACCGCCACCTTGACCACCATGAGGATCAGGGTGAGGACGATCAGCAGGATGAAATTCTCCGCGAGCAAGTTGAAATTAATCGCCGCGCCGACCGTCATGAAGAACAGACCCAGCAGCAGACCGCGGAAAGGATCAATGTCGCTTTCCAGCTCGTGGCGATATTCGCTATTGGCGAGAACCACACCGCCAAGGAAAGCCCCCAGCGCGGGTGATAATCCAACCAGAGACGTCAGGAGCGCGATACCGACGACGATCATCAGGGCCGTGGCGACAAACAGCTCCCGAAGTCCGGCCCGTGCGATGAAGCGAAAGAGCGGCCGGGTCAGATAATGGCCCATCAAAATGACGGCACCAACAGCACCAGCCGTAACCAGCGCGACCTGCCAGCCGACAAGATTTGCGACCAGGCTGAGCGAGGCGGCTTCCTCGCCCTCCCCCGCGCCTGAGGCAGCGTTTTCTGCGCCGAGGGCCAGGAGTTCCGGCAAAGCCAGAAGCGGAATGATCGACAACATGGGAATGACGGCAATGTCCTGGAATAACAGGACAATGAAGCTTCCCTGCCCGCCTTCGCTCTTGGTCAGCCCTTTTTCATTGAGGGTTTGCAGAACGATCGCTGTGGAGGAAAGCGTCATGATGAAGCCAATCGTGATCCCCACGCTCAAAGGCTGGCCGAATGCCATTGCCACAGCGGCGATCGCCGCGACGGACACTGTGACCTGTAATCCGCCCAGCCCGATCAGACGCGTGCGCATCTTCCAGAGCATTTTCGGTTCCAGCTCCAGCCCGACGAGGAAAAGCATCATCACCACGCCGAATTCGGCGAATTGCTGGATCGAGATCACATCCACGCCAAGCCAGTTCAGCAAGGGCGAGATCGCCATGCCGGCCAGGAGATAGCCCAGCACCGAGCCCAGCCCCAGGCGGGTCGCGATCGGAACCGCAATGACGCCAGCGATCAGGAAGGTGAAGGCGAGCAGCAGGAAATCAGTCATCAAGGCCCCTCAAGCGATGCGTTGCGCTCACCAGATAGGACGCTCCCCGCCGAAACACCAGAGGCAGACACCCCTTGATGCGCGTGTATTTTCTCAGATTTTCCCCTTTTAGGCGAGGACGCATGAGAAAACCGGAGGATTAAGCTAAACGATCTGTAATCTTTCTTCCGTGCTGTCTGGGGGGACATACACGCATGCGTATTCTGGCTTTTTTGATTTTAGCGGCACTCGCCGGTGCAATTGGCTATTTCCACTATATGGGGTCTTACGACCCCATGGAGACTGAAGTACTCGTCGAGGAAGAGGTAATCGTCGAGGAAGAGGTGGTCGTTGAAGAAGACGTGGCCGTCGAAGAAGAGGTCATTGTCGAGGAAGGCGTCGCTGCTGAAGCTGCAGACGAACCGATGATGGATGAAGCCGAGGCGGAAGCGATGCCTGAGGCGGCGGCTGAAGAGGCGGCAGCTGAGGATGCAGCGCCGGCTGAGGACGGCGGCGAGGAAGAGCCGGCGGAGTAAACCCCGCAGGCTGTTCATCAACATGAATATAGTAGGAGACCGGGCGAAAATTCGGCTCCTACTACGACTATTATGAGAGCCATGCCTTCACCGCGAAGGCGTGGCTTGTTTTTTAAGGGGCACAACAGGGTCAAAGAACCCGCACATCATCGCACGGGCAAGCCAGGCGGGGATTACTGCCGCTCAGCCGTCCAGGCCATCAGGAAATCGCGCCCGGTCGACAAGGTCTGCCCGGCGAAATACCCGTCGAGATAAAGTCGGCCGGATGTGGCATAGGGCCCGGTACTGTCCGAGGTGATGACAGAGATGATCAGCATGTCATCCTCGACCCGGTACCGCGCCGTCTCGAACGCGCTTTGATAGAAGCTGCCAGTCATCGTGCCATCCTCATTCACCGCGGTGATTTCCATCACCGTGGCAGAGGGCGGCGCATCGGGGCTGAAATGTAGCGCAACATCCCAAGTGCCGATCAGCTCTTCCGGCACAAGCGTTTCCCCTGCGAGCGCCGGGGAGGTCACAGCCGCCAATGACACAGCCGCTAAAGACAGGCACACAATCGACAGGGCAGATGTCCCGCTCGCAATCATTGCATTCAATCTGGGCATGACGCTTTCCTCACAGCTCGCTGCCGGAAAGCTAGCGCCGGGGCCGTGTATCTCAAGAAAAAACCGCCAGACCCTCAGGGCCCGGCGGTTTCATATCGCGGTTGGTCGGTCCGGTCTGGATCCGGGGGCCATGCCCCAAGACCCGGACGCGCTAAGCGCGTGGACCCTGAAAACGCGTCAGGAGGAAAGGGCTGCCTCTACTGCCGCACGCATTTTCGATCCAAGACCTGAACCTGCAAAACCACTGATCATCGGATCACCTCCTTTCGTTTGTTTACGTTGGAGAAAAAGCTAGCACGCACCGGGACCTGGGCAAGAGGATTATTTTTCCTGCATCCAAAGCCCGCACCTCCCGCATCCCACGGTGAAAGAGCGGCGCCATGCCCGGTGCCGCAAGCCAGGGGGAAATCATGTTCCGACAGTCCAGCCGCGCCGCCCTTACCGCCCTTCTGCTCGCCAGCACGGCCTCGCTCGGCTGCGCGCAAACCCCTGATCAAGGCGCGCAGCCCAGCGCCATGCCCGCGGGTCTGCCCGCCGCCATGGATGAGGCCCTGACCACCTATCCCAGCGC
>JAAEZM010000014.1:0-28864 GCA_018222865.1 Alphaproteobacteria bacterium
CTCATATGCAGGTAGAGCCACGCGATGCCCGTTTAATCACCCGTGAGCTCCTCGATAATCTCGACCGCACACGCACCGGCAATAAATGGTATCTCAAGCGCTTCCTCGACAAGACCGTCAGCTTGGTCGGCCAGCATCCGCACTGGAAAGACAGCTCTCTCGCAGAGCAAACGGCAGCGGCGTATCAGCTCATCGGGTCGGTTTGTTATTTTGCCATTTCCGGGCCGACATTGGGCGCGATCTGGGATGAGGAACGCCTCGCCCAAACCCGCAAGGCCTTCTTGCCGGCCCTCCTCAGACCGATCAACGGCTAGCACGACTCGACTTGCCCTAGATGCGCGGGCAAGTTGCCTTATCTTCTCGGACGAATGCTCTTCCAACGTCAGGAAACTATAATGGATAATCGCACTTATGATGTCGTAGTCTTTGGGGCTACGGGCTTCACCGGTCGTCTCGTCGCAGAATACCTGGCTGCCGAATACGGCCAGGATGTGAAATGGGCCATGGCTGGCCGCTCCGATGCCAAGCTGGCATACGTGCGCGATGAGATTGGCGCGCCAGCAGACACCCCCTTCATCATCGCTGATAGTGCGGATCCCGCCTCACTCCTGGCGCTCGCTAAACAAACACGCGCGGTGATCACCACTGTCGGCCCGTATCAGCTCTATGGTGAAGCGCTGGTCAAAGCCTGCGTGGAAGCTGGTACGGACTATGTCGACCTGTGCGGCGAGCCGGCCTGGATGTATGACATTATCCGCGATTACAGCGAGCCCGCAGCAGCGAGCGGCGCGCGCATCGTACTCTCTTGCGGCTTTGACTCCATCCCGTTCGACCTCGGCGTCTATTTCCTGCAACAGCAGGCCATCGCCAAAACCGGTGCCCCGCTTGCCCGCGTCAAAGGCCGGGTTCGCAAGATGAAAGGCACATTCTCTGGCGGCACCGCGGCAAGCTTTGCGGAGACCATGGCTCGTGCAGCCAAAGAACCTGAGGTGATTAATCGCCTGCGCGATCCGTTCAGCCTCTCCGGCGGCTTCGAGGGACCGGCCCAGCCGTTTGGCAATAAGGTGATCTATGAGGAGGATCTGGACACTTGGTCAGCGCCTTTCATCATGGCCTCGATCAATACCAAGAATGTCCATCGCTCCAACGCTCTCCTGGGCCATCGCTACGGTGAGGACTTTGTCTATGACGAAATGTTCGCGACCGGGCCCGGCGAAAAGGGCGAGCAATTCGCTCATATGATTGCCAATGACAAATCCATGGCAGAGAACCCACCCAAACCTGGCGAAGGCCCGAGCAAGGAAGAACGTGAAAGCGGTTATTACGACGCGATGTTCACGGGCCTCGACGCAGATGGGACCCGCCATATCGCTGGCGTCACCGGCGACAAGGATCCTGGTTACGGCTCCACCTCTAAAATGATCGCTGAAGCCGCACTCTGCCTGGTCTTCGATGTGGACCGGACAATGACGGGCGGCGGTGTCTACACCACTGCGCCGGCGATGGGCGAAAAGCTGATCGCCCGCCTGGAGGAGCATGCCGGTCTGACTTTCAAAATCGAAAGCTGATCGCAAACGCGCATATCAAAAGAAAACGGCAGCGCCTCGAACGAGACGCTGCCGTTTTTTTGTTTGCGATCAGCGTTTCTGGATCTTTGCGTTACTGACCTTGACCGAGAGAGAAGCCGCGCTCCCCATCAAAGGTATAAAGGTTCTCCGTCTTGATCGCGTCGATGCCGGCCTCGCCACAGGCTGCGAGAAGAGCCGCGACATCGGCGATGCCCACCTTGCCCCGCGCTTCGAAACGACAGCGCCAATGATCCGTGCAGAAAGTCTCCGGCAGACCTTCCGGCCAGACCTTCACACCGCGATTGGTGATCAGCACAAGCTCGAAAGCATCCGTTGCAGCCGCGTTGAGACTGGCCGCCAGGGTGTCCGCATCACCCGCGTGCTGTGTGAAGACATCCACGCCAACCATTTCCTTGACCGCCGGCGCCTTGCGAACCGGGTCGGCGATCGTGATCGGCTTGGCATCTGCCGCATAATTCGCCGCTGGCAGGTTCGCTGGCATCTGCCCGATGCGTTCGACCACGGCCCGCGCGAATTCCTTGGTCCCCAGCGCACCGCTCTCCGGCTTCATATCCGCTGTTCCAACGCCATCTTCCACGGTTTTCAGCCAGGCATTGTGGATGCGCGAGGCCGCTTCGCTTTGTCCGAGATGAACCAGCATCATGACACCGGCGAGGATGAGCCCGGACGGATTGGCGATGTTTTGCCCCGCAATATCGGGCGCGGAGCCGTGAATCGCCTCGAACATGGCGCAGCTGGATCCGATATTTGCTGACGCGCCCATACCAACCGATCCCGCAACCTCTGCAGCCACATCGGAAATGATGTCGCCATAGAGATTTGGCGTGACAATGACATCGAAACGTTCCGGCTGATCCGCCAGACGCGCGGTGCCGATATCGATAATATAGTGCTCAGCCTCGATCTCAGGATACTCGACCTTGATCTCGTCAAAGACCTTGGCGAAGAGACCATCCGTGAGCTTCATGATGTTGTCTTTCACCATGCAGGTCACTTTTTTGCGGCCATAGGCGCGCGCATACTCAAAAGCGTAGCGGACGATTTTCTCGCAGCCCGGGCGCGAGATCAGCTTCAAACACTGATAGACCTCGTCAGACTGGCGATGCTCGATGCCCGCATACAGGTCTTCCTCATTCTCCCGGATGATCACAACATCCATTTCAGGATGCTTGGTCGCGATATATGGGGCGTATGCCGCACACGGTCGGACATTCGCAAACAGACCGAGCGATTTGCGGACCGTGACGTTGAGGCTTTTATAGCCACCGCCTTGCGGTGTCGTGATCGGCGCCTTGAAGAAGACTCTCGTGCGGCGAAGACTGTCCCACGCGCCGGGCGTGATCCCTGCACTGATACCCGAAAGATATACCTTCTCACCAATTTCGATCGGCTCAATTTCGAAATGGGCGCCACCAGCGCTGAGCACTTCAAGCGCGGCATCCATGATCTCCGGACCAATACCATCACCATGCGCAACCGTGATGATCGGAGTTTCGACAGGCGTCTGCGTTTCGGTAATCGCTTTCGGATTCACAGGCAGATTCATAAGGACATCCTTCTACAACTTACATGTTGAGCGCTCCGATACGCGAAACCTTGTGATCATGGAAATTGATTTTCATCGTATCTAGTATTATGAAACACAATCATGCCCTATAGCCTTCATCCTGACTTGTTACGCGCCTTCGTGTCCGTGGTTGAAAATCGCGGTTTCAGCGCCGCAGCCAAGCGTCTGAACCTTGGTCAATCGACCGTTTCACTTCAGATCAAACGCTTGGAAGAGCAGCTCGGCGTGCGGCTGCTCGATCGCAATCCGCATTTCCTGCAGCCCACCAATGAAGGTGAAGCCCTGCTGGAACATGCGAGAAAAATCCTCGCACTCCATGACGACCTCGCCACGCGCTTCGACAAGAAAAAGCTGACCGGTATTGTCCGTTTGGGCGCACCGGAGGATTTCGCGACCGTGCATCTCGCCAATGTTCTGTCGCGCTTTTCAAAAAGCCATCCCGATGTTGTGCTGGAGATGACCTGCGAGCTCACACTGGATCTGATCAACCGCTTCGATAGCGGCGGGCTCGACCTCGCCCTGGTGAAACGTGAGCCGGGTAGCGAAGTCAGCGGGCGACGTGTTTGGCGCGAGCCCTTGGTCTGGGTGGCAGCGACCGAAAGCGCTGGAGCGCAGGATGAGCTGCCGCTTGTGGTCTCGCCCTCGCCCTGCGTCTACCGAAAACGTGCCACTGAAGCGCTCGATTCAAACAATAGATCCTGGCGGATTGTTTACTCCTGCGCATCGTTAGCCGGCACGCATGCGGCCGTACGTGCAGGGCTCGGTATTAGTGTCCTGCCCAAGGAAATGGTTCCGGAAGACCTCGCCATGCTTGATGACCCAGCCTTCGGCCTGCCCGATCTCAGCGATACGGAAATGGCTCTGCTTGAAGCGCCCTCCGTCCCGCCCGCCGCGGAACGCCTTCGCGAGGCCATCATACGTGAGCTGGAACACGGCAATCCCGGTTTGAGCCTGTAGCGGACCCGGCCCGGCGCGAGATTGCGCTTGCCGTTCAAAAAAACGAGATCAAGCAAAAAGCCAATAGAGGCTGAGAGAGTGAAGCCGTATAATCCCTGGACAACCACATGAAGCGCGCCGAGAACGCTGGTGTTGACGACGGCAGAAAACCAGCACCCATGGCAAAGACTAAAACAATCAATCTGGCACTTCAGGGCGGAGGTGCTCATGGTGCCTTTTCCTGGGGCGTGATTGACCGCTTGCTTGAGCAGGATGGCCTGGAAGTAGAGTGTATTTCCGGCGCCAGCGCGGGCGCGATGAATGCGGTGGCGCTGGCGGACGGCCTCAGCCGTGGCGGCAAGGAGGGCGCTCGAGAACGCCTGCGTCTTTTCTGGGAAAAAGTGGGAGCGGCGGCCCGCCTAAGCCCGATGCAACGCACAGTTTTTCAACGCTTCACCGATAGCTGGAGCCTTGACCACTCGCCAGGCTATCTCTTTTTTGACCTGCTCTCTCGCGTCGCGAGTCCCTATGACATCAATCCGCTGGACCTCAATCCTCTGCGCGATGTGATGTGTGAGGTCATCGACTTCGACAATGTCTGCAATTGCAAGAAGGTGAAGGTCTATGTCTCGGCGACCAATGTCGAGACGGGTCGCTCGCGAGTGTTTGGTCAGCCCAACATCTTGCCAGAACATGTAATGGCCTCTGCGGCCCTGCCGACACTCTTCAAAGCCGTCATGGTCGATGGGGAGCCCTACTGGGATGGCGGGTATATGGGCAATCCGCCGCTCTGGCCGATTTTTGACAATGCCACGAGCGATGATGTGCTGATCGTCCAGATCAATCCGTTCCGTCGGCCCGAAGCCCCACGCGCGGCGCGCGATATCGTCAGTCGGCTCAATGAGATCACATTCAATGCTTCCCTTCTGCGGGAGCTAAGATCGGTCGAATTCATCAACCAACTTATTGAAGAGGGCAGGCTTGAGGGCACGGGCTATCGCAATGCCTTTGTTCATATGATCGAGGATGAGAATTTTCTGGCGGGACTTGGCGCTTCTTCCAAGCTGAATGCAGAAGAAGCCTTTATCGATTTACTCTTCGAGAAAGGCCGTGCAGCAGCCGAGGAATGGCTAGACAAGAATTTCGACGCGATTGGCAAGCGCTCTTCCTTCGATATCCCCAAGCTCTTCGAAGGCGATCACGACGCCCTCGATGGTGAACGCCTGCGCAGAGCTGCCCATTTCCAGGTCAGCAATACGGGTACGACAAAACGTCCGCCCCAATAAGCATTCACAATCACCTCACTGCATCGCATGATGAGATTCGCCATATCTCACGCGCACTAAGGGTGAAAAATGGACTTCCAATGGATCGCGATCGCCCTCGGTGATGTCGTTTGGATCGGCTTGGCCTTCATGTTTGGCCTCTTGGCTCGATTTGTCGGCCTGCCTCCGCTGGTCGGCTTTCTCGCCACCGGTTTTTTGCTTAGTGCCTTCGGGATTGGCAGCGGCGAGACCTTGGAAGGTCTCTCTGATCTCGGCATTACCCTGCTTCTCTTCACCGTCGGACTGAAACTCAACCTGCGCACACTTGCACGGCCGCAAGTCTGGGCGGTGACGAGCCTACACACCTCGGTCATCGTCGTGACATTCGGCTTCGCGATTTATGGCCTCGCTCTGTTGGGCACGCCCTTTCTCTCGGACCTGGAGCTGCCGCAAGCTTTGCTGATCGCATTTGCGCTGAGCTTTTCAAGCACCGTCTTTGTGGTCAAAGCGCTCGAGGAACGCGGTGAGATGACCTCGATGCACGGGCGCATCGCCATCGGCATTCTTGTTATGCAGGACATTGCAGCCGTAGCTTTCCTTGCTGTCTCAACAGGCGCGTTACCATCGCCCTGGGCTGTGCTGGTGCTGCTCCTCTTCCCGCTACGCCCTTTGCTCCATCGACTGTTGGAGCGCGTGGGTCATGGAGAATTGCTGGTCCTTTATGGCTTTCTGCTCGCCATGGGCGGCGCCGAGGTTTTTGAACTGGTCGAGCTTAAAGGCGATTTGGGCGCGTTGATCTTGGGCGTGCTGATCGCGAACCATCCCAAATCCGACGAGCTGGCCAAGACCATGCTCAGCTTCAAGGACCTCTTCCTGCTTGGTTTTTTCCTGTCTATCGGGCTGGCCGGTGAACCGAGCATCGAAACCCTCGTGATCGCCATCCTTCTAACGCCATTTATCCTGCTGAAGTCGGCACTCTTCTTCGCCTTGTTGACCCGGTTCAAATTGCGCGCACGGACAAGCCTTCTGGCCTCGCTCAATCTGACGACCTACAGCGAGTTTGGCCTGATCGTCGCGACTATCGGCGTGGCGAACGGGCTTATTGAGGCGGACTGGTTGATCATTCTGGCCATCGCCACGGCCCTCTCATTCGCCATCGCTGCCGCCATGGGGCGCTATTCGCAACCGCTTTACACGCATCATCGTACACGCTGGAAGCGTATGCAGCGAGACGATCTCGTTTCTGATGACGAACCGCTTGATATTGGTGGAGCGACCATTGCGGTGATCGGCATGGGCGGTCTTGGCAGTGGCGCTTATGACAAAATGCGGGATGCGCATGGTGACACCGTCATCGGAGTTGATCTCGACCCGATCACCAGTCGCAATCAATGCAAACTCGGCAGACGCGTTCTGCACGGCGACCCGACCGATGCGGATTTCTGGGACCGGATACAGGCAGCACATACGCTTGACCTGGTCCTCCTTGCCCTGCCGAAAGTCACCACAAACCTCGCCGTCATCGAGCAACTACGCGCTTCATCCTTCGCCGGCCGCATCGCTGCCGTCGCAAAATTCGATGACGAAGTTGAAACGCTGAAAGCCGCGGGCGCCAGCACGGTATTCAATATCTACACGGAAGCGGGCGCCGGCTTTGCCGGACATGTCATGGCCGAGGGGCAAAAATAGGAATGCCTGCGCGAGAACGAAAGGCCGGTGCTACCGGCAATCGTTTAGGGGACAGCAAACCTTTAAACCCCCCAGTCCTTTTTGTGGAACCGCCATGCATCTTCTACAATCGTGTCGATATCTGACCGACTGGGAGAAAAGCCGAGCAGCTCACGCGAGAGACTTGTATCAGCGTACAGTTCGGCGGCGTCCCCCTCTCGGCGCGGATGAACGGTCCTGGGAACTGGCAGTCCCGTCACGCGTTCCACAGCACTGATAACCTGCTGAACAGATGTGCCGTGCCCCGTACCCAGATTACAGCAGAAACTGTCTTCCCCTGCGAGCAGCCGATCGACTGCACTGAGATGCCCTTGAGCCAGATCATCAACATGAATGAAGTCTCTCACGCAGCTGCCATCCGGGGTTGGGTAGTCATCACCGAATAACTGCAACTCATCACTCAGTCCCGCCGCCGCCTTTAGAACATTGGGGATCAGATGAGTTTCAGGATCATGTCTTTCGCCAATCTCGGCGTCCGGACTTGCCCCGGCTGCGTTGAAGTACCGAAGCGTCGCATAACGCAGCTTGCCTGAGCGACTTATGTCTTCCAGCGCCTGCTCTACAGCAAGCTTGGTGCGGCCATAGACATTGTGCGGTTTGCGCGTCTCCGCTTCCGTGATGGGTAGATGCTCCGGCTGACCGTAAACCGCGCATGTGGAGGAAAAGACAAAAACCTCGCAACCGTGCTTGGCCATTCGATCAAGCACGCTAAGCGCGCCCGCCACATTATTGCGCCAGAAGGCCAATGGCTCGCGCTCGCCAATGCCAACCTCGATTGAGGCCGCAAAATGCATGACCGCATCAGGTGCATGTTCGAGGAATGCCGTATCCAAATCGGCCGCGTTGCCAATATCACCTTCTACCAAGGGTCCCCAGCGCACAGAGTCGCGGTGGCCCGCAGAAAAATTATCGAAGACAATCGGCGTGTCGCCGCGCGCAGCAAGGGCTTTGCAGATATGCGACCCGATATATCCCGCGCCACCTAAAACAAGAACCTTCAAATCTCTTTCTCCAGGTTTTCAGAACCAGATAAATCACCGCCGCATCAAAAGATGGAAGCAGGGAAATCAATAATGGTCTCGTATATCGAGGTGACAGCCGTTTCACCGCACAATATGAGAGCTAGAAACACCCACCAGTTCCAATATGCCGCTCGCTGGGCCAAGAGCAGAAGGGACTTACCCCTAAAACCCTGCAAACTCGAAAATTGACACTATATCGCTTCAGTAGAGCGAACAAATTCGGAGCGTACTTATGAGCAATTGGCCATCCTTGAACTATTCGGACTGGGTCGGTACGCGCGACACACTTCACCTTTTCCTCCAGATGATCGGTAAGGTCAGGATGAAGACGCACCCGAAGCTAAATCACTGGTGGCATGTGACGCTTTACCCGCATGTCCGCGGCCTGACCACAGGCCGCATTCCTTACGGGAGCAGCGGCTTTGAAATCTTCTTCGACATGATCGAGCACAAGGTGGTCATATCGACGAATGATGGCCGCCAACGAGACTTCGCCGCCCCCGGCATGACGGTTGCGGGCTTTTATGAAGCCCTGTTTTCCAATCTTTCCGCGCTCGACATCCAGGTTGAGATTGTGGCGCGCCCCTATGACAACAAGTCCAAAACCCCATTCCCCGAGGATGATGCACCGCGCGAATACGATGAAGCCGCCGTCTCAAACTTCTGGCGATCGCTCTGTTCCATTTCGAGTGTGTTTGAGGAGTATCGCTCGCAATTCATCGGGAAGCAGACCCCCGTTCAGCTCTATTGGCATTCCTTCGACCTGGTCGTGACCCGTTTTAACGGGCGCGCATATCCGCTCGCCGGAGGCACGGCCTCAGATCGTGAAGCCTACTCTCATGAGGTCATTTCCGTTGGCTTCTGGCCCGGCGATGACACTTTCCAGAAAGCCGCATTTTACGGCTATGCCTATCCGGAACCCGACGGGCTTGCTGATGCGCGACTGGAACCGAGCAGTGCGTTCTGGACGCAAAAGAATGGCGGAAACCTGGCGATCCTGACCTATGACGCCGCAATTGCAGAAGCTGATCCGGGAAAAGCCATCGCCGGATTCCTAGACAGTCTTTATGCCGGCGCGGCCAATAAGGCGAACTGGCCCGTAGAAGACTTGCGACAGCAATACCTCTAGACATGGCCTGTGCGGGACGGCCACTAGGGCCGGACTATGGCGCACGCTCATAGCGAGAAAGAGCGCTCGTGAAATAATCTATAGCCAGTCCAGAACGCGCCGCGCTACGCTCATATTGAAGCTGGAGCGTGGCCAGGACTGACGGGTCACGTCCATATTACTGAATCCGGAATTTGCGGCGCGCTTGATGCGCGATCGCCTTATAAAACCTTGGGGGAGGCCGATACATGAAACGACGTAATTTGCTCACCACAGCGCTGACGGGGATTGCCGCGTCAGGGGTGCTGGCTGGCTGTGCCGGGCTAGATCGACTGGGGCTCACCTTGCCAACGGCATCTGAGCCAACACAGACCGCGGAAACCGTGGAGATCCTACGTCTTGCCTATGGCGTTCCAAGGATCATCGCCGCGGATCATGAAGGGCTGGGCTTCGGCGCTGGCTATGTGGCCGCCGAGGATAATCTTTGCCTCCTTATGGATCGAGCGATGACGGTGCGCGGTGAACGGGCTGCCTTCCTTGGCGCGGGCGCTGACAACGCCAATATCGCGAGTGATATCTACCATCGCCGGATTGCGAATGCGGGTATTGTCGAGGCCTTGCTCGCGGGCGATCCGGACTCCGTCGACACGCCGAGCGCAGAAGCGCAGGCCTTCATTGAAGGTTTCGCGGATGGTGTGAACCATGCTCTGGCGACAACCGAAGTCAGCGATCCTAATTGCGCGGGTGAAGCCTGGGTTCGAGAATTATCGGCTCAGGATATTTGGTATGGTGCGCTGACCCTCCCCTTCGGCCAACCGATCGAGGCAATCGCATCCGCTGAACCACCCGAGGGTGAGAATGCAACGATCAGCGAGGCACGCGTCGAGGATCTGCTGATCGAACGGCGCGGCATGGGCTCAAACGCCTATGCCGTAGGTTCCGACGGTACGCGCGACGACGTCAATGCGGTCCTTCTCGGCAATCCGCATTATCCGTGGGATGGCGCACTGCGTTTCTATCGCGTCGGCCTGACGATACCGGGTGAACTCAATGTGGTCGGCGCAGGCCTGATCACCACCCCTTTTGTCGGTATCGGCCATACCGAACATGTCGCCTGGACCCACACTGTTTCGACGGCCCGGCGCTTTGGCTATTATGAGCTGACGCTCGATCCCGATAACGCCACCCACTACATGGTCGACGGTCAAAGCCGACCGATGATGGCGAATGACATCACGATCGATGTCCTGGGCGAAAATGGCGAAACCACGCCCGTCACCCGCACGACCTGGGAGACTGAGTTCGGTCCGGTCGCCGTATCTCAACGCATGCCCTGGACATCAGAAACCGCCTTCGCCTTTGCCGCGCCCAGCGGCGGCTTGCGGATCATCGACCAGTATCTGGCCATGTATGCAGCGGAGAATGTCCAAGAGCTCCACGCCGCACTATCGCGCTATCAGGCGACGGCCTTCAACACGATGTCGGTCGATCATGAGGGCGGCGCATTCTATGGCGATATGGGTCTGGTTCCGAATGTCGACACGGATTTGGTGATGCGTTGCGCTGCGTCCGATACCGCACGCGGTTATTGGATGCAGGCCCGAATTCCGGTCCTGGATGCCTCTGATTCAAGCTGCCGGTGGGGTGACGGCGAAGGCGCGACCGCGCCTGGCGTCTTCGGACCCGGTGCCTCGCCGCATCTTTTCCGTTCCGATTATGTCGCCCAGTCTAACGACTCACCCTGGTTGACCAATCCCGCCGAACCTCTGACCGGGTACAGCCCGATCTGGGGTGATGAAGCAACACCGCGCTCCCTGCGCACGCGCCTGGCCCTGGACCAAATGGCTCAGCGGTTGTCCGGCACAGACGGATTTGGCGAAGCGGGCTTCAGCCTGGAGACCGTTCAGGCGGTGATGTATAGCAATCGCCATTATGGCGGTGAACTTCTGCGTGACAGCGTTGTCGAGGTCTGCCGTGACAGTGGTGAAGCCGAGCTTCAGCCTCTCTGCGACGCACTCGCCGGCTGGGATTTGCGCGTCAATCTCGACAGTCAGGGCGCCCACGCCATGGCGCTTTATCTGCTCGCGGGGGGCGGCGTGTTTTCCGGCGAGTTTGATCCGGAGAACGGCGCGACGACACCGGTTGATCTCGACACCCGCAATCCCGCGGTTCTCGAAGCTCTACGGGCGACTTCCGCTCAACTCGCTCAGCTGCAGCTGGCCCCAGATGCAGCACTGGGTGATGTTATGGGGGAGATGCGCGGAGAGGCGTTTATTCCGATCCATGGCGGTCCCGCAGGGACTGGCGTCTTCAATATGATCATCCCGGGCAGCCCAGTTCCGGGCACCGGTTGGACCAGCGTGCGACACGGTTCGAGCTGGATCATGACAGTGGAATATTCAGATGAAGGTGTCCGGAGCGAGGGGGTTCTAACCTACTCTCAATCCACCGACCCCACCTCTGCGCACTACGGTGATCAGACCCGGCTTTACTCCGAAAAAGGTTGGGATGCGCTGCATCTGGATCTGGATGAGGCCCGCGCCGCCGCTGTCTCCTCCATGGAGTTTGAACGATAGGCTGGCGCCTTGGTGAGGCCAGACGTGTCCTGGAGCACCAATCCATAAGCGCCTCTCTGGCCCCAAGCCGCAGAGGCGACGAAAACCGGAGCCCGGCTGAAAAGCCGGGCTCCGTCATTTCCTTAGTCTGAAGACTGAGAGTGAGCGACGAAGCTCTCAATCACAGCACCGTATTCAGGCGTGACCAGAGAATAAGCCTCTGCCATCACCGGGGTGTTGGCCTCATCCCAAGTATCGTGGACCTGGCTGAGGACAGAGAATGTGCTCTCCACAACAACGCCGGCCTGTTGGAGGCGTGCGATCGTCGTCTGGCTCGCCAGGTCGGAATAGTCGCCGGACGCATCAATGGCAGCGATCACGTGATATCCTTCTTGTGCCATCTCGATCGCCGGGAAGGCGACGCAGACGCTTGTCAGGATGCCAGAGATTACAATCGTACGGCGCCCGGTGGCTTCGACTGCCTCGCGGATGCGGGCATCATCCCAGGCATTGATCGGGCCAGCCCGGTCAATAACGATTGCTGACGGTGCGTTCTCCGTCACTTCGCGAATAAGCGGTCCATTTGGTCCTTCAGGCACGGACGTTGATGCGATGACAGGGATGTCGAAAAACTCGGCGACCATGCCCTTGGCTGCAACATTGCGGCGCAATTGAGTCTGGTCGATATCGTTGACGATCTGCATCAAGCCCGCCTGATGGTCGAGCATCAAGAATACCGTGTCATCCCGGTCGAGGAGACGCTGAGCGTTTTCGGTCACCGGCACAGCCTGCGCAAACGCTGCGGTGGCCGTGACCGTGGCAGCCGCGACGGCGACAGCAAGATTGCGGATTGAAGCGGAAAAGAACTGGCTAGTCATTGGGGGGTCCTTTCAGTGAAAAAGCTGATCTTGATTATGATGCGGGGATGGAAGTGGCCCTTTGTGCCGCCCGCGGGTTTCGGCACTGAGGTGGCCTCGTCGGACGCAGTGTTGTCGGGCTTTGCACATCGGTCTGCTGGAAACGAACTCCCATGCTTCAACCCTCCTCTTCGCTGCGACCATCTCGGCCGTTGTTGATGCGAGAGATATGCGGGTAATCAGGCGGGGTTTGTATCCAGATCGCTGGAAAGTCATTTATTCCACGACGGACACTTTTCTTCACAACGCATCATATTATTGAGCGAATGGCACTATTCATGTGGCATGCGAAACCGCGCTATCCGGGCGCCCACAAGCCACGGGATTGCAATCTCCGCGCTCAGCCTAGCTGGGCGCGGAGGTGCGTCAGGTCGTTGAGGGTCGGATTCGGAAACTAGCTGGACGCTTTGCCGGACGATCCAAACGGAAACAGAACCGGGGTTTTGTCGCGATAGGCCTGATAGGCCGGGTCTTTACCCCATTTGTCCTCGGCGCGCTTTTCAAGCAAAGGCACGCCACTGACACGCGTCAAAAGCAGGTAGACGAAAACCGGCGAGATCAGCACCAGCCATTGCCAGCCGCTGAGCACCGGAATTGCGATAATCGCGATGCCCGACCACAAGACAATTTCGCCGACATAATTCGGGTGACGAGACCAGGCCCACAGCCCCGTCGAGATGAAACGCCCCGCATTGGCCTTGTCCTTCCTGAAAGCGCCCTTTTGCCCGTCTGCAATCACTTCCAGGCCAAAGCCGAGGACCCAAAGCGCAAGACCGGCATAGAAGAATACGCCGGGCGCGACACGCGTCTCGCTGGAGATGATCATCAAAGCACACGCTGCGGTCAGCGTGACCCACAGCCCCTGGAGCGACCAGGTGAGCAAGAAGCGAACCGGATTGGTCTTGATCTGATCAAATCGGCGATCGAAGCCGTCCTTTTGAATTCGCAGGAATAGAAATCCACCCAGGCGCACAGCCCAGATCGCCACCAGAGCCGCAACGACTGCCGCGCGCGGATCAAGCGGCATGGCGAAGCTTGCGGCAACCGCGACAACACTGAGATAGGTGATCGCGCCGGTCAGATCATAAAAACGCTCCGTTCCCGCTATCGCGGAAGGGACAAAAGCAAGCCAGTTCACGCCAAAGGCGACCACGGCGCAGGCGAAGATCACGGAATGCCCAAAGGCACGCTCATCCCCCATACCGGCCAGGTAGGAAACGCCCAGCCCGATCGCAGCAACAATCAGGATCACAATAAGGGTACGGATCGATTTCATAATTATCACCCGGTCAGAATTCGTCTTGGGACAGCACAATTCCCGACAGTCATCGCGCCTGCCTGCCCACAGACATAAGGCGGGGGCATTATGAGGCAAACACGCACGCCTTCAATGTCAGACGCACTAGCGCTCGCTTTCGTCGAGAGCTTTCAGTGCCTTGTGATCTTCCCTCAGCCCCTTCCACAGACTGATACAACAGACCAGCAAGATGACCGTAAAGGGGAGACCTGCTGAGATAGCACCAGCTTGCAAGGCCTGCAGCGCCTGTGCACCACCGCCATAAAGCAGCATGGCTGCCACCAGCCCTTCCATCGTTGCCCAGAAAACCCGCTGTGGAACCGGTGCATGCAGTTTTCCGCCAGCGGTGATTGAATCGATGACGAGCGAGCCACTATCCGAGGAGGCGCGGCATGCTGATCGCCTCGCTCCAGCGCATCGCCGAAATGATGGATGCCGAAGACCTGGACGCATCGCCAATCCTGGAGACCGGTGAGATCGAGCCGGCACAGACCGATTAGGCCAGACGAGCCCCGTTGGGCGCCTCTGCGTCCGGTCGCACCAGGACAATCGCCCCATCTTCATCGGGAAAGCCCAGGACAAGAACCTCCGAGCGAACCGGCCCGATTTGTCGCGGCGGGAAATTCACCACCGCCATGACACGCGTCCCAACCAAAGCCGCTGCCTCGTAGTGAACCGTGATCTGCGCCGCGCTTCGCTTGATTCCAACGCCCTCACCGAAATCGATCCGGAGTTTGTAGGCGGGGTTTCGCGCCTCGGGAAACACCTCCGCTTCTACAATACGCCCCAGTCGAATATCGACCTTGAGAAAATCCTCAAAGCTTATGGTCTCAGCCGGCGGCTGGTTAGGATCGTGGGTGAGGTGCATGGGTCATACTCGTCATTAGGCTGTCGGACACAAACGGACCGGTCTGCACCGCCGCCCTTAGTTTTCTAGCCCCCCGCTCCCGGGGTGATGCCATCCGGCGAGATCCAAAGCCCCTTCGGGCCCCTGCTCATGCGCTCAACGCATTCCTCAGCTGGACTGCGCTTCCGGGCCTTAGACGGGCGGCAGCCAGGTCAAAGATGAGTGATGAACCGAAATCAGAACCCGCCCGTTCAGCTTATGATAGGCAAAAGTATAATCAGCGCGGGTCGCATTCCCATCACCATCGACAAAGGTGTAATGCCCCATATCCTTGTATCCAAGCCCGCCCGCCTTTAGGACCGGCCCGACAGCGCTCTGAAACTCCACATTCTTCCAGCCCCGGTTGAGAAAACCGTCATCGTTCGGGTAATCAGGATTACCCCCGACGAAATAGGACCGGGCGCCCGCGCGATCGAGCCGGATGACATCTGCCAAGGTGGGTTTGAAGAGTAAGGGCTCTTCTGCCCCTCCGAAGTCATAAAGATCCAGCAGCCGTTCAACGTCACGCTCGATAACATATTTCGCCCAGGCCCGCTGAGCGGCAATCACCTCGGCCTTGGTCATCGGTTCATAAACACGATCAGTGATTTTCAAGTCTCCCCATCTTAGCAGTCCAGCCCGACCCTGCTCGGACTGACGCTGGCGGAAAGCTACGGAATCGCGCGAGCTCGCTCAAACAGATTTTCTTCTGACAGAGCTGTTTTGAAAGCGAAGTGAGTGGCATTAGACTGAGACCGATCGGTCTCAAACGACCAGAAGTGACCTGGTCTCAAGCCGAGAGGGGCCGCCTTTGGTGCTGTCAGACGAAAACGGAACGGTCTCGAAAGACCGGGTTTGAGCCTAACTCAGGCTGCCAGTGGACGCCACTCGGCCAGGGCAGCGGAGCGATTTTCCTTGAAGTCTTCGCGGGGGTTGAAATGGCGTTCGAGGTTGAAGTGGTTGTGGATGGAGGACTGGACGGCGGCGAACTTTTGAAGACTTCGCATCGATCTGAACCGGTTCATGATCTTCTCTCGTCGCCGCAATGGCTGATGTGAGTTTTCGGCTCTGTTGTTGAGCCACCTGTCGGTTGTCTGGCGGCTCGCATTTCCGATCTCTCGCATAGCGGCTTTGTATGAGCCCAACCGATCCGTTACAACGACATCCGGACGGCCATATCGCTTCATTGCTTTGCGCAGAAATCTCAGCGCTGCCTTGCGATTTCGCGTCTTGGTGACATACGCCTCAAGCACCTCACCCTCGTGATCAACGGCGCGCCAGAGGTAATGAAGCTCGCCGTTTATTTTCACGAACACCTCGTCGAGATGCCAGGCCCAGCTCGAGTAATTCGCGTTCTCGACGCGCCGCTTTCGGATTGACCTCGCGAAGAGCGGACCGAACCGGTTCCACCAGAAGCGCACTGTCTCATGCGTGATGTCGATACCGCGCTCGTGCAGCAGATCTTCAACGTTGCGCAGCGAGAGCGGGAAGCGGATGTACATCATCACCGCAAGGCGGATGATCTCGGGCGACGTCTTGAAATACCGGAATGGATTACGCATCAGAAAACGCTACGAAATCAAGCGAACTCGCTCAAGCGGCGTTTAATCTGACACTGCCGGTGAACGTGCTGAGCGAAGATGGTCAAAGATCAACCGTGACGCCGTTCGCGCTGGCCGATACGGGCGATGGTGACTATAATCACCTTCTGTGCCTCGATACGACGGCGCCGGCCGTGTCCATTTCATTCCCTGCCGGTCACCTCACCGACCCGCGCGAAGATCTCAATCCTGATACTTCTGTGGTGATTAATCCGGCCGTCCTGGCCCAGCCGTAATCGGCCCAGCCCACCAAAGAAAGAGTTGAAAATGTCTGAAGTCGTCGATGTATTCTGGTCTTTTAGAAGCCCCTATTCCTATCTGGTCACACCCGATCTTTTGCGGTTGCGCGAAGATTATGATGTTGAGGTAAAATTTCGACCGGTACTTCCAATCGCTGTGCGCGCCAAGGAAGCGCTCTTCACCGATGGCCCCCAGAAGCTCAACTACATTATCCTGGACGTGTTACGCCGCGCGGAGTTCCTCGGCATACCCATCGGCCTGCCCTCGCCGGACCCGATCGTGCAAGATCTGGAAACGCTGAAGATCGCAAAGGAACAACCCTATATCTACCGACTGACAGGGCTGGGCGTTGAGGCGGAACGGCGTGGAAAAGGGCTCGAATTCGCACGCCACGTCTCGCATCTGATCTGGAGCGGCGAGCCCGGTTGGAACGAGGGTAATCGGCTCGCGGAGGCCGCTGCAAAGGCGGAATTGGATCTTGCAGACATGGACGCAGCGATCGCGGCGAACGACCCCATGCCCGTAATTGAGGCCAACCAGGCGGCGCTTGAGGCGGCCGGTCACTGGGGCGTGCCGACCATGGTTGTGCGCGGCGAGCCTTTCTTTGGTCAGGACCGGATCGAGACTTTACGTTGGCGGCTTGATCGCCTCGGCGTGACCAAGCGGTGAGCGATACCGCGTTTGGAGCCGCATTCGGACTGAGCGTCCCGGCCCCCGAGTAGGCATATTGCCTATTAAGCTCTGCCGCGAGTACTCGGACCACCGTACATGGCGGTTTGAGACATTCGGGGTTTTCGGGGGGTGTTGGGGCGCGTTGGACGGTCTCAGTTACAGACACGGCTTCGCAAGCCCCGGAAACTTGGGGAAGAAATTGCCAGTTCATGGAAAGAGACGAGACCTGCCGGTCTGAGTGGCGGTGGTGCCAGACGGGGGCGATAAGGTCTCTGAATTTCCGCTAAGGACCACGCAGCTCGACCCAAAGAAGGCACGCGAAACACCCAGCCACGAGAACCGGGCGACACAGGGTTGATAATTTTCTGCTGGCGGCGCGAGTGGATTTCATGCTGATCGCGTATACGTAGGACAGGCCAACCCACCGAGAGGACCCATGTCTATTTTTGTTGCTTCTGCCCTGTTGTTGTCGGCGCCGGCTGACCACCACGATCATCATGGTCACCATGGCGATCATCATCAGACTGAGTCCCAGGTCAGCTCCACCGTTGCAGCGGATGTCCGGGCAGTTGATGCCGAAAACCGTGCCGCCGTGGTGCGACACGACGCCCTGACAGAACTGGGCATGGGTGCCATGATGATGCGCTTCAGTGTTGCAGACAACGTGGACTTCGACCTGTTTCAACCCGGCGCGGCCCTGACGATCACCGTCGTCAGTGGCGATGAGGGTTATGAAATCATTGCCGCTGAAGCGCGCGACAGCTGATCGACCAAAGACGATAAGGGCCGGTGCGTCCGGCCCTTCCCTGTCAGTCGAGGCGTACCGTCAAAGTCGCCTGGTCGCTGTGATAGATTCCATCCGGGCTCTCCGGCAGATCGATCCAGACGGCTGACAGCAGGACTTCGCCACTAATGTCCGCTGCGACCGAGAATTCGCCGGCATCATCTGTATGGGCATCAGAATACTGACCGTCCGGAGTATGGATTGTGACCCGGTGACCCGCCAGCGGTTGTCCGTCCTGATACAACGCGAAACGACCTTCCACATCGCCTGACACGACAAATTCCAGAGGGATTTCGAGCGGCTCACGCCATGCTGCAGCATGACCCTCACACGCTTCCACACAGAAGAAGGTCTTTGTCAGCTTGGAGTAGCTGCGCATCAGGGCAGGTGAACCGGTCAACGCATGAAACGCCGCCTGGACCTGCGGGTCGGCATCAATTTCCTCGAAATAGACATCCACGCTCTCCGGCGGGATTTCGCCTGACCGGGGGTGTGTAACGACGGCCAGCACGCCATACCCGGTCGCTACAGGCCGAAACCGGATATCCAGGGATGTCTCGGTTTCACTGAAATCAAACGCGTTGATTGCGGTTGTACCGATCCGGGCGGTCGCGATGGCGACACGCTCCTGGGCGAGAGGCGATTCCATATCGGGATATTCCAACGCGCTGGTCATGGCGATGGTGACGGCTTGCCCGGCTGGCCAGACGGCCTGCGGTGACGCGAGAAACGTCTTGTGCGCCAACGCTCCACCGGCGACGAGCGTCGCGAGGACACTCGCTGTGACACCCAGCACAGCGCTGCGCGCCAAAACTGATCGCTGTTTCATGAATTTCTGCATGTGTTCCCCCTAATGCGGTGAGTGACCGCGCCCGATCCGCTCGAGCTGCCGACCCAGTTGCTGCTTCAAGCCGAGGCTTGGCTTCTCGACCAGACTCCAGGACATGGCAGACACCAGACAGGTCACCGGCACTGTGATCAACCCGACCTTCACCGGATCCGCCTGCGGGTCCAGAAACAAAACGATCTGCATGATCGGATAGTGCCAGATATAGATCCCGTAGGACCAGTCAGACAGGTCGGCACCCGTGGGCCACCGGTCCAGTGCGACAAAGGCGACCGCGAACAGGCCAGAGGCCAGGGCAATGTTCATGAAGACTTCGGCCATTGCCTGTTCGCCGAGGACCAGCCAGACCGGGATCGCCAGCAGCATCGGCCAGGGCAGGATGTGCACGCGATCACGCCAGGCGTGTACGACCATGCCCAAAGTGAATGCGGACGACAGGCGCGCTGCGCTGGATATCAAGGCGGGCGCGTCAGACCAGAACAGGCTGACAAACAGGTAAGCCAGTGTCGCCAGCCCGAACCAGGCCAGGCTGGCATATCGCCCCCAGGGCAAGGGCGAGAAGAACAGTAACGCCGCCGCGGCATAGGCAATCACCTCATACCGCAATGTCCACAAGGTCGCGGAAAACTCTCCGGCCCACGGGTGTGTGGAGAATATGCCCGCTGGCCCCTGCGTCGTGTCGAGAAACCCGAGCACATTGACCGGAAACATCCAGGTTTGGGGTGATTGAAAATACTCTCCAACCGACAGCGATGTGACGATGGGCCCAATGATGAATACGGCCGCAAAGGATAGCACCAGCAAGGCCGGCCAGAGGCGCAATGCACGGGCCGCAATGAATTGCGCGACATCTGAACGGCGCTCCAGACTGTCAGCAATCAGAAAGCCACTCAGGATGAAGAATGCATTCACGGCCGCATAGCTGAGCGACCAGCCATGGATCGCCAGCGGTGGCGGCGGGAGCGGCCCCTGTGTGACGATGATCGCGTGTTCCACGAGCACGGCCGATGCGAGCGCCAGCCTGATCGGTGTCAGGCGATTGTGCCGGCTGGTAAAAGCCGAACCGATAGTTTTCCAACTGGTGATGGGGCGCCCTCCCGATGCGATCCTGTTACAGATACGCGGGTATGGGCCGCCCCCCTCAAATGAGACTGGTCACGACCGCCGTTTGGCCAATTCCATTCGAACGAGGCGCTGAAGGCGCAGCACCAGTAACAACAGGCCGGCCAGCACGGTGAACAACGCGAACATCGAAGCCGTGATCAGGAGCGGATTGTTGAAGTTCTCACGCTCCTGATAATCCATGATGTGGAGCATCCAGAAGAAGTCGAAAAAGCGCCAGTCATCATTGCGCCGCGCCATGACAAGGCCAGTATCCGGCGAGACATAGATCCGGGTTCCTTCACCGTCCGCAAAACTGATGCGCCAGGCTGATCCGGGCCTGCGATATTCCCAGGTCGGCTCCTCGAAAAACTCGACAGCAGCGATTTCGGGCGTTCCCGCATAATCCGCCAACGCGATCTCGATAGCGCGTTCGCGGGAAATCGGTGTGATCACCTCACCCGTTCGCGCATCCACCAGGGAACTGGACCAGTCAGGGCGATAGACGTTGTACACAGGCTGTCCCTGCCAGGCCTGCAGGCGAATCTCGGCCACGCCGGCATCGAGCTCCAGGGCCCGCGCTGCATCGGCGGGGCTGATCAGCTCCCCCGGATCGATGAGAAGCTCTTCGCGTTCGGCAATATTGTGCTCGCCCCGGACCTGTTCGATCGGGATGACACTCATGACTACACCGCCCGCAATCCAGAGTACGATCTGGATGCCAACGATCAGCGCGAGCCACTTGTGTATACGGATGGTCCAGCGTAGCAGCGCCGTCATGCTTTCCCCCTCAAAGTCCCGACTATCATCGCGTTCTTCCCGACAAGATCTACCCCTGAACAGCATCTAGCCTTCACGGGCAAACAATTCCTTCAACCGCTTGCGGGCGCGATAGACACGCACTTCTGCCGCCTTCGATGAGATCCCCATCACCGCCCCGATCTCGGCCAGTGACAGTCCTTCAACAGCCGACAGCAAGAGCGGTGTTCGCAAGCCTTCCGGCAGCGTTTTCAACACTGCTCCAGCTCTGGCAAGCTCCGCCTTGTCCCCTGTGACCTGTTCTGGATCAGGCGTTTCGGCCGGAAGCAACGCCTCTCTGTCCTCGAGGCCGATCCAGTTCATGACCGCTCGCCTGCGGTGATGATCCCGCGCCTTGTTGCGGGCGATAAAGAACATCCAGGTGACAAAGGACCGCGAGGGGTCGTAGCGAGCAAGATTGCGGTGGATGGCGATAAACGTGTTCTGAGCCACATCCTCCGCGTCGGCACGGCTGCCCACCTGCCGCCCGAGAAACTGCACCAGTCTTGGCGCATGGCGCTGCATCAGCCGGTTGAACGCCTGTGCATCACCGTCCCTGGCGCGTATCGCAAGTTGTTCGTCGGTCGGATCGAGTGCGGATCCGTCAGCCTCATTCCTCGACATCAAAGGCGTCAGCCAGACGGGCATCAAATTCTGCGCGCTGCTGCTCGGTCATGACCTCGCGCATCGCCATGATGTGGTGGAGCGTGGCCATCTGCAGATCCCCCATCACATCGTGAAATGTCTCGGCAGCCTCGGCGACGTCATCAGTCATTTCACGGTCGGCCAACAAGGCCCGACCGATCGCGCGCCGGGCGTCGCTCACTTGCTGCTCATATCCGACCCGCTGGGCCGCAAAACTCGCCTCCAGTGCCTCGATCGCGGTTTCCTGCTCCCGGTCCAGGGCCAGTTCATCATGGATGATCGCATGCAGGCTGGCAGAAGCACCGTCATGGTGACCCAGTACATTCATGCCAAGCCATACCCCGGCAAATCCGCTCGTCAGACCCAAGGCTGTCGCCAGTATCCCTGCCCGCCAGATCATCGCACTCCTCCCTCATCGACGAGTGCCGAGAAAGACCACCCGGCATCCTCGTCGAAGACTGCGAGGAGATCGGGCTCGGAGTGACCCATGGCGCCGGCGCCCAGAGCGCCTCCAACAACCAGGGCCACTACGGCTGGCACCGCCCGCAGGGCGAGCGCCCGGCCCAATGTCGCTCCCGCAGCTGAACGCGTGTCATCGCTGTCGATACGCGCCCAGACAGCGGACTGGAATTCAGCCATATCGACACTGGTTTCGTCGGATTTCAGCGCGCCGAGAAGACGCTCGAGATGCTCGTCAGACATGAGTGACTCCGTCAGGACGTATGGAGATGCTTGATGCGCCATCCCGCACCAGTCCGCACAAGTATAGCCGTTCCGTGAGCATCGCGCTCGCGCGGCTCGCCTCGGACCTCGTACTCCATGCGGATATCGAATGTGGCATAGGCCAGGTTCCGGTCCGCATTCACCGAGTAACCGGACCAGTCGTAGACATGGAATGTGACATGCTCGGCCCCAAATTCGGGCGCCAGATGATGGTCTCGATATTCGGCCCAGCCGACATCGCTGCCGCTGCCTTCGAAAATCGTGAAGTCGGCTCCGTCGGGCAGAACCCAGCGTTCCGCCTCTTGAACATTCTCCTCGGACAGCGCGCCCGAATAACTCTCGAGAACAGCGGCAATGTCCGCGGCATCATCCGAGAGAACGGGCGCCGTCATCACGAATGCGGTCGCAGCTCCGGTCATTCCGTATCTGATCCAAGCCATTTCACCCTCTCAAATCGTTATCAAGGCCTGCGCGGCCGGCTGATCAAGGCTTCACCCCACGCGCGCAAACGAGTACGCGCAGGTCGCTCGATCCACTCATACGTGCCCGCCGAGACGCCGATCATCACCACCAACATCATCAGCAGCACTGGCCAAGATACTGTCTGGTCGACCACTCCCAAGACGTCCTGCAACAGATTGAACCCGACCATGAAAAACGGAACGTGGATCATATAAACACTGTAGGAGATGTCCCCGAGATAGCTCATCGCACCGGTTCGCGTTTCGCCTTTGTGCCGGTCGAGCTCCGCAAGAAGGAAAATTATCGGCGCGCCGAGCAGCGCGATCACTCGATCATCCCAAGCGAAGTGTGCGGCCAAAAGATAAACCGCCAGAACTCCTATGAACGCATATCGGGCGACTGGACGGGGCAAAACATATGCTTGTCCCAGACGATAAAGGCCAATCCCAATCAAGAATTCTGGGATTATCCGAATCACGCCGAAGCGCTCTGTTGCCATCGGCAACGTCTCGGAAAAAAGGCGCAGGTGAAGCTGGTCCAGTGCAAAAAAAAGAACGGCGGCGATGCCGAGCAGGAGCCAAGGGCGATGCTTCAAGCCCAGAGCTGTCATCAGGTAAGCCGGAAAGGTCAGATAAGCGAACCATTCGGCGCTGATCGACCATGACGGTCCATTCCAGCTGAGATCGGGAGCGAACCCCCACGCATGGATCATCAAAATATTGGCAGGCAGGTCAGCCACGGCGAACCGATCAGCTTCGAAAGGCACCTCAAGTGCCGCGGCGACGAACCAGACGAGAAGAAGAAACAAGATCACCGCAATATGCAATGGCCAGATCCTGGCAAAGCGGGCGACCAAAAACCGGGCGAAATTGAACCGCCCCTCTTCTCGCGCTCGTAGGTATACATGAGCGAGCACAAAGCCGGACAGGATAAAGAATAGGTCTACTCCAAATCGGCCCATCGCCAGCAATTGCGTGGTCGCGTCGACGTCAAAGTCCCAAGGAGCGCGCCAATGATAAAACACGACCCATAGTGCAGCAAAGAAGCGTAATCTCGTAAGAGACAGCAGATTTGCGGGATAGCTCACCCTAGCCGCCACCAAACAGATGCCGCAAACCGCCATGAGCCAGCGCACCGCCCAGGAAGCCGTTGAGCAAGAGCGCGAGCGCGGATCCGAACAGCGCGACGTTGAAGATCAACGCGCCCAGCTGATTGTCCGGGCGGCGCGACCACTCGCCAAGCGCAGCCAGGCCAACCAATCCGAACAACAGAGCCGTACCCAGGAGCCGGTGCGCGAGCATCACGCCCGCCTCGTCAGCGCCCATGGGGCCGGAATGTGCCCAGCCGAGAAGACCTGCGGCCACACCACCGGCAGCGCCCGTCCAGACCAGATAGCGCACGGTATCCGAGCCCGTCGCAAATCGACCTGCAAGAACAAGCCCCTGCGCCAGTGCCGCGGCGAGGATCAGCGCGATCGGAAAATGGACAGCGAAAGAATGGAAAACGCCGATGCGGGACATGGCCCGTTCGAACGGCGTTGAGGCCCCGTCCTCGCCCCAGTGGGCATGCCCTCCGGCGGGGCTGGCCGCGCCCTCATGATGTCCATCATCTACACACGGATCAGCAGCATCCACATGGGCATGCCCCGCGACATCCTCCAGCTGGCCATGCTGATGCTCGACTTCGCCTGTCGCGTCTGCAGGGGGCTCCACGGCCGCATCGGCCTCGGGCTCAACCGATTCTTCGGTCGGTGGTGTGTGCTCGGCGGGCGGATGCGATACTGCCGCGTTCGGCATCATGAATATGATTGCCATGCCCAGAACTGCCGCCCAAATGATACGAAGCCCCAAATCGATGCCCTCCTGCCAGTGCACCTGATCGATTACGCAGGACCGGGGCGCGCCCCTCAATCAAGCCGCACAGACCGAAGCCGAAGCGCGTTGGCGATCACCGAGACCGAAGACAGGCTCATCGCCGCCGCCGCAAGCATGGGCGACAACATCAATCCCAGCAGCGGATAGAGCACGCCAGCCGCGACGGGCACACCCGCTGCGTTGTAGACCAGCGCGAAGAACAGGTTCTGCTTGATATTGCGCATGGTCGCGACAGAGAGCTGGCGGGCCCGGACCACGCCGGTCAGGTCGCCCTGGACCAGGGTAATCCCAGCACTTTCAATCGCGACATCGGCTCCGGTTCCCATGGCAATACCGACCTCAGCCTGGGCCAGCGCGGGCGCATCATTCACCCCGTCTCCTGCCATCGCCACGCGACCACCGCTGTCCTGCAGCGCCTTGACCAGTGCTGCCTTGTCTCCCGGGAGGACATCGGCGCGTACGTCGTCTATCCCCAGCTGATCCGCAACAAATCGCGCGGTGCGTTCATTGTCGCCGGTCGCCATGACGATACGCAGCCCCTGTGCATGCAGACGGGCAATGGCATCGGGTGTTGTCGCCTTGATCAGGTCAGCGACGCAAACCATCCCGGCCAGCGCACCGTCGACAACAACGAACATCACCGTCTCACCGCGATCCCGTCGCGCATTGGCAAGGGCGGAAGAAACCCGCGGGTCAATGCCAAGCTCAGCCAGAAGGGCCGCATTCCCAAGGGCAACCGCGCGCCCCTCGATCACCCCGCGAACCCCCTTGCCGGTGATTGCTTCGAAATCGGAGGCTTCCACGATATCGATCCCTTGATCGACGGCCCCCTTTACGATCGCTTCCGCCAGCGGGTGTTCCGAACCGCGTTCCAGGCTCGCTGCCAGCCCAAGGAGCCCGGCCTCGCTCCATCCGGCCTCGGGCAGCACGGCGACCAGCTCGGGGCGCCCACGCGTCAACGTGCCGGTCTTGTCGACAATCAGCGTGTCCACGCCGGCGAACGCTTCAAGCGCCTCGGCATTCTTGATCAGGACACCGGCCTGAGCGCCGCGCCCGGTGGCTGTCATGATGGACATCGGCGTCGCCAGTCCCAGCGCGCACGGACAGGCGATGATCAGCACGGAAACAGCCGCAATCAGCCCGTAGGCGGATGAGGGTTCCGGCCCCCAGGTCGACCAGGCGATGAAAGCCAGAGCAGCGATCGCGATGACGGCCGGTACGAAGCGCCCGGACGCAAGATCGGCGAATTTCTGGATGGGCGCACGGCTGCGCTGGGCATTGGCCACCATTTCAACGATCTGGTTCAGGGTTGTATCCTGCCCGACACGTCGGGCTTCAATGACGAGACTACCGGTCCCGTTGATGGTCGCTCCGGTCACCGGGTCGCCCTCGGCTTTCTCGACCGGCACCGGCTCACCCGTAATCATTGACTCGTCGATGGAGGAGCGACCGGAGACAACCACACCATCAACGGGCACTTTCTCCCCAGGCCGCACCCGCAGGCGGTCACCGGCTTTCAGCGCATCCAGCGCAACCTCTTCCTCTGAGCCATCCTCGTTCAGCCTGAGAGCGGTTTTTGGCGCCAGGTCCAGCAGCGCCCTGATCGCGGAGCCGGTTTTCTCGCGCGCCTGCAACTCCATCAGCTGCCCCAGCAGGACCAGCACGATGATCACGGCTGCGGCCTCGAAATAGACCGCCACATGGCCATCGCCATGCCTGAATGCTTCCGGGAACACACCCGGGGCAATCACCGCCACAAGGCTGAAAATGTAGGCAGCGCCAACCCCCATCGCGATGAGGGTGAACATGTTGAGATTTCCGCTGATGATCGACTTCACGCCGCGTTCGAAGAAAGGTCGCCCTGCCCAAACCACCACGGGGGTCGCCAGCAGCAGCTCGACCCAGCCAGCCGCAGCCTCGCCAACCCAGGAGCGGAAAAAACCAAGACCGATCATCGGCCCCATTGCCAGCAGGAAGACCGGCAGCGTCAGGAGTGCACCGATCCAGAAACGACGCTTGAAATCAACCAGTTCCGGATTGGGCCCCTGGTCCGCCAGATTGATGCCCATGGGTTCCAGCGCCATACCGCAGATCGGACAATCGCCCGGTTCATCCGTAATGATCTCGGGGTCCATCGGGCAGGTGTACCGGGTGCCTTCTGGCATATCCTCATAGGCCTGCAGATGCGCCCCGCCGAGGAAGTGATCCGGGTCGGCTTCAAACCGGTCATGACAACGCTGCGAGCAGAAATGATAGTTCTCGCCGGCGTGCTCGAAATGCGGCTTCCCGGCGCCCAGGCGGACATCCATCCCGCACACGGGATCGGTGACAACCGGTGCATCATGCAGCGGATTGGTCTTGGCGGGTTCATCGCAATGCTGGCAGCTCATGATCGTGTCCTCTGGCTAAGCGATGACCCTTGTGAAGCTTCCAGTCACTGGAAGGTCAAGCCTCCGTCCGGCAAGCCTGGGAACCGGCCAACCCCTCCACGATCGGACAGTCAGGCCGGTCATCGCCGTGGCAGGCCGAGATGAGCCGGTTGAGCTCGGCCTTGATGGCTCGCAACTCCTTCAACTTGCGATCAATCTCGTCCACATGAGAGCGTGCGAGCACCTTCACGTCAGCACTTGCCCGGGATTGATCTTCGTAGAGGGACAAAAGCCGGCGGCAGTCCTCCAGCGAAAAACCCAGCCCCCGGGCACGACCCACAAAGACCAGCTTGCGAAGATCGGTCTCGGCATAGACCCGATAGCCATTTTCGGCACGCGCCGGGCGCACCAGCCCGACCTCCTCGTAATAACGCAGCGTCTTGGAAGGGATACCTGTGGCTTCTGCCGCCTGCTTCACATTCATGCCGCCGCTCCCGCTTCCGGTTTCTGTGCACTTCGGGTCAGCTCCCAGCGTTGCCAGATCAGAAACGCCGCCGGAATTACCAACAGGGTCAGAATGGTCGCACTGGTCATCCCGCCCACCATTGGCGCCGCGATCCTGCGCATGACTTCAGACCCTGTACCGGATCCCAGCATGATGGGCAGCAGTCCGGCGATGGTCGCGATCACCGTCATCATGATCGGGCGGACACGCAGCAACGCCCCTTCCACCACGGCCTCGGCCAGGTCACCCGAGGACATGGCCCGCCCTTCATCCGTAGCGAGCTCCCGGCGGCGGGTCAGCGCCTGTTCGAGATAAACGATCATCAGTACACCGATCTCGACAGCTACACCGGCCAGGGCGATGAAGCCAACACCGACAGCGACCGACAGGTTGTAACCCAGCAGGTCGAGCAACCACACGCCCCCGACCAGGGCAAGCGGGAGCGTGCCCATGATCATCAGTACCGGCGTCAGGCGGCGGAAATTCAGGAACAGCAGCAGCAATATAATGGCCAGGGTCACCGGCACGACAACAGCCAGCTTGGCCTTGGCCCGCTCCATGAATTCATATTGCCCCGACCAGGTAATGGAATAGCCCGGCGGAAGATCTATCTGACTGGCCACGGCGGCCTGGGCATCGGCAACATAGCTCCCGATATCGACACCGGAGATGTCGACATAGACCCAACCATTGGTGCGCGCATTCTCGCTGCGAATGACCCCTGGCCCGTCGGCAATGGTGATATCAGCCACGCGCCCCAGCGGGATCTCGGCGCCGGTCGGTGTGATCACCGGCAGGGATTGCAGCGCCGACACGGAATTCCTGTAGTCGCGTGGATAGCGCAGGTTCACGGGATATCGCTCTGCTCCCTCGACGCTCTCAGTCACGGTCATGCCACCGATGGCTGTGCGAACGACCTCATGCACATCGGCGACGTTCAGCCCGAAGCGGGCCGCTTCCAGGCGATTGACATCAATATCGACAAACCGACCGCCGGTTACCCGCTCCGCATAGACCGATGCTGTACCATCCAGAGCGGCGATCACGGCTTCGATCTCTTCACCGATGCGCGCGATCTCATCCAGGTCAGGTCCCGCAATCTTGATCCCGACCGGTGTCTTGATCCCGGTCGCCAGCATGTCGATCCGCCCCCGAATGGGCATGATCCACGCATTGGTGAGGCTCGGCACATTCACGACCGCATCCAGCTCGGCACGGATATCATCGATGGTGATACCCGGTCGCCATTCCTCGCGCGGCCGCAGCTGGATCGTCGTTTCGATCATGGTCAGGGGCGCCGGATCCGTGGCTGTTTCGGCCCGTCCGGCCTTGCCATGCGCTGTGAGCACCTCAGGCACCGTCATGATCAGGCG
>JAAEZM010000014.1:28874-70480 GCA_018222865.1 Alphaproteobacteria bacterium
CGATTGGTCTGTTGTACGATTTCCGTGATCTTGCCCGCCGACACGCCCGGATAGGCGCTGGGCATGTAAAGGATATCGCCCTCATCCAGATCCGGCATGAATTCACTGCCCATACGCGACAGCGGTACCGCCGTACTGCCCAGAACCAGCACGGCCCCCAGCAAAACAGCCCAGGGGCGATGGATGACAAGATTGATGAAGGGACGATACAGCGCAATCAGCACCCGGTTCACCGGGTTCTTGTGCTCCGGCGTGATCTTGCCCCGGACCAGATAGCCCATCAGGACCGGGACCAGTGTAATCGCCAGCCCGGCGGCGGCTGCCATGGCATAGGTCTTGGTGAAAGCCAGCGGGTGGAAAAGCCGCCCTTCCTGGGCTTCCAGCGCAAAAATCGGCACGAAACTGAACGTCACGATCAAAAGCGAGAAGAACAGGGCGGGGCCGACCTCCGTCGAGGCCTTTGTCACCACCTCCCACCGGTTCTCGCGGGTGATGGGCTGTCGCTCGGCATGCTTGTGCATGTTCTCAATCATGACGATCGCCGCATCCACCATCGCGCCAATGGCAATCGCGATTCCGCCCAGTGACATGATGTTGGCGTTGATGCCCTGCGCATTCATCACGATAATCGCGGTCAGGATGCCCAGGGGCAGACTCAACACGATCACAAGGGATGACCGGAAGTGGAACAGGAAGAGCGCACAGATCAGCGCGACGACCAGGAATTCCTCAACCAGCTTTTCCCGCAGCGATGAGACCGCCCGTTCGATCAGGCTGGCCCGGTTATAGGTGGTGACGATCTCCACCCCGTCGGGCAGCGATGCGCGCAATTCCTCCAGCCGGTTCTCGACACGCTGGATCGTTGCCCGCGCGTTCTCGCCATAACGCATGACGACAACACCGCCCACCGCTTCGCCCTCGCCGTTCAGCTCACCGATGCCACGACGGAGTTCCGGGCCGACCCGGATGTCGGCGACGTCGGACAACAGGATGGGCGTACCGGTATCGGTCACCGAGAGCGGGATCGCCTCGAGGTCTTCGACGCCCTGGATGTAGCCTGAGGCCCGCACCATGTACTCGGCCTCGGCCATCTCGATGACGCGGCCACCGCTTTCCTGATTGCCCCGCTGAATGGCCATACGAACATGCGAAAGCGGGATGCTGAGCGCACGCAGGCGATCCGGGTCCGCGACGACCTGGTACTGGCGGACCATGCCGCCAATCGTCGCCACCTCGGCCACACCCTCGATGGTCTGCAGCTCGTATTTCAGGAACCAGTCCTGCAGTGAACGCAATTGCGAGAGATCATTCTGTCCGGTCCTGTCGACCAGCGCGTATTGATAGATCCAGCCAACGCCCGTCGCGTCAGGCCCCAGTGCCGGCGTGGCCCCCTCTGGCAGGGTCGGCGCCACCTGGGACAGGTATTCCAGCACACGCGAACGCGCCCAGTAGAGGTCTGTGCCATCCTCAAAGATGATGTAGACATAACTGTCATTGAAGAAGGAATAGCCGCGAACCGTCACCGCGCCCGGTACAGCCAGCATGGCCGTCGTGAGCGGATAGGTGACCTGGTCTTCCACCACCTGCGGCGCTTGGCCGGGATAGGTCGTCTTGATGATCACCTGAACATCAGACAGGTCGGGAATCGCGTCCATTGGCGTTCGCGCCAGCGACCAGACGCCGCCGCCCGCCAGCATCATGGCCAGGATCAGGACGATCAGCCGGTTACCGATCGACCAGCGAATAATCGCGCTGATCATGGTGTTTCTCCCGCGTCAGAGCGGATGCTGTAACCGGTCAGTCGCCATTGCCCCGGAGCCTCTTCCTCGATCGAGAAAACGACCTCATCCCCAACGCTCAGACCATCCAGGGAAACACCATCATCGAGCTCATAGACCATGCTCATCGCAGGCATGTTGATCGCCTCGATACGTTCGTGATCGATCTCGACCATGCCGAACTCGCTCATCAGGGTAACGACCCGGCCGCGCCCCTCGACAAGGGGCTCCGAGCCGGAACCGGCCGCGGAGATCGACGCGATCCGCCATTGTCCGTCGGCGTTCTGACGCAGAGAAAAATCTACGGTTTGCCCGACTGCCAGCCCGTCCAGGGACACGGTCTCGTCCAATGCGAAGAACGACATGCTCATGACCGGCCAGTCCAGCGCCGGGATGGGGTCATGTGTGAGATCGATCATTCCGTGCCCCGCCATGATCGCGTCGACAACTCCGCTGCCATAGACGACCTCCGGTGGCGGTGCCTCCTCCTCTGCCGGGGACATGCGCAGGCTTGCCCCTTGGAGATTGGCCTCGGAATCGATCAGGAACTGGCTGGACACCACAACGCGTTCACCGGCGGCCAATCCTGACAGCACTTCAACACGGCCCTGGGCCTCCGGCCCGGTTTCCACGCGCGCCGGCTGATACCGCCCACCACCTAGGGCCAGGATGACCCGTTCGGACTGCCCGGTACGGATCACCGCCTCGGCGGGCACAGAAAGCACACCATCGCGCGGGGCGACTTCGATGCGCAAATTGACAAAGGCCTCCGGTCGCAACGCGCCATCCGCATTGGCAAACCGCATGCGCACCGGAATGGAGCGGCTGGTCGCGTCCACGGTTGGATAGACGTATTCCACCTGACCATGCCACATCCTTCCAGGCTGGGCCGGCGAACGCATATGCACATCCTGCTCGCTGGTGATCACTGCTGCAGCATCCTCGAACAGATCGGCGATCACCCATACTTCGCCCAGATCGGCGATGGTCATCACCTCCATGCTCGGGTGAACATGCGAGCCTTC
Source organism: Alphaproteobacteria bacterium (assembly GCA_018222865.1). Taxonomy (GTDB): domain Bacteria; phylum Pseudomonadota; class Alphaproteobacteria; order Caulobacterales; family Maricaulaceae; genus Maricaulis. The sequence continues at coordinate 31,678 of JAAEZM010000014.1, forward strand.
GCGGACATTCATCTCGAGGACGACACCACTCCTGGGCGCGTAAATCTCGATGAGGCGCTGGGCCTCACCGCGCCGTGCGATGGCCTCGATCTGTGCCGCACCCACACCCAGCGCCTGCAAGCGCGAACGCGCGGCTGAAACCAGGCCGGAACGCCCCACGCGCACAGCCTGGAGATACTCGGTCTGAGCGGTCACGATTTCTGGCGAATACATGCGAAACAAAAGATCGCCGGCTTCAACGACATCGCCGACGGCAGCCACTCGCAGGTCTTCAATCCAGCCTTGCGCTCGCACATCTACGACCGAGGTCAGATCGTCGACCGGTCGCACATAACCCACCGTCGTCAGATCTTCCGCGAAACGTCCGCGCTCCACCTCTGCAGTGCGCACGCCGATATTGTTCTCGACAGAGGGCGAGATCATCACTGTGGACGTGTCGGCCGGCTCATCGCCCGCGTACACCGGAACCAGATCCATCCCCATCGGAGACTGGCCCGGTCCATCCCGGCGATAGTCCGGGTCCATGGGGGCAACCCAGTAGAGGATTTCAGGTTCGCCGTAGCCGGATGTGGCGTCGCCACCGCCCATCAGGCGCCCTCCGAAAACTCCGATGAGGATGCCAACGGTCAGGACGACCGCTCCCAAGATCAGCGTGCGCGGGTTCATTGGACATCTCCCGTCAAAAAGAGAATTCGGCTCTGGGCCTGGAGGGCATCCACACGCGTGCGGACCAGGGTGAGTTCGATGTCGAGCAAGGCCAGCTCGGACCGAACAAGTTCGGCGAAATCGGCCTGTTCATTCTCATAGGCGGCGAGCACGGCCTCTGTGGTTTCTCGCGCGCGGTCTAGAACATCAGTCTCATAGGCCTGCGCCGTTTCATTCAGGCGCTGAAAGCGGATCCAGTCTTCATCGAGCTGGCGCCGCAGGTCCAGCAACAGGGCCTGCCGCTCAAGTTCTTCTGCGGATCGGGCGTCGCGAGCCCCGGCAACGCCTTCATCCTGTCTGCGTCGACTGAAGAGCGGCATCTGAACCGTCACGCCAACGCTGGCGACGTCAGAGCGGCTGCCACGCAGGCCATAACCCGCGTCCACGCTCCAACGCGGCCGATACTCTTCGAGGGCAAGGTCAAGGTCACGTTGGCTGGCTGCGATCCGCGCATTGCGGGTGCTGACTGCCGGGTGTTGCGCAAGCGAGTCCACCGCAAGTGAGGCCTCAGGCAGACCTGGAAGACGCGGGAGGTTCAGCAAGATCGCGCGGTCAGTATGCTCGAGACCGATATATCGTCCCAGCTGCGCGCGCGCCGTTCCGGCCTGCCGGTCGATCTCGATCAGGCGCGCATCGAGCAGAGCCGTCTCCAGGTCGACCCGGATCACATCATGCGAGTTTCCGCCACCGCTCGCGAAGAGCGCCGTCGCGACCTCGCTCAGTTGACGGATTTCCTCGCGCCGGGCCCGCGTCAGCTCCGCGGCTCGCTCCCAGTAGAAAGCCTCCAGCCAGGACACGCGCACCGCCCGCGTGATCATGCGCTGTTCAAGCTCGCCCATCGCGCGCGCGCCGTCGGCCCGGGCGTATTGCCGGGCTCGCTGTAGATCCCGGCTTGATTCTCGCGGTATCGATTGCCGAACGCCGATCTGAGTCTGCGTCATGGCCTCCCGATTATGGTCGAGATCGCTCAGGGGCAGGTTGGCGACACCCACGCGCAACATCGGGTCGGGCAAAGCTGTCGCGGCCTCGCCGGCATGCTCGAACGCTCCGGCACGCGCTTCCCAGCTGGCGATCGCCGGATCATCGGTTTGACCGGCGATGAGGATTGCCTCCGCCAGGCTGAGCGGGTGTTGATTTTCGATTTCTGCCAATCCGGTCGATGCCAGATGCAGAACGGCCGCCGTCGCGGCGAATGCGGTGAAAGACATGGAGCTCTCCAAGACGGGCTGAACGAGCGAATGCGAACCAATCCACTTGGTTCAAAATCGTCAAGCGCGTGGAGGGTGTTCCAGGCCGGAGGGGGCGATCTCGACCGGCTGATCAGCAACCCAGCCGTGACGCATCGCAGCGGAATGACTGATCGGGACAACTGCCCCGTCGAGTAGAAGAGGGACAGCCGCGGTAGCCAGTCCGCACGGCCCATCGGCGCAACCGGTCATATCATCACAATCCATCTCGACGATTTTGGTCGCCGGGTCGGAAACGCCATGATCCATTGAGCCTTCCGGACAACAATCGTGCCACTCCATCACCTCCGCGTGATGGCTGGCCATCTCTGCCTCGTTCATGTCCAAATGGGCGGAAGCTGGAAGGTCGGCAGCCTGCGCCGGAGCATAGCCCGCCAACCCGAGCGCCAGCGCGCCGAGCAGAGCGAGAATTATGCCGAACCGATGCAGCAGCATCTGCGAGAGTCTCCCGGAAATTCTTATCCTTCGGTGCACTATACGCTGCAAATCTGAATTTCCCTCTACCGAAATCACCTCAAGCCTCTTGGCACAAGCCAAGTTTACTTCATCGAGCAAGACCTGCTGGCACATCGATTTCAAGCGTCTTCAGATACTACATCGAACGAACTACTACTTGGGCTTTCTGGATACTACTACCAGTATCTCTGCACAGCGTCGGCATATCGCTCGAACGTCTCTCCGAAGGTTCGTTTCATGTGCGGTTCTTCGACCCAGGTGATGAACACGTGGATGATCACCAAGAACGAGACGGCCGACAGAACCGCGAATGTTGACCCGGCCGCCACCGCGCTGCCGACGAACATGGCACCATAACCCACGTACTGAGGATTGCGGGTGCGTCGATAGATCCCGTGTTGGATCAGCTCATCTTCGAGCAGCCCATAAACGCGCTCCTGCGAGCCATAGGCGTAGCGTCCGAGAAAGATGACGAACGCGCCGCCCAGAAAGAGTGCACCACCCAATGCAAGCGAGATCAGGTTCGGTTGGAACAAGCTAGCTCGGTCGAGCCATGCAAGCGCGATCGTTGCGAGGAAATGACCATGCATGATGAGGCCCGAAAAGGCCGCTGTTGGCCGGGACCATTTTCCTTGGCGTTGAAAATCTGCGCGGGCTTGCAGCGTGAATGGTACGGCGAGCACGGCGTTGATGAGGACATACCCCACGACGATAGAAAGCAGCGATGACATCTAGGCGTCCCCAGCTTCAGCGATAGCGTGGTTGTGGCGACGCAGCTCATCGAGAGCCTGGGTGCAGATAAACCAAGCTGACCGTGTGAACAGCGCGGCCAATGCGAAGGCCAGAATTAGATCGGGCCATGCGGACCCCGTAATGGCGACGAGCCCACCGGCGATCATCACGCCGACATTGCCGATAGCGTCATTGCGGGAGCAGAGCCAAACCGAGCGAACATTGGCATCGCCGTCTCTCCATTTGAGGAGGATGAGGACGCTGGCTGCGTTAGCAAGGAGCGCTGCGAAGCCAACGATGCCCATGGTTTCCGCGACGGGCGGTTCGCCGGACAGGGCGCGCATCAGCGTCATACCGAGCACTGAGACCGCGATCACGATTAGCAGGCCGCCTTTAAAGAGCGCGGCCCGAGCACGTAACGCCAGGCTCGAACCAATCACCAGCAGGCTGATGGTGTAGGTCATGGTGTCACCGGCGAAGTCGAGGGCGTCGGCTTTAAGGGCCTGTGAGCCGGAAGCGAACCCGGCTGTGATCTCGACGGCGAACATCACCAGATTGATGAGAATGACGGCCCATAGGGCGCGACGATACGCAACTGATGTTCCGTCGAATTTTTGGTCGTTTGAGCAACAACTCATTCTCTTGACTCCTAACTTTGACATGGAGTCTAATTTCTACAGTGACTGTAGAAGCAAGAAGAAAATGACAAAAGAATTCAGTATCGGCAAAGCGGCAAAAACCTCCGGCGTCAAAGTGACGACGATCCGCTACTACGAGAGCGTTGGTTTGATGCCGGAACCGAGGCGGGTAGAAAGCGGCCGTCGGGTTTACGATCAAGCGTCAGTCGATCTTCTTGGATTTATCCGGCATGCCCGCGACCTTGGCTTTACGGTCGAGGCGATACGTGACCTGATCGAGCTGCAGGAAAACCCCGGCACCGATTGTACTCGCGCTGACGAAGTGGCCCGCCATCACCTGGTGGAGACGCAAAAGCGTATCGAACAACTGCGCGTTTTGGAGCGTGAGCTTAAACGTATGATCGATGGATGTGCAGGCGGCAAAGTCGGTAGTTGTGAGATCGTCACCAGCTTGTTCGATCACTCGAAATGCTTGTCAGATCATCAGCCCAAGCAGCCAAACAACAAGTGTTCGGCCACTAAGTGTCACTAGTGAGAGTTCGAGTTTCTCGCCATCCCAGAAGCAATAGAACGACTCCGAAGAATATGAAGACGTCAGCCATGTTGAAGGTGGGCCAACGCACAGCTTGCCATCCAAAATCAAGATAATCTGTAACAGCTCCGTCACCGAGCCGATCGATGGCGTTGGCCAACCCACCTGACGCGAACAAAGTACCAGCGATATCTGAAAGTTTTGATCGCTGCTGCGCAGTCCAATTCAAGACGGCAACGATGAGCACAACGGCCACAGCTGAAAGAAGATAGGGCGCGAACCAGTGATCGCTATCCAACACCCCAAAACTGATGCCTCTATTGTGTCCCAGCGTCAGATTGAACCCGGGTATCAGCGGCATTGATGTGCCGATATGAACGAGCAAACGATCGATTTGGGATTTTGCGATCAAATCGAACGCCACCAAGACCGCCAAAATGACAAAATAACTTGAGCGTATCCTTCGAAGACCGAACAACCTGCGTCGAATACTGGCGGGTCGAAATACTCGCATCTTTTATGTTCCCTCAAATTGAGTGAGTAACCTATTCATCCGTGACGCCTGTGCAGAATCAACTGGCATATCCGGGTGACCGGAGGATCTGGTGGTTGCGAGCATCAATTACCGCTCTACCAGACCCTCCTTCGGTCAGCTAGGTCGGCGATCAGAAACGCGTACGGGTGGATGTGGCGCGAACCATTTGTAGACCGCTGGTAAAACTAGCAGCGTCAAAATGGTCGACGTCACGAGGCCTCCGATAACAACGGCGGCGAGAGGTCTTTGAACCTCAGAGCCGATGCCCGTCGCGAACAGAAGCGGCATCAGGCCAAGCCCGGTCGTGGTTGCGGTCATTAATACCGGCTGAGCACGACGCACCGCTGCCTCAACACTGAAGGCATCTATGTCGGTGCGCTCCTTGGCGAAGCGATCAAGGAATGACACGAGAACCATCCCATTCCCCAGCGCTATACCAAACAGCGCGATAAACCCGACTGAGGCGGGAACCGATAGGTTCTGCCCGGTCAGCCATAGCGCGGCGATACCGCCGACCAGGGCCAATGGTATGTTGGCGATGATCAAGAGCGCACTTTTGAGCCTGCCGAAGCTGAACAGCAGCAACAAGAACACCACGCCCAACGTGACCGGGATCACAACAGCAAACCGAGCATTTGCTTGTTGTTGAAGCTCGAACTGGCCGCCCCACTCAACGAAGTAGCCCGGTGGCAATGCCACGTTCTCAGCGACCGCGGCTTGCCCCGCTTGCACGAAGGAACCGATGTCACGCTCGCGGACATTGGTTTGGATCGTGATGTAGCGCTGGCCGTTTTCACGGGTAACCTGTCTGGGGCCCTCGATCCGCTCTACCTGAGCGACCTGTCCCAGCGGAATAAGTTCGTCACCAGGGCCATTTAGGATGATCCGGCTGATACGCTCCGCATTCATACGGTCTTGCTCGCGGTAGCGAACAATGATGTCGAACCGGCGCACGCCTTCAAAGACCTGGCCTGCCTCGGAACCACCGATTGCGGTGCGTACGACCGACAGCACATCCTCAACATTGAGGCCGAACCGGCTGATCGCCTCGCGATTGACTGTGATGCGAAGCTGAGGCGCACCAGTCACCTGGTCGGTTTGAACATCTGCGGATCCGGGGATGTCGCGAATGACGTTGGCGATCTGCCCCGCATACTGCTCGAGAACAGACATGTCCTCTCCGAACAGTTTGATCGCAAGGTCTGCCTTGGTCCCGGTCAGAAGTTCATCGGTCGCTGCAGCGATCGGCTGAGTGAAATTGAACCGGGCGCCCGGGAAGCTTTCAAAGCTCTCGCTCATCATTGCCAGCAGCGCTTCTTGCGATCGAGCTGTCTCCCATTCACTTCGTGGGGCTAGCGCGACGAATGCTTCAGCACTGTTCACGGGGTCAGCATGAGCGCCAACCTCGCCGCGACCAACACGCGTCACGACACGCTCAACTTCAGGAAAGCTCTCGCGTAGTTGTTGCTCGAAACGTGTAACCGTTGCCCTCGCCTCCGGCAAAGAAATAGACGGCGCCATCGTCAACCGGACAAGAAGATCTCCCTCGTTCATGCGCGGTGTGAACTCTGAGCCCAAGCGTGGAAAGATCAGCGCGCCAATGATGAGCATGGCTGCTGCAAGCCCCAACGCCGCACGGCGCTTCGAAACGAAAAACTCGACCAACGGCGCAAAGCGGCGCTCATAGAAGTTTGGTTGCTCTGATTGCTTGGTTGCTGAGCCGAGTTTCAACCCCAGCATGGACGCTGCCGGTGCAAGCAAAACTGCAAACACCAGTGACCCCGCCATGGCGAAGACGACCGAGAAGGCGAGCGGTCGGAACGTCTTACCTTCAACACCCTCAAGCGTCAGGATCGGTATAAACACGATCACCACAATCAAGATTGCGAAGATCAGTGGTTGGAGCACCTCAGCACAAGCAGCAGCGATCAGCGCTTGTTTAGCCTCGCCTTTCTTGGCCGCCAGCAGGGCTCGATTGGCGTTCTCAACGATCACCACTGCACCGTCGACCATCATGCCGATGGCGATAGCAATACCACCCAGCGACATCAGGTTCGCGGAGACGCCGAAGACTTGCATGGCAACGATCGCGAAACCGACCGAGAAGGGAATAGAAGCCACAACGATAAGGCTTGGTCGCCATCCTCTCAGGAATAGAAAGAGGATAATCGCGACGAGCAATGCGCCCTGCCAAAGCGCCGTCGTCATGGTGCGCACGGCGGCACCTACCAACTCTGACTGATCGTAGTAGGGAACAGCCGTTACGCCCGGCGGCAGTGCGGCGTTGATACGCTCTAACCGGTCATGGACGCGCTCGATCACCTCATTGGTGTTCGCTCCCAACAGCTTGAGCACGAGGCCCGCCACGACTTCGCCCTGGCCATCCATGGTCGCAAGACCCTGACGCGGCGCACCTCCGATCTCGATGTTGGCGACATCGCGAACCCGGACAGGTACACCATCCTCAACTTTCACGATGATATCGGAGAGGTCACCAATGCCTTGGGCCAAGCCAACCGCACGAACGGTGTATTGCTCACTGTTCTCGATGAGAAACTGGGCGCCTGCGTTCGCGTTATTGGCCTCTACGGCCGCAACAACATCCTCAATCGCCAAGCCATAGCGCAACAAGGCATCGGGTCGAATATCGATCTGATACTGCTGCTCGAACCCGCCCAGGGAGAGGACTTCCGTGACGCCGCGAACGGTTTGGAGGTCGAACTTAACCTGCCAATCCTGGAGCGTGCGCAAGGCCACCCCGTCAACAGCCTCATCAGAGGTTTCTAGGAAGTAGAACAGGATCTGACCCAGGCCGGTGGTAATGGGCCCCATACCTGGGTCACCAAAGCCGTCGGGGATCTCGTCACGGGCTTGTTGTAGTCGCTCACCTACGAGCTGGCGTGCCCAATAGATATCTACACCATCTTCGAAATAGATGTTCACGACCGACAGTCCGAAGTTGGAAGTCGATCGAACTTCCTGAAGCCTAGGAAGACCGTTCATTGACGTTTCTACCGGGAAGGTCACGTACCTCTCGACCTCTTCCGGGGCGAGCCCCTCGGTCTCGGTAAATACTTGAACCAAAGTCGGCGTGACGTCCGGGAAGGCATCAACCGGCATTGAGCGGAACGTCACCGCACCGCCAATGATCACGAATGCAAACGCAAGGGCCGCGAAAAGCCGACCGCCCGCGATGCGATGCAAGAGCTGGGATAGACCTGACTCTTGTTTCGGGGAATTAGTGCGCGTGGCCATCGTCAAACTCCCCTTTTTGCAATTCGGCTTTGAGGGAGAAGGTTTCGGTCGTTGCGATCATCTCGCCAAGTTCGACGCCGGACAGGATTTCGGCATATTGATCGGCACGGCGACCAATACGAACCTCGCGAACCTCGAACCCATCTTCGGTACGAACGAAGACAACTGTTTCGCCTTCTACTGTCTGGATTGCTGAAACTGGCACACGCAATGTCGGCGTGGCGTCAGCTGCCGTCGCGTAGACTGTTACGAACATACCAGGGCGCAGTCTCTCACCGGCATTCTCGATGATGATGCGAGCTCGACCCGTTCGGGTTCGTTCTCCGATCTGAGGACTCACAAAATCGATGGAGGATTCGATCCTTGCTCCACCGTCGCCAACATCAATTGCCACGTGTGCTCCCTCGCGCAGGCGCCCCAAATCCGCTCCATACACGGCGGCATCAACCCAAACAGTGTTGGTATTCGCGATGATGAAAGCAGGGGGTTGAACGGCCTCTTCTAAGACCTCACCAAGCACCGCGTGGCGTTCAATGACTGTGCCGGAGATCGGCGCCGTCAATTCATAACGAGTCAGAGACACTTCCGTTGACGCCTCAACGCGCGGCAGTGTGGCAACATCAATGCCGAGAGCGTCTAGTTGTTGTCCTGCACTTCGCACATCGATGCGAGCTTCTTCCAGTGCTCGGCGGGCATCGAGAAAGTCTTGCTCGGCGGAAATCTGCCGCTCCCACAGGCGCTCTTCACGTTGGAAAGAGCTCTGAGCGAGATCTAATCTCGCTCGCGCTGAAAGATAACCAGCTTTCGCGTCGGCCAATGTCCGGCTGCTTAGAACCGCGAGAACATCACCGGCACGAACCCGGTCACCTTCAGCAATATTTACGCTTCGGACGACGCCTGAGACACGAGGCGAAACATGAGCAAGATGGTTTTGATCGAAGCCGACTTCTGCCGGCAACTCGATCACGCCATCCACGGCACCACGCGCCACTGGAGAAACGGCGATACCAAGTGCGTCGATTTGGTCCTGACTAAGATGAACTTCGGCACTTTCGCCATGTTCATCGCCATGGTCGTCGTCATCATGTTCGTCTTCACCATGATCGTCTCCGTCATGGTCTTCGTCACCATGGTCATCCTGAGCCTGCTCAGGATGAGTACCGGCGATTGAGCTGGATGGCGCTTCTTGATGTTCTTCTGCGTCTTGGCCACAGGCAGAAACCGCCAGCAAGCTGACCGTCACCAGAAGAAGTTTGGTTTTTAAGTTAGTCATTGTGCTCTTCCTCCGGGCTTGCGTTGACCATTCGATTTAGTTGCGGGGCACCAGCGAGCGCATCGAGTTCGATGAGCGCGCTAGCCAATTCAGATTGCGCGGAGATCAGATCCACACGCACATCGAAGTACGACCGCTGGATATCTAGGAAATTGAGAACGTCCAGAGCGCCTTCACGGTAGGCTTCCTGCGCTGCAGACAATGCGTTTTCTGACGCGGGAAGGATGTTCTCAGACAGTTGCTCGTGCGTAGACCGAGCACGCTCAAAGCGGCCGCTTGCAGATGCAAACCGGGCCAACAATGCACGACGCGTCGATTCCTCATCGAGCCTCGCAGCATTCTCTCGCGACGCGGCCGCCCGCACACCACCTTGATTGCGATTTAGCACTGGAATCGGGACTTCGACCGTTGCAACGAACGCTGTCTCATCAGTTCCGCCAAAACGTCGTACGCCCGCACCAACCGTAAGGTCGGGAATAGCCGCAGCGCGTTCCTGTCGGATTTCCTGCGCGCGCGCTCGTGTGATCGCGTGCAACTTCTGGAGTTCAGGGTTCTCGGAAATCCAGACATCGAGTTCAGCGTTTTCAAAACGCGACAAATCAAACGCATCCAAAGGCGAAACAAAATCCGCATCCAATCTTCCGCCAGACCAGATCGCAGCGAGACGATCGTGCTGCTCCGCCTGCGTGCTCGCAGCCTCATTTGCCGCGATCGTGGCGCGCCCTATGAGAACGCTGGCTCGGCTACGCTCTATTGGCGACGCTCGCCCTGCTTCAACACGTGAATTGATGGCGTCCGCCGAGTTATTGGCTAGCTCCAGCAACTCCAAGCGGACTGCAAGCGTCTCCGACGCAGCATGTGCAGCGACATAGGCTTGAGCCGTATCTGCGAGAAGTCGCGTCCGGTGAAGATCTCGGTCTGCGCGAGCGGCTTGTGCCCAGGCATTAGCAGCATCACGAGCTCTGCTTCGGTCGCCGCCCAGCGGTACAGTTTGATTGATCGACAGTGTGGTGTCTGCGTCTCCGAGCCCTTCACGGTCGCCGCCAAAATCTTCCACTTCGGCTACGAAAGTTGGGTTATCCCAGAGACCAGCTTGCCGTGCCTCCGACTCTACTGCGCGGATCTCCTCATCTGCGGCATTGGTGATTGGGTTGTTGTCCAAAGCGCGATTTAGCGCATCTGACAGGGTTAGTTGGCTCACGGCTTGAGCATCTTGGGCTACAGCCGTCTCCATACTCACCGTGGCTAACATCAAAGCAGCCATGGTGGTTTTGCCCAGCCATCTCGGCCAGGTCACATTTTCTATTCTCATAAGTGTAATTTCCGATTGGTTGTTTCAGTTGGACTTGAGGTCAGGCTGAAACGTCAATCGGGGGCTGGAATGGCGGCTCTAACGCGCGCGAAGAAACGCGATCGCTGGAGAGATCATACCGATGTTCCGTCTTTGGCGGGCTGACAACGGACGGGAAAGACCGACCATCCACCACGTGGTGGCAGACACCACATCCGTGAAGGGCGTGCTTGCCATGTTCCGTGTCAGCTGACTCACGGTCGTCAATATTCAACACGCTATCAACATGATGATCGTGATCAGGCGACGCAGCCAGCACGGTCTCGCCGCCCAATGAGATAGTCACGGCAATCAAAAGTATGAACTGCAAGCTGATCCGCATGCCGAGTTCTTAGTTTAAACTCACCTAGATTGAAAGCCCCGCCCTCCAGGCAAACTATTCTAAGTTACTAAATAACACCCCAAAAAAGTGGCAGACCTGATTCGCATACTGCCTATTATGCGCCTTTGTCGGCTGAACCTGAGATCGAGGGAAATCCTCTAGATTCCGAAAGTGGTCATATGCGTCAGATGAGCTAAACGGTAAAACTTCGCTGCAATAGCGCCTCGGTTCCATATTCTGCCAGGTTGGACACGACTTCGGAAAAAGGATTCGCAACCTCACTGCAAATTAGGTGGCCAGCCGTTTGCACGAATCGGCGATGAAACTACTAGCTGTGCTCACACGCAAAGACGGTTTCACCTCATGAAAACAATGCGAGCAAATTTCGGGAGCCCACCCTCCCTCCTATTCAAGACTGCTCAGCTACTCAATGATGCAGTCGATGCACACATCTCGGCGGATGTGGAACTTGCGGACACTCTCATTCGCGAGGCCGATATACCGGAGCTCGGCGAATGGCTCGACCCGATCTGGTTGAGAAAGTCAGAAGTAACCAAGGCAATCAAAGTGGAAGGGATACCGCCAGTATTGCCGAAGGATCAGCGAGATCCAGCACGCATGCCTACGGCTAATATGAAGCGGGAGCTTATCGCGCGTGACGGGCACCACTGCCGGTTTTGCAGTATACCTTTGGTCAGAGCTGAGGTGCGTAAAGAACTATGCCGACTGTACCCGAACGCGGCCCGTTGGACTTCACCATGTGAGACCGATCAACATCGGGGACTACAAGTCTTGTGGCTCCAATATGATCACTTAATGGTGCATTCACGAGGTGGCGCCACCAGTTTAGAAAATATGGTAATCGCTTGTGTGGCCTGCAATTTTGGCCGGGATAGATACACGCTGGAAGAAATGCGGTTTCTCGACCCTCGAACTCATCCTCGCACGCCTAATTGGTCTGGCGCTGCCGGCTGGGATGGATTGGAGCGTATCCTACCCAAAAGCAAACAGTGGCTGGCGGAAGCGGCATAGGTTCAGGTCTCGGTGGCTCGATTTATGTCCAGTTCCGCTCTAAAGCAGCCCTCAATCCACCAGATCGCCAACTGCCACGCCCAGCGCTTCCGCAATCCGGCCGACTATTGTGATTGTGGGATTTCGCACCAGACGCTCAACGCCTGAAATGTAGGTGCGGTGCACGCCGGCCTGATGAGCCAGCTCTTCCTGGGACCAGCCTTTTTCGCGCCTGTATCTGCGCATGTTGTCTGCAAGCCGCTGGCGAATTTCCATGTGCAGATCGGACACCGGCGCACACTTTGGGACTACAGACTATGAGTCTCTTTTTCTGTTGACTTGGCCAGGCACCCAAGCACTTGTGTGCATGTTATGGAAACCCGACCGACATTTCCCGGGCCCTCGTCCGGTCAACTCGGAACCGCCGCGGAAATCCTCGTGGCCTGCCAGTTGATGATTGCTTCGGGAGGCCGGCTCTCAAGCTACGTCCCGCTGGTGGATGCCGACGGCATTGACGTGATGATCCACGACAAGGTGACCCACCGCGCGATCGGCCTGCAGATCAAGAGCTGGACTTTCCAGGGCGCGGCGCGACCGCAAACCGTGCAGTTTGATATACGGACGTCCACCTGGCGGGACGACCCTGCCCTCTACCTGCTCGCCGTCGCTATTGACGGAGAGAATGCCAGGCTGGAAAGCGCCTGGCTGTTGCCCTCCGGGGACGTGCACACCGTAGCCAGACAGGGCAGGCAGAAGATGAGCCTCGCCCCCAACCATCGCGCGACCAGCAAGGACCGGTATTCAGCCTTCCGGATGCATCATATGGCCGAGGTCGCGGAAGCGCTCATCGCGGCGTTCGAGGCATGACAGTCTCGTCCGACGAGATCGAGCTCTTCCACCATCTCGCGGCGCAGGCCACAGCCGAGCTGGAAGATGCCGCCGCGCTCGCACTCCGGCACCAGACCGGTCTGCTTCCGGGTACGCTAGACCCGCTCCTGGATCGAACCGAAGCGGCCATGGCGCTCATCAGGGCGGCACAAACAATAGTTGACCGCAACGCCTGAATTCTGCCCGTCTGGCGCAGAAAGGAAGTACTGCGCCATGACAAAGCCAAAGGAACCTCGCTGGGGCGAAGACGGATGGTCCGACATGTCGTCGCTTGAATTCGACGGCCCCGATCTGGATCGGTGGATAGACGGGCTGAGCCGCCATGCGCCTAACCTGGACAGAGACGCAACTCGCCAAGAGCTGTACTCGATCGCGATATCACACCTTTGCGCACATGAACGCGGGCCCGAGGCTTTCACCCGCAAGCAGGTGCGTGACGGATTGGAAGCCTTCCTGAGGCATCCCACCGCTCATGCCGCGACACAGCTGAACGGTGGGGCGGAATGCGCACTGATCGACGCGCTCTGGAGCTTCGCTCCGCTAGATGAGGTTGGTGCAGACGACTCTGTGACTAAGGCTCTGTCTGAGCAGAGGATCAATGAGACATCTCTCAGGCGAGCTGCCCAGCGGGCCTTGCAGATCCTCGCAACACCGCCAAGAAAACGCGACGGCTCGGCGGCAAAGGGGCCCGGCCGCCCTCGCCATTACACTCTGGAATGGGCGGTCGAAGCACTTTGCGAGTTCTGGGAACGAGTCACGGGCGCAAAGGTGACCAGCTGGAATTCGGCTTGCGGCGAATACAGCTCAACCTCTACCTCGCCGGCTGGAATCTGGATTACGGACGTAATCACGACACTTTCCAGCGATCACTTCGGATCAGCCGTCCGCCGCCACGTCGACGCGTTTGTCAGAAACCGGAAAGCAACTGCTGAGGCCTGACGGGACCCTTTCGTCACTACAGCTGTTGAGCGCCATCGTTCAGTTGGGAGCCTCCTAGAACTTCACAAGGAGGCTTAGTTGCCCGAATTCAATCCACCCCCGCCTGACGCCGGCCACCACCATTTCGCAAGCCGTCTGATCGACGTCGACGACCAGCGAAACGATACACAGTCAAAATTCTGGCTTTATTGCATCGCGCATCTGCCGACCGGCCGAACCCTCTACTCCTGCGAACCCGAGTTTGCAGATGTCGCGGCTGAGGTCATCCGCCACTGTCCGCTTCCTGTATTTGGAGGCGCATCATGACCGCTTCCATAAGGGACCTGCGCGTCGAGACGCTGCCAATCCGCTCGCTCAAGCCATACCCGAACAATCCGAGGACGCACTCCAAGCGCCAGATCGAGCAGGTGGCTTCCAGCATCCGGACCTTTGGCTGGACGAACCCGATCCTTGTCAGTGATGACCTGGAGATCATCGCCGGTCATGGTCGCCTCGAGGCGGCGAAGTCGTTGGGCCTTGGCGAAGTGCCGGTGATGCGGCTTTCCGGCATGAGCGAGGCGCAGCAAAGGGCTTACGTCATCGCGGATAATCGCCTGGCTGAAAACGCCGGATGGGATGACGACCTCCTGAAACTGGAGATCGGGGAGCTCATCGAGATGGACCTCGAATTCGAGATCGAGACAATCGGTTTCGAAACAGGCGAGATCGACGTCATCCTGGCGGGCGAGGACGAATGCGCTGACCACGAGGAGGTGCCAGCGCCGGATGAAGGACCTGCAGTCAGCTGGCCTGGAGATGTCTGGATTCTGGGTCGACACAGACTGGTATGTGGCGACGCCCTTGATGAGGCGACCTATCGGGCCCTGTTGCGCGATGAAGTTGTGGACACCTGTTTTACGGACCCACCCTACAATGTACCGATCGCCGGCCATGTCAGCGGTCTCGGCAAGAAAACCCATGACGAGTTTGTCATGGCTTCGGGTGAAATGTCTGACGCGGAGTTCTCGGGCTTCCTGCAAACCGTCGCAGCGCGGATCTGCAGCGTGCTCAGGCCCGGCGGCATTGCCTTCGCCTGCATGGACTGGCGTCACATCTGTGAGCTGGTCGCCGCGGGAGAGAAGGAGATCGGCGAGCTTAAGAATATCTGCGTCTGGAACAAGGATGCAGGTGGCATGGGCTCGCTCTACCGGTCGAAACACGAGCTGGTAGCTGTGTTTGCCCGGCGCGGCGGCAGCCATACCAACAACGTCCAGCTGGGCCGCTTCGGCCGCAATCGCACCAATGTCTGGGACTATCCGGGCGTTATCGGCCGTCGGGATGAGCTCGCGATGCACCCGACTGTGAAGCCGGCGGCCATGGTTAAGGATGCGATCAAGGATGTGACCCCGATGGACGGTCTGGTGCTGGATCCGTTTGGCGGATCAGGCTCGACGCTGCTCGCAGCTGAAAGCTGTGGCCGGTCAGCGCGACTGATCGAGCTGGACCCACGCTATTGCGACCTCATCGTGTCGAGGTTCCAGGCTGCCTCGGGGGAAGAAGCCCGACTGGAAGCGACGGGCGAGCGCTTCTCCCTTGTGCGTGAAATCCGTCTGGAGTGGGAGGGTCAGGCATGAGCCAGGATCAACCTGACTACGAGGTAGGGTACGGCAAACCGCCCAAGGCCACCCGGTTCAAGAAAGGCCAGAGCGGCAATCCGCGTGGCCGGCCGAGAAAACAGCCAAAGGACGTTGCGGCTCATATGGCGGAGCTGCTTGCTGAAAATCGCACCGTCCGCGTCGACGGGAAGCCCGTCAGAATGAGTGGCGAGGAACTAATCGCTCGTCGTCTCATGGAGAAGGCCCTCAAGGGTGACCCAAAGGCCTTCGACAAGGTTCACCAGCTCAAGGCCCAGCACACCGCCGAGGAAGCGCGGCGCCTTGCCAGGGAGGAAAACCAGGCAAACAAGATCGTTGTCGAGCTGGTTCACGCCGCGATCCCCGAAGAGGAGTGTTACAAGAAACCCGGCGAGCGGATCGACTACCACGCGGACGGCACACCGAGCGTGATCGAGCGCTGGGATGGATACCTCCCTGACGACGATACAGGGGCAGACGGCGACAGCTAGATCGCAGCGCCGAATGGCCACAGCACAGAACAGTTACACCGCCACGGCCCGCCCTGACCCAAAGGGCGGGCCGGCGTGTATCTGGAGACTGGACTTCCTGCCGGACCCGAGCATGCATGCTGACCGCGCCCGGACGGCCCTGCTTCAAGGTTCCGGGCCTGTCTCAGTGCAGCCCCTCGCATCCCGCGAAGGCATCGCAGGAGACACACATGTCCAAGCTTACACCCACCCACATTGCCATCCTGAAGTCCCTCAGCGCACAGCATGGGCCAGTACCCATCGATCAACTATCCGGCCTTCCCACGACTGGCGGAGAACTGGAGGCCCACCTCGACCACCTCTCCAGCCGCGGTTTCCTTACGCGAACCGGCAAGGCCATCGCACTCACCGAGGTCGGTCAGGCAGCTCTTGCACAAGCGCCGGCCCGGACGATCGCAAAAGCAAGGCGCAAGTCCGCCTCAGCCCCCGCCCCTGCGGCTGCAGAAGGTCAGCCCGGCAAGCTGACCAAGAAAGCCCACCTGATCGCGCTCCTGACCGTCGAAACGGGCATCACCATTCCCGATCTGGCGGCCCGGCTGGACTGGCTTCCGCACACCACGCGCGCTGCGATGACCGGGCTGAGGAAAAACGGCTACACGATCGACAAGCTGCCCCCGCTCGAAGGCACCCGATCCGCGCGCTACAAGCTCATCGAGGCGGGCTGATGGCACGGCGCAAACGCACGATCGGGATTGATCTTGATAGCCTTGTCGAAAAGCCACGCACCGAACTGGTGGAGATCTGGCAGGCCAGCTTCGCTACAGGAGCCCCCCGCGGTCTCAGCCAGGCCTTCCTCGCTCGTCTCCTCGCCTATGACCTCCAGGTTCAAGTAAGGGGCGGGCTCGGACCGCGCCTCGAGAAACGGCTGCTTTCGCTGGCAGGCGGCGAGGCGCCCAAACCCGCTGCCCCGAAACTCAAACCAGGTGCGCAGCTGATGCGCACCTGGAATGGGACCACGCACCGCGTCGATGTCGTTGACGAAGGCTATCGATACCGGGAGAAGACCTTCACCTCACTCTCAGCCATCGCCAGGGAGATCACCGGCACCCACTGGTCGGGTCCCCGCTTTTTCGGCCTTGTCTCGCGAAAGAAAGCGTTGTGATGGCCGCTATGCGAGACAGTGCCCGCCGCACCATCCGCTGTGCCATCTACACGCGCAAATCGTCGGAGGAAGGCCTCGACCAGGAGTTCAACTCCCTGGATGCGCAGTTCGAAGCTTGCGCGGCCTACATCGCCAGCCAGAAGGCAGAAGGCTGGAAGCTGTTGCCCCAACGATACGATGATGGTGGCATTTCCGGCGGCACCCTGGATCGCCCTGCAATCCAGCGCCTGGTAACCGATGTTGAGGCCGGCAAGGTCGACATGATTGTTGTATACAAGATCGACCGGCTGACCCGCTCACTGACGGATTTCTCCCGCCTGATCGACAGGCTCGACGCGGTCGACTGCTCCTTTGTCTCGGTAACCCAGGCGTTCAATACCTCCACTTCGATGGGCCGGCTGACGCTGAACGTCCTGCTCTCGTTTGCCCAGTTCGAGCGCGAGGTCACGTCGGAACGCATCCGCGACAAGATTGCGGCCTCGAAGAAGAAGGGGATGTGGATGGGCGGGATGGTGCCAACCGGATACGATACCGACCCGAACCCCGGATCCCGCGGCTTGGTCATCAATCCGAGTGAAGCAGAAAACGTCCGCGCCCTCTTCGAACTCTATGACAAGCATGAATGTCTCTCGACGGTAGCCGCGAGGGCCAGAGCACAAGGCATCCGTTCGAAAGACCGTACCTTCGCCTCGGGCAAGACATATGGCGGAGCGGTCCTATCTCATGGCTCGATCCACAACATGCTCACCAATCCGATCTATGTCGGCCGCATCAGGCACAAGCTGGAGGTCTATGACGGGCTGCATGAAGCCATCATCGATGAGGGCCTGTGGACCCGGGTGCAGGAGAAGCTCCGGGAACATGCTGCCCGGCCCCGCGTTAGGGATCGGGTCACCAGGGCACTCAAGCAACCCGACCAGAAATCCCCGCTGGCAGGCAAGCTCATGGACGAGACCGGAGACCGGCTCACGCCCAGCCACTCGACGCGCAAGACCGAAGGAGGTCACAAGCGCATCCGATATTATGTGTCCCGGCGACTGATGAGGGGGGCGGCGGACGATCCCTCGGGATGGCGCCTGCCAGCCCTCAAGCTGGAACGGGCCGTTTGCGGAGCAATCATCAACCATCTCGATGAGGCGGGCGAAAAACTGTTCCGTGATCCCGATCCCGTAGCCGTTTACAAGGCGCAGCACGCTCTCAGTGATCTGAGAACCCGGCTGGAGACACACGACGGGGAAACGCTTCGTGACATTGTCGGTCTGGTTCGAGTGGCACCAACCCGACTTCGTATCGAGCTCGACCCAGGGCGAATTGCGGACGCGCTGGACCTCTCTCCTGATGGGCTCGCTGACGATCAGCTGGCGATCGAAACCGGGTTCGAACTGCGCCGTCGCGGTGTGGAGGTCAAAATCGTCACGGGCCAGTTCGAGCGCGCTCCAGACCAGACCCTGATCAACGCGATCGCGAGGGCTCACCAGTGGCTGGCCGAAGCCCGGCGAGGCGTTTCCCTGGCCGCCATCGGCCGGCGCCATGGATGGACCGACAGTCCGGTCCGGCAGCGCATTCGCCTGGCATTCCTTTCACCCGACATCACCCGCGCAATCCTCGAAGGGCGCCAGCCACCGGAGCTGACGCTGCAATTTCTCCTCACAAATCCGGTTCCTCTGGACTGGGATGCGCAGGCGCAGGCACTGGGTTTTGCCGACCAGAAGTTTCCCTGATCGACCAAACAGACTTCCCTGCTTTCGAGCGTAACAGGGAAAGCGAATTCCCTGTTATTGGTTACAGGGAATTTTCACACAACCCACTGATAGTACGCGATTAAATACACTCCAAACGCGACATTGAGGCCGTTTTTCGCAAAATTCCCTGCGGTTTCGGAAGAACAGGGAATTACCCTACCCGATCTGCCTGAAACCCGGGACTGAGACTTTCCCCCGGAAATGCCCTTCAGCGCAGGGACGTCAGGGTCTCCGCCAAGGGAACCCCGTGCGAAGGCACGGAAATGCCGCCGGATTTCCGGGGCTCGGGCACGCATTATGATTTCAGGGAAAAGAGTGGCGGTGAGGGTGGGATTTGTAGCCCCGCAACCCACCCCTAATAAAAACAACATTTTACAGAGAAAAAATGCCGCTGCGTGTTACACAATGTGTTACATGCAAATCGCTTGAGCCTCTCTCCGCGAAAGCTTGACAAGGCCACGGCTCTCCGTTCGTCATCAGGCTTTCACGTCACTAGCTTTTTGCTCTTCATAGGCCAGCAGCCCCATGTCGAGCAAATCTGCTGCGCCGGAAATCTCACCCTTCCGCACTAGCTCGCTGAACAGCTCCAACTGCTCCGGTGTCGCCTCAAAAGCGAGATAATGTCCGTCGCCCTCGGGACTTGGTTCACTCAGAATCGAGCTAATTTTATCGGCTTGGGGGCAGCCATTGGCTGCACACGGCGTGATATTCGAGGAAACCGCCGCCGTGAGACTGAGAATGTGAGCTTCCCCGTCCGTTGTTTTTCGAACCTTATAGTCGTTGTAAGCGCTTGGCTGAATATTGTGATGCGGGTCTAGACCGACGATTTGAAAAACGCCGGTTTGGTCAAAGAACCCAAAAAATCGTCCCATAGCCTTGGAGATATGGAACTGGCAGAAAGGAAATTCCTCCTGATTCTGCCGGTAGTGCTCCGGGACCCAGTCAAAATCATCAGGCTTCACCGGTACATTCTTGCCCGTCCAATCGATCTCGTGGAAGCGGAGCGCTCCGCTCATTGACCGATTTCTGACCAGCTCATCATAGGTCATACCTGACAGGCTACGCAGACGCTCTAGCAAGGATACGAACCAGCCTGGCTTCTGGTCACCCACCCCGAAGTTTTCTGACTGCGCCCAATATCGGAAAGAAAAAACCAGATCTTTGACCCTAGGAATATTTCCTGGGTCAGGCCGAGGAACGCTTTCCGGTACATCACCCGGGTTAATTGCGAACTGGTTCGAGGTCACTGCTTAAGGCGCTGTCCGTAGAAGGTCGCCATAAGCTTTTCATCCAGCTCCACTTCAGACCGCGCCGACGGCGGCAGTCCATCGCGCGCAGTGATCCAAGGTGCTTCTTGGTGCGTCATTTCTTCGAGCTGGTCACCAGTCAGTGGACCGTAGACCTCTAGAACAGCGTCAATCAACTGGCGGGACTCATCCGAAACGGACGCCGGATCGAAGTCACTCGGGACATCCGCAGCCGTCACAGCTGAATACATATATTTAGAATCCCGAAAGCGATCAAAAAGCTCGCGATTTACAGGACCATGGACCCAAGCTTGAAACTTGCCCGCAAACAATGGCCCGCGCCCATACGCAAGGCTCCATGCTTGCACGTAATAAAGCAACTTGTGGAGTTTAAGCACATTGAGATAGTCGCCACCCTCAGTAAGTTTGACGATTATGTAATTCTCAATGTCGAACCGGTTTTCCAATATCAAAGCACTCTATTCTACAGTTAGCTGCCGCTCGTACTACAACAGCAGACTACACGCAACGGATTCCCGCCAAAGGTGCCACCCGTCGGTTATGATAACCTTTAAATGAATCTGGGGTACGTTGTCGACAACGGCAAGGTCGGCCCCGACAAACCGCCACACCGCTCAGCGGAAGCTCCTATTTGGTTTTCCCAACCGTGCAAGCTAATTTGACCATCTAGCGAAACACTTCGGGCGGCTCAGTGAACCACTTTTTGAGCCATTTCGCTTCTTTGAAATCAAGATTTTGAGCTGGACAATCCGGCCAAGTCTCTAAGACCATTTGCCTCAAATTTGGCACCACCTGACGCGCGTAGCTGGTTTTCTCCAGCTGCTCATACAGAGGATGACGTTGTAGATCTTCCTCGCCATCGACGTCCCACAACCCCTCTGCGGCAGCATTGTCTTCAAATCGTTGGATGCTGTCGAGAAGCCGGATCAAATAGTACACTTCAACCGACGCATACTTTCGACGAGTTCGTCGACTGATATCGGATGAGCGCCACCGCAAATACTGCTCGTGGAACAAGACCGGGTCGTAGGGATGCGGAAGTCCGGGAAACATGGAGCGGAGCGCCTCTTTTGCCTCGCCCAACCCGGACGCGTAATCATCTGGGTTCTGCCGCCGAGTGACCAATGCACTGTATGCGGTTTTGTATTTCACCCCCACGCGTCGAGCGAACTCCGCAAGAGTTATCTCCTCACCAAGATGTCGCACGCGTCGAGTGTTTCCGCGGTTTTCAGTCTGTTCCGATTTGGTTGCCCAACGAACACGTCCGGGGCCGTAAACCGGATCGCACCAGTCTAAGCGATCAAGTGTGTGCTCGGGCGACGGAGCGGGCCCCATACTGGATAAGAAATTTCGAAAATTTGACCAGCTGGGGTCCAGGGTACCACCTGTCGACCCGGGACTGTCCGCGTCTCTACATCGAGATTTCATAGACCGATGTGAGTTAGCTTCCTTTTCGTACTTTCGTCGAAGGGACGTAGCCGCCATCTCAACCACATCAGCTTCAAACTCAGCATCTCGTGACCAAGGGCGCTGAGCGCACTCATCTTCTATTTTCACCGTACTCTTCACCTGTTTCTTAGGAGGTCTGCAGACAAGGGTGCAACACCCAGATTGAGTCAGAACCCCTTACTACTGAACACATCGAGAACGCCCTCCGGGCAGGTATCTGTAGAGTGTCGCAGGAGACACCCCCAATCGGCGTGCCACTTCACTCATCGTTATCTTCTCATTAAGCAGCATCGCCTTCGCGGCCCGAAGGTCTTCTTCAGAGATAGCCGGAGGTCGCCCCCCCACCCGTCCATGCGCGCGGGCGACCTCAAGACCAGCGACGGTGCGCTCTCTGATCATCGCGCGTTCAAACTCCGCCAATGCGCCAAAGATGTGAAAGATCAACTTTCCACCCGGCGTCGTTGTGTCGATGCTTTCGGTAAGGCTGCGAAACCCGATCTCCCGGCGGTCCAGCTCTTCGACCGTTTCGATGAGCTGCTTCAGAGATCGCGCCAAGCGATCCAGCTTCCAGACGACCAAGGTGTCTCCAGGCCTCAGATAATCGATAGCCGCCTTCAGCTCGGGTCGTTCGCGCTGAGCGCCGGAGGCGGTCTCTTCAAAAATCCGCTCTGAACCTGCGCCGAGCAGTGCAACGCGCTGCAATTCAGCGTCTTGGTCTCGGGTCGATACCCGCGCATATCCGATGTCCATCTCGGTTCTCTCTCAAAAACGCCATGACCATCGCAAAAGAGAGAGAGAGTTTCAAGAGACAGTTTTGAGAAAGCTGATCGATGTTTTTTCGGGCAGAATTGCTACCAGTTGCAACTTTCTCAAAAACGACCGTTTTTAGGAACAAAGTCTGACAGGGACGACCGCGTGCTCTGATTCGCGTTACACAACGCACCGAGTGCCAAGTCGGTGCGTTTCGGACGAGCAGGGTTTCAGGCGCTCTTCTGATTTTTAAGGAGCGTGCCATGTCATCCCTAAAGATCAAATACAAGCGGATCGAGATTGAAATTTCCGTCGATCTTATTCGTCCGGTTTTGGCCCAAGCGTTACGAAAAGCCGAAAAACGCCGCCTGCTCATCCTTCTCTTTATTCAGAACCTAATGTAGCTCCTTCAGCGCACTGGAGGGGAAGATGGAACGCACAACTCTGACGCGCCAACAGCTCTATGAGCTGGTCTGGTCAAAGCCAATGACAACATTGGCCAAGGATTTCGGCATCACGGGCAACGGGCTCGCGAAAATCTGCGAGCGCCTAGGGGTGCCGCGTCCGCCGCGCGGTTACTGGGCGAAGAAGGAGGCGGGAAAGAAGGTAATTCGATATCGATTGCCAGCGCGCCAGGAAGGGCAGCCGGAAACAGCAATCATTCGACCAACGCCGCGCATTCCTAAAGCGTCCGCTGACGAGGCAGTAGCCAAGAAAGAAATCCTGGACCGCATCAAGACTGTCAAGGAACTCCCCAAATTCCCGTCCGGAATGCACCGACTCGTCAAACCTTGGATCGAACAGCACCGCGAAGAACAGAATAAATCTAGGCGCCGCGCGCGGGACCGTAGGGGGTGGGCGCCGGAGCCGCGTGCAGACCTCACGGAGCGCGACCAATATCGATTCCGCGTGACGAGCGCCCTGTTCACGGCATTGGAAGCAGCGGGGGTCAAAATCGACGGCGTCAAACGTATTGGCGAGTTTCAGGTCACGACGGACGGGCAGACGCTACAGATTGTTCTCAAAGAGAAGATGCAACGCGCAAAGCCAGCGGGGCATGAACCCAGCTCGGCATGGACCGCTTACCCCCATGACCACCAAACTGGCCTCTATCCGTCGGGATTCGTCCAGGCGGTAATTAAGACGCACTATGCGGGGCGGTATGACCGTCGGTGGATCGAAAGCCGTCAGAAAGACTTCGCCACCCTCATCCCGTCCATCGTGGCCGAGGTGATAGAAGCTGGGCCAATTATCGCACGGGAAAAAGAGGAGCGTGCCGAAGCGCACCGGCGATACGAGGAAGAAGCTGAAAGGCGGCGCAATGCGGCGCGCGACGCCGCGCTCGATGATGCGAGGTGGGAACACTTTCGTGCGCTGGCGGCGGATTGGGAGGAGGTTGAAAGGCTCAACCGATTCATCGAGAAACTGGAAAGTTCGGCGCCGAACGCTGAGGGGCTTCGCTGGGCGCGCGCAAGGCTAAATGCACTCGATCCTACCAAGCGCGACGTCTGGAACGACCTTGATAGCGTCAAAGTTCCTTACTCTGCCTGGTAACCCCCGCCCCATCATCACGCATGCTTCGACACAATGTCCTGAACCTCCGCAGGCGCAAAAGCCACATCCCAGCACCATTCACCGAAACCGCCAGATCCATTTACCGCGCCTACCCAGTGAGCCAGGGCGGCTCTTTTGGCCTTGTTTTGCGGACTGTCCTTACCCTTGATCTCCAATGCCAGCGTCTTTCCTGACGCATAGCGAACCAGGAAGTCGGGAACATATTTCCGCCGAGAGCCATTCCACATGTAGTAAATCTGGAAACCGAGATGGTCATTCTTTGCAAACGAGATGACATCATCCCGCCGCTCAAGAATGTTCGCAGTATAGCCCTCCCAAGTGGAATCCCCCACCAAATGGCTGATGTGAGACTTCTTCGCCGGAAAACAGGGTTTGGTTGTGTACCAGGTCCGCATTTGCCCGGTTGCGCCAATCGGATTGTCTTCGTCGAAGATTGGCGTGAGGCTCTCCGTATTGATCTCAATCAGATGGCGCATCAAATGCTGGACAACCAAATCAACATTCAAGGCAATCAGAATGCGGCGGCGAAGCGGGTCTGAATGAAACAGGGAGGGAATACTAAGCTTGTCAGAACTCAGAAATTCTTCAACGATGCGGACGAGTTGCGCCACAAGGAGCCCCTCCGACCCCTTGAAACTGTGCTCAAGCTCCGCGAAGCCTTTCCTCGCAGCCTGGAAAACCAACCTCTGAAGTCGAAATCCGTCCGGAATTTTTTCGAGGGCAATTTCCGTTACCTTCCCTAGGTCAGTAGCAACTCCCAGGGCCGGAGCGAGATCTGCGGAAATCGGGGTGGATGCAGGATCCAGCTCCAGAACAGGCAACGAGGACCAATCAACAGACAGCTCCTGTTTCACGATATTCTCGACGCGCAGCACGTTCGGCCAGCGGATCTCAAGCGGCGCTCGCTCGGGAATAACCTCGATCTGGGTCGCGGGCTTTGGGGGAGGCGGCGCTTCACCGGCGTCTCCAGATTCCGATATAGAGAGCGGAACACCGAAGACATTCACATACTCGGGCACAAACAGCCCATTCTCGTCTGTATCGTAGGAAACACGCCGGAGGCCGCGCCCCACGACTTGCTCGCAGAGCAATTGCGAGGTGAAGGCTCGAAGCCCCATAATGTGAGTGACGTTCTTGGCGTCCCAGCCCTCAGAGAGCATTGCGACAGAGATCACCTTTTGAAGCCTCTGCCCGCCACCGCCCCGTTTTCCGACATTGTCGACAATCTCACGAAGCAGCTCTTCCTTCTTCATCGCAAGAAGCTGCTCCATTCGCGTGCCCGGCAGACCACTGGCCTTGACGATGGCTTTGAGGCGCGCTTCATAGCCCTTGTCGCTGCTCGACTTCTCGCCGACCTCCGCTTTCTCCAAGACCTTGGAGTCAACCCGGAGAGTTTTCTCTGGCGCCTGCATTTCCGGCCAGTGCGCATCCCCGTTGTTCAGGAAATATTCAATGCGCGCAGCCGTCTCGGTTCGGTTACAAACCGTGAGCATGACAGGAGGAGAGTGATGCCCGGCATCTTCCCACTGCTTTTTCGTTTCACGCCAATCCGCCCCCAGTAGGGCATAGGCATCCTGTACCAACTTGGGCAGGGCTTCATGAGGCTCGGCCTTGGAGCGATTGAGGTCCTCGGACACAGCAGGATCGCGATAGATATGATACAGCTTGGACTTGAGCGTTTTCGCATCCGGCAAAGCGTCATCACGCACAACAACGCGTGGCGTTTTGACAAGTCCCGCCTCAATCGCGTCATTCAGACCGAAGTCCGAAACGATCCAGTCAAAAAGCGCGGTATCGGTTGTCTTCTTGCCGGTCGGCGCAAAGGGCGTGGCGGACAGATCGAAACAGCGTTGGATTCGCCGGGTCTTGTGAATGCGGTCGAGCCCCTCAATCCAACGCGTTGCATCGTCCAGGTCGATTCCGTGATCCTCAGCCTGCTTCTTGCTGATCTTGAGTTCGGGGGGCTTGCGATAGGCGTGATGGGCTTCATCATTGATGACGACAATGTCTTTGTGCCGCGCCAATTTACCCATCACACGGCGCGTATACGCCTCGTCGGACTCCTTGCCCTTTTTGACAACTGAGCGGGCTACATCTTTGAGCGGCATCAGGCTATGCCAGTTTTCGATGAGAACTTCGGCATTGTTCAGCTTGTGCCGAAGGCTCTCGGACGGGCACATGTTGAACTCATCATAATAGCTCCCATCCGTGGGCAAGAGCACCTGCAGTCTCTCCTTCACCGTCAAACCCGGCGCGACGATGAAGATCGCCTTGCTGAAGTCCTTGTTTCGTTTCGGATAGGTAATCGCGTTCAAAACCTGCCAGGTAATGATCATTGCCATTACAGTGGTCTTGCCGGAACCGGTGGCCATCTTGTTGCACAAGCGTTCCCAGGCGCCGCCATCGCCCTGAATAGCTATACCCTGCTTGTACTCCGCAGCGCCCTCAACCCACCAGATCAGAGTTTCGATGGCCTCCAGCTGGCAGAAATAAAACGGATACTGGCGAGCCGTCTTGTCATGCCAGTGTTCTAGGAGCTTCCGGGTCACGATTGTAATCCCCGGCCATCCTGCCTCGCGCCATTCATCTACTCGCGAACGGATCGTGTTCACCAGATCCAGCGTCTCAGTTCGTTTTGTGTTGTTGCGAGCGTCAAAGATTTCATAGCTGGCAGGCCGCCGCTCTGGCTTGATTTCCAGTGTGCCTCCAGCCTTCTCAATCCAGTGCTGCTGGGGGCACACATAGGGCGTGTTGATAATCAAAGACATGCGTCAGCCCTCAAGCGGAAGGATCTTGAGTGACTCAATCCCGCGATCATCGATGATTTTGACCGCGACCCTCTTGTTGTCGCCTGCCTCGAAGGGCAGCGATATCGTTCCGTGAAACTGCTCCAGAAGATCCTCGTCCAGCTCTGACCTCACGGTGTTCTTCAATCGATTCCAGCCACCCTTGGCATCCGCCATTGGGAAGAAGACCTGACGCGGGAGCATCGAACGTTCATCGTAATCGGTGTCGATGGACCACATCGCGATCTGCTTCTTGCCGCCAGAGACCAGGTCCCCCGCCTTGGGGTCGAAGTAATCGAAGCCGTTGACCTCGACCTCCCACTTGTCATCTGAGCGTTTTCTCAACTCCACATCCGGCTGCCCCATCAGCCAGAAGGATTGGTTCGAGGCACGCTTCTTCTTCAGGTCTTCCGTCAAGAGGTCGGTGTTCATCTGCGCCTTGAGCAATGTCACACCAGGCCAATTGATTTCATCGATATCCTTCGCGGCTTCCGGATCGAAGGTGAAGGCACAGAACAGGATGAACTTTGGGGCGGGTCGGAGGCTTTCCGCTTCAGTGAGCGCCAACTCGATTTGGCGCTGCTCCATCGCCGCATGCTCTGGGCCGAAACTAACGACCACGCGTTCTCCAGTCCCAGTCAGCGAGCCGGTGGCATGAATGTGCTTGAGATCGGGTAGCGTCTCGAACTCGGCGAACTCGAGCATTGCACCGCTCTTGCCACGCACGCCTGTTCTCAGAAGTTCATCGCGCCACACGGACTGCCGCGAGGTCTCGCCCGACCTGGCGACGCTTTCATCTGCCTCGATTGAAGGTGTGCTGTCATCCAGAGAAAGCACGGTGGGCGCAGGCACGGCCTCTACGCTGAAGGGGCCGGCAACACGTAGCTTTTTCTTGTCGATGCGGGGTTTGTCGTAGAGCGTTTCCTGGTCGGCGTGATCGGCGATGGACTGGTCCATGCGAAGCTGCATGGCTTGGCGGGCTTCGTGGAAGGCCTCGAAAGGAGCCTTGGCCGCCTCGGGCCAATCTTCGGGAAGGTCAAAGGGCACCTCCCATTCCTCCAGCACGTCGCCATCGCGGAAGGAGACCTGTTTGCCCTTGCGATAGCCTTGGGTGGGCTTGATCGGCTGCGGCGGCGCAAATTTGAGCGCGCCATTCAGATCGTCCAGCGCCGCCGCGATCTTGGGATGATCCTCGTCATAGATCGTGTCGATGTCGGAGTTGTTCGCAATGCGCCCCATTGTGATGTGCGGCACGGTTTCGTAATCAAACCCGCCCTTCAGCCCCTCATGGGGATACCGAAGGGTGTAATAGTCGAAACTGGCGGTCATCAGCCTCTGCTTGGCCAGCGTGATCGCCACGCGCGAGGTGTCGCAGGTGATCCACCGCCGCCCCCATTTCTCGGAGACGAATGCGGTAGTGCCAGACCCGCAGGTCGGATCGAGCACCAGGTCGCCGGGATCGGTGGTCATGAGGATACAGCGCTCGATCATCTTTGGTCCAGATTGCACAACGTAATATCGGTCACCTAGATGAGTCGTATCAGACCAGAAGTTTGAGAACCTCTGCACGTCGAAGTCGTCCTCGTAAGTCACGAAGTAGACAAATTTTCCGGAAGGCCTGACGCGATTTGCGCGTACCAATCTCTCCATTGACTCCTTCGGCGTTCCCCACCATTTGCTGCCGGCGTTGAATTTGTTTCCCTGAGCTTCGAAGTCATAGCGTGCACCGGGCCCGGCCTTCAGCAGGTCTGCGAAACGGAACCGACGGAAGTCGCTTCGGTCAACGTCATCACCGAGCTGTCGCGCACTGAATACATCGCCAGATGCCGACATGAACTTGTTGAAAGATGACGCATTTGCCTCAGTGCGCTCTTGGTAAATCTTCCGAAATTTGATTTGCTTGCGTTCTTTGGCATACCATAAGATGTAATCAAAGCCGGCGTTCAATCCTACGCTGGTTTCCATCACGCCAGTGGTCTTTTGAACTCCGATCTGGGAAACGAAGTTTTCTTCGCCAAATATCTCACTCACGAGATTTCGGACCAGATGCACATTTTCATCCGAAATTTGTACAAACACCGACCCGCTCTCGGTCAGAAGTTCCCGCGCCAGCATCAGCCGGTCGCGCAGATAGGTGAGGTAGGAGTGGATGCCCAGTTCCCAGGTATCCCGGAACGCCTTGATCATCTCGGGCTCTTGCGTCAGGTCGGCGTCTGACCGGTCTTTCACATCGCGCTTGTTGGTAAAAGGCTGAAAGTTCGACCCGTATTTGATGCCATAGGGCGGATCGATGTAGATCATCTGGACCTTGCCGCCCATGCTCTCCTTGGTCAGCAGGGAGTTCATCACCAGGAGTGAGTCCCCCGTCACCAGTCGGTTCGACCAGCCCTTGTCGTGATGGTAGAAATCCAGTGCTTCACGAAGCGGCTTTTGATCGAAAACCGGAGCAAAGAGGTCGAGCTGCGCGGCATCCGCGAAGCTGTCACCCTTCTCCAACTTCTTCTTCACCGCCCGCAGGATGGTCGCGGGGTCGACGCGTTCGTGAACATGGAGAGAGACAGTATCGACCTCGAAGCTCGTCTTTTCGGCCTTGCCCGTCCAGTTGAGGTAAGGGGCCTGAAGTCGTTTCAGCTCCAGGAGGGCATCCTTCATCTGATCCTGATCTTCGCTTTCCAGAGCGCCATCGATCAGCGCCTCGATGGAAGCCCGTACACTGTCGAAATTTAGCGTGGGATCAAGATGCGGATCGTATTGCCACTCCGTCCTGTCGCCATCCGGGTCGGTGCCAGCATGTACCATACCGACCTCGGGGTTATTCGAGCGGGTATCCGTGTGGCGATAGGCGGTGACTTGTGCTGGCTCATCCTTCGTCTTGCTGGCGCGTTTACTGCGGGGCTTGTTCCGCTTGGGTTTAGCCGCCGCCTCATCAGCTTTAGGATATTCGAGGTCAAACGCGTCGACATTGGCCCGATGAACCGAACCACCACGACCGCGCCCTCGAGCCAGAGCGCCCGATTCAATCAACTCGTCGCGTGCTTCCTGAAACGCAATTTCAGTTATTCCAGGGATATGATCTTGCAGCCGAGCAAGCAGAGCCTGATTGCCAATCGTGCTACCGTCTTCCGGCACAATGGACAGGATGAGATCTTTAAGCTGGTCAGACATGCAGGTCGCGCCCCCGAAGATAGGTCCGTCATGGATTTCAGGACACTATCGCGGGGTCAGTCGGGTTGTACACTAAAATTCGCGGTAGAGTTGCATGCGTCGAGACGAAAGCCATGTCGCAAATCACGGCGATCTGACGCCAGCACCTTTATCCAGGAGGGCTTCGAGACAGACTCGACCCACCTCGCCCACGCGTCCGGAAAACGAAACCGCAGATGGATACGACGATGACAGGATTTGCAGACCGCCTGGACGAGCGTTGGGTCGAAATATGTCTCGGAATGGTATTCGAGGTTCTTTTGAGAACCGCAGATCACGCACTCGCTGGGGGCGGGCAAGGCTCTACTGTCTTGGAGCCACTTGGACCTCTGCCAGCCAGCGACGCGCTCCTCATGCGTGAAGCCGTTGTAGACACTTAATCGTCCGCTGCGCCACTTTCTCAGCTCTACCCTCGGGCGCAAAACTGGCCCTATCTCTGGAGCCGAAACACGAAGGGCTGCGATAAGCTCCTTCACATGAGCGGCGTTGTTGATAATCACAGATCGCACCGCACCACGAATATCCATGCCCCGCTTCCCTCACCGGGCTTTTTATCGGATTCCCCCCGGCTAAAATTTTTTCCAGGACGACTCATTTCTCTCGGCGACCGTTGCAACCAGTTGCACCCAGACGGGGTGTTGGGCTGAATAAGCCGAAGCTCTTCCGGCCACATGCCCACCGCCCTTCCAATATCCGGACAGCCACACTCTTGGCGCGGACATACCGTGATCATCTCGTCGCGATCAGTCGGAACCCCAGTTACGATTACTGCCTCGTGTGTGGGAAAGGTTGGCTCGAAACCTTCATCCATGTCCGTGAAGGATTTCGAATTTTGAAGACAAACTTGGCCTACCCGAATTGAAGATCTGAGCATTTTTCTCTCCCTGCTAAATGAGAGAGTGGCCAGGCCCGAAGAAAGAGTCAAGACATTGATTTATAGCGGTTATTTGACACCCGCACTTGTGGGTGTGCGTACAATGCGATGAGTTTCGAGGACGGCAAATCAGGTCGACCCTCAACCGAGATCTATGCCAAATCGGATCTTGTTGATCTCAGCGGCCAAGACGCTGGCACGGGCACTTTCACCGTAAGACGCCTGCACCTCGGTCTCTTTCCAGCCGCCCATTCTCTTCACGACTTCAGCCGATACGCCCGCATCCCGCAGCGCCGTGCGCCAAGTGTGTCGAAATGAGTGAAATCGATATTCCTTGTCGCGCAGCGACGCATGGTCGAGCAGGCGCGCAAACCATTTTGAGAATGGGTCGACTGGATTTTCCGAGACTCCTCTGGGGAGATCAGGAAACAGCCAGCCATCGTTAGGCAGGCGGTCGGCGTAATCGACCAGACCGAGTTTGATCAGTTGAGCATGCACCGGAACAATTCTGATGCTCGACTTGGTCTTCACCTTCTCTGTGACGTCGAACACATAGACACCGTCCTCTCGCCGTACGTCGCGGGCACGGAGTTGACAGATTTCGCGCAACCGCATTCCGGAGAACAGGGCAATGATCGGAATCCAGTATCGGTGTCGGCGAGGACGATTAGGGCCAGGCGTCGCGTAACCACGATCATCGTTCAAACAGCCCTCAAATACCGGTTGCTTGAAAATCTCGGTCAGCTGCTCCGTGCTGAAACTGGCCACCTGCAATGTATCTTCATCACCAATCTCGATCTGAAGCTTTTTTGCAGGTGTTCGCGGAATATACTCCTCGACGACACAAAACTCGAAGAAGCTCGCCAGAAGGTCGATGTGGGAGTTTATGGTCTTGGCCGCCAATGTCGGCGCTCCGTCTTTCCGGCCAAGCGCAACGGCCTCCTCGGGAGACTTATCGGGGTACCGCAGGCGAAAGCTGGCGGGGAGTTGGCGGAGAACGGAATCTCGCATTTCACTGAGCTGCTTGCGCGTGATGTCTGCAACCGGGAGGTCACCTCCGAGACAGTCATAGAAGAGTTCAAATTTTCTAGCGTAGTTTTCGCGTGTCGATACCGCTTGAGATGGAGATTTCCGCCTCAGATACTCCTCTCCGGCTTCTCGCAGGGTGATAGAAGTCGCGCGCTGCAGACGATCTAAAGCTTCGCCGCCAAAACGTGACGTGTTGAAGACGACCTTGCCGCTACCGCCAAGCAATGCATGACGCTGCTTGGCCAATTCCAGGCGCGTTAGCGCGACTTCTCGCACCGCAAATCGGAATTCCTTAGAGCGATGATCCGCCGCGAACTCAGGCGCTCCCAGAGAAGACATTAGAACGCTCGCATGCGCTAGGACCGTGGGCCCGAATGAACCGGTTCGAAGCTCCCGCTCCACCCGATCAACCTGTGCCTCCAGCGCGGCGTTCACCAGCTCCTCATCGGACCGGCCTGAGGCTTCTGTCCACCCCATCTGATCCGTCGCGTCAGGGACCTCCCAGTCGCCATCGTTCAATTGCTCCAATAACCAACTGTGGAGCTTCAACTTCACCGCCTCGCGACTGTAGCTCGGCTCTTGCCTCGCTGTGCCTGCACCACTTCCGGCGGGAGGAGGCGATGTGCGGGCCCGCTCTACAATTTCATCGAATTGGACGACATGCCGCGCGAGCCGTTTACGCGCCTCCTGGAGGGAGGTTGTCTTAAGCGAGACGGTATAAAACTCACCCTGGGGAAAGGCATCGCGGCAGTCGGTGGGAACTCGCCGACGGAAGTAAAATGTTCCGCCACGATTACTAAGATAGAGATGACCTTTAACGGACTTCACGTACGGGGCCTCGAAAGCGCAATGTGTTACAGCTTGTGTAACAACATCATGCCCTCAATCGCCAGCAATACAACAAAATTTTTTGAAATCAGACCACTAAGGGAATAGTGGCGGTGAGGGTGGGATTCGAACCCACGAGACGGGGACACCGCCTACACGCGTTCCAGGCGTGCGCCTTCGACCACTCGGCCACCTCACCGCAGGAGGCGCGGACTATACGCATTAAGGCGGCGGGGGCAAGGTGTCTGGAACAGCATGAACAGCAAAAACAGGCATGCCATTTCAATGGCCGCACTTGCGGCCCGGCGGGAAGCACGCTTCTCTACCCTTTAGTGTATGTGGAGACCCTGATTTGAACCGCTTGATCGCCTTTGATGTCGACAGCACGCTCTTGCGGGTCGAGAGCCTCGACACCGCTGTCGAGCATGCGCTGAGCGGCCAGGATGGCGAGGCGGATGCTCGCGAGAAACTCCATGCGCTCACAGCCGGTGGGATGAGCGGAAAGATTGCGCTGCGGGACTCGTTAAACACACGTATCGCCCTTGCCAAACTGTCCCGGGCTCTGGTGACAGAAGTCGGCGAGCAATTGCGCAAACGGGTCACGCCGGGGATAAAGCCCGCCTTGAAGCGACTTCGCGACCAGGGCGATGAATTGCACGCCATTTCCGGCGGGTTTGTCGACCTTCTGGAACCGGTCCTGGGTGATCTGGGCTTTGCGCCCAGCCAGATACACGCCAATCATTTCATTTATGAGGGCGAGATTGTTACCGGGCTGGATGCCGACATCCCCCTCTCCCGCAATGGCGGCAAAACGGACGTCTTGCGCATGATTTCCGCCAGCGCCGACGAGACCATCATGGTCGGGGACGGCATGACGGATTTTGAGGCCTTTGAAGGCGGCGCAGCGGATCGCTTTATTGGCTTTGGCGTGGTGGTCCAGCGTGAAATTGTTCTCGCTGCAGCTGAACATGCCGGCGGGGAATATGTCCGCTCGATTGATGCGCTGATCTCTGCGCTCAAGCGCTGAATTCCAGGAAAATTTCAGCCGATTTGCAAATCGGCGCGCCTTTCGCCTGAGGGTGATGAAGGCTGGTGTCGTTATTCCCCCTCACCTGAAGGATACGACATGACTGACAGCCTTTTGCCCCGAGACCCGAAAGCCACGGCCCGCCTGGCGGGACTGTCCTATTTGATCATCATCATTTGCGGCATCTTCGCTCAGATCGCCGTTCGCGGCGCCCTGATCGACGGGTCTGATGCCGCAGCGACGGCTGCAAATATTCGCGAAAATCCCACGCTTCTGGGCATTGGCGTGCTGGCCGATTTTATCGTCTATTTCCTGGATCTGGTCCTTGCGGTCGCGTTCTACAGGCTTTTCGCCAAGGTCAATCAGAGTCTGGCCCTGTTCGCCGCCTGGCTGCGGATCGCGATGACCGCACTCTTGATGGTCAATCTGATCAATTTCGCAGCGCCATTATTCTTGTTGGGCGATGGCCGTCTGGCGGGGCAGATCGCCCCCGAGCAGGCAGAAATCCTCTCACTGCTCTTCCTGCAATTGCACAGTGCAGGCTTTATTCTCGGCCTGATGATGTTTGGCGTTTACGGGCTGATGCTTGGCTCTTTGATTATCCGCTCCAGTTTCATGCCCGCCCTGATCGGCGCTTTGGTGATTGTGTCCGGCGCGAGCTATTTCGCCATGGGCGTGATCAACTTCGCCCTGCCGGAATATCGCCCGATAATGGACCTGCTATTGATCAGTGCCGCCCTGCCGGAATTTGTCTTCACGGGCTGGCTCCTCCTTGTCGGACTGAACCGCAGCAAATGGGAGGCCTTGGCTGACCGGGCATAAGCCCGGCTAGCCGCAAATCAGCCGTGTTGATATGGCGCCATCCAGAGCGGCGAGATGATCAATGAAGCCCGCGGGAATTTCGCCCTCCAAATCCGCTGTCGCATAGCCGAGCTCGCCCAGCGTCTGAAGGCGCTGGGCGGCAATATTGGCCCCGGATGCGCTCATGGCGTCATTGAAACGCGAGAGGAAGCCCGGCGCATTGCGGTGGAAGCTCAGCACCCGGCAACGTCCCGCTTCAAGCGGTCCCGGTTCCAGCTCAGGAACATTCACTGCGCCTTTGGTCGATCCATGATCCAGGAAGCGCGCCAGCTTGGCGGCGACATCATCCCCGATGGCCGCCTGGGCCTCCAGGGTCGAGCCGCCGATATGTGGCGTCAGAATTACATTCTCAAACTTTTGCAGGGGGGAGACAAAAGCCTCGTTCTTGGAAGCGGGCTCCTTGGGAAACACGTCGACAGCGGCGCCGCGGATATGACCGCTATCCAGCGCGGCCGCCAGGGCGTCAATATCGGCAAGGCCTCCACGCGCCTGATTGATAAAGTGAGCGCCTGGCTTCATCCGGGCGAATTGCGCTGCCCCCATCATGCCGCGGGTCTGCGGCGTGTCAGGCACGTGCAATGTGACCACGTCGGAGATTTCCAACAGCTCATCCAAAGAACCGACCGAGCGGGCATTCCCGTGCGCAAGCTTCGGCTCGATATCATAGTAATACACATGCATGCCCAGGGCGCTGGCAATCACGGAAAGCTGGGAACCGATATTGCCATAACCGACAATGCCCAGCTTCTTCCCGCGCACTTCGTGTGAATGCTCGGCATTCTTGCGCCACTCCCCGCGCATGGCAGCGACGGAGCGGTGGGGGATGCCGCGCATCAACATGATGGTCGAGGCGATCGTCAGCTCCGCAACGGAGCGGGTATTGCCGAACGGCCCGTTAAAAACCGGGATGCCGCGACCTGCCGCCGTATCAAGGTCGACCTGGTTGGTGCCTATACAGAAACACCCCAGCGCAAGAAGATGCGGGGCGGCCGCAAAGGCCTCAGCATTCATCTTGGTCCGGGAGCGGATACCGGCCAGCGTTGCATGCGCCAGGCGCTCATGCAGCTCGCTGACGGGCAAGGCAGCACCATGCCGCTCCAGCGTCAGGCCTGCAGCCAGAAGCGGCTTGTCGGCGACGGGGTGAATATTCTCGAAGAGTATGGCGGTTTTGGTCATGGGGGGGCACCTGATGTCTCAGCCCCCAGACTAGGAGAATTATTTTGCGCCGCAACAAGGAAAAACCCCTGCTCACGCAAAAATGTTAACGCAAGCATTCCGGCCTCAGCCTTGTTTATTGCGGCGCACGCAAAGGAAAAGCCGGCAGCCCGGGCTACCGGCTTTGATCTTGGCTCGGACAGCAGACTTACTGCGTCGTGGCGAGGCCCTGAACAGCTTCCAGCGAACGGCTGGCATGCTCGGACGGGTTCATGGCGGCATAGTGGAAGGCGATATTGGACTCCTGGTCGATCACATAGGTGATACGGCCCGTCCAATCGCCGCCCGGGCGCATGCGGACATCGTAAGCGTCGATAACGGCCTCATCGACACCGAAGACCGGATAGGCGTCGGCGCAGTGCTGGGTGGAGAATTCCGCCAGGCGGTCCACATTTCCAGCCGTCAGGCCAATGACCTGGGCGCCAGCAGCATCAAAATCGCCGATGGCCTCGGCAAACAGAGCAGCTTCGGCTTCACAGCCTCCGGTGTAAGCGGCCGGGAAGAAGAAGGCGACGACCGGACCATCGGTCAGCGCATCAGACAGGGTGAACTCAACAGCTTCGCCGCCCTGAAAGCCCGAAAGCGTCATGTCCGGAGCCACATCGCCGACATCAAGATCAGCAGAAGCAGCAGCAGTGATAGCGAAAGCCGCAACAGAAGCGGTGAAGAAAGCGCGCATGGATAACCCTTTGCTAGGTGGACCTCGGTCAAAGTGGAGCGAAAACTGCGGAAGGCAAGCACACCCTTCGCCCCCAACATCTTACTGACCCTAAAAATGCCATGGATATCAGTAATTTTCCATAACTTCGAACGTTAGGTACTACTTAACCACCGTCGGAAGATCCTGCGAACAAATTCAGAGGGTTTTCCATGCTCAGCAATCTCAGTCTTTCGGTTAAATTCGGTTTGATCGCGCTTTTGGGCTGCGCCGTTCTTGGAATTGCAGTCGGGAGCGTTTCGGTTGTTCAGAGCATGAATTCATCGGAACGAGCTGCGGAGAGCCGGCTTGCGGCAATTTCCAGTGAACGTGCCTCGGCGCTCTCAGGCTATCTTGATACCATTGAGGCCGACTTGTTGACCACGGCCCATCACAACGACACGGTTGAGGCGGTGGAGGCGTTCAGCTCTGCTTGGAATGAATTGAGCCAGCCCGAAACCACTCTGCAGCGGCTTTACATTACTGATAATCCGCACCCGATCGGTGAAAAAGAAAATCTAGACTTCGCCCGCGACGGCTCGCGCTACAGCCAGCTGCATGCCGAGTATCATCCATGGTTCCGCGAATTCCTTCGTGCACGAGGCTATTACGATATCTTCCTCTTCGATATGAACGGCAACCTTGTCTATTCCGTCTTCAAGGAACTCGACTACGCAACCAATCTGATGACCGGCGAATATGCTCAGAGCGATCTGGGCAATGCTTTCCGAGGCGCCCGCAATGCTGCGCCCGATGCGATAAGCTTCTTCGACTTCGCGCCCTACGCTCCGAGCCACGGGGCACCCGCCAGCTTCATATCGACGCCAATCCATAATCAGGACGGCCGACAGGTTGGTGTTCTTGTTTTCCAGATGCCGATTGACAGGCTCAATGCCGTCATGGGCAACACGACTGGCCTCATGCAAACAGGTGATGCCTATGCCGTCGGCACCGATGGCATGATGCGAACCCAGCCACGTTTCGCAGAGGAAGGCGCCATTCTCAACCAGCGCATCGCCCCGGCGACATCCGACGCACTGTCTGGTGAAGCCAACGGTGTAGTGCGCGGCCTCGGGTATTTGGATGAAACGCAGCTGATGGCTTTCGAAACGGTCACATTCGAGGGGGTCAGCTGGACAATCATTGTCTCCCAATCTTTGAATGAAGCCTTTTCTGCCGCACGATCGCTGGCTACTTCGATCATCATCCTGGCAATTATCGTAACTGCAGCCGTGGGTGCCGCGGCCATGTGGGCGGCGCGCCGCGTGGCTCGCCCAATTTCCGAAATCGCCAACGCGACTGAAGCAATCAGCGAAGGCGCATTAGATTATAAAGTGCCCCATCTAGACGCTCGCGATGAGGTGGGTGAGCTCGCGAAAGCCGTCGAAGCCTTTCGCAGAAGCCTCGCTCTTCGCGCCGAGGTCGAGGCCGAACGTGAGCAGGAGGCAGCAAGCAGGAATAATCGCCAGGAGCGTATCGAGATCCTGATTAATGGATCGCCGGGACAGTGTCCGATGCCGCCGACAAATTCACCACAACCTCTCAGGCCCTGACTGATATGGCGTCCGCCTCGACCCAGAAGGCCCAGGACGCAGAAAAGAACTCAGAGCGCGCCACAGATAATGTGCAATCTGTAGCAACGGCGACCGAGGAAATGGCGGCCACGGTACAGGAGATCGGCCGCCAGGCAGCCGATAGCTCCAACCGCTCCGTCGAAGCCGAAGGTGTCGCCAGCCGCTCGGTAGCAGAAGTACAGCAACTAGCGGATGCTGCCAGGAAGATCGGAGAGGTGGTCGACATCATCAAGGGGATTGCCGAGCAGACCAATCTCCTGGCGCTGAATGCTACGATTGAAGCTGCCCGGGCAGGCGAGGCAGGCAAGGGGTTCGCCATCGTCGCATCAGAGGTCAAGCAGCTGGCCTCCCAGACCGAGCAGGCGACTGGAGAAATTGCCGATCAGATCAACGCCATCCAGCAGGCCACCGGCTCCACTGCAGCATCAATCGATCAGGTCGCGGGCCAGGTAGCATCGCTAAGCGAGATCGCCGCCTCGATCGCCGGAGCTGTCGAAGAGCAGACTGCAGCGACCCAGGAGATCTCTCAGAGCGTTGTCGCGGCTGCGGAGGGCACTCGCTCAGCTACGTCCGATGTGACGGAAGTTGCGCGCGCGATTGAAGCCTCTACATCGTCGGCCACGGAAGTCGCCGCCTCTGCCGAGGAACTCGGTGGGCTGGCGGAAATGCTTGAAAAAGAGGTCCGGGTCTTCCTGGAAGGCGTCAGGGCGGCCTAGGCCGCCCTGCCTCAGCGGATATCGATAATATCGCCGATCTTCGCAACCTCGAGAATTTTACCAGGCACCGGCTGTATAT
>JAAEZM010000015.1:0-2046 GCA_018222865.1 Alphaproteobacteria bacterium
CGCCAGGTCGGTGCCCGGCTGCCATCGGCGCAGAGATGGCACGCTGTGTAGTAGGCATCATTCAGCTCTACATTACCGTTAGCGGAGCGGATCGCTGTCGCGGCAGCCATGCGACCATTGTTTTCAAGCATGGTCGCGAAGCTCAGCGCGATCCCCGCAGACAGTTCGCTGTCCAGTTCCACCTCATCCGCATATTGCGGGAAAGCGCCTTGTCCGTGCATCACGACATTGCCGCGAGCGATCACTCGATTTGAATCCGGATAGTATTCCAGCTCGTCAGCAAGCAGTGTGCGCTCACCCTGCTGGGCACGCACAGCGCCGCGCGCCAGATAACCCTGCCCGTTTTGCAAGTCGGTCAAGGAGTCCGCTTCAAGGTAGACAGGTGTCCTCTCAGTGGTTTGCGCATTCGCTGGCGCCCAGGCGACAGCAGCCAGAACGGTAGAGCTCAATAACACGGCCGCTAGGCGGCGAAACTGCGACGCCATGGCGTCCATCCCCTTAATCTTACGGGCCCCACCCGTGCGCCCCATCACTAGCGGAAGCCGGGGCAGGCGTCTATGGCTTCAACCGTCTTCGGTGGACGCGATGTATATGAGTGCCAGGAGCGCGGTTAATGCTGGCGCAGCCCAAGCCGCCGTGATCGGCGGCAGTGCTCCGGCCGAGCCGATCGATCCTAGCAATTCTTGCAGAAAGAACATGACGAAGCCGCCAAGGCCGCCCGCCAAGGCGAAGGTTGTCGCGCCCCCCAGCCTGTGCAGCCGCATGGTGGCTGCGGCCGCGATCAAGGTCGAGGCAAGTAGGGTGAGGGGGAGGGCAAGCAGGCTGTGCCAGCGTAGCTGATAGTTTTCCGAAGCGAGCCCGGCGCGTTCAGCACGATCGATAAGCGATGGTAAGAGCCAGAACGAAACGCCCTCAGGTGAACGCGCCTGTTCGAATAATACCTGGCGATCAATACTTGTTGGGAGACGAACTTGTCCCAGCTGAGTTGCTGCACTTTCCGGCAGGCGTTCCACCGCGGCTTCAACTTCCC
Organism: Alphaproteobacteria bacterium; assembly: GCA_018222865.1. GTDB lineage: Bacteria > Pseudomonadota > Alphaproteobacteria > Caulobacterales > Maricaulaceae > Maricaulis. Next base: position 1,031 of record JAAEZM010000015.1, read on the forward strand.
AATAGCCATCCCGCAGATAGGCGATTGGCGCATTAATGCGGCGCAGGAGGCTGGGCACGCCATCTTCTGCCTGGTTGAAGTAGAGGAAGGTCACATCTTCAACGACTTGCTCATCGCGTCGCAGGGTCCGGGCCTCGATGATTGTATAGCCATCTATATTGGCCTCGCGAAGCCAGACCTGGTCATCCGTGCCGGGGATGCGCTGGACATTCATCAACACGTCTTGCAATCGATTGGCGGATTGGATGCCGGCAGCCGCGAGCGGGTTGAGCGCCATCGCGCCGAGCAGGCCGACAACAATGGATAAGATCATGGGGGCGGTAAGGATGCGCCAGGCGGAAATTCCAGAGCCGCGCATCACAACAATCTCGCTGCGCCGATTCAAGCGGAAGAGCGCCATCAGCACGCCGAACAGAAAAATGAATTGCAGGGTCGATTCAATCAGCGACGGGGCTTTGAGCAAGGTGAGACTGGCAAGGTCGAATGCCGAAACATCAAGCCGGCTGTCGATATTGCGAGACTGTTCAACAAAATCGACGAGCAGGATCACGCCTGAGATCGTCGCAGCAGCGATGGCCAGTCCGAAAAGCGTCTGGACCAGCATATAGCGGTGGATCTGGCTGATCATGCCTGGCTGGCCTCCACTCCGTCGGTGCGGGCCTCCGGTAGACGCGGACGTTTTTGTCGTGGCCAGTAAATATGAGCAAGCGAGCCTGCGATGCCGGCCATTGGAACCAGATACTGAATTATATTGAGAGCCGGATCATCGACGGCGGCGGATTGAGCACCGAAGCCCAGCAGGCGCAGGAAAAGCCCGATGCTGACCGCGATGGCAATCCGCCGGCCATAGCCGAGGCGTGAATAGTCGCCCCCAAAAAACACGCTGGCCGCGAGGAGGACAAACATCACAGCGAAAAGCGGTGCGGAAAGACGATAATGTGCCTCTGCCCAGGCGCGCTCGACGCCATCGCTTCTCGAGATAACGGAGGTGTCCGGCCAGAGTAATTGATGCAGGA
>JAAEZM010000015.1:2056-24361 GCA_018222865.1 Alphaproteobacteria bacterium
ATCCAAGAGGGCCGACAAAGGAAGCGAGATCGAATTCATAACGGTCGAAATCGCCATAGCTGAGTTCGCCGGTTTCATCGACTTGCTGGAGATTGCCATCGATCATGACCATGGCAGTTCGATCAGCCGTTCTGACGATAACCCCTTCGCGGGCAGTGTAGGTCGCCGCCCCGCCAGCATCCTGAGCATCATGAATCATGATGTCGCTCATCCGGCCATTATTATCGCGCTCTCGGGCGTAAATCGTCACGCCATCACCAAGCTGGGTAAAGGCTCCTGGGGTGACGAGGCTTGCTGCGATATTGGAGCGCAGCTCATACAGGCTCTCACGCATCTCGCGATAGGCGAGAGGCTGGACGAAGAGATTGATCGCCAGATTCAGGATCAGCACGTAAAGGCCAAGACGCACGAGCGGGGATAACAACCCCCAACGTGTGAGACCTGAGGCCGTCGTAACAACGATCTCACTATCCTCCACAAGCCGGCTTAGCGCGTTCAATGTGGCGACAAACAAAGCGATCGGCATGAGCAGGCCAACCAGATGGGGCAAAGCCAGCATGGTCACCTTGAAGAAGGTGAAGGTTGTCTCGGAATAACCGGAGATAAGATCAACGTTCGACAGGCTTTGCGTCAGCAAGGCCAGGCCGGCAAAGGCTGCGATTGCCGTTATAAACGGCCAGAGCAGTTGTCTGAAAAGATAGCGTTGAACCAGATTCATCGGCTTGGGTTGTAGCTGCGCCTTCAGCCTTCTATCTCACGTCTTGATCGGATACCACTTCCGCAACCGTTCTTTCTCGTCCGAAACGCACACGTCCGGGCGAAACTTCGTGCCTGTTATAGCTTTTAAAGTCTCGAACCAAGAGGTGCCGCCATGAAAATCGCCTTCGCTGCCGCTGATTCTGTCGCAGGATCGCTCGCTCTGCCCGTTTTTGCGGAGAATCAATTCTCCGCGTCCGCTCAGGCGGCCGATGAAACATCCGGTGGCCAGCTCAAGCGGGCTGTTGAAGCCGCTCGCTTCTCGGGCAAGCCCGGACAGACGCTGGAGATTGTCGCGCCGGCCGGCATCGACGCGGATCGTATCGTTCTGTTTGGACTTGGTGCACAGGACAAGCTCGAAGCCAAGATCGTGGAAAAGGCTGCAGCGGCAGTCGTGTCAAAGCTTCTTCTGGGCGGCGAAACAAGCATCAGCTTGCGTCTGGATGGTGTCGGCGATGCAGAAGCTTCGGCGCGAGCAGGTCTGGGGGTGCGCCTGGCGTCCTATCGCTTTGATGAATTCCGCACCAAGCTTGGCGAGGACAAGAAACCGTCTTTGGGGGCTGTCACCATTATTGTGGATGATGTTGCGGCTGCGCAGGATCAATGGGCGAGCTGGGGTGCTGTCGCCGATGGCGTTGACCTGGCACGTGATGTCACCAACTTGCCGCCGAACGTTCTCAATCCTGAGACCTATGCGAAGAAGATCGAAGGTCTTGCAGAGCACGGTCTCGAAATCGAAATCCTGGATGAAGCGAAAATGTCCGAGCTGGGCATGGATATGCTTCTCGCCGTTGGCCAAGGCTCCGATAAGGAGAGCCACATCGCGATCATGAAGTGGAATGGCGGCGAAGCTGGCGAGAAGCCGCTCCTCTTCGTGGGCAAAGGCTTGACCTTTGATAGCGGTGGTATCTCTTTGAAGCCGGGTGCCGGCATGGACGAAATGAAGGGCGATATGGGTGGTTCTGCTGCCGTTGTCGGCCTCATGCGCGCGCTTGCTGGACGGAAGGCCAAGGTCAATGCGATTGGCATTGTCGGACTGGTCGAGAACATGCCGGATGGGAATGCTCAGCGTCCCGGCGATATTGTTCGCTCCATGTCCGGTCAGACCGTTGAGATCCTCAATACGGACGCAGAAGGCCGTCTCGTGCTTGGGGATGTGCTCTGGTACTCTCAGGAACGCTTCGACCCGAAACTTATTATCGACCTGGCGACTTTGACCGGCGCCATGCTGATTGCACTGGGCAATACGCGCGCTGGTATCTTTTCCAATGACGATACCATTTCAGAACAGCTTTTCTCCGCCGGGAATGCGTCCGACGAGCCGGTCTGGCGCATGCCGCTTGGCGCGGATTATGAAAAGCATATCGAGACCAAGAATGCTGATATGCGAAATGTCGGCGAAGGGCGTTTGGCGGGATCCATCTCTGCGGCGGAATTCCTGAAATGCTTCGTCAATGACAAGCCTTGGTGCCATATCGATATTGCCGGTACGGCGATGGGTGGCATGAAGGATGATCCGCGTCAGCCGAGCTGGGGTACCGGCTGGGGTGTGCGCGTCCTGGACCGCTTCGTGCGCGATAATTACGAGGGCTAAGCTCTAATCGGGAAGGGCGGTTCAGGCCGCCCTTCCGTTTTGCCGCGAAAAGGGCGACGATCCGAGCATGTCCGGCGAACTCTGGTTCTATCACCTAGAGCGTTCCAGCGTTGATGAAGTTCTTCCCGAGTTGATCGAGAAGACCTTGTCGCGGGGCTGGAAGGCCCTGGTCAGCTCGCCAGACGAGGCGCGGCTGAAGGCGTTGGATCAGCTCTTGTGGACCTGGCGCGATGACAGCTTCACCCCACACGGCCTTGCCGGTGAAGGCCATGAGGAGAAGCAGCCGGTACTCCTGACGTCCAGCACGGGCGACAATCTCAATCAGGCGCAGTGCCTCTTCCTGCTTGACCGCGCTGAGCCCGGCGGGTTTAGCGATTTTGAACGCACCATTGTGATGTTTGACGGGCATGACGAAAGCGCAGTGGTCGCGGCACGGGGGCTTTGGAAACAAGCCAGCTCCGCCGGCGCGTCAGTGTCTTACTGGCGCCAGTCTGAAGCGGGCAAATGGGAGAAGAAGGCTTGACGGTCTTTGCTCCGAACAGCCGGAATAATTTTGACCTTGTCCGCACAATCCTGGCGCTGATGGTCCTGTTATCGCACTCGGCCACCCTCTCTGCGGCGCCAGAAATCGCCTGGATGCGCTGGTTCTTCGATAGTGATTTCGCGATCAAGGGCTTTTTCGCCATTAGTGGCTTCCTGGTGATGAAGAGTCTCACATCCAGCGGTTCACTATTGGAGTATACTGAAAAGCGCGCTCGGAGGATCTATCCGGCCTATCTGTCGGCCATCGCGCTTTGCTTCCTCATTGGCCTGGCCATGACCAGTCTGGATGCCTACGCCTTTTTGACCAGTCCACAGACCTGGCATTACCTGGCGGTCAATAGCGTCTTCCTGAATTTCCTCCAACACGATCTGCCTGGCGTTTTCACCGAAAATCCGATGAGCGAAATGAACGGGGCGCTCTGGACCATCAAGGTTGAGGTCGCGCTCTATGCCGGGCTGCCCATTATCGCGCTCTTCTTTCGCTGGTGGGGCGTGGCGCTGACCGGCGCGCTGATCATAGTCGCGTCGATTTTCTGGGTGTATGTCTTTGGCTATGTGATTGAGGGTGGGTTCGGTCAGCTTCTCGCACGGCAATTTCCCGGACAGGCGGTCTATTTTGTTGCCGGGGCCTGTCTGTATTTGCGACCGAAATGGCGCGATCCGCTCCCCTATATCGCTGCGATCAGCCTTTTGCCCTATCTCTTCTCCCGCTCCACGATATTTGAGCCGATTTTGGAGCCGGTTTTCGTTGTATCGAGTATCATATTCCTGTCCGATAGAGCCCTCCCGGCCTTAGGTGCCGGACGGTTTGGGGATCTCTCCTACGGGGTCTATCTCTATCATTTCCCAATCATTCAGCTGCTCATCGCTCTGGGGGTGTTTGCGTTAAATCCCTGGTTGGGCCTGGTTGCGACTCTCGTTTGCACACTAGCGCTTGCGTTTCTGTCCTGGCATTTCATTGAAGCGAGGGTGCTCAAACGCAGCTCGCATTATGTGCAGGAAACTCAGAAGCGGCGGGGGTGAGCGTATTGCCGCTTGAGCATTCGGCCCGGATTGCTAGTCTGTCTCTGTAAGGCCTTGTGAGACAATTGATGACACGTTTTCTCGTTCTTTCACTGGCGGCGAGTGCTGCGCTGCTGTCGGGGTGTGTAACAGGCCGGGGAGCACCGTCTCAGCCGCCACAAATGGCACCGCCTGCGTCGGCGGATGCCTTGCCGCCCATGATGCCGGTGGAGGAGCTGGGGGCTTCAGATGTCAGACGACCCATTACCGGATCGTGCGGCATGGAAGCTCTGCAGGAATATGTGGGACGTCCGCGGACCAGTGTTGCTGCGTCCGTTCTGCCTGACAATTATCGGGTTCTTGGCCCACGATCCGTTGTGACGATGGATTACCAGCAAGATCGTCTGACGGTGCGGATAGATGCACGGGATCGTATCGAGAGTATCAGCTGCGGGTAGCGTTGAGTTTTTAGGGGGGATTTCAGTGTTTGAACTGTTTGCTGGACTGGCTGCCGCCAGTCTTATGACACAAGACGTGTCTGCGTCTGAGGCTGAAGCCGGGCTTGATACACCGGCTTCAGAGCTTGTCGATACGCGTCCGATTACCGAACGCGGCGAAGAGATCGAATTCCGGCAGCGGTTCCGGTCCTGGTCTCTCGGTGACCTTTCCGGCCGTCTGTCTCGCCGGACCTCCTCTTCAAACATTTTGGGACTGCGCCGCGGAGCGAGCTCGAATGTCACGCTCACGATCAATAACGGTGCCTATGAGAGCAATCCGCTGACCATTGAGTGTTCGTCTCGGGAAGTCTCGCTGGGCCTGGAATGGATCGCCAATCTTGATCGTGATGAGCTGATTTACGGATGTAGTTTTGAGCAAGGCGGCGAAACGCTTGATACCGTCTTTGAAATGGCTCTGAATGGCGGCCTCATGGGTCGAGGTGACCGCGCTGGCGAATACCGCAGCGGGGATATTGTGCTTCGTTTTCAGACCGCGCAGGGCAATAGCGGCATCATGTCCTCAATGCTCACCGATATGACTGTTTATCAGGGTGAGCGCGAAGTAGGCGCACTTGATTACGGAATGATGAGTGCTGATGTGTTTGTGGAAGCTGAGCCGTCTGATGTGCGGCTAGACGCACAGATCGTCCTCGCCATCTTGCTGACCTATACCGAACCGGGTGGCTAGACCGGGGCTCTCTGCCTCCGGAATTCGGGGCTGGTAAGTCGGCCCGAAATCAGGGTCGGGGGAGGCCATGCCTTCCCCCAGGCTCTTGATTGCTTTTGTATCAGGCAAGGTCTGAACGCTTGAAGCCTATGCGTTACAGACCCTTATTGCTGTGAAGGCGGCCGTGACAGTGATGCGCGGAGCTCGGGGCTGTGGAAGAGTGTTGGTCTCTCCGTGTTGCCTGACCCCGCAAAAAGTCTTTGCGGATTTACCCATTATGGGGGCGTGAAAGAGCGCCCCATGGCTTGGTGCAGTGTTTTTTTGCGCCACTTTAGGTGCATCCAACAAGGGTCTAACCCTTTTAATATATTAGTGTTTTGTTGCGATATGCGTCTTCATTCGCGTTTGAAAAAACAATAGAATTAGTGTGAAATTATTGTTTGGGGTTATTCAGCTTTTGGGCAGGCTGCTATGACGAATTGGCCGGACAGGATACGAGAAATTCGCTTCCGCGAAGGATGGAAGCAGGGCGATATGGCGCGCGCGCTTGGTGTCAGCCAGGCCAGCGTTTCTCAATGGGAGCGCGGTATTCATGCCCCGCCAAGACGGTTACACGACTGCCTCTTCCAAAAATTAAGTGATGGATCGCATGATCGGTTATTCTTGGCTCTGCGGGCAAGCGTGGCGAGCAGTCCGAACCTTTGTGGATTATTCTCGCTCAAGGACGGCCAGGTCATCATCGAAGCGCAAAGCGAGGCCGGATATGAGCTCTACCCTTTGCTGAACCGTGAGGATATTGGCAAGCCGATCAATGGAAAGCTGGGTCCGGAGATGGACCAGGCCGTCGAATTCTTGATCGAAGCGGGGGCGTGGGATGGCCGGGTCAGCTCCGCCCGGATATGCGGTTCCGCCAAGCGCGGCGATCTGGAATTTTGCGCGACCACGACCCATACACCCTTTATGATCGAAAACGGGGTTTGGGTGGTCCGCTCGGAGTGCCGAATTTACGTTGATGGCGAGCGGTGTTGTCAGCGTCATGGCGAGCCCTTCCCACACATGGTCGCTTTCCCGGTTTAACCCGTCTAGCAGGCGCCATAGCTCCGATTGTCGAGCGTTGCCGAGAGAGGTTTGTTGAGGTCTCTCAATCGATCGCGAACTTCTGCAGCAACCGCTTTGGCCTCCAAGCTATCCGCGAGGGTGAAGGCGCCTGCGGGCAGGCCCTGAAAGACGGGCCCGACCCCGATTTCCCAGTCCACAACAAGCAGGTCCGGGCAATGTCGTTTCGCAAGCGCATAGATCTGCCGGTGCAGCTTCTCATCAAGCTGCTTGGGCGGTGCTGAGTGCGTCTTGTCGATCCCCACGACGGACATGTCATTCTCCCCGATGGACGCCGATTTTGACGCCCCGGAGAGGGAATATGCAAAGAGCGGGCCTAACCCTCCGCCTGGGCAAGTTCCAGCTTTCTTCCCCTTCCTTCTCCCAAGGCGCGATTTCGTCGCCAGCATGGAATACCGGCAGGAGCGCCTGACCGTCCGCATTGACAGCGCCGACCGGATTGAAAGCATGAGCTGCGGCTAGGGCGTTTGCGCTCTGGAGCTTGGCTGGGTTTCTGCCTCAGGGCTTTTGCGGTCCCTGCTGTTATACCCATCAATCCCCGCCTGAAATCACAAACCGGATTTTGTTTTTGTCTGTCACAGGGTTTCAGCGTCTACGACGACTACTACTACTATGTGAGCTGGCTCAGCGCCGGTTGAGCCCTGTCAGCAGGCCATCTGAATGGCTTTGCGCTTCAATAACCGGAAAACGAGAAACTTTCGCTTGTCAGAGGCATGATCCCGGAGAGCATTTCGGGTGTGTGAGCGAGGGGCAGAGAGGTGCCAAGTCCGGGGGAAGTGCCAGGTACGCGTCAAGTATGCGGCATGTCCAAGACGGGGCAGCAGCAGAAAGATCATCAACAATGAGACAGAGCGCCTGTCACAGGCGGGCGCGAGTATAGGCGCTCTCAGCGCCCCGGGGATAAGCCGGTTCGAAGCCTGTGCCGGACCGGCTGCTTTGCCGGGTTATCGGCGGCGGGCTGGGTCTCATCTTGAGCGGCGGATCTAGTTGATCTGGAAATTACGGCGCAAAGCGAGCAGGGAGAGGAAGATGAGGGCGGCGGAGATCAGCCCGTGCACCAGCATGCCCGCCATGATGAAACCGCGAAACAGCGGGGCGCTCTCGCCCAGATAGCCAAACACCTCGCCGCGCCCGGCCAGCAGTCGAAACGGTCCGAGCGCGCCCTTGGCGACAGCTTCGAGCAGCTCAAAAACGATCGGGTGGAGCTCAGAGCTACAGGAATGAAACAGGCAGATATCCTCCATGACGCGACTTCCAAAAAGCCCCGATATAAAGGAGAGGCTAATGTAAAGGGCGAGTATCCAGATCGAGGCCTTGCCCAAGGTGGCAAGCGGGCCGGTCACAGAACCACCATAGTGGCTGATCCGGCCATAGCGTTGGGAGGCCCAGAGCTGGAATTGCCGGTTCGGGTCGGGCAAAAGCCAGGCCTGCAAGCGATGCCGCCAAGCCTTCTGCTTGTCCGGATCCGCGCGCATTTCGGAGCGTTTTGCCGCCAGGGCATGCTCGGTTCGTTTTTCACGCGCCCGGATCTCATAGCTGAAAAAGTGCTGTTCCCGCGCCTTGTCTTCAGCCGCCGCCATTTGCGTTTTCAGCACCCGGCAGCCGGCCTCCAAAGCGGCAAAGCGATTATCGGCGCCGCGGCGTTCGCGTTCGGGGTCTTGGTCGGGCTTATAGTCTTTTGCCTCGCACGCCGCCTGGTCGCGCTCGGCGGCGATCTGCGCCTGCTCAAGCGCCTCATCAAACTGGTCATCCATGGGATGAACCGGGTCCAGGGATAGGCCCTGATCGAGGCGAATGCCTTGAAAGGCGGAAAAGGGCAGGCGCTCCACGCCCTTCAGATCCAGCACTTCATTAAAGCGGCAATTTTCAAACAGGCCGTTTCGATCCTCTGCCTTGTCCGGAAAACGGCAGCGCGCGAAATCAGCGGTACGTTTAAACAGCGCGTTCCGGAAACTGGTCGCTGCGGCGAAGTATGCGCCAGGAATAAGGGATTTGCCTGTTTGTAGCGATTGCTGGGCGATCCCGAAAAAACAATCGGCTTCAAAGATGGCATCGGAGAAGCGCGCCGTGGCGAAAATCCTACTCCCGCTGAAGTAGGCGCTTTGTTTGAAAACTGCACCGCTGAAGAGGAATAAGGAGTGCGATTGGCGCATTGAACGGATTTTGGGGCTCGGACTATTCCCAAAACCATGGCCTATGCTGCGAGCCTGTCGCCAGCCAAGGCTGGCGTTTAGGCGAGGTGTTCGCCATGATTTCGGCTTGCGCACACGGATTTTTGGCTGCGCAACCGAACCGGCAGGGCGCGGTTTTTTGGGATGAGCCAAATGCTTGTGAGGCAATGATCGCGACGATCTAGATTTAGGCCGTTTAGATAGACGGCATCTGTCATGGCTTCTCAGTTCTGGGCGCCGCTCATGCCGGTAACGTGCATGCGCGGACACAAAGCAGGACGAGAAGATTGCGTATCCGCCGGAGAATTCCGCGTACCGGAAGTCTGCGTATCCGCTGGAGAATTGCGCGTTACCGAAGTTTGCGTATCCGCCGGAGAATTGCGCGTTCCTGAAGCTTGCGTTTCCGCCGGAGAATTGCGCTTGGTTGAAGTTTGCGTCTCCGCCGGAGAATTGCGCGTTAAAGAAGTTTGCGTATCCGCCAGAGAATTCCGCGTTACGGAAGATTGCGTATCCGCCGGAGAATTCCGCGTTATAGAAGATTGCGTATCCGCCGGAGAATTCCGCGTACCGGAAGTTTGCGTATCCGCCGGAGAATTCCGCGTTATAGAAGTCTGCGTATCCGCCGGAGAATTCCGCGTACCGGAAGTTTGCGTATCCGCCGGAGAATTCCGCGTTATAGAAGTCTGCGTATCCGCCGGAGAATTCCGCGTTATAGAAGATTGCGTATCCGCCGGAGAATTCCGCGTACCGGAAGTTTGCGTTTCCGCCGGAGAATTGCGCTTGGTTGAAGTTTGCGTCTCCGCCGGAGAATTGCGCGTTCCTGAAGCTTACGTATCCGCTGGAGAATTGCGCTTGGTTGAAGTTTGCGTCTCCGCCGGAGAATTGCGCGTTATTGAAGCTTGCGTATCCGCCTGAGAATTGCGCGTTATTGAAGCTTGCGTTTCCGCCGGAGAATTGCGCGTTATTGAAACGCACCGGAGAGGCAAACTCTGCCTCGTTGAAATTGGCGGCATCCAGCCAGCGTGTCCATGCGGCATGGAGGTGATAGGCGCCGTCCGGGCCGCTGTCCTGGGTCTTGTCCGCGGTGGGTGGGCGGGGCAGGGAGCGGATCTGTGCGCCGGCCAGCTGGAGCCGCCGGTCCGGGCCAATGAGTTTTTCCCCCTGCCGGGGAGTTGTCTTTTCAGCCTCGGTCTTTGCGGCCCTGCCCATTTTGACCATCAGCGCTTGCGCGATGATGTCCCAGCGTTCATCCTCCGCATTCGGTTTCCAGCTCTCCGATCCATCCTTCCAACACTCGGGCAGATGGCAGATATGAAAACGCTTTTGGCCATCATGATCTTCCAGCAGGCCCAGATCCAGCAGGGCCTGATCATCGCGCAGGCTCTCCCCATCCCAGCGCCAATAATCCTGCAGAGTGGCCTTTCGCGCGTCCTCAGGCGCATCCGCCGTTTCAACAACGCGGTTTTCGCTTTCAATCACCGACCAGCCTTGCCAGGGTTTATTCTTCAAACCCTCCCAGGAAAAATCTTGGCGCCACCACTTCTTCCACCAGGCTGCATCGGCTTTGGCTTTTTCGGCCTCGATATCGATTTTATCGGTGTCGGTCATGATGCGCGCGCGAGGGAGTGTGCAGTTAGAGGTGGTTTGACGCGCACGTTCGCGTGAGGCGGCTTTGGCGTCAATAGGGTGTGCTTTAGCCGGTCAGCGCAGCGGGGAGTTATCTTCCCCCGCTTGCGGGGGAAGATAGAACCGCCCGGCGCCGTTGCGTCGCTGCGGCTCGTCCTGCGCGGTCGGGGGGAGGATAGGCGCCTAGCCCTCCGCCTGGGCAAGCTCCAGCTTTTCTTCGGCCTCCAGCCAGTTCATCTCGGCGGTATCAAGGAGCTCAACGGCCTTGGCGCGTTTGATCTGCAGGTCGGTCGCGGTCTTGGGGTCTTTTTCATAGAGGCCCGGCGCGGCGAGGCCTTTATCAATGACCTCGATCACCCCGCGCAGGCGGTCGGCCTCCTTTTCCCAGCGGGTGATTTCATCGCGCAGGGGTTTGAGGGCTTTGCGCATCTCCGCCGCCGAGCGCCGGGCGACGGATTTTTCATCCATAGCCGCGAGTTTTTTCTTTGGCCCGTCCTTGGCGCCGCGCCCGAGCAGGGATTGGCGATAGGTCTCGATATCCTCTGCATAGGGCGTGACCGCACCATCGGCGACCAGCCAGAGCCGGTCGACACAGGCTTCGATCAAATACCGATCGTGGGAGATCAGAATGACCGCGCCGTCATAGGCATTGATGGCATTGATCAGCTCGGCGCGGCTATCCATGTCGAGGTGGTTGGTCGGCTCATCGAGGATGAGCAGGTGCGGGCCCTCAAAGGTGATCAGGTTGAAAAGCAGGCGTGCCTTCTCGCCGCCGGAGAGGGATTTGGCCGGGGTTTCCTGGCGATCCTGGGGCAGGCCGAAACGGGCCAGCCGCGCCCGGCGCTGGGCCTCGGTGGCATCGGGCATCAGTTCGATCACATGCTGATAGGCCGAGACTTCCGGTGACAGCACATCAATCTGGTGCTGGGCGAAAAAGGCGATATCGAGCTTTTTATGCTTGCGCCGAAAGCCATCAATCGGATCGAGCTTGTCGCAGAGGATTTTCGCCAGGGTGGATTTACCCGCGCCATTACGGCCCAGAATGCCGATCCGGTCGTCCGGATCGATATTGAGATTAACGCCCTTGAGGATGGGTTTGTCCGGTTCATACCCGGCGGCCATATCGATCATGCGCACAATCGGCGGGGCCATGCGCTTTTGCGGGCTGGGAAAGTCGAAAGGCGCGACCGGGTCATCAATAATGGTGGCGACGGGCTGCATGCGTTCAAGCATTTTCACCCGGCTCTGCGCCTGCTTCGCCTTCGAGGCCTTGGCTTTGAAGCGGTCAATGAAGGCCTGGAGATGGCGCTTATGCGCTTCCTGTTTTTCGACCAGCTTCATCTGCAGGCGTTGTTTCTCGCGCAGGGCTTTTTCGAAATCATCATAGCCGCCATCCCAGACGCTGATCTTGCCGTCCTTGAGATGGGCGATCTTATTGACCGAGCCATTGAGAAGATCCCGGTCGTGGGAGATGAGCAGGACGGCCCCGGGATAGGATTTCAGATAGGCCTCCAGCCACATTACCCCTTCCAGGTCGAGATAGTTTGTCGGCTCGTCGAGCAGGAGCAGGTCAGGCCGTGCGAACAGGGTCGCAGCAAGGGCCACGCGCATGCGCCAGCCGCCGGAGAACTCCTTGCAGGGGCGTGTCTGGTCCTGGCCGGAAAAACCCAGTCCGTAGAGGATGGAGCCAGCGCGGGCTTCGGCGGAATGCGCTTCGATATCGGCCAGGCGGGTCTGGATCTCGGCGATACGATGGGGATCGCTCGCGGTTTCGGCTTCCGCCAGCAGGTCCGCGCGCTCGGTATCGGCGGCCAGAACGACCTCAAGCAGCGTCTCATCCCCGCCCGGTGCCTCCTGGGCCACCCAGCCCATGCGCGCACCCTTTTTCAGTCGGGCATCGCCAGCCTCGGGGGAAAGCTCACCCCGGATCAGTTTGAACAGGGTCGACTTACCCGTGCCATTGCGGCCGACAAGACCCATTTTGGTCTTGTCGTGCATGGCGAATGTGGCCTGGTCGAACAGCATCCGGCCTTCAATGCGATAGGTAAGGTCATTGACGTGCAGCATGGAAGGCGGACTAGCGCGAGATCGCCTTCTAGAGCAAGCTCGCTTCGCGGTTCGGGCGTGAGTTCAAGGGAGCGACGAGGACAAGATGATACCGAGTTTATGCTTGGCGGGCTTCGCGGACACCTCAGCCATGTACGAGCCCATGAAGCAGACGAGGCTTGCCCGGTACATAGATTTCAAGGGTTATGACTTTCCCGGGTTTGGGGGGCAGCATCCGCTCGAGGGCGCGACAACGCTGACCGCTTTGGCTGATCGGGTGAGAGAAGTGATTGGCAAGACCCAAGTCCGCCTTGTCATCGCGCATTCTGTCGCGTCAATCATTGCTTCGCTGGCCATCCGAGGCCTGAAAGACCATGACATCACGCTCGTTTCTCTTGAGGGCAATCTGACGAAGGACGACGCCTATTATTCAGGACGCGCTGCAAAATATGACAATGCAGCAAGATTCAAGGCGGAATTTGTCTCTCTGATGCAGGAGAAATCACTCTCCAGCCCCATCCTCAAGCGTTATGCGCGAATGGCTGAAAAGGCCGATGCCACTGCAATGTGGGAGCTGGGCTGCGATGCGCATCGCTTCTCTCAAACGCATCATCCTGGCGAACTATTGGAGGCGTGCGGTCGTGTGATTTATGTCTACAATCCAGACAATTGCGCCAAATCATCCATGGACTGGCTCGCCGGGAGCGGTCTGGACACTTTGCGCCTGGACGGGGCGTCGCATTGGCCGACAATCGATGTTCCCGGTCGTCTCTCTGAGCGACTGATGGAGAGGCTGCTAAACGACGTCATCTGATGAGACGGCACGTCGGAGAGGGGGGATTGGCGCCGGGTTGTTTCCGCTATGGTGCGAGGATCTCCATGGGCAGAAGGGATTCAAGCCTCTTGGGAAGAGAGCTTTGAAACCATTGAGAGATTGTAATGTCAGCTTTAATCGCAATGGCGGCACTCGCCGTCGCAACCGCCGCTAACCCGGTCAATGCCACCTTCGCCAGCAATGAGCATCACGAATTCTCCTCGGCGGAAATGGAGTTGATCCAGACCCGCATGGTTGCCGTTCATGCCCGTGTCGAAGCCGACTTCCCGCATTTGTCCGACCAGATCAATGTCACTATCGATCCGGTTCATCGTCCCATCCTGGATGAGTGGGGCGGTGTGTCCGGCCGCGCCGATCAAGCCGACGCGGTCCTGGTCGAGTTCACCACGAATTATCTCGACGGCATTGCTGAGGGCCATCCGGTAGATCTCGACAAGACGCTGGCCCATGAATTCCATCACACCGCACGCGGCTGGCTGATGAATGGCAATCATTATGGCCATGGCATCCAGATTGCCGTGATCAATGAGGGCCTCGCTATGGTCTATGCCGAGCACGTCACTGGCGATGTGGCGGATTATGATCTACCGCCGGAAAACGTCGAGGAATGGGCACTGGAAGTCCTCGCTTCGCCCCGCGCGGCCAGCTATGCCGAGTGGATGTTTACCCATCCGGACGGGCGTGAAGCGATCGGCTATCGCACCGGGCGCTGGGTGGTTCTGCGTGCCATGGAGCGTTCCGGTCTGTCGATTATCGAATTGTCCGACATGACGCCGGAAGCGATCTGGCGTCTGGCCGGGTTTAATTGGGACCGCGCTCTTCGCTAAGCGCGGCTCGGACCGAATGACTCGCCGGCGCCATACTCTGTGAGCGTCGGCGAGTTCTGGATCAAAATGGCGTCGTCACAGACAAAGCCATCAAACGGATCCAGCTGAAAACGGAAGATATAGCTCATCAATCCACCCTGGTAGGAGAATGGGGCTGGTTCATCTGGAAGATGGTCGCGTCTGCTTGCAACCAAAGTCCAGAATTATGAGCGCGTTATAAAGTAACTGTAATCTTTGGCCTGCTGGACGTTGGATCCAACCGGGCCTAGGCTCGCGCCACGAGGGAGCGCCCGGGAGGGATTCGCGCTCCGATTTTACTTGGGGAGAGCTATGAGAACTTTTCTAGCCGCTACGGTGGGGCTGGCCGCCGTGATTCTTGCCGGATGCGAGCAGGAGGCGGGCGCGCAAGAAGAAGGGCCGATGAATTCGGCGACCTTCAGCGCATTTGAGCTTCGCAATATCGGTCCGGCCTTCATGTCTGGCCGGATATCCGACATCGACTTCCATCCGGAGGATGACTCGGTCTGGTATGTTTCCGTCGGTTCTGGCGGGGTCTGGCGTACGGATAATGCCGGGACGACCTGGACGCCGCTCTTCGATGCTCAGCCGGTATATTCCATAGGCGCGTTGACCCTGGACCCAAGCAATCCCGACATTGTCTGGGTCGGTACGGGCGAGAATATTGGCGGCCGACACGTGGCATGGGGCGATGGCATCTATCGCTCTGCCGATGGTGGCTCCACCTGGGAGAATATGGGGCTTGAGGGCACCGAGCATATCTCCGAAATCATTGTTCACCCGGATGATAGCAATACGCTCTGGGTCGCCGCTCAAGGACCGCTCTGGAATGGCGGCGGCGAGCGCGGTCTCTACAAGTCCACCGATGGCGGTGAAACTTGGGAGAATGTGCTTGAGATCGATGAATGGACCGGTGTCACGGATCTGGTCATGGATCCGCGCAACCCTGATCGCCTGTATGCTGCGACCTGGCAGCGTCATCGTACCGTAGCTGCCTATATGGGCGGTGGCCCCGGCACGGGCATCTACATGTCCGAAGACGGCGGTGAAAACTGGGAGCGCCTCGAAGGCGGTCTCCCGACTGGCAATCTCGGTAAAACCGGCCTTGCGATTTCCCCGCAGGATCCAGACACAATCTATGCGGCCATCGAAACGGAACGCCGCGAAGGTGGTCTCTGGCGCTCGCAGGACCGCGGTGCCAGCTGGGAGATGATGTCTGATGCCGTCGCTGGCGGTACCGGGCCTCATTACTATCAGGAGCTCTATGCCAGCCCGCATAATGAGGGTGAGATCTATCTCGTCTCGAACTATTCGCTAGTCTCTTATGATGGTGGTGCGAATTTTGAGCAGATCAACAATGAAAACAAGCACGTAGACGATCACGCGATTGCCTTCCGTGCGGATGATCCGGACTATATCATGTTCGGTTCTGATGGCGGGCTCTATGAGAGCTTCGACGGCATGGACACGTGGCGTTACGTCGCCAACCTGCCGCTGACGCAGTTCTACAAGATCGCCGTGGATGATGCTGAGCCGTTCTATAATGTTTATGGCGGTACGCAGGACAATAACACCCAGGTGGGCCCGTCACGGACATTGAACCGTCACGGTATCCGCAATTCCGATTGGGAGATTGTCGTTTTCGCTGATGGTCACCAGCCAGCGACGGAGCCGGGTAATCCGGATATCGCCTATGCGCAGTGGCAGCAGGGTAATCTGGTGCGTTTTGACCGGACGACGGACGAAGTCGTTTACATCCAGCCGCAAGGCGAGCCGGGAGACCCGGCGGAGCGTCATAACTGGGATGCACCGATCCTGGTTTCCAGTCATGATCCGGCGCGTATCTATCACGCGTCTCAGCGTGTCTGGCGCTCGGATGATCGCGGCGATAGCTGGACTACCCTGTCAGGCGATCTGACGCGTGATGAAGACCGTATGCTGCTGCCTTTGATGGACCGCCAATGGTCTTGGGAAGCCAGCTGGGACATTTATGCGATGTCCATCTACAACACCATCACATCTCTGGCGGAATCGCCGGTCGATGAGAATGTGTTGTGGGCCGGTACGGATGACGGCTTGCTGCAATACACCAATGATGGTGGCGCCACCTGGCGTGAGATTGAGGTCGGCTCGCTTCCTGGTGCCCCTGATATGGGCTTCGTCAATGACATCAAGGCAGACCTGTTTGATGCAGATACAGTCTATGTCGCTGTCGACGATCACAAGAATGGTGATTTCGCGCCTTATCTCTACATGTCCACAAATGCCGGTCGGACTTGGACCGCACTGCATGGCGACCTGCCGGAAGACCACCTGGTCTGGCGGATTGTTCAGGACCATGTGAATCCGGACCTGCTCTTCGTGGGTACCGAGTTCGGTGTGTTCTTCTCGGTCGATCGCGGTGAGCAGTGGACGGAGCTGACGGGTGGATCGCCGACCATTTCCTATCGTGACCTGGCCATCCAGCGTCGCGAGAATGATCTGGTCGCGGGCAGTTTCGGTCGCGGGATTTTCGTCCTCGACGATTACACCCCGCTGCGTGAAGTCTCTGCTGAAGCTCTCGAATCCGATGCGCTGCTCTTCCCGAGCCGTGATGCGCTTTGGTATTTCGAAGAGCATCCGCTGGCCTTCGATGCCGGTGGTTCACAGGGGCACTCCTACTACCGTGCTGAGAACCCGCCATTCGGTGCTGTCTTCACCTATTATCTGCGTGAAGGCCTTCAGTCCTCCGCTGCCATCCGCCAGGCTGCGGATGCGGAGCTTGAAAGCACCCCATTCCCTGGCTTTGACGTGGTCGAAGCTGAACGTCGCGAAGACGCTCCGGCCGTCTGGCTGGTCATCTCGGACGCTGAGGGCAATGTTCTGCGGCGCGTCGATGGGGCGACGGGATCAGGCTTCCACCGTGTTGCCTGGGATCTGCGCCGAGCCTCCTCTCAGGCTGTAACCGCGAGCGGCGGTGGCGGTGAGGAGCCGACGGGTCCGATGGTCGCGCCTGGCACCTATACCGCTACGCTGTATCAACGCGTGCGCGGTGAAACACGTCAGCTGGCTGAGCCGGTCGAGTTCAATGTTGTGCGTCTTCGTGAGGGTGCATTGCCGAGCGCTACGCCGGATGAGGTCTCAGCGTTCTGGAACCGTCTGGAGGAGCTGTCTGGCGAAGTGTCTGCCGCGAACGTCATGCTTGCGGAGCTCGACACGCGTTTGGGCGTACTGCGCACGGCGATGCAGCGCTCTTCTGCAGCACCGGGTGTGCTGGAAGATCAGTGGCAGGCATTGCGTGACGAGGTCTATGAGATCGAAGAAGCCCTCAATGGCAATCAGTCACATGGCGGCCAATATGGCTCACAACCGGAAACGGTGGGTTCTCGTCTGAGCTTCGTGTCCTTGGGTGTGGGTCTGTCGACCTATGGCCCGACACCGTCTCATGAAACGCAGCTGCGTTACGCGGAAACGGAATTCTCCGATATCCGCGAGCGTCTCAACGCGCTTTACGAAACCGGATTCCCGGAGTTTGAAGTCGCTCTTAACGGTGCAGATGCGCCGTGGCGGACGTCTGGCGGTGCGAGCCGTCTGCCTCCGCTCTAAGCGCGGGTTCATACCAAAAACGAGAAGGGCCGCTCTGTTGAGCGGCCCTTTTTCATGGGAGAGCGTAAGTCGGTCTGTTTAGCCGCCGAAGTCGAACCGGACGCCGAGACGGGCCCAACGCCCTGCAGCCGGCAAGCCCAGCTGGGGAATGATCTCGGTATCGGTTGCATTGTCGAGGCGCGCGAAGATTTCCCACTGCGAGCCTGCTGGCTGATAACGCGCCGAAAGGTTCAAGCTTGTGGAACCGGGTAGGGGCTCAAAAACGTCTTCATCGCTGAAGCTATAGGCTTGGCCGCGATGACTAAGCTCCGCACCAAGATTGAAGGCAGGCGTGATGTCGTAAGACGCGGCGAGACGCGCGATCAGCTCCGGGCGTTCCGATAAAAAGCGCTCTTCATTCAACCCGACGCCATCATCACGCCGCAAATGCATGCCAGTCAGGCCACCTTCAAGGGTCAGCATCGGAGAAAGTCGGGTTGAAAAGCGGGCTTCGACCCCGACCGCATCGGCGCCTTGCGCATTGACGCGCTGCCGTAGCCTTTGGCCGTTTACGGTGAGATTGATCTGATCAAGCGTACCGTCCTGATCCCAGTAAAACGGTGTTATCACCCATTCTGTCTCACCGATCTGGTAGGAGAATTCGACGTCGAAATGGGTGAGGGTTTCTGCTTCCAGGTCTGGATTGGGCAGGAAGCGATTAAGGGCTGTGCCGTAGAGCTCGCGCAGGGTCGGAATGCGCGCCTTCCGCGCCAGGCTTGGCCGCACGGACCAGCTATCATTGATGTGCCAGAGCAGTCCGACCGTCGCATTCCAGGTTTCGAAATCATCACCCTGGGGCCGTCCCGCCGTATCGGTGACGTCCAAACGATCAAGACTGCCCCCACCAAACAGGGTGAGACCATCGCCGATATCGCGCTCATACTCTGCGCCGAAGCTCAAGCGGCGATCCCCAAAAGCTTCGCCTGCGGGGCGGGTAGAACCCGCGCTGAATTCGCTTTGAACATGCCGCGTTGAGAGGCTTGTTATGCTCAGGCGAAGATCGCCTCCGAGAACATCCCGCATATCGAGCAGAGCGCGAAATCCGAGCGCTTGGTCATCATCGACCTGGCTTTCATCGCGCATTGTATAGCTCGCATCGGTGTAACTATCGATCTGCTGATCATGTTCCTGATACCAAAGCGTTGCGTGAAGGTCGGTGCTTGCATTGAATGCCCGGCCGCCACGTGCGGTCAGCAGGAATTGCGTGGTATCGGGATAACGCCAGAAGCGTTGGCGGCCCTGCGTGGGGCGGTCAAAAATCGCAGGCGCGATCCCGAAACCAGCATCCACGTATAAAGCCGACAGGCTGGCATAGGTGGTATCGGTGAGTTCACGGTGATAGCGCGCGAAAAGGCTGGTGCGTTCCAGATCGGTATTGAGGCGATCGGGCTCGTCATCATGCTCAAGGTGCGACACGGCGAAGAGCCAGTCGCTCTCATAATTTTCGCCAGCCCAGCGCAGAGCGGCCTCGCTAAATTCCGCATCACCGGCGCTCAGGGTCAACCGGCCTGGCGATCCGAGCTGGTGTGCCCGCTGGGGGGCGATTTCGATGACACCGCCCGCAGCATTTACACCGTAAAGCGAAGAGGCGGGGCCCGATTGTACGGAAAGCCCGCCAATGGCGTCGGCTGGGATCACGCTAAGATTGATCCGGTTGTCCCAGGGTATATTCAAGGCTGCACCATCAAAATAGAGGGCAGTTTGGCGCTCGCCGGCATTGCGCAGATAGACCAGTGTCTCGCCACGGGAATTCGTGGTGATATTGGCCGCGCTTGAGATCTCGAGCAGGTCAATCACCGTAGTGGCCGCCCGAGCATCAATCTGGTCATAGCCAAGGGTTTCCAAGGACTGGTTTGCGGGAGAGCGCTCCAGAACAGAGCCAATCACGGAGATCTGGTCCTCGATCGGAAATCCATCCTGGGCCTGAGCCGGCATGGCTGCCGCCAAGGCCAGAAGGCTAACACTCAAAACACGCATGATCTTGTCCCCTTAAGGAGCTTTGCTCCTAGTATTCTGACACAGGAGTTAGAGGGGTTCTGAGCCGCGGTCCAGTTACCGCAACGCAATGAACCGACACCCTCTCTTCCCAAGATGACGAACCCCCGCTATAAGCCGCGCGAATCCTGCAATCCCCGGACTGGCTGGGGGTTTCCTCATCTGACGTAAGGACTGGTCACATGGCGATCCAACGCACCTTCTCTATCATCAAGCCGGATGCAACGGCTCGCAATCTCACCGGCGCAATCAATGCCAAGATCGAAGCCGCTGGCCTTCGCATCATTGCGCAAAAGCGCATTCGCATGACCAAAGAGCAGGCTGAAGGTTTCTACGGCGTCCACAAGGAACGCCCTTTCTTCAACGATCTGGTCAATTTCATGATCTCTGGCCCGGTCGTGGTTCAGGCTCTGGAAGGTGAAGACGCAATCGCGAAGTATCGCGAAGTCATGGGCGCCACGAATCCGGAAGATGCGGCTGAAGGCACGATCCGCAAAGAGTTCGCTGAGTCCATCGAAGCCAACTCTGTCCATGGTTCAGATGCACCGGAAACCGCTGCCGAAGAGATCCCGTTCTTCTTCAGCGATGACGAAATCGTCGGCTAGACAAGTCTTCGAGCTTTATGCCTGAAAGGCCCGCCATTCCGGCGGGCCTTTTTTGTGGAAATGAGCCTGGATTACTCGAGCCTTTCGGCGATGCGCTGCCTCAGATCTTCCAGAACGACATCTTCGCTTCCGCGTAGTGGTGGAAATGCGAGTTCAATATCGGGCGTAACGGGGTGGACGCTTGTCTCACCATTGGGACGGATGATGTGGGCTTTGGGAAAGCCCGCGATTATTCCGGTGATTGGCAGGTTAAACGTCTCCATGGCGCCATAGGTTGTGGCCATGTCTGTGGTCATTTCACCCGCCACCTGACCAAAGCCATAATCCTGGACGATAGCTGCCGTGGTGACGGAGTTTGAATAGGAATAGCGATTGATCAGAAGGTAGACCGGGGCATTGAAGCGTCGGTCTGTATGAGGCTCGGCGATGGGCAGATCAAAACTGACAGTTTCGCCGTTCTCGGCATTGGCAAAGATCTCGGCATAGATCGCGCTCACGCCACCTTCGCCCTCTGCCAACGTGTCGAGTCGCGCCTGGTTAGAGGCCGTGGTTTCTTCGCTCACGCGGATGCGAAACTCCGATGCGAATGTCCAAGGCTCGTCGGCGAACCAGGCAATGATCGGATCCGAGAAAGTATTATTGCCGCCGGGATTGTCGCGAAGGTCGATGATCATGGCCTGGGCATCGGCTTCGTTGGCTGCCTCAAAGGCCGCATCGACACGCGCGATATAGCTTGTTGGATCCCATATATTGCCGCCCGGATCAGTATTGTAGAAGGGGCCGGGGCGTAGATAGGCAATCGCGTCATCAAGCATGCGGCTATCAAACATTGGCAGCGTGAAGGCCGTGATTTCTGGTTCCGGAAGAGCGTCCATCTCTTCGCGGGTAATGAGCGGAAGCGTCAGATCGTGTCGGGAACCATCTTCGCGTTGAATGGTGAGATCGACGCTCTCAGCATCAGGATACTCCACCCAGAACAGGACGGGCAAATAGCTTTCAAGGAGCGCATAGGCCATGTCCGGGGTCTCGGCAGAGAGGTGACGGGTCATGCGGCCCAGCCAGAGGGCATTGGGTTCGCCATTGAGGGACAGGACTTCATCGCCGCGTTCAATGCCTAAGCCGGGGGCTTGGTGCGTCTCGACCAGGACACGACCATCGCGAATTCTCACATCAATGGGCAGAGCGCCTCCGCCCTCATCCCGAAACTCAAACCAGTCCGCGACCGGGAAATCGATGCGGGAATGACTGATGCGGCTTTGCGAGAGAAAGGTCTGGAAATAGATCGCGGCCTCGAAGCGGCTCATGGGGCGATCAATGCCGCGTAACAGCTCGTCGAACTGCTGGTCCATGACCGATTGCGGGGTATTCACAAAGAGGTCGTAATGCGCGCCCTGCATCGATGCATAAAGCGAGGTGAAGTCCGAGCGTAATTCTTCCGGCGTAAACGCCTCGCGGTCTTGCGCGCAGGCAGAGGTGATGCTGGCGAATAAAAGGGCGGGGGCGATCGTGGCGCGGCTGATCCCGTTGAGGTATTGAACGAACATGGGGGGCTCCGTGGCTCCAGGTGAAGATTAAGGACCTCGCCAAGCTCTTCCGGTCTTCAATTTTACGCCATGACCGGGCTATCCTTTCAAGCTGACCTTTTTCTGACCAAGGGGAAATCCCTTGTCGGCTAGGAGATTATGTGTGGATTTGGAGTCTGGTTTCTCACTTGAGGAGTTCCGCGTCGAGCCGCGTAATGGCCGTCTTGCGACACAGGACGGGCTTGTGGTTGAGCTCGAACCCAAGGTGATGGACCTCCTCTGCCTTCTTGCTCGCCATGCGGGGGAGACGGTATCGCGGGAGCAGATTGCAGAGGCCCTCTGGGATGGCCGTATCGTGAATGATGACGCTCTGGCGCGCACAGTGTTCAAACTCCGCAAGGCCTTGGGGGATGAAGCGCGCGAGCCCCGTTTTATTGCCACGGTGCCCAAGCGTGGATACCGCTTGCTGGTTTTACCGGAACAGATCGCGCGCGATGAACCTGCCGGTCTTCATGACAAGCGCTTTTTGTGGGGCGGTGCGGGCATCGCCGGTTTAGTGTTTTTTGTAGCGATTATCTGGGGGCTGATGAATGATGCACCTGACCGCGACACACTGGAGCTCGCGCAATTGGTTGAGCGCGCAGATGACGCCTATGCTCAGATCAGCGAGAGCGATAATGCGTCTGCCATGCGGCTATACGAGCGGGTGATTGCGGCGGACCCTGCCAATGCGCCCGCCCATGCCGGGCTTGCAAATACGTTGACGCAAGTGGTTCTGCGCTGGTCTGCGGGCAGCTGGCCGGAGATTGGCGTGAACTCGCGTGTGCAGACAGCTCTCGCGAATGGCCGGACCCAGACAC
>JAAEZM010000015.1:24371-67141 GCA_018222865.1 Alphaproteobacteria bacterium
ACACCACCAGCGCAGCAGCTCCTTGAGAGGGCACTCGTGCACGCGCGGCGCTCGGTGGAAATCGATCCAGGCTATGCCCTGGGTTATCGCGCCCTGGGTCTGGCTTTGTCAGCGAGCGGTGCGATTGAAGAGGCGATAGAAGCCTATAACCGGGCGGTAACGATTGATCCTGATGCCTGGGAGGCCCTGATCAACCTGTCAGATCTGGCGGAGTATCAGGGTGATGCGGATCTCTCCCTGAGCTATATCGAGCAAGGTTTTGAGGCGATGAGCCGGGTTTATGAGGATCAAGCGGTGCGTATCCGGCCCTGGTATTCCATTACCGGGAATTCGATCGCACGTGACCACCTTGCACGCGGCGATCAGGCGAGTGCCGAGATGTGGTATCGCCGCGTTCTGCATTGGGACCCGCTCAATGCAGAGTCCCTGACAGGACTGGCTGCCCTGTTGCGAGCGCGCGGGGATATGGTTTCCGCGCGGGAGACCTGTGCGGTTCTGGCTGACGAATTGGATCGCACAGCCTGCCTCGAAGGCTAGCGGGTCTCACCCCGGAAAAGCATCGCGCTTGGTCTGGTCCGGCAAGATCTGGCGCGACGGCCCGGCGACATCAGCGCCTCTTGCCTTGCAGGCCGGAAGTCTTCATCTGTGATCGGGCCAATTCGGAGCCAGACATGACTGATATCAACGCCTTGATCGACCGCTTGCCCAAAGCAGAATTGCACTTGCATCTGGAGGGCTCGCTGGAACCGGAATTGATGTTTGAGCTGGCCAACCGCAACGGGATTGAGATCCCGTTCAAGTCGCTTGACGATGTTCGCGCTGCTTATGAATTCGCTAATCTGCAGGAGTTTCTGGATATTTATTATGTCGGCATGAATGTGCTGATTACCGAGCAGGATTTCTTCGACCTGACCTGGGCCTATCTCGAACGGGCGCATGCCGATACTGTGCGCCATGTCGAGGTCTTCTTTGATCCGCAGGGCCATACGGATCGAGGTGTGGCTCTGGAAACTGTGATGGCGGGTATATGCCGGGCGCTGGACAAGGCTGAAGCGGATTGGGGGCTGACCTCCAAGCTCATCCTTTGCTTTTTGCGCCATCTAAGCGAAGAGGCAGCGTTTGAAACTCTGGAACAGGCGCGCCCCTATCTTGAACGGATTGAGGCGGTCGGGCTCGACAGTTCAGAACTGGGACACCCGCCCTCAAAGTTCGAGCGCGTATTTGCTGCGGCCGCCAAGCTGGGCCTGAAACGTGTCGCACATGCCGGAGAAGAAGGCCCGCCAGCTTATGTTTATGAGGCGCTCGATCTCCTGAAAATCGATCGGCTGGATCATGGCAATCGCGCCCTTGAGGACCTAGCCCTGGTGGAACGCCTGGCGGGTGAAGGCATGACCTTCACCGTCTGCCCGCTATCCAATCTCAAACTCTGCGGGGTTTCGGATCTGCGTGAACACCCGCTCAAACGCATGTTGGAGCTTGGCTTGAAGGTGACCGTGAATTCAGATGATCCGGCTTATTTCGGCGGCTATGTGAATGAGAATTTCAAGCAAACCGCGCATGCAGTCGGCTTGTCACAGGCTGAGGTGATCGAACTCGCCAGGAACAGCTTCACCGGCTCTTTTCTGTCGGCTCAAGATATCCGCAAGCATCTGACAGAAATTGAGGCCGTGACCCAGACGGCTTAATCCTCGGCGGCGGGGCGTTTGCGTCCGGCTTTCTTGGCACTTTGATGCGCCTTCGCCTGCTTGGTCCGCTTAACAGCAGCCAGTGAGGGGCGGCTTTTCTTGCGCGGCTTGGGCGCTATGAGACATCGTTCAATCAGGGACCGTAGACGGTCGCGGGCTTCCTGACGGTTACGCTCACGAGACCGGTGCGTTTCCGCTCGTATCACCAGCTCCCCAAGCGCCGTCATGCGCGAGCCTGCCAACCGTTTAAGCCGCGACTTCTGTTCCGGTGTCAGGCGGGTATTTGCAGCCAGGTTGAAGCGCAATTGAACCGCGCTTTCCGTCGTATTGACGTGCTGTCCGCCCGGGCCAGACGCGCGGATGAACTTCTCTTCAATCTCCGCCTCGTCAATCACTAGCTGGTCGGAGATCCACATGCAGCGTCTCAGTCGTGCGGATTCATCAAGAGTTCTGCGCCGAATTCTCGCACCTGCAGGCGAACCCGCTCTCCGGCGACCCGGGCCTTGCCGGTACAGGCCAGCGCAATGCACTGGGGGTAGAGCTGGTGTTCGGCTTCCAGCACACGCGCGGCAAGTGTGTCAGGCGTGTCGCCGTGAAGCACAGGCACTGCCGCCTGGCCGATAATCGGCCCATCATCCATCTCCGGACGCACGTAGTGCACCGTACAGCCATGCAAGCGTACGCCCGCTTCGAGTGCGCGCTCATGCGTATGCAGGCCTTTGAACGCAGGCAGGAGGGAAGGGTGGATGTTGATCAGGAGGTCACGCCACTTTTCAGTGAAAAAGGGCGTGAGGATGCGCATGAAACCGGCCAGGCAGACAATACGTGCGCCATACAGGCGGATCAGCGTATCAAGCGCCTGCTCGAACGCCTCACGCGTATCATAATCGCGGTGGTCGAGGACTTCGGTTTCAATCCCGGCCTCTTCCGCAACCTTCAATCCCGGCGCATCAGGCTTATTGGACGCCACGAGCACGATCTCAGCGGGGTAATCCTCCGCCTTGGCCGCCTCGATGATAGCTTGCATATTGGAACCGCGCCCGGAAATGAGCACGGCGATCTTAGTCTTCGCCATAAAGGTCTGCCCCGGCTCAGCCCGCCTGAAGAGTTCCGACAATCATGCCGGTCTCGCCAAGCTCTGCAAGTTTCGACAGCACGGTGTCTGCATCGGCGGCGTCGACACAGAGTAACATGCCAATGCCACAGTTAAATGTGCGGTGCATTTCCGTACGGGCGATCGCTCCGGTTTCTTCCAGCCATTTGAAAACAGGCGGCAGGTCAAAACTGTCGAAATCCATTACCGGATTGAGATGCTCTGGCGTCATGCGTGGCGGATTTTCGATGAGACCGCCGCCGGTTATGTGGGCGAGCCCTTTGAGCAAACCCGCCTTGATCAGGGGGAGGCAGGATTTCACATAAAGCTGCGTCGGTGCGAGGAGCGCTTCGCCCAGCGTAACGCCATCGGCAAAAGGAGCCGGATCAGTCCAGTCGAGACCGGAGCGTTCCACGACTTTACGGACAAGGGAGTAGCCGTTGGAGTGCACACCGGAGGAGGGCAATCCGATCAAGACGTCGCCGGCTGTCATCGCATTGTGATCGGGCAGAAGGCGGCCGCGTTCCGCAGCGCCGACAACAAAACCGGCCAGATCGAAGTCTTCGCCGTCATACATGCCCGGCATTTCAGCCGTCTCGCCGCCGATCAAGGCGCAGCCACTTTCACGGCAGCCTGCAGCGATCCCGGAGACGATAGCTTCGCCGCGAGCCGGGTCCAGCTTGCTGGTGGCCAGGTAATCGAGGAAGAAGAGCGGCTCGGCGCCCTGGGCCAGGATGTCATTGACACACATGGCCACCAGATCGATGCCGACCGTATCGAGCTTGCCGGTCGCGATAGCGAGTTTCAGCTTGGTGCCAACCCCGTCCGTGCCGGATATGAGAATCGGATCGTCATACCCCGCAGCCTTGAGATCGAAGGCACCGCCAAACCCGCCGAGATCCGCAGCGGCGCCCGGGCGCCGTGTGGAAGCCGCGAGTGGTTTAATGCGATCAACGAGTGCATCGCCCGCATCAATATCAACGCCGCTGCCTGCATAGGTCAGTCCCTGTTCGGCCTTTTGCGTGTCGTGATCCGCCATTTCGATTCCCAAGCCCTGTGAAAAAGAGCGCGGAGTACAGTGCAAAGCCGCAATCAAAGCAAGTCACGGGCTTCACGCGGGACTGCGTCCGGTTATAGTGGCGCTCGAATGCCCACGATTGGAGTCCGTGCCGTGCGTAATCTGCTTGCTGCCTTCGCTCTTCTTCTGTCCACCCCGGCCATGGCGCTCGCGGGTGACCCCTACACGGTCTTAGATGTGCGCATTGACGCTACGGCGGGCAATGCGCTGGAGGCGCAAACCGCGGCCATGCGCCAGGGGCAGCTTGATGCTGCCCGACGGCTGGTTGAACGCATGACCCTTGCCGAAGACCGCGCTGGCACCGTCTTCGCGCTGGAACCCTATTTCAATGAGATGGGGGAGATGGTCAACGAGACGGAACTGGACGCCGCGCTGGTTTCGGAAATGATCTCCGGGCTGGAAATCCAGGACGAGCAGCGCTCTGCAACGCGTTATCTCGCCAGTCTCAATGTCAGTTTCGATCCGGCGACTGTAGAGCGCATTTTAGACTCCTATGGCGTGCCTTTTGTTGAAACACAGGCCCGACCGACGCTGATACTGCCGGTCTATGATGGCGAAACCGGTTTTCAGCTCTGGGAGAACAATCCTTGGCGTCAGGCCTGGCTGGCCAGCAGCTTTGAAAACGCGCTGACCCCCATGTTTGCGCCGGGCGATACGCAGGGCGCGCCCTATCTCAGTGCTCGGCAGGCGTTGAGCCTGGATGAGGCTGGCCTGCAACAGGTCGCTTCGATCTATGGCGTCAATCGGATTGCCGTCCTGCGCGCACAGGAGCGCGACGGTATTCGCCGGTTTGGCGGTTATCTGATCGAGCTCGATGGTCTTGATGGGCCGGTCATTGAAAGCTGGGGCCCTGCAACAGTGATCGGCGGATGGTCGAATGCGGCTATGGATTTCATGCTGGATCGTGAGCGGGTCTGGAAAGAGCAATCCGTTGTTCGGGACGGTGAAATCCGCGAAGTTCGCGTCACCGTGCTCTATTCCGGAATTGAGGAGTGGCGTGGACTGCAGTCCATGCTGACCGGTGCGTCCCTGATCGAAAATGCGCGCTTGGACGCTCTCTCGCGTGATGGGGCTTTGATGACGGTGAATTATCGCGGTGAACGCGAACAGTTGGTTACAGAGCTGGCCGAACGAGGCGCGGTGCTGGAAGAGCACCCGGGCCTGGGCTGGGTCGTGCGTCGCGCTTTCTGATCTGAAAACGGTCTGACACAGAATGATCAAACAGATGGCATTGGATCTGCCTGTAAAGGCGGATTTCAGTGCGCAAAGCTTTATTCGCGGTGAGGCTAATGACGAGGCCCGAACAGCACTCGGCCAATGGCATCATTGGCCGAAGAATGCATTTGCGCTGATTGGCCCCGAAGGCGCTGGGAAGTCCCATCTAGGTCACATCTGGGCCGAGGAGACAGGTGCCGACATCATCCGGCCCGACGAGCTGGCTGCCTCACTGGAACATCTGCGTCATGGTTCCTGCCTTTTGATCGAAGATGCGGACCAGGACAGCGCCGGAAAAGCGATGTTTCATGCATTCAATCGTGCTGCGGGCGGCGGGATCGCTGGTCTGTTGCTGACTGCGCGCACCAATCCAGCTAGCTGGCCCTGTTCCGTCCCTGATTTGAAGTCCAGGCTGCGGGCCTTGCCGCATGTGTCGCTCAAAGAGCCTGATGACGACATGTTGACCCGTCTCATGCGCAAACAATTACACGACCGTCGCGCCCCGATTCAGCCGGGTGTGATAGAATATCTCTTACCGCGCATGGAGCGCTCAGTAAGTGCGACGCGGCGGCTCGTTGACTTGCTCGACAAACATGCACTGGTTAAACGCACAGCTATCACGCGTTCAGTCGCGCGTGAGGTCCTCGACAGCCTGTCGGATATGGGAGAACCAGAATGAGTTTGGTGGTGGACGATAATCTCGATATCGAAGCCCTGAAAAGCTCGAAAGAGCGTTTTCTCAATCGTGAACTTTCTTGGCTGCGCTTTAATATGCGCGTGATTGAGGAAGCGGAAAACCCAAGTCATCCCGTATTCGAGCGGCTGCGTTTTCTCTCGATTTCCGGCAGTAATCTCGATGAGTTCTACATGGTTCGGGTCGCCGGGCTCAAAGCGCTCGTCCGCAATGGGGTAACCTCCACCAGTATCGATGGGCTCACCCCCTCTCAGCAATTGGAGCAGATCCAGCTTCTCGCCGGCGAGTTGATGGGAAAGCAACAGGAGCTGTGGAGCTCGCTTCGGGAGGAGATCGCGCAACATGGTGTCGCCGTCCTTCAGCCAAGTGATCTGTCCAAGACCGATGAGGCCTGGTTGCGCGGGGATTTCCTGCACCACATCCTGCCAGTGATCACGCCCCTGGCGATTGATCCGGCTCATCCTTTCCCCTTTATCCCCAATCTCGGTTTTGCGCTGGCCCTTCATCTGGAAGATGCCCAATCAGGTCATGAAATGCATGGCCTTATCCCCATGCCCAGCGGGGTGAAGCGTTTCGTCGAACTCCCCATGGCTGATGGCGGTCATGCCCCGCAGCGCCGCTATATCGCGCTCGAGCATGTCTTGTCCTTGTTTGCCGAGGAATTATTCCCGGGCCACAAAGTCCTGGGGCAGGGGGCGTTTCGGGTTATCCGCGATAGCGATATCGAAGTCGAGGAAGAGAGCGAGGATCTGGTTCTCGAATTCGAAAACCTCATCAAACAACGTCGCCGCGGTGTTATTGTGCGTCTGAAGATGGATGCGAGCATGCCCGATGCTTTGCGCGACTTTATCGTCGCCAATGCGGATTCCGAAACAGAGGATATCGTCCCTGTCTCCGGAGTTCTTGGTCTGGCGCAGGTGAAAGAGCTCATTCCGAGCGACCGTGCCGACCTTGTCTTCGAACCTTATGAGCCTCGCTATCCTGAACGCGTGCGCGAGCATGGCGGCGATATTTTCGCGGCTATTCGTGAAAAGGATATCGTCGTCCATCACCCCTATGAGAGCTTTGACGTTGTGGTCGAGTTCCTGCGCCAGGCTGTCGCGGACCCGGATGTGGTCGCGATCAAGCAGACGCTCTATCGGACATCCAAGAATTCTCCAATCGTAGCCGCGCTGATTGAGGCGGCCGAACAGGGCAAGAATGTTACGGCTCTGGTCGAACTCAAAGCCCGTTTCGACGAGGAGAATAACCTGAAATGGGCGCGCGACCTTGAACGCGCAGGGGTCCAGGTGGTCTACGGCTTTATCGAGTACAAGACCCACGCAAAGGTCTCGCTGGTCGTGCGCCGTGAGGGCACAAGTCTGCGGACCTATGCGCATTTTGGGACGGGCAATTATCATCCCGATACCGCCAAGGTTTACACGGACCTTTCCCTGTTCACGGCTGATCCTGCCTATGGTCGCGATGCAGGACGGATCTTCAACTTCATCACCGGCTATGCGCGTCCTAAAGGGCTGGAGCATCTCGCGGTTTCTCCGATCAATCTGAAGGAAACCCTGCTCGACCATCTCCAGACCGAGATTGCGAATGCCAAGGCTGGGAAACCTGCTGCGGTGTGGGTCAAGCTGAACTCGCTGGTCCATCCAGAGATCATTGATGCGCTTTATGAGGCGAGCCAGGCAGGTGTGAAAATCGAGTTGGTGGTGCGCGGTATTTGTTGTTTGCGTCCGGGCATTCCTGGCCTGTCTGAAAACATCCGCGTGAAAAGCATTGTGGGCCGCTTCCTGGAGCACAGTCGGGTGGTCGCTTTCGCAAATGGTGAAGCGATGCCGTCACCCAGTGCCAAAGTGTATATCTCTTCGGCCGATTGGATGCCGCGCAATCTTGACCGACGCGTCGAGCATCTTTGCCCGGTTCAAAATGCCACCGTGCACCGCCAGGTCCTCGATCAAATCATGGTCGCGAATATCAATGACGAAGCCAATAGCTGGTATATGGATGCCTATGGTGGCTATCACCGGGTCGATACCAGCAGTATCGAGACCCCGTTCAGTGCCCATGGCTATTTCATGACCAATCCAAGCCTTTCAGGGCGTGGTGAGGCCTTGCGCGATGACATGCCGCCAGTCCTCGCCGGGAATGGCAAATAAGGTGAACGTCTTGAGTGACGGCCTGATTGCGGAGAACGCAGTCCAGCGTGATATCGCGGTCATTGATATTGGCTCGAACTCTGTGCGTCTCGTCCATTTTCGGCTCGAAGGCCCGGCGCTCTGGCCGGTCTATAATGAGAAAGTCATGGCGGGGCTCGGTCAGGGCGTGCGCCAGACCGGACGTCTTAATCCTGATGGCGTGGACTTGGCCTTGCGGGCACTCAAACGCTTTCAGCGTCTGCTTGACGCGAAAGCCGTTCATGACCGCCACGTTGTTGCTACCGCAGCGGTACGCAATGCGGAAGACGGATCAGACTTCATTCTCCGTGTGAAGGCGCTATCCGGATTGGACGTTCATGTCCTGTCCGGCGAGGCAGAGGGCGAAATGTCGGCTCAGGGCCTGCTCGCGGGACTTCCCGGTGCTCACGGCATGACGGGCGATCTCGGCGGGTCAAGCCTGGAGCTGACGCAGTTGAACGCCGGAGAAGCCGGGCAGGGACGGACTTTTGCTCTGGGCCCTCAAGAAGTCATCGGCGCGGAATGGGATTACGCAAAGGCCAAGAAGAAGATCGATAAACGCCTTGCTGACGCTGACTTTGCACAGTGTTCGGGCGAGACCTTCTATGCTGTGGGCGGCGCCTGGCGGGCCCTGGCGCAAATCGCCTTTGCGCGCGGCGACTACCCGCTGCGTGTGGTGCATGGCTTTGCAATGGAACAGCGTCAGATCAGACCGCTGACCCGCCTGGTGGCCGGAATGAGTGAGGCCTCCTTATTGGCGACGCCGGGCGTGTCGCGACGGCGCGCGGCCACCTTGCCCTATGCGGCATTGCTGATGCGCCGGATACTCAAGCACGGGAAGTTTTCACGCGTGGTTTTCTCTGCCTATGGCTTGCGAGAGGGCGTCATAATGGCGTCGCTTCCGCGGGAGCTGATTGTGCAGGATCCCCTCATTGCTGGGGCGGAAGCGCTTGCACGGCCCGTTTCACCCACACCGGGTTTTGGGCGCGCCCTGGCCAATTGGATCGCGCCCTTGATGAGCGAGATGGAGCCTGTCTTCCCCGGCGCGCGCGATCGAATTCTGCAGGAATCGGCAGCTCGTCTGGCGGATCTTGGCGGGCGAATGCACCCAGACCATCGGGTCGACTTGGCCCGGGACAGCGTTCTTTACGCACCCTTTGCCGGGATATCTCATCCCGAACGGGCCTTCCTCGCCGCGACGATCCATGTGCGTTATGGCGGATCGCGCTCTCGATTTGAAACGCTGGACGTGGCGCGGCTATTGCGGATTGAGCAGCTGGATCGGGCAAAGCTTATCGGCATGGCCTTGCGGCTGGGCGCCAAGCTTTCCGGGCGTTCTGAGCACCTGCTCTCCCGCTTCAAACTATCCGCACCGCCCGGCGCGCTTCGCCTGGATATCGATGAAAGCGTCCATGATCTCTATGTCGAGCGATCCGTCTCGCTCCTTGACGAGATGGCGGCTGTGATCGGTCGCAAGGCTGAGGTGGCTTACGGCTAGGCCTTGAGGTCTTTCGCGACGACTTTGCCGTCTTGTAGCGCCAGCGAGATTTCGCCGCGCTTAAGGCGCAGGGCCGGTTCGCCGAACACCTCGCGACGCCAGCCCGTCATGGCCTGGATCTTGGCATCATCATCTGCCGCAAGCTTTTCAAGGTCCGGCACGGTCGCGATGAGGCGCGATGCAACGCCGGCCTCCTCCGCGACAAGCTTCAGATATACTTTCAAAAGCTCAACCGTCGGACCAATGCCCTGAGGCGGCGGCGCTGGTTTCTCTACTTTTGGTGCATAGGCCTCCGGGTCCGCCATTGCTGACTTCATGAAGTCATAAAGACGGTCTGCTGGGCGCGAACGTTCAAACCCCTTGGGAACGCCGCGCAGTCCGGCGATCTGATCTGCAGACACCGGTGCGACTGTTGCGATCTCATAAAGCGCATCATCCTTCATGACGCGCTGACGCGGCATGTCGCGGGTTTGGGCTTCCGTTTCCCGCCACGCAGCAGCAGCTTTAAGGCCGGCGAGCCATTTCGCGTGGGTTTTGCGCAGTTTCAGGCGTTTCCAGGCATCATCGGGATCGAGGCGATAGGTTTCCGCTCGGGTGAGGATGGACATTTCCTCGGACAGCCAGGCGCCGCGATCCTTGCGCTCCAGCTTTTCTCGCATGATCGGGTAGAGGTCCCGCAAATGAGTGACGTCAGCAAGCGCGTAATCGAGCTGTTTCTGGCTCAACGGGCGACGCGACCAGTCAGTAAAGCGCGGTCCTTTATCAATGGAGCGCTTTAGCAGTGCTTTGACCAGGCCATCATAGGCAATGCTATCGCCAAGCCCGAGAGCCATGGCCCCGACCTGGGTGTCGAAGAGCGGAGTTGGGATGAGATCCTCACCGAGATGATAGAAGATCTCCAAGTCCTGGCGCGCCGCATGAAAAACTTTCATGACCCGATCGTCCGCCATGACTTCCCAGAAGGGTTCCAGGTCAAGGCCATCGGCCAGCGGGTCGATGATGATCTCTGTTTCGCCACCGGCAGCCTGGATCAGGCATAGCGCCGGCCAGTAGACCGTTTCGCGCATGAATTCGGTATCAACAGCAATATAATCGCACTGCAGCAGCGCGTCACAGGCGCTGGTCAACTCTCGCGTCGTCGTAATCATGGTCATAGGGCGGGTGTTAGCGTGACCCGCCCAAAATTTCCATCGGCTTTAACTGTTGGCGGTCTTGAGATAGCGCATGCTGGCTAAGGCTATGGCCGCTGTGCCCGTCGCAACGACAATGAAGGCGACGTTGATGGGCAGGCTATAATGCGTGATGGCGAGCAGGCCGAGCTGGCCCATGGATGCACCGAGCGCGTTGAGCAGATTTCCAGCAGCCAGAAGGCGTGCACGGTTTTCTTCCGGAGCGCGGCGCTGAGCCATAGCCTGCAGCGGAACAATATACACGCCGCCGGCTACCGCGGCGAAGAAGAAGGCGGGCAGAAGGTGCCAGTGTTCTAGATTCTGTGCGAAGGCGATGGCGCGGACGGGCTGTAGGGCAAACTCCCATGTCGAGATCATCCACGCGATGTCCAGGGCAAAGAAGGCCAGCGCAAACCCGCCCACGACTGTGAACATGATGGCGTCACGACCTTTGGAGAAAGCACCACAGGAGAGCGATCCGATAGCGGCACCGATGACGAAGAGCACGGAGAAAAGTGCCACGACGTCCGCGCCTTCACCGAGCACATTGCGAACCAGATTTGGCATCAGCGTAATCAGGCCGGCGGTCACCAGATAGAACCAGCCCATGCCCAGAAGTGGTCGGAAGACCCGTGGGTGCCGAGCGGCCTGGATAAGAATGCGTCCGGTCTCCCAGATGAAGTTCCAGCGAATTTTTAGCTCGGGATTGGCGGCGGGTGAGGGCGGTGTCGGCAGAATGGACACCCAGCCCAGGAGCGCCATGACAATGAGCGTGCCGGCGACAATAATCCGTCCACCCTCCATCGTTGGCAAAAGCGTGCCGCCTAGCTGGCCCAAAAGCAGGCAAATGAAGAAGACACCGCCGAACAGCGCATTACCGGCCACTAGCTCATCGGGTTTGAGATAATGCGGCATCGATGCGACGCGTGACGGCGAGTAGAAAGCCGACTGAGCGCCCATCAAAAACAGTGTCAGAAGCAGTATGGGGCCTGAGTTGAGAATGAAGCCAAGCGCGGCCACACTCATCAGGATGATCTCGAAGAATTTTGTTCTCCGCATAATCATCGCCCGGTCGTAGCGGTCAGCCAATTGGCCCGCCACCGCCGAGAAGAGGAAGAGCGGCAGGGTGAACATTGTCGCGGCCAGAGGAACAACGATCTCAGGTTCAAGATCGGCGACTGTCAGACCGTAAAAAGTGGCCATGATCACCAGCGCGTTCTTGAACATATTGTCATTGAACGTGCCGAGGGCACTGGCAATGAGGATCGGCGTGAAGCGTTTCGTGCCGACCAGTCCAAAGGCAGTTTTCAAGCTCATGCTTTTTGCTCCTGGAAGGCTTGGCCTTCCGCTTCCAGCTCACGGGTCTTGCTCTCGATTGCCTCCTGCAGGCGTTGCATGAAGATCTCTCGAGGCAGACCAGAAGGGATGGGGTCAAGGAATTCCACAACGGCAGGACCGGGCGTTTTGTGCCAGTCATCCTGGTTCCAACGCAGTCCCAGATTGGTCGCAACAGGTACGACCTCCCGGTCAAGCGTTTGATACATCATGAAAATACCCTTGCGATATCTCTTGGTTTCTCCGATCGCGGCCAAGCCGCCTTCGGGGTAGATTAGGAGGGGGCGGTCTTCGCCGTGCGAGCGTTTGATCGCGGCCTCCAGGGCGCCAGGGGCTTGGGTGTTGCCCTGGCTGTTGACCATGGTCGCGCCGGATCGCGCGACGATGCGATTGATCAACGGAAATTTCTCGATCGCATTGCCAATGACGAAATTAATGTCGCCGATAATGGCCATCATCATCGGGCCATCGGCATAGGATTGGTGCTTGGCCGCGAGAATGACCGGTTGTGCCTTGGGGGCGACGCCGCGCACATCAATTGGTACACCAGCGACATATCGCAGGCAGAACCGAGCGGAGCGGCAAAACCCGATCATGCAGCTCAGCAGGGGCGCGCGCCAGGGCAGAAAGCTGAGTGCATAGCAGAGCAAGGCAAACAGCGCGGCCAACCCCCAGAACAGGGCGTTGAAAATAATCGATCGCATGGGCCGAACCTCCCCGTTTGGCCGGGCTGACAAATGCCGGGTGCGTCTAGGCGCGCACCTCGGCAATAGGTTCAGCCGTATGCTGACAGTGCAGTGGTTGGCGTTGATGCGCAAACTCGGCTTCCAGAGTGCGTGACCGGGTCTCAGCGCGCATCTCAAGTTCAAACAGGAAGGCATCGCGATCGGAACTTGGCTCTATGGGCTCAAGAAACTCGATCACAGCGGTGCCGGCGTGCTTCTCCCAGCGCTGTTGTGGCCAGCACTGACCCAGATTGGTAGCGACGGGAACCACCGGGCGATTGAGTTCTTGTGAAAGCCTCCAGGCCCCCGAGCGGTAGCGCAGACCGGTGCCAACTTCCGTCAGGTGTCCTTCCGGATAGATCAGGACAGGGCGTTCGCAGGCTTCATCCTGAGAGCGTGAAATCCCGTCGCTCAGGCTGGCCTTGGCCTCAGCGCCGCCCTGGTTATTGACAACAATGGCGCCGGCCTTCTTCAGAACATGGCCAATCAGGGGGAATTTCAGCATGTGGTCGCCACAGACAAAGTTCACATTGCCCGTTTTGGCCATCATGACGATGCCATCTCCCCAGGATTGATGCTTGGCAGCAATAACGACCGGTTGGTTCTTCGGGGGGGTGCCGCGGACTTCCACTTTGATCCCCGCGATATGGCGCATGAGCAATACTGTCAGTCGGCAATATGAGCGCAGCCCATGCATTAGGGCCCAGCGTCCCGGCAGAAGCGCGAGCAGGAAACACACTACGGCATACACAGCCGAAATGGACCAGTAGGTGATATTGAAGATGAAAGAACGCATGGAGATCTCTCCCTTGCTTTGAATGTCTTCGGGTCTTGGGAATTAGGATCGCAGCACGGCCATGATGCCGCGGACGAACTCTTCGATATGGTCAGAGAGAGGCAGCTGGATGCGGCCATAAAGGCTGTACTCAGCGACCTGCATCACACAGCCCAGTGCCATGCCCGAACGAAACTCAGGGTCGCCCTGGGGGATTTCACCGGCTTGCATGGCAAGTTTCACCGTATCGGACATGAAGTCGGACGGGTCAGCACCGCCATCGCCGGACGCTGAGATGAAATGATTGCGGTGCGACAAGTGATAGACGAACTGAGCCGGGTCATGATCGGCCAGATGACAATAGGCGGTGACGAGCGCGCGGGCCGTATCCTCGAGGCTGGCTTCGGGCTTGAGATGTGTGATCACCAATTCGGTCAGCTTGGCGTGAATGGCTTCAAACATGAGCCGCGCCAGTTCTTCCTTTGATTTGAAATGGCGATACATGGCGCCATCGGAAATCACGCAAGCTTCAGCGATCTGTTTGATGGAAACGCCATCAATCCCGTGCCGAGCGAACAATTGAAGTGCGGCGCGTTCAATCCGGGCTTTGGTGGACCCATAGCGTGCTGTGACGCCCTCATTGGCGTCAATGCCGTCGAAAATGTCTTTGCGCAACATGCCTGTATCCGTGGTCATCGCTATCCTCCATGATCTCTCGAAAAACGAGAGTGAATGATCATTTACAGATTTTATAGTGATGCCTCCCCTGAGATGCAAGTGAATAGTTACTTACATTTTCGATTTCTCGCGTAGTGGTTAATTAAGTAATTGATTTAACAACAATTTTGGGGCTGCGAGCGCCGCTATCTCACATAGCTTGCGCCATTAATATCGATACACGAGCCGGTGGCGCTGTTGCAGGCGCCGGAAGCGAGGAAGGCGCACATGGCGGCAACTTCGTCTGGTTCAGCCATGCGGCCGATCGGAATCTCATTCTGCGCAGCTGCAAGACCCGCAGCGTTTTGAGGTGCCATGCGCGTATTGATCCAGCCGGGTGCGAGGGCGAAGGCATGAATGCCAAACTGACCCCATTGGCGGGCTATGGTTTTCGTCAGGGCCAGGACAGCGCCTTTCGACGCCGCATAGCCCATATGATCCTTGTCTTCACCGCGATAGCCCGCGCGGCTGGCGATATTGATTATCGCTCCGCCACCGGATTCTTTCATTTCCGGAATAGCCGCTCGGCAGATATCGGCGACCGCCATGACGTTCAGCTGAAGCGTTCCAGCCCAATTGGCTTCC
Source organism: Alphaproteobacteria bacterium (assembly GCA_018222865.1). GTDB lineage: Bacteria > Pseudomonadota > Alphaproteobacteria > Caulobacterales > Maricaulaceae > Maricaulis. Next base: position 39,109 of record JAAEZM010000015.1, read on the forward strand.
CAGGTCTCGTCGCTGGCATCCAGCGGCGTATCCCAGTGGATGCCGGCATTATTGACGACGATATCGAGCCGCCCGCCGGCAAGGTGCAGGGCGGCGTCATAGAGCTCACGGCCCGCACCAGGCATGAGAAGATCAGCTTGCACTGCACCCAGCGCACGTGGGCCAATCTCCTGCACAGCCGCGTCTGCGTCGGCCATATTCTGATTGCCATGCAGCACGACTTCCGCGCCTTGCTCAGCAAAGAGAAAAGCGGCGGCTCGGCCAACCCCGTGGCTTGAGCCGGTGATAAGGGCGCGTTTGCCCGCAAGCGGTCCGCTCATGTCTTTCCTATTTCATCTGTCGCTGAGAAATACGCTCGGCCAGCTTGCCATAAGGCGGTGCGAGCAGTCGCGAAGGGTGCCATTTGCCGGTCTCAAAGACCGAGCGCTCATGCGTGAAGGCCTGGAAGCCTGTCTCGCCATGATAGGCGCCTTGACCGGAAGCGCCCACGCCGCCAAACGGCAGGTCGGGTACAGATAGATGGAGCAGGTTGATGTTGACACCGGCTCCACCGGAAATCGTGCCGTCCAACACCCGCTGAGCCTGGCGCTTGTCCGTTGAGTAGACGTAGAGCGCCAGCGGACGCTCGCGATCATTGACGTAATCCAGTGCGCCCTCGAGCTCGGCATAGCCTTTTACGGGCAGGATCGGACCAAAGATCTCCTCCTGCATCATCGCCAGCTCATCAGAGGGATTGATCACAACGGTAGGCGGAATCTTCCGCGCGGCCTGGGCAGCCTGGCTGTCATGCTCGGGCTGCAAGACTTCTGCTCCGGACGCTCGAGCTTCCTCAATCATGGCGTTGAGGCGATCATAATGACGATCAGACACAATCGAGGTGTAGGCGTCATCGCTCGAGGCTTCGGGGAATTGATGCTGAGCCACATCGATAATCGCCTGGCCCAGCGCACTTTCCCGGCCGTTCGGCGCGAGCACATAATCCGGCGCGACACAGGTCTGACCGGCGTTGAAAAGCTTGCCCCAGGCAATCGATTTCGCGGCTTGTTCGCTTGGATAGTCGGGCGTGACGATGGCCGGTGATTTACCACCAAGCTCGAGTGTCACCGGAACCAGATTATCGGCAGCGGCCATGGCGACCAGTCGGCCAATCTGGGTGGAGCCAGTGTAGAATAGATGGTCCCATTTGAGCTTGGTGAAGGCTTCCCCGACGGCCGGCCCGCCAGTGACGACAGACACGTGATCTTCCTCATAATGCTCCGCGATCAGGCGCTTCATGAGTTCCGAGGTTGCCGGTGAGACTTCTGACGGTTTGATCACCGCACGGCAGCCAGCTCCAAGGGCTGCCGCGAGAGGCGCCATCGCAAGTTGGAAGGGGTAGTTCCAGGGTGAAATAATCCCTGCCACGCCAATCGGCTCCCGGCGGATCACGGCCTTGCCTGGCATCAAGGTCATCGGAACAGCCACGCGGCGAGGCCGTGCCCAGCGCGAGAGATGTTTCTTGATATGGGCGGCATCCTGGATCACGAAGGCCAGCTCGGCGATCGTGCTTTCCTGACGCGCGCGCGTTCCAAAGTCTTCACTGATCGCATCCGTGATGGCATCCGCATTCTTGCGGCACAGATCTGCAAGACGGTCCAGATCGCCCTTGCGCTTGTCGAGCGGTCGGTGGCGTTCATCGCGGAAAGCGGCCTTCTGGGCGGCCAGAATGGCCTTCATGCGTTCGATTTGCTTGGCTTCGGCTTCGCTCATGATTGCCTCCTAGGCATTGTCTTCGGCGATCATCGCCGCGGCACGCGTGGCGATCATAATGGTCGGGGCATTGGTATTGCCACCGACGAGGCGCGGCATGACCGACGCGTCAATCACGCGCAGACCCTCCACGCCTTTGACACGGCATCGGCTGTCCGTCACAGACAGATCGCCCGATCCCATCGCGCAGGTCGATGTGGGATGATACAGGGTTTCGGCCCGGTTGCGTACGTCTTCAAGGAGATCGGCTCGCGATGTGACGTCTGCTGCCGGATATCTTTCGGCCTTGCGATCATAATCGAAGGCAGGTGAGCGCAGGATATCGGTCACCTTGGAAAGGCCATCCACCATGACATCCGCATCAAACTCTTCCTCCATATAGTTGGGCTGGATGAGCGGATGGTCGTACGGGTCTGTTGTCTTCAGGCGGATCTCGCCACGGCTCTTGGGATAGAGCTGACAGACGTGCAGCGTCACACCATGGCCCCAGGTCTTTTCAACACCGTGCGGATTGGAGATTGCTGGGATGAAGACCAGCTGCAGATCCGGGACATCCTCAGCATAGGCGGACCGGATGAAGGCGCCGCCCTGAACCGGATTAACCAGGGCAGGTCCATCGCCGCGCAGGAAGAGACGACCCATCATGTAGATGTGGTGCGGAATGGTGCGCAGGGAATTACCAATCGAGGTCGCTGATTTGGTCCAGGTCTGCGCGGTGACATCAAGATGGTCTTGGAGGTTTTTGCCAACGCCAGGGCTGTCACACTCCACGCTGATGCCCATTTCACGCAATTCGTCAGCAGGACCGATGCCGGAGAGCAGGAGCGTTTGTGGTGAGTTGATCGCACCGCCAGACAGAATGACTTCCTTGCGTGCCTTAAGCTCTGAGCGCGTTCCGTCGATATCCACCTCAACACCGGTTGCGCGGCCATTTTCGATCATGATTTTGCGGACCATGGTCTTGATGGAAACGGAGCAATTCTCTCGCTCCAGCGCTGGCCGCAGGAAGGCATCGGCAGCGCTGCAGCGTTTGCCATTGCGCTGGGTGACCTGATAGGGGCCAAAACCCTCCTGCTCTGGACCGTTGAAATCGGAGTTGCGCTTGTACTGGAGCAAGTCGCCCGCTTTGAAGAAGGCTTCAGTCAGCGGGTTGAGAGGGGTAATGTCTTCAACGCTCAGCGGGCCACCTGCGCCGTGCAGGTCCGAGGCGCCGCGGCTCTGGTCCTGGACTTCCTTGAAGGCGGGAAGGGCGTTTTCCCAGCCCCACCCTTCGGCTCCATATGCCTGCTCCCACTCGTCAAAATTCTCCTTCGCGCCGCGCATGTAATGCATGGCGTTGATAGAGGAGGAGCCGCCGAGGGTCTTGCCGCGTGGCCAGAGCAGTTTGCGGTTATTGAGGTGCTTTTGTTCTTCCGTCCAATACCCCCAATTGAATTCCTCACCAGTTACGGCGAATTGAAGCAGCATCGGGGTTTTGATGATCGGGCTGTTATCAGACCCACCAGCTTCCAGAATCAAAACAGAAACGTCCGGATCACGCGATAAGCGTTCCGCAACAGTGCAACCGGCCGAGCCGGCGCCACAGATGATATAATCGTATTCCTGATCACTCATTGCCTGTCTCCGTCAGGACTGGATTGTTTTCGCCTTCGCTCGTGTCTGGCTGTGACCCGTAATGCGCGGCCAGGGCGCGGAAAGCGGCAAAGCTCTCCGGTGTGCGGGCGCCCCACTGGGTGTCAGCAGCTGTGCGAGCGATGACAATATTGCGGGCCTCATCAACCCAGACATACTGACCGTAAACGCCTGCCATGAACCACTCATCTTGGTAGTTTTCGGGCACCCAGAAATGCAGGCCATAGCCACGTCCCGGATAGGGCGTCGCGCCGGGTTCCTGGAAGTCAGCGGTCGGCCGGGTCGCCTCCTGGGCCCAGCCCTCTGGCAATAGGCGCTCGCCGTCCCAAACGCCGTCCTGGAGGTAGAATTGTCCAAAGCGCGCATAGCTCTCCAGCGATGCGTTCAAACAGCAATAGCCGATCGCCATGCCGTTATCGCCCGGCACGTTCTGATTCCAATAGGCATCTGTGGTCATACCCAGCGGCAGCCAGATTTTTTCTTCGACGACTGAGGCCAGGGGGCGGTCATAGATCGCTCGGATGACAGCTGAGAGCACATGTGTGTTGGCACTGACATAATGAAGGTCTTCGCCCGGAGCGCGATCGCGTTCCACTTCAGCAACCAGTGTATCGATATTGCGACCAAAAATATTGGCCCCAAGGAAAAGGCGGCGGATATCAGAGCCTGGCGCGTTATAATCTTCCTCGAAATCAACGCCGGCAGACATCATCAGAAGATGGCGCAAGCTGGTCTCGCCATAGGGCGTGCCCGCGAATTGTGGTGCGAAGGTTTCCGCGGTCTGGTCTAGATTATCAATCAGGCCTTCTTCCATTGCGATCGCGATCAGCGTTGCAACGAAGCTCTTTCCGACCGACCAAGACGTGTGAAGTGTGCGTTCATTGGCTTCCAGAAGATATTCCTCATGCACGACTTCGCCATTGTGCAAAACCATGAGCCCTGTGGCATCACTGTCGGCATGCCAATCCGAGATTGAACGAATCTCTCCGTCAAACTCGAATCTTACATCGTCATTTGTCAGATTTCGGGGCAGGTCGCGGGCCGAATTACGTGCGGAAATTGTTCTATAAGGGAAGACTTCCCCCATCTCGCGAAAAGTCTCCACAAGGCTTTCATCGCGAGTTGCAGCTTGAATTTCTGCCGGTGAATACTCTGACCAAGGCCTGAAAAACCAACCGGCGGCAAACAGTGCGAGCAAGCCCAAAAGGCTAGCTAAAGCCATGATTAAGCGAACCATTTTTCTCCCCAATAGCAGCTTATAAACGCTGTTCACTTTTTAGGGTAGCAGAGTCTCGGCGGAAGAAAAGCGGCTGAGTGGGTGAAGCCCTCAAAAAACAAAGTGGTACATGCATGCATCATGTTCGGCATCTTTTTTGCGAAATCGGTAGAAACCGGCTGACACACACGTCGTAGAATGTTCATATAGAGTCATAAGCGCGGACGGTTGGCATGAGTACCGCGTTGTTGAGGGGAGAAAATTCCAATGAAAATGTTTTCCAAAGCGGCCGTTTTGGGCACGACCGCACTTGTAACCGGACTGTTCGGGGCCGCAAGCGCCTACGCCCAGGTCGAGCAAATCACCATTACTGCCCAGAAGCGTGAGCAGACGCTGCAGGAAGTTCCGATCGCTGTTTCCGTGGTCGACGCTGAAGTGCTTCAAGACGCTCAGATCGTTGACATCATCGACCTGCAATCGGTCGTTCCGTCTCTGCGCGTCAGTCAGCTTGAGCGTAGCTCGAATGCGACCTTCATTATCCGTGGTCAGGGTAATGGCGCAAACAACCCGGGCATCGAGCCTTCGGTTGCTGTTTACATTGACGGCGTCTTCCGCAGCCGCGCCGGTACAGCTCTTTCCGACCTGATGGGCATTGAGCGCGTCGAGGTCCTGCGTGGCCCGCAGTCGACTCTGTTCGGTAAGAATGCGACCGCTGGCGTGGTGAGCATCATCACCGAAGAGCCGCAGTTCGAGTTCGGTGGTGAAGCCGAGATCACCCTTGGCAATTTCAACACTGTCATCACGCGCGGCTCTGTTACCGGACCGCTCTCCGACAATGTCGCTTTCTCGCTGAGTGGCAGCGTGAACCAGCGCGATGGTTATTATGAGAATGTTGGCGCTGGTGGCGATTTCAACAATCGTGACCGCTGGGCTGTTCGCGGACAGCTGCTCTATACGCCAAGCGATAATTTCAACCTGCGTGTGATCGCGGATTACGACGAAATCGACGAGCAATGCTGTGGTACGGACCGAGTTGTTGACGGTGCTGCCGGTGCGGTTCTTCGTGACATCCTCGGCGGACAGACCTCTGCTGGCGAAGGTTTCAACTACCAGATCGCTACTGATTTCTCCAATCAGAACACGATTGAGAACTCCGGTATCTCCGTCCAGGCGGATTGGAGCCTGAGCGACACGTTGACCCTGAGCTCGATCACCTCTTACCGCATGTATGAGGATTTCATCGATTATGAAGGCGACTTCACAACGCTTGAACTTCTCGGCGAAAACGTTCGTGGTCTCGACGTTGACACGTTCAGCCAGGAATTCCGTCTGACCGGTGACTGGAATGATCGCGCCTTCTTCCTTCTCGGCGCTTATTATTCCAACGAAGACATGACGGCGCAGGATTCTCGCGTATATGGCGCCGACACGCGCTCTTACCTTGATATCATTGCGGCATCCGGTGTGGTTCAGGTCGCTCCGGGCGTGTTTATCCCGGATCCGTCGACCAGTGCGGTCACGGCGATTGAAGCTTCAGGCGGGTTCGCGCCGGGCACATTCTTTGCCGATGGTGCGGGCGTCCGCTTCACCGCGGAGCAGAGTGACGAACAGTTCCAGATCTTCTCTCAGCTTGATTTCAATCTCACGGACCGTCTGGTCCTGACTGCTGGCCTGGCGTATTTCCAGTCCGAGAAAGAAGTCAACTTCCTCAACGTATCGCGGAACAACCCGTTCTCTGACTTGAACCTGGTCGCAATTGGTGAGCCGCTCATCCTTTCCGGTCTGATCGGTGCAAACCCGCTCTTCACGGGTACCGATCCGACGGACCCGGCTCAGGTCGGTGCGTTTGCGGTCGCTAACCCGGCTGTCTTTGCTGCCCTTCAAGGGCTGGCGGCGAGCTCTGCGACGGTCTTCCCGAGCAGTGGTGCAGCTGTGTCTAACCCGCTTCTGGCTCTTCCGCAGCCGCTTGGCGCTCTGACACCATTCCCGAACTCTGTTGAGGATGGTCGCACATCTGATTCAGACTGGCCGTACACGGTTCGTCTGGCATTTGATGCAACCGACCGCACCAATGTCTACACCTCCTTCTCGCGCGGCTTTAAAGCGTCGTCCTGGAACCTGACGCCGGACACCCGTCCGAATAGCGCAGATGTTGCAGCGCTGCGTGCCTCTGGCGAGCTGGCGGCGGATAATGCGTTTGGTGCGCCGACCATCGTCAACACCGCAGAAGCTCTTGGCGTAGCGGGCAATCAGCGCTTCGCTCGTCCTGAAATCACCGAGACGTTTGAAATCGGCTTCAAGACGCGCTTCAGCTTCGGTTCTCTGGACGTTGCCTACTTTGACCAGACCATCACGGACTTCCAGTCCTCGGTCTTCCAGGGTGCGGGCTTCGCAGTCATCAATGCGGGTGAACAGTCCGCAACTGGCCTCGAATTCGACAGCGTCATCGCGCCGCCGTCGCTCGAAGGTCTGACCATTACCCTTTCGGGTATCTGGATGGATGCGCAGTATGACGAATTCCAGGGTGCGCCTGTTGTATCCGGCGGAGCTGTCGACCTTGCTGACGGCGTCGTGGATGGGATCGGTGACCTTAGCGGTGAGTCCGTTGCGGGCATTCCGGATTTCGCCGGTTCTCTCGGGGTTCAGTACAACCGGGAACTCTCCTTCGGTGAACTGATGCTCCGTGCGGATTACCAGTACGAATCTGAAGTTCGTCTGCTGGAAAACCTGCCGGAAAACATCACGCGCCAGGTCAGCACTATTAACGCGTCTGTGGGGCTGAACCTGAATAATGGTGTCGAAGCGCTTCTGTGGGCTCGCAACCTCAATGAGGACGAGTACTACACGTCTGGCTTCCCAACCACGCTGCAGACCGGGTCCTTCTCTACGTATCCGAACCAGCCGCGTACTTATGGTGTGACCCTGCGTACGCGCTTCTAAGGGCGGGCTGAATAAGCCTCCTTGAAGCCAAGGCAAATGAAACGGCGTCGGGTGCTCCCGACGCCGTTTTTCTTTTCAGGCTGCAGGGCTTGTCCGCGTGAACCTGGACCGGATTGTGAGGCGGTTTAGCGGTGTGGGATAGTCACGCCCTGATGTAACCCTCCGCATTCGCGGCTAGTAAACACCGTTCAAATCTGATTTGAATTGGGGTGAGGGCTGTGAGGTCCTTACCCTTTTTCGTTCGCTTCAAGATCGGGAGGCGATTAATGCTCCTCATTTGGGTCTTGCTGGGGTCGGTGGCCGGGATCGGTCTGATGATCCTGCTTAATCATCGGCTTGGCTTGAACACGCCGGCCGAGATCGCATCCATGGATGATGCGTTGAGGCGACTAGATATCGATCAGGTCGGTTTTGAAGCGGGTGATGCACGCCTGCTCGCCGATGACCGTCGATCGGCGCTGATCGAGGAAAAGGGCTCGGGGCGACTGGGCCTGCTTGCCGCCAGAGGCGATGGAGTGGTCATTCGCTATCTCGAGCCGGGCAGTGTTAAATCTGCCAAAATGGGGGAGGGGCGCGACATTATGCTGCGTCTTGACGACTTCACATTTGCGCCGCTGACTATTCAACTTGAAGATACGCACACTGCCCGTCGCTGGGCGGATCGTTTGAACGCATTACAGGCCTGATCATGGACGCGCCAGAACTGACCAATCCAATCTATTTTGCGGTATTGCTGTTTGTCGGCCTGACCGTCGCGGAAATGCTGTTCGCTCGCCATGCCGGTGGTGCCACCTTCGAGCCAAAAGACAGTGCCGCCTCGCTCTTGATGGGCTTTGGCAATATGATGTGTTCGGGGGGCTGATCGGCGCCTGGTTCATCTTCGTCTACCAGTTCCGGTTTTTTGATATCCCCTTCGCCTGGTGGGCCTGGATTTTGGCCTTCGTCCTGGATGACTTTGTCTACTACTGGTCCCATCGCTGGGCGCACACTGTGCGCTGGTTCTGGGCGGACCATGTGGTGCATCACTCCTCCCAGCACTACAATCTGACCACGGCTCTGCGTCAGCCCTGGTTCGGTGTTCTCACTTTCAAGTGGGTATGGTTGGGCTCCGCCTTGATCCTGTTAGGATTCCACCCGGTGATGATCGGATTTGTGGGGGGGCTGAACCTGATCTATCAGTTCTGGATCCATACAGAAGTCGTACGTAAATGCCCGGCCTGGTTCGAAGCGGTAATGAATACGCCGTCTCACCACCGTGTCCATCATGGCATCAATCCGATGTATCTGGACAAGAATTACGCGGGCGTTTTTATCGTCTGGGACAAGATGTTCGGCACTTTCCAGCCCGAGCTGGATGATGAGGAAATCCGCTACGGGATCGTCAAAAATCTGGGTACGTATAATCCGGTGAAGATCTCGGTTCATGAGTGGGTAGGGATTTTCAATGATATGCGGTCTGCCGGGAATTGGCGTGACGCAATGATGTATCTCCTGGCCCCTCCGGGCTGGTCTCCTGACGGTTCCCGCGCGACCTCCAAAGAGATACATGCGCGCTGGATATCCCGGCAGTCTCGACAACCCGGCGATCACGGCGAGGACAGCGATCGGCAACTCGACCCCGCTGAATAGATGAAAGGCGTTTCGAAGTGTCCAGCTCGCCTCAATCCTGCTTCGAAACGCGCGGTCTGACCAAAGTCTATGGCGAGGGCGATGCGGCCGTTCATGCTTTGCGGGGTGTGGACCTGCAAATCCCGGAAGGCGAGCTTGTTGTGTTGCTGGGGCCCTCCGGAAGCGGCAAATCAACGCTCCTGAACATTCTTGGCGGGCTGGACAGCGCCAGTGGCGGATCCTTCCGCTTCCGCGGCGAAGAGCTGAGCGAGGCGAACACATCGCGCCTGACGCATTATCGGCGAAATCATGTCGGCTTTGTTTTTCAGTTTTACAATCTGATGCCATCTTTGACGGCTGAGGAGAATGTGGATCTCGTTACCGAGATAGCCCCTGATCCCATGCCGTCCCTTGAGGCGTTGGATCTGGTTGGACTGGCCGAGCGCTCGCACCACTTCCCGGCCCAATTATCCGGCGGGGAGCAGCAACGCGTCGCCATCGCCCGCGCCATAGCCAAACGCCCGGATGTCCTTTTGTGTGATGAGCCGACCGGAGCGCTCGATAGCGCCACGGGTATTCGAGTTCTGCGCGCCTTGCTGGATGCGAATGAGCGCACAGGATCAACCACGGTGATTATCACGCATAATGCCGGCGTGGCGGATATGGCTGATCGCGTGCTTTTTTTCCGCGATGGAGATCTGCATGAGGAGCGCCGAAATGCGCAGCGAGTCCCGCCGGAGTCGCTGACATGGTAGGGCTCAAGGTGCTTGACCGGAAACTATTGCGCAATTTGCGCGGCATGGCCGGCCAGGGACTGGCTATTGCGCTCGTGATTGCGGGGGGGATATCGCTCTTCCTGCTCATGGCGGGCATGACGGGATCATTATCCGAGACGCGGCGCACCTATTATGAGCGCTATGCCTTCGCTGATATCTGGGCGCCTGTCGTGCGCGCGCCGGAGAGCCTGCGCGCGGATATCCGCGCGATCGACGGGGTGAGAGCCCTTGAGACCCGGGTTCGTGATGCGGCGCTTCTGGACATGCCGGGGATGATTGAACCGGCAACCGCTGAGGTCATCTCCCTACCGGATCATCGCGCGCCACGAGTGAATGATGTTCATCTGAGCGAAGGGCGATTGCCGGATCCGGGACATCGTTCAGAAGTGGTTGTGCTCGATGCGTTCGCGCGGGCCCACAGCCTTGCTCCTGGCGATGAGATTTCGGCGACATTGCGGGGACGCCGGGTGGAGCTCGAAGTGGTGGGCGTGGCCCTGTCGCCAGAGCACGTTTATGCCATCGCCCCGGGGCAGCTCGTACCAGATGATCGTTTGTTTGCGGTGCTTTGGATGTCGCGCGATGCTCTCGCGCATGCCACGGACCAGGATGGGGCGTTTAATGAGGCGGTGATTCGCCTGATGCCTGGGGCGAGCGAAGACGCGGTGATTGATACCCTGGATCGGTTATTGGCGCCTTATGGAGCGCCAGGCGCATATGGTCGAGATCTGCAGTTTTCCGACGTGTTTTTGTCCAGTGAACTCAACCAGCTGGTGACGATGTCGCGGATTTTGCCGCCAATTTTCCTCTTCGTGGCAGCTTTTCTGGTCAATGTTGTGATCTCCCGGATCATTGCCGTCGAGCGAGAGCAAATCGGCCTGCTCAAAGCCTTTGGCTATTCAGATCTTGATGTCTTGACGCACTATCTCAAACTGGTGGGCGTGATCGGCCTGGTCGGTCTCCTGTTAGGTTCCGGTCTGGGGATAGCGCTCGGACGCTGGATGGCGGCACAATACGCCCAGTATTTCCACTTCCCCTTCCTCATTTTCCGAGCGGATCCGACGACATTTCTTCTTGGCGCCCTTATCACGCTGATTGCAGTTCTCGGCGGAGCTGCGATGGCGGCCCGCTCGGCTTTCAGACTCAGGCCCGCCGTCGCCATGGTGCCGGCACCTCCAGCGGATTATTCCCGAGCTATTGGTGCGAGTATCAGCAAGCTAAGGCTGATCGATCCGCAAAGCCGGATGGTGCTGCGCCAGCTTTTTCGTTTTCCATGGCGCGGAGGTCTGACTCTGCTCGGCGTGGCCGCGTCCATCATGTTGCTGGTCTCCACGCTTTTCTTTCTCGATTCCATGCAGGTCATGATCGACACGCATTTCTACCAAGCCAATCGTTATGATGTCGCCGTCTCGCTGGTCGAGCCACGCGAGAGGCGGGCCTTTCATGAGCTCGCCCGCGTTCCCGGCGCTCTAACCGCTGAGCCTTACCGCCATGTCCCCGTGCGTCTTCGCCACGGTCCGCGGGAAGAGACTATTGCGCTGATCGGTGTCCCGCGCGATGCGATGCTATCGCGAACGCTGAATGCCGAGAATGAACCGGTCGAGGCGCCGCCCGGCGGTTTGGTATTGTCGGCGGATCTGGCGGCAGACCTGGATGTTGAATTGGGTGAGCAGGTCGAGGTGGAAACAACGCAGGGGCGGCGCATGGTTCGCCAGCTACCGGTTTCCGCGATCATCACCAGCTATATCGGCTCTGTCGCGCAGATGGAGCTACGGGCGCTTAACCGACTTCTGGAAGAGGGAGCGGTTGTGTCCGGTGCCTATCTGGTGGTCGACCCGGCGCAGAATCTGGCGCTCTTTGAAGAGTTGAAGGCCGCGCCCGGCGTGGCAGGCGTCGCGCTTCACAGTCTTGCCGCTGAGAACTTCAAGGCGATACTCGATCAGAGTCTGGGGTGGTCGATCTTCGTCTATGTGCTGTTCTCCGGCATGATCGCACTCGGGGTTATCTATAACTCGGTCCGGATCACCTTTGCCGAACGCGCTCGCGAGCTCGCCTCCTTGCGCGTGCTCGGGTTCAAACGGGGAGAGGTGGCCTATGTCCTTCTGGGGGAAATCGCACTTCTCACCCTCCTGGCACTTCCGGTCGGGTGCCTTGGGGGGATCGGTCTGGCTTTCTACCTCTCTGAAGCGATGGCGTCCGACGTTTATCGACTGCCTTTTGTCATTCACATCTCGACCTTCGCCGCGGCGATTGGCGTTGTGGTGGTGATCGCGATCGGGTCCGGCCTGATCGTTCGCCGCCAGATCGACCGATTGAACCTCGTCGAAGTACTCAAAACGCGGGAGTAAACCTATGCCACAGCTGAACTTCAGGCGTGTTTTTTGGGGCGGTGCGGTGCTGATTATCGGTGCCCTGTTTGTCGTGGCGCTTATCCCTCAGCCGGTTCCGGTTGATCTCGCTGAGATCAGAAATGGTCCGATGGCGGTGAGCATCCGCGATGAAGGCTATTCACGTATTCGCGACGTTTATGCCGTCGCCGCACCGGTCGGGGGGCGTCTTCTGCGCGTTGAGCGCGAACCGGGTGACCGGGTTGAGCCAGGCGATGTGCTGGCGCGGATCGTTCCTGTCAGTCCGGCCATGCTCGATGCCCGCTCTGAACAGGCTGCGCGTGCGGCTCTCTCATCGGCTCAGGCCGCACTGGATTTCGCCAGAGCGGATTTGGAAAGGGCGCGGGCAGAGCGGGGGCTGGCTGCAACGGAAGCCGATCGTGCCGCGCGATTGCTGGAAAGCGGTACATTGGCTCAAGAAGGGTTTGATCGCGCGAATGTTGCCTTGCGCAGCGCGCGCGCTGCAGAGCAGACCGCGAGGGCGGCCGTTCGAATGCGCGAGGCGGAGATTGAAGCAGCGCAAGCACAGCTTCTTCGGGTCGAGGAAGGGGAAAACGTCACTGGCGACCTTCTGGAAGTCAGGGCGCCAGCTGTTGGGCAAGTCCTGCAATTACATCAGGAAAGCGAAACCACCTTGATGGCCGGCACTGCCATTCTTGATATGGGCGACCCCTATGGTCTGGAGGTCGTAGCGGAGATTCTCTCCGAGGACGCTGTTCAGATCGACGCCGGCGCGCGAGCAATCATCCATGAATGGGGCGAGGATGATGCAGTGCTTCGCGGTCGGGTCCGTCTGGTCGAACCCTTTGGCTTTGAAGAGGTGTCAGCCCTGGGCGTGCGTGAACAGCGGGTCAATGTGATTATCGACTTGATGGATGAGGAAGAGGTCTGGCGTGGACTCGGCCATGGTTTCCGAATCGAAGCGGAGATTGTGCTTTGGGAGTCGGAGGATGTACTTCAAGTCCCGGTCTCCGCTCTTTTCCGGTTTGAGGGGGATTGGGCCTGTTTTGTCGAGGAGCGCGGGCGCGCGCGTCTCCGGCGCGTCGAGATCGGCCGCGATAATGGTGTGACGGCTGAAGTCCTTGCTGGGCTGGGTGCTGGTGAACAGGTGATCCTTTATGCCAGCGATGCGGTGAGTGAGGGTGTGAGGTTGGCCGAGCGCGACCCAGGGTAAAGCTTAATCAAGATCACAATTTTTACCTTTGGAGAACTTCCCCTTGCGTAATGTCGATTTTTGAAGCACGGTGAATATGTGAACGGCGTTCACCGTCGTTTCGAAGAAGAATAATTGTTGGTCGCACCTGGGGAGGTACAGCGCCATGGGCTCGCTACGCGAACTCTATCCGATGCCGGATATCGACAAGAGTTGGTCGGTTCCACAGCAATTCGATGCCACGTTTGACTTCGAATATGATGATGGCCGAACCACACTGATGCACCTGTATCAGAAGGGTAAGGACATGCAGTGGGATGCGGTGAACCGCATCGACTGGAGTCTTGATCTCGACGAAGAAAACCCGATGCAGCTGCCGGATGAAGGCATTGCGCTGAAGGGCTCTCCGATTTGGGACAAGATGTCAGAGAAGGAGAAAATCCTCTTCCGACGTCATGCCCAGTCCTGGAATATCTCGCAATTCATGCAGGGCGAGCAGGCGGCGCTGATCTGTGCGTCCAAGATCGTCCAGCAGGTTCCTGACCTTGATGCAAAATTCTACGCCTCCACCCAGGTGATGGATGAGGCGCGCCATGTCGAAGCCTATAAGGGGCTGATGAACAAGTTTGGCGTCTCCTATCCGATGACGCCGCCACTGGCTGCCCTGGTTGATGATGCACTGCGCGACAGCCGCTGGGACTTCACCTATCTCGCAATGCAGGTTGTAATTGAAGGGCTCGCCCTGGCGGCCTTTGGTACCATCCGCGATCTGGCGCAGAACCCCTTGGCCAAAATGGTCAATGCCTATGTCATGGAAGACGAGGCGCGCCATGTGGCCTTTGGCCGCTTGACCCTGCGGGACTATTATCCCGAGCTGACCCAGGCTGAGCGTGATGAGCGCGAGGAATTCCTGGTTGAGGCCTGCTATCACATGCGCGACCGCTTCCAGGCGCGCGAAGTCTACGAGACTTTGGACCTGCCTGTTGAGGAGTGCGTTGAGTATTCTGAGAACTCGGAAATGAATAAGCTTTTCCGCACCTTGCTCTTCCAGCGCATTGTTCCTGTCGTGAAAGATATCGGTCTGTGGGGTGATAAGATCCAGAAGGCCTACACCGATATGGGCGTCATGCATTACGCCGATCAGGACCTCGATCTGCTTGCCAAGCAGGATGAAGAGATTGCGAAAGATCTCGACAAGGTCAATCACCAGGATGTGCGCATGGCCTATGTCCATGCCGTTGCTGGCACGGCCGAGTAAAACTCGACACGCTAAAACGTGAAGAACGGGCGCTCTTAACGGGCGCCCGTTTTGCTATGTGAGTGTGATTTTGCAGTGCGGCCCCAGCTGCGCTGCGACGCCACTCGATGCAGCCTAAATGCTGCAGAGTAGGCAGGATAGGCAATGTGTTGCCCAAAAAATACTCAGGACAGCGATATATAAGGCGCTAGTCGCTGGAGAAGTTATAGGGAGAGGCGCGCAGGAGGTGCGGGTCTGTGTCGAGCTTCCTGTTGAGAGGAGGGAAGGCGCGTTGGGCGCAGTCCTCGCGCTCGCAAAGCCGACAGGCGATTCCCACCGGGTCTGGCTTTTCCCCTGTTAATCCGTCGGCATGCACGATCTTCTCGGCATGGGCCCAGTCGCAGCCAAGCGCAATCGCGCGCACGACCGGCGGCTGGCCATAGGGCGAGGGGCTGATCTGGCCGCGGGCAATGGATAAATGCTGACGCCCGTCTGGCAATTCAAACATCTGGCTTAATAAGCGCTCTGGAGTGCGCAGAGCCTCATAGAGATTCCATTTCGGGCAGCCCCCGCCGGATCGAACAAAGGGCATGATGCCACCTCCAAAACGTTTGGAGACATTGCCGGCCTGGTCCACGCGAATCATAAAGAAGGGCAGGCCTCGCGCACCAGGGCGCTGGAGCGTTGTTAGGCGATGGCAGACTTGCTCAAAACTGACTTCAAACCGGCGCTGTAGTCGAATGAGATCATAGCGCGAGCTTTCTGCCAGACGCAGAAACGCCTCATAGGGTGTGTGTAGGGCGGCGGCAAAATAATTGGTGAGACCCAGGCGATAAAGGCGCTTGGATTCAGGATTGTTGAAGTCGGCCTGATCCGTCAGCGCGTCGAGCGTATCGCCCTGTTCCAGACTGGCCAGGACCACCGCCATGTGGAAGGCCCTTGAGCTTTGCGGCAGGGATTCAGAAAGCAGGAGGCGCCGACCATGGAAATCCAGCCGGCGACGCGCCCCGGCCATAATATCCTCGTCCAGGACGCGGACGGTGAAGCCATGCGTCTCGCGGAGATAGCGCGAGAGTGCCTCATGTCGATTGCGGGTGGTCAGCCCGGTCATCTCAATCAGGGCCTCGGCAGCGTTCTCCAGTTCTGGAAAATGGTTCTGCCGCGCGTCGATAGCATCGCGTACGGTCTCCAGCTGCGTGCCGGGTCCGCCAATGCTCGCCCCGCCACTCATCCGCGATGCCAGGTCTGCAGTCGCGGCAGTAGTCTCACGGTAGTTCTGGTAGAGGCGGGCAAAGGCCTCAGCCGCGCGAGGGTGACTATCGGCGAGTTCGTTCAGCTCCATTCGATCCAGTGACAGGTTTGCAAGCACCGGATCAGCGGCTGCTTCCTGCAGATCGGCCAGCAATTGCTTGTCCGATTCATTGGCGAATGCTCGCACATCAACGTCAAACCGTTCGGCAAGCGCGAGCAAAACCCGTGCGGTGACAGGGCGTTGATTGCGTTCCAGCAGGTTTAAATAGCTCGCGGAGACGCCAAGCGCCTGTGCTGTCTCCGCCTGGGTCAGCCCGCGTTCGCGGCGCAATCGACGCAATCTGGCGCCGGCGAAGAGTTTTTCGAGAGGTTTGCTATCTTCCATCATGTCAATCAATTTACAAAACTACAGAATTACAATGTGTAAACACTACACCAAAACGTCTTTATAAGAAAGGCATTGTCGACACGCACCGTGCACTTTGACAGGTTTGGGGCAGATGAATTGTTCAAGTTAGGGAGTTGACCCCATGACCACTTTCCAAGACCTCGTTCCAAGCGCTGCTGATGATCGCTTTAACGGAATCGAACGCCCTTACACCCCGGAGGACGTGCTGCGTCTGCGTGGTTCTGTTCTGGTCCAGCAAACGCTGGCTGAACGCGGTGCCAACAAGCTTTGGGAGTTGCTGAAGACAGAGCCCTTCATCAATGCCCTGGGCGCCCTGTCCGGCAATCAGGCCATGCAGCAGGTTCGCGCTGGCCTGAAGGCGATCTATCTGTCTGGCTGGCAGGTGGCCGCTGACGCCAACACTGCGGGCACCATGTATCCCGACCAGTCGCTCTATCCGGCAAACTCCGCTCCGGAGCTGGCCAAGAAAATCAATCGTGCGCTTCAGCGTGCAGATCAGATTGAAGTCTCTGAAACGGGCGAAGCGACTCGGGACTGGTTCGCTCCGATTGTTGCGGATGCAGAAGCCGGGTTTGGTGGACAGCTGAACTGCTTTGAGATCATGAAGGCCTTCATCGAAGCCGGTGCTGCGGGTGTCCACTTCGAAGATCAGGTTGCCGCCGAGAAGAAGTGTGGTCACCTGGGCGGTAAAGTGCTCATTCCCACAAGCCAACACGAACGCAATCTCGCGGCGGCCCGCCTGGCGGCTGATGTCATGGGCGTCCCAACCATCACGGTAGCGCGGACCGATGCTGAATCGGCGACGCTGATCAATTCTGACATCGATGAGCGCGACCATGAGTTCATCGATTTCGAAGCCGGTCGTACGCCGGAGGGCTTCTTCCGTCTCAAACAAGGCGTCGGTGTTGAGCACTGCATCAAGCGTGGCCTGGCTTACGCTAAAGTCGCTGATCTGCTGTGGTGGGAAACGTCCAAGCCGAACCTTGAAGAGGCCAAGCGCTTCGCTGAGGCGATCCAGAAAGAGTATCCGGGCAAGATGATGGCGTATAACTGCTCGCCGTCTTTCAACTGGGAAGCCAATCTGGATAAGGCGACCATCGAGACCTATCAAAAAGAGCTGGGCGCGATGGGCTATAAGTTCCAGTTTGTCACCCTGGCGGGCTTCCACAGCCTCAACCACTCCATGTTCGAACTGGCCCGTGGCTACAAGGATCGTGGCATGGGGTCTTACTCCGAGCTGCAGCAGGCGGAGTTTGCATCCGAGGCAGATGGTTACACTGCAACGCGTCACCAGCGCGAAGTGGGCACCGGCTACTTCGACAAGGTTTCCCTGGCGATCTCCGCGGGCAAGTCCTCCACGACGGCCATGGGTGAATCCACCGAAACCGCTCAGTTCACAGCGGCTGAATAAGTCCGCTTGTTTGACAGGGCGAATTTCGCCCGGCCGGGGGAGCACGCCCTCCAACCTGCTTCCCCGGCTCCTCAGTCTCCAGGAGATGCCCAATGACCCATGTTTCACCTAGCGGCGTCGAAGTCCTTGGCCATTTGGAGCCGGGCTATCGCGAGATCCTCAGCCATGAAGCATTGAGCTTCCTCGCTGGGCTGCACCGCCGTTTCAATAAGCGCCGTCACTCCCTCCTGCGTTATCGCAAGGAGCGCCAGGCCGAGCTGGATGCCGGTGCAGATCTGCTGTTCCCGCATGAAACCGCAGATATTCGCGCAGGCGACTGGAAAGTGCGTCCGGCTCCCGCAGATCTTCAAGATCGACGGGTCGAGATCACCGGTCCGGTTGATCGGAAAATGGTCATCAATGCCCTGAACTCCGGTGCGAAGTGTTTCATGGCAGACTTCGAGGATGCCTCGGCTCCACAGTGGAAGAATATGGTCGATGGGCAAATTAATCTGCGCGATGCAAACCGTCGCGAGATTGCCTTCACCGATGAGAAGACGGGCAAGCACTATGATATCGGGGACAACCCGGCTGTGCTCATCGTTCGCCCGCGCGGACTGCACTTGGACGAGCGTCATGTGCTCGTAAATGGTCAGGCCCTGTCTGGTTCGCTCTTCGATTTCGGTCTTTATCTCTTCCATAACCACCAGGCGCTGAAAGAGCGCAAGACCGGCCCGTATTTCTACCTGCCGAAGATGGAAAGTCGTTACGAAGCGCGCTGGTGGAATGTCGTGATCCAGCATGCCGAGGACGAGCTTGGCCTGGAGCGTGGTACTGTCCGCGCAACTGTCCTGGTCGAGACAATTCCCGCGACTTTTGAGCTTGATGAGATCCTTTATGAGCTCAAAGAGCATATTGTCGGGCTCAATTGCGGGCGCTGGGATTATATCTTCAGCTATATCAAGCGCCTGCGTTCGCGCCCGGAGTGTGTTCTGCCCGACCGGGCCTCGGTCAGCATGACAGTGCCGTTCATGCGCGCTTATGCCCGCCGGGTGATTTCCGTCTGCCATCGTCGCGGCGCGCACGCGATGGGCGGTATGTCAGCCTTCATTCCGGTGAAGAATGATGCTGCCGCGAACAAGGCTGCGGAAGACAAGGTCTATGAAGACAAGCTCCGTGAAGTCACCGATGGGCATGACGGGACCTGGGTCGCGCATCCGGCACTTGTACCGATCGCCAAGGCTGTTTTTGACGAGCATATGCCCAATGCCAATCAGCTCGACCGCGAGGACGATAATGTTCTTCCGGTAACAAGCGCAGCGCTCCTTGAGGCGCCTGTCGGTGATATCACCGATGCGGGTGTGGAGGGCAATATCGACGTTGCGATCCGATATATTGCGTCTTGGCTGAGCGGTCGCGGTGCAGCTCCGATCCATAATCTCATGGAAGATGCTGCAACGGCAGAGATCGCTCGGGCTCAGCTCTGGCAATGGCGTAAATACGAAAAGTCTACGGCTGAAGGCAATGCCATCACCGCCGATAGCCTTCAGGCGCAGATCGCGGCCATCGGAAGTGCGATTGCCGCCGAGGTTGAGGAGGGCGGTGTGATGCACCGTTTGATCGGTCAGGCGGCCGAGCTCCTGGAAACCCTCGTGCTCTCCGACGATTTCGTCGAGTTCCTAACCTTGCCGGCTTATGAGCTGATTACGGCTGATCTCAAAAAGCCAATGGCTCTGGCCGAGTTTGACGACTGAGCTTGTGCTGGCGAGGGCGGCGACCTATTGGGTCGCTGCCCTTGGCAAGCTGCCCAGCCAGTTCAGGGCAGCTGAGGGCGACCCAAAACTCTTCTGCCGTCCGCCGACAAGAAAGCTCTTTGTGTCAAAGAGCATGGCGAGATCTTTCTGCGATACCGGATCGAAGACCAGAGCCATTTGTGTAGCGCTACCAATGGTCTCAAACCATATATCGATCACGGCCATGAACTCTGATGCTGTCATTGCGAGAGCGCAATGGGTCAGATCTACCAGGTAAGCCAGGTTTTCGCTGATTTCGGCGGAAAGTTCGCCAATCGCCAACTCGATCTCGGGGCGGTTGAGCTCGCCGGAAAAATCAATACGGATAATCCGCTGATCCATCGCGGCGTGAATTCTATACGTCATAAATAACACTCACTGCACACCCCACCGGCCGCGTCCTAGCAGAGTCATCGAGTAATCGAATAACGTAATGCAGCTGCTGTGCAGTTGATGCTTCGTTCATGTTTTGAGATGGGGGCGGAGTGATGCGGACCGCGGGCCCTCTCTTCGGTCCGGCCGGCAAGAAAAAAGGGGACCGAGGCCCCCTATAGATCACCAGCTCTAGATCAAGCTTTAGCCGGTTATCGTCGCATAGCGTGGCTGGAAATTGCACGCATCGGCAAGGGCCCAGCCATTGGCCGTTTGTTCAAACCGGCAGCGAAGATAATCGCGATTGCTGACGCCATAGGGCAGCGGAGTGGCGGCGGGATCCGCTGGCAGCACCGCATCATAGCGTGATTGCGGATAAACCAGGATTTCCCGCGCGCTTAGGTCGGTCGCCGCAGGATCAGACATGACGCATAGCGGAGGCTGCGTCAGAAGACTGACAACGCTCCCGCGTGTCTCTCCGTTCGAGCCCCAGATATGTGCGCGTAACTCGGTATTGCCTGCAGTCAGTTCGTTGCGGGCCATACCCGGCGCCATCGCCGCAGCCAGCGCTTCGGGATTGTGGCTGATAATTGCCCGGAATGCCGACATTTCATCAGGCATGGGCGCGCGACAGACTGGAGTGGACGTTGCGCAGGCCGAAACGGCTGTTGCGATCAGGGCAGTAGCGAGCAAGCGAAGACGCACGGGAAGACTCCAAAACTAGGCTTGTCGAAATCTATAGCCGGAAATGACCGGGCACGCGAGAGATTGGCTGTGACAATTCGATGAGCCGGGTATCCCGTCGCTCATGTCTAAAAAGGAATAAAGTTTACAGCGGTTTGGACATGCCGTCGCTAAGTACGCCTTCTGCGCGCAATGTCGTCGCCGGGTCAAGGGTGCGCATTGCTGCATATTGCGAGAGGAAAACCTCGCCGGTCAGTTCTTCGAGAAAACCCGCCTCTCCAAGCAGGTCGCTCACCGGTCCTTTGACCTCCGACAGGTGCAGCGTAACCCCAGCATCGTGAAGTCGTTGATTGATGGTGCGCAGGCTGGCAAGTGCCGATGCGTCGATGAAGTTCACCGCCGGACACATCAGCACGACATCGCGTGTTTCGGCGTGGTCTGCGATGGCATGGGAGAGCAAGTCTTCCAGGAAGTGAGCGTTGGCAAAGTAGAGCGCGCTATCAACCCGCAGCGCATAGACATGCGGGGATAGTATAACCTCGTGCCGGTTCGGGTTTCGAAAATGATGCGTCCCTGGTACCTGACCCACCTGAGTCCAATGCGGATGCATGGTGCGTTGCAAAATCGAGCCGATAGAGACGATAACGCCGAGTGTCAGCCCGATCTCTACGCCCAAAAACAGAACGCCGAAAAGGGTTAGGAAGGCGGCTGCACCATCTGCCCTTGAATAACGCCAGACATCCCATGCGCCCTTGAAGTCCGCCAATTTCCAGATGGCAGCAAGAATGGTCGCCGCCAGGGCCGCCTTGGGAAGATCGTGGAATAGCGGTGTCAGGAACATCGCGACGGCCATTATGATCAGTGCAGTCATCACGCCGGCAAGCGGCGTTTGGGCCCCCGCCTGCTCATTGACCACCGAACGTGCAAACCCTCCAGTGACCGGGTAACCACCTGTCATGGCGGCCGCAAGGTTGGCTGCGCCCAGGCCTGCCAGTTCGCGATCCGGTTTGACGCTTTCGCGCCGTTTTGCCGCCAGCGATTGGCCAACGGAGACGCTTTCAACAAAGCCGACGAGCGAGATCAGCGCTGCGGGTCCAATCAGTGCCCGCCAGACCTCCAGAGGCAAGAGGGGTAACTGGAAGGGCGGCAGGCCGGTGGGAAGTTCCCCGACAACCGAGACACCTGCCGTATCCTCCAAATGAAAGACCGCAACGGCGAGCGTCGTTGCGACCACCAGAATGGCTGGTGCAGCTCGGGTTAAACCGCGTATCAATCCTGCCGGGACTTTCAGCGCTTCAAGCGCGGGGGCCAGGGCATTTTGAGCAAAGAGCAGGAAGCCGAGGCTTGCCAGGCCGATGAGCAATGTCATCAAATTCATCTCGCCTGCAGCCAAGGCCATTGAAACGATCAATTCTGGCAAGGTCGCGCCATGGGCGTCGATGCCAAACATATGCCTTAGCTGGCTGGCGATAATCAGAACGGTCGATGCGGTGATGAAGGCGCTAATGACGGGGCGGCTGAGGAAATTGGCGACAAGCCCGAGGCGCAGGGCTCCAAACACGGCGAGAAACAGTCCGGATAGCAAGGCAAGCGCGCCGGCGGCGGCGACTTGCTGGCCTGGATCATCGAGCCCCAGATTGCCGATGGCCGCGGCCGTCATCAAGGACACTACCGCCACAGGTCCTACAGCGAGGACACGACTAGATCCGAAGAGCGCATAGGCGATCAGCGGCGTGGTTGACGCATAAAGCCCTGCCTGGGCGGGAAGGCCGGCGAGCAATGCATAGGCCAGGCTTTGCGGGATAAGCAGGATAGCGGTGATCAGGCTGGCGAGAGCATCGTCAGCGAAAACGCGCCCATTATAGCCCCGCAGCCATTTCAGGCCGGGCAGAAGGCGTTCCATCCAAGAGCGGGCATCGCGGTCCATGAGCCAGTCATAGCCTGATCCGTCCGAAAGGCCATTGTTTTCTGAGGGTGACAAATCAGCACGCGATCAATGGATTAGACGGCAATGCAGCGGTATCTGTATCTGTAGGCTTGTATTAGCGCGCTAACACGCTATATCGACCGCTTTGAACCACAATATCGAGCAGTCGAGATGTCGGAAATTGATGTGAAAGGGCTCTCTCAAGCCCTGCTAAGCTTGAAGGATGCGACTGAGGTCGAGCGCTTTCTGCGGGATTTGTTGACGCCGGGGGAGGCGAAATCCCTGTCGGAGCGCTGGCGCGTCGCACGATTGCTCGATGAGGGCGGACATTCCTATCGCGACATCTCGCAGCTCACCGGGGCCAGCACGACGACGGTAACGCGTGTTGCTCGTTTTCTTTCTCAAGAACCTCACCAGGGCTATCGGCTCGTTCTCAATCGACTAAAGGAGACACAATCGTGACCCGTTTGCGTCTGGCAGTACAAAGCAAGGGCCGTCTCGCGGAAGGCGGAATGGACTTGTTGAAGAAATGTGGTCTGCAGTTCGCCTATGGGCGCGACCGTCTGCATCAGCGCGCCGAGAATATGCCGGTGGATATGATGCTGGTGCGCGATGATGATATCCCGAATTTCGTCGCTTCCGGCGCGTGTGATTACGGCATTGTTGGCGAAAATGTCCTGGTCGAGGAACAGTTTGCGGGACGTCGTGGAAAAGAGCTGGAAATCGCTCTAAGGCTTGGGTTTGCGAAGTGCACGCTGAAACTGGCTGCACCCAAGGATGGTCCGATCAAAAGCGTTGCCGATCTTGAAGGCAAAGCAATCGCGACATCCTACCCAGCCTTGACTAAGGCCTATCTCGAGGAACGCGGGATATCGGCGGAAATCGTCGAAATGAATGGCTCGGTGGAAGTCGCCCCGCGTCTGAATATCGCTGAAGCGATTTGCGACCTCGTATCGTCTGGGGCCACACTTGAGGCGAACGGGCTCGCGGCGTTTGAAACTGTATTGCGAAGCGAGGCCGTCCTCGTCCGGCGCAAGACGGGCCGGGAGCCTGAGGCCGATGCCATCGCAGAGATCCTGATGCGCCGCTCGGAGGGCGTGATCAATTCCGCCCAGACGAAATACATCATGCTCAACGCCCCGGTTGACCGGCTAGAAGCGATCAAATCGCTCTTGCCGGGTTCGGATGCGCCGACCATCGCCCAGATTGTGGGGCGCGATGATGTGGTCGCCCTGCACGCTGTTTGTCGCGAGCGCGTGTTCTGGGAGACACTGGAAGCGCTCGAGGCTGAAGGCGCCCGGGCCATCCTTGTTCTGCCCATCGAAAAAATGCTGGCCTAGGGATAAGCGTCATGATGAGGCGATTGGATTGGACAACTGCGGACAGCGCGGCGCGTGAAGCGGCATTGGCGCGTCCGGAGGCGACGAATACGGCGGGTGAGGCGGCTCAGGCAATCGTCAACGCGATCCGTGATCGTGGCGACGAAGCCGTGCGCGCCTATGCGCAACAGCTTGATGGCTACTCGAGCGAGAGTTTTCGCGTCCCGGAGGAGTGTCTCTCCGACGCGCGAGAAGCGCTCGAGGCCAGCGATGTTGAAGCCATCAAGGCCGCGGCTGATGCGGTACGGCGCTTCCACGTCAAGCAGGGCTATAGCGGCTATTCCGTTGAGACTTGGCCAGGGCTGGTCGCCTCGCGCCGTGCGGGTCCGATCGATGTTGCCGGGCTGTATATTCCCGCCGGAACGGCGCCTCTTGTCTCCACGCTGATCATGCTGGCCATACCCGCGCAACTGGCCGGAGTGCCGCGCATTGTTGTTGTTGCGCCTCCGGCAGGCGAGGGCGGTGTGAACCCGGCCTTACTCGCGACCGCCGAAATTCTCGGTATTGATGAGGTCTATGCGATAGGTGGTGCGCAGGCTGTTGCAGCCTTGGCATTCGGCAAGGGAGGGCTTCCGCGCGCGGACAAGATCTTCGGGCCCGGTAATGCCTATGTTGCGGCAGCCAAATCCTATGTGTCGGGGCTTCCCGGTGGTCCGGCGACGGACCTGCCGGCAGGTCCGAGCGAGGTCATGGTCGTCGCAGACGAGAATGCGGATCCGGTTTTTGTCGCCAGCGATCTGCTCAGCCAGGCAGAACATGATGCGAATGCTCAAGTCGTTCTCGTGACCGATATGTCGGATATTAGCGAGCAGGTCGAGGACGAGCTTGCCAGGCAATTGGCAGAACTGCCACGTGTGGAAATCGCCACAGCATCGATGAAGAACGCTCGCATTATCCGGTGTGAAACACGCGCGGAAATGGCGGACGCAGCAAATGCTTATGCGGCCGAACATCTTATTCTTCAGATCTCTGAACCAGACGCGTTCTCTGAGCAAATTCGGCATGCAGGATCGATCTTTATAGGTCCGTGGGCGCCAGAGGCCGCCGGCGATTATGCCGCCGGACCGAACCACACCCTGCCAACCGGTGGCGCTGCGAGGGCCTATGGAGGTGTAACGGTCGAGGCATTTCAGAAAACAACGACGGTTCTGCGGGCCAGCCGCAAGGGGGCGAAAGCGATTGCTCCGACCGTTGAACGATTGGCGGCCCTGGAAGGTCTGGACGCGCATGGTCGCGCCATGTCCGCACGCCGCGTTCGAGCGGATGCGCTGGCCGCTCATCAAAAACGCCCCACGGTCCGCGCAGCCTCCAAGCGCCGGAAAACCTCAGAGACGGATGTCGAGGTGTCGATCAACCTGGATCAGACCGGACCGGTCTCGATCCGCACAGGTGTTGGCTATTTTGATCACATGTTGGAGCAGATTGCCCGCCATGGTGGGATCGCTCTGAGTGTGCGTGTAGAGGGTGATCTTCACATCGACGCTCACCACACGATTGAGGACGTCTGTTTGACCCTCGGTGAAGCCCTGGGTGAGGCGCTGGGCGACAAGCGCGGCATTGCGCGTTTCGGCTTCGAACTGCCGATGGATGAGACCCGGGCGGGTGTCTGGATCGACTTGTCGGGGCGACCGTTCGCGAAGTTTGAGGGCGAGATCCCGGGGGAGAGTGTTGGCGACTTCCCGGTCGAAATGACATCGCACGCCTTCCGCTCGATCGCCGAAAGCCTGAAGGCCGCGATCCACGTGAAAGTCGAGGGCGAAAACGCGCACCACATGATTGAGGGCTGTTTCAAAGCCTTCGGCCGCGCCTTGCGGAGCGCCATTCGGATTGAAGGCGATGTTTTGCCATCTACGAAGGGGCAGTTGTGATGACGATTGGCCTTATCGATACAGGTTGCGCCAATCTCGCCTCGGTCCGTTTCGCGCTTGAGCGGGCCGGCCATGACTATGTCGTGGCAGCAGGCCCAAATGCTGCCGAGGATTGTGATCGTCTTATCCTTCCCGGCGTTGGTGCCGCTGCGCCAGCTATGGCTCAGCTCGAACGATCTGGCTGGGCGGATGTATTGCGCAAGGACCAGCGCCCATTGATGGGGATTTGTCTGGGTATGCAATTGCTCTTCAACCGCTCGGCGGAGGGGGATGTCGAATGCCTGGGCTTGGTCGATGGAATGGTTGAAAAACTCCCTGCCACTTCCGGTCTCGTCTGGCCGCATATGGGGTGGAATACCCTTGATGAGGTCAGTGATGATGAGGTGCTTCTTGGGGGTATTGAGCGCGGCACACACGTCTATTTCGTACATGGCTTTTATGCGCCGAAGGCAGCGTATACCCGGGCAGCAACCGGATATGGAGCGCCAATCAGCGCAGTCGTACGCCAGGGGCATGTCTCAGGGTGTCAGTTTCATCCGGAGCGTTCCGCAGGTGCGGGGGCCCAGATATTGAAGAATTTTGCGGAGATGTCGGCATGATCCTTTATCCGGCGATTGATCTTTTGGACGGCCGGGTCGTGCGCCTTTTGAAAGGCGAGTTCAACGCGGTGACCGATTACGGCGCGGACCCTGCCGCCGTAGCGGAAGAATTCAAGGCAGATGGCAGCCCCTGGGTTCATGTCGTTGACCTGGCAGGCGCGCGTGATGGCGAACGTCGTCAAACCCCTGCGATCAAGGCGGTCAGCGATACCGGCATCAAGGTGCAGTCGGGCGGGGGTATTCGCGGGCGTCGCGATATCGACGCCTTGCTGGCGGCGGGTGTAGAACGTCTTGTCGTTGGATCTGTTGCGATCAGCGACCCGGACACCGTGCAGACCTGGATGTCTGAGTATGGCGCGGAACGGTTTAATCTGGCGTTCGATGTGCGATATCTAAACGGTGCATACCGTCCCGCGATCAAGGGCTGGACGGATGTGCTGACGGTAACGCTTGATGATGTCATTCAAGCCTATGATCAGAGCGCGATCATACACGCCATGGCCACAGATATTGGCCGCGATGGGGATCTCAGCGGTCCCAATGTCGAGCTTTATGCGGATCTCGTGCGCCGCTATTCAGACATTCAATGGCAGGCTTCTGGCGGGATCAGCGCCCTGGATGATTTTGCTATCCTGCGTCGAGCGGGCGTCGCAGGCGCGATCAGTGGCCGCGCGCTCTATGAAGGGGAATTTACGCTCAAGGAGGCTTTGGCATGCTTGCAAGACGCATAGTGCCGTGTCTCGACGTCAAAGATGGCCAGGTCGTAAAGGGCGTAAAGTTTCGTAATCACGAAGTGGTGGGCGATATTGAAGACCTGGCTCGCCGCTATGCGGATGAAGGCGCAGATGAGCTCGTTTTCTACGATATTGCTGCGAGCGCGCGCGGTGAAACCGTCGCGCCGGAATGGGTCAGCGCAGTTGCGCAGGTGATCGATATTCCTTTTTGCGTCGCGGGTGGTATCCGGACCGTTGATGATGCGCGGGCGCGACTGTTTGCCGGTGCGGACAAGATCTCGGTGAATTCGCCGGCACTGGAAAACCCGGATCTTGTTGATGAACTCGCCGCAGAGTTTGGCAGCCAGTGCGTGGTCGTTGGTATCGATAGCAAGGTGGTTGATCAGGCTTGGGTGGTTCATCAATATACGGGTGACCCGGACAAGACGCGACTTGCTGGTCGAAAGACACTGGAGTGGATCAGTGAGGTTGTTGACCGCGGCGCGGGTGAAATCGTGCTCAATTGCATGGACCAGGACGGCGTTCGCGATGGTTATGACATCGACCAACTCCAGGCCGCCCGGGAATTGTGCTCGACACCGCTAATCGCGTCTGGCGGTGCAGGGCGTATGGATCATTTCAAAACCGTGTTTAATGACGCCAATGTGGATGCGGCACTGGCCGCGAGCGTTTTTCATAAAGGTCTGATCGGTATAGGCGATTTGAAGGCTTATCTGATCGATGAGGGAGTTTCGATTCGTCCATGATTAAAGTTGAAACGCTCGACTGGGAGAAGGTGGATGGCCTGATCCCGGCCATTATTCAGGATGTCGCGACGCGTCAGGTTCTGATGATGGGCTATATGAACAAAGAAGCATTGGAAAAAACCCAGAAGACCGGAAAGGTCCACTTCTACAGTCGAACAAAGCAAAGACTGTGGATGAAGGGCGAGA
>JAAEZM010000016.1:0-41155 GCA_018222865.1 Alphaproteobacteria bacterium
CGGGCCTGTAGCTCAATTGGTTAGAGCCGGCGGCTCATAACCGCTTGGTTGGGGGTTCGAGTCCCTCCGGGCCCACCAAATTTTTGTTTTGACCCATTTCTCCGATCATAGCTTCTCCTAACTGTCTGAAGGGTAAAGATAATTGGGCGGTTCTATAGCCGTGTTTTCGGCACCATTTCAGCCTGTCTTCCAGAAGGTACTTTACCGCCGCGCGTTGGCATTCGATCCGCCCGGAACGCCATAGTTCATGCGGTTTCTCGATGAAATTCATAACGGTTCTATAAGCCCGCTCGAAATCGGTCTCTTTTCGGCCTTTTTGGGTGTCGAACGCTGCTAGCTTCTCTTTCTTGACGACACGCTCATTTTCAAGCTCAGCAATTTTGGATTCATAAGCAGCAACGACGCTCGCTTGCTGAACATCCAGCAGCATTTTCAGATACCTATCGATTTGTTCTTCGATTTGCCTGAGTCTGCCCTGAATGACGCGCTTCTGTTTGTCAGCCTCGGCCTTATTCAGCTTCCAAGCTTTGTGGACCATCTTTTCCACGATCCGCAGGATTTCCGGGCGAATGCGCGCCTTGACCAAAATTTTATCAAATGAGCCCTCGATTTCAGCTTTGGGAGTGGACTCGCCATAAGAAGAACAGCCCTTTGTCTGGCAGACATAATAAGCGTAGCGCTTGCTTCTTCCGGTGGTCCAACCGGCTTTCATAGGCTTTTCACAGTTTGCACAATCGACGCAGCCCCGTAGCGGAAAGTCTGGATTGATACTCTTGCGAATGGGAAACTTCGGCTTGCCGTCTAAACGCTCCTGAATCTTGAGATACGTCTCATAGGAAATGATTGGTTCGTGGGCCGCTTTCGTCAGAGGCACATCCCACGGCTGATATTCGAGATATCCAGCATGGAGCTTGTTGACGAGGAGACGCCGGATATTCTGTTTGGGCACTTTGCCTGACTTGCCCTTCGGGTAATCAGGATGGTTTTGAAGGAAGCGACGTAGTTCGCTTTGAGTCTGAATCCTGCCACTCGCGAAGCCATTGAGAGCATCCGCTAGAACGGAAGCAATCGGCTCTCTTCGAACAAGGAGTTTGCCGTTATGTCCTTTTGCGGCGACGTATTCATAGGCAGGACCGGGCGCGAGCGTCCAATAACCGTTGAGCATCCTCGCTCGTTGACGCGATGCGGCGCGCCTTGCATTGCTGAGGCGTTCATGTTCGACGATTACGGCTTGAAGTTTTTCCGGTAGCTGCGCAACGGGATCGTCTGAAAACTCAATCGACGGTGACATGAGCACACCGCCAGCAGCGCTGATCTCGGCCCTCAGGGCGGTGTGGCTGACTATGTCGCGGGCAAGCCTGGCAATATCGTGAACCAAAACAGCATAAGTCTCGTCCGGCTGGTCACGGAGAAACTCCAGCATGGCGTCCATTCCGGGCCGGGAAGCATATTTGCCGGAGATGACATCGGAGAATATCTCGACAACCTCCATACCTTTGTAACGCGCATAGTCCTCCAATGAACGAGACTGGGACCGCAGACCATCACCTTCCTTGGCCTGTTTCCTTGAGCTGATCCTCACATAGGATACGGCCTTTTTAGGCAGGTCCTTTTGCTGATCGTATTCTGGCTTCATGGGCGCTCTCTTTCGCCGCTCGCAGCAGCGCCAAAATCACTATTCGTTTTGAGAGGTGAGCCTACCATGAGATTAGACGTTAGACGGTCCTCTTGTTTGCCCTCGCCAAGCGCATCAAGCGCCGGATCAAAGCCAAACTGAATCCTGACAAGGGTTTGCACGATCTGCCAGAGCGTGTGGATAAGTTCGGCTTTTTTAGCCGGGTCCATGTCCACATCATCCAGTTCGGCCAAATAGGCCGCCATGTCATCGGCTTCGGGCGCATCGCCGGAGACTAAAAGCGCCGCCAGCACATCGTATAACTCGCCACCATCTGCCGCTTTCGCTGGCGGTGGTCGTTTATCGGTCTGGCTGGAATCTTGGCGCATGGGCGGCCTCTACTTTCTATTCTCTCGTTTCGTCTCCTTCTCATCTTGAAGAACATAATAGGAACATTGTCCTATTTTTCCCAATTCTACAAGATGAATTTAGCGATCCGGCTGGCGGTCGCGTACCCGCGTATTCTCGGGTTTCGACTGCTGCGGCTTGGGTGCCTGCGAGCGCGCTTCGTCACGCTGGCTTTCAAGACCCTTTTGAGGTTGGGCCGACGCAAAACTGCGGTCCATCGCGCGTTCCTGCGAGATGGTCTCATAGGCTTTACCGAGAAGCGGCTGCACCCTGAGAATATCATCACCGCTTAGTGAGCGGCTCTCCCGTATCTCTCCGGTCTCGCGGTCCGTATATGTCCGGCCAATAGTGGCGTTATAAATCGCACCGTTCTCATGCTCGTTTTTCCAGATTTTCACGAATACTGCTCCGTCCCGATGAGTCATAATCGGCGGGTTGGCGGTTTGTTGATCGCTCATGATGATCTCCTTTTCTTCTGAGCGTTGGCGAATAAGCGGCTTACCTTTCCGGTCCGCGCGAAGGGGCTGATCGCGTCCGTTCAGGCGACCGGATGTTGTGTTTCGGCGTTGGGGCAAGTTGCATGGCAACGTCGCGCTGAGCCGACAGCCAAGGCCCCCGCATGTGCGGAGGCGGTTTCAGCTCAGGCCTTGGCCTGTCGTTTTTGGTCGCGGACGAACCGCCACCGTCACGCTCGCCTTCCAGATCGCGCACCTGTTTTGCAATAAGCGGGTCGCGGTTCATCTGAAAATCCCGCGCCATATTCGGAAGTCGGGCCAGTGTTTCCGGCTTGATCCATGGACCATCAAATGGCGCAGGCGTCGGGGTGAGCTTGCGCGTCTCGTTCAGCGCTTCATGGCTGAGATCGCTGTAACGAATGTCTGGCTTTTGAGAGCGCTCTACCATTGCCCCCTCCCGCGTGTGTCGAGCAGGGCAATGAGCGGGCACGGCTCATGGCGATATTCATAGATGATGCCCCGCACCCCGCCATAGGCGCAGCTATGGCCTTCGGCGGCGGTCAGGCGATAGTGGGGGCTGACGGGCGAGACCAACGAAATGGCCACCACAAACACCGGCCAGCGCAGAGTGAGCCAGCTCAGCACGAAGCAGAGATTAGCGAGACGATTGAAGTCAGGGCGAAGGCTCATGAGCGCCTCCAGAAGCGGAGCGCCCGCAGAGCATTCAGAACCAGCAGCGCCAGCTTGCCCGGCCACATATAGCGCCACAGACGGAGCCTCACCGGCAGGCGATAAGGCTTGCCGTAAAACGGATTGATGGCCTGCATATGTCGGAAAGGGGCGACTGCGGCGATACTTGGTAGATCGACCAAGGCCGGGCGGTTTTTCTTGAGCCAGAGGATGGCCTTGCCCGAACGGCGTATCTGTTCAGCCGTCATGACGGGTCGCCCGGATTCGCGCATGCTGAAACCCGAAACGCTCAGCGGGCCTTTGCCCTGGCCGCTATAGTCGTATTCCATGAAAGACTGCTGGCCGAGATACTCTTCAAGCAGCTTGAGGGTTTCAGGCTCGGATTGGCCGGGCAGGACCAGAAACGCATCCTGCTCTGAAAACAGAGTATCGAGCGTTTCTTTTGAGTAAGCCGCGCGAAAGGCCGAGAGCGACTGAATATAGACACATATCTTGATCGAAAACGCTCTTGCCCACGTTAAGAGGGAGCGTAAATCTTTGATCAACAGGTTTGATCCTTCGTTCGCCTGATAATAGACCGGCTTGGATTTGTTGGGGTGGCGTTTCCATTCATTCATCATGCAGAACATGATGAGCTCAATGACCTTCTTGTTGGCTTCAAGGCGGCTCGCATCCGCGACGAGGAACACAGATACCGTACGCCCCGGCTCTTTCTGATCGGAAAAGCGGAACGTGCTGTCTTGCGTGATCTTGTGAGCGCGTGAGGTGCCGTTAAACGGCTCCATCGACTGGATTGAACCAGTGAGAAAGCTCTCGACAACGCGCTGGTCTTCACTTGTGAGAAGGTCCGCCACATTGGCGGCCATGCCGCGCAGATATTCTGCGAAGCGTTCAACGTCTTGCGGGTCTTGGCAATCGATCCACGGGCTTTCTTGGAGCGCAAAAGGAACCGGATTTCCGCCCTCGTCTATCAGGCGGTCCGCTATCCATTGTGCGGTCCACAGGAGCTGTTCGCGATCCTGTAAAAGCACAAGGCTATCATTGAGACAGGCCTCATAGCCCTTGACCAAAAGATTGGCGCAAAGGGCAAAGCGAATAAAAAGTCTGCTTCCGTCATCCCAGAAGCGATTGTTATTGCCGCCTTCGCCACCACTCTTGGGATCGGGATGGATTAGAACGGCGAATTCTTGCAGATCGTTCGCGACATCCTGAATGCCGCCGGGACGATAGAAGTTGTCAGCCAGAGCAGCGCTGGGATTGTAACGCGCTGAAGGCCCGAGAATGTCTTCGAAGATTGCTCCAAAGTTCAGCACGTGAACCTCTTCACCGCGATCTTCGAGCGCCTTTTTATAGATGCAGGCCGAAGCCCCTTTCAGAGAGTTGATCGTTTTGCTCTCGCGGATTGAGAGTGTGTTGACGCCGTTGTGTCCGACATCTTTTTTACTCCCGGACGGGCCAAGCACGCAGGCCATCGTGAAGTCTGCGAAAATCGCATCGCGGCCAAGCTTCCCCCAATAGGGGCCGGGATGAGGAAACGAGATCAGATCATGCGCGAGTTCGCGCTTGGATCTGACCCAGCCGCCCGTGCCCTTGTTGCCGCGCGGAATCTTGCGATCCAGCCAGCCGAAGGTTTCACCCAGCAGCCAGAAGCCCTCTGAGACAAGCAAGGTGCCCGTCACGGCCAGCGCGAGTGTTGCGCCCGCCGTGACAAATCCGAACTCACCCGACGCCCAGAAGACCGGACCGGAGTATCGCAGGGCGTAAGCACTGCCCGCCGCAACAGCGAGACGAGCGAGCGTGTGGCCCTGATTCCATTTTCGACGATACGCCATCACTCGGCCCCGTGACGCAGACGCGTCAACTCGACACTGTCGGCACCGTTTTCGATGAACAGCGTGGACCAGAAGGCCCGTAGCTCGGCGTGGGTGATGAATTCGAGGCCGGGTCCCGGAAGTGTTGTAGACTCGACCAGCAGCAGGTTTACATGAGTGCCCGTGAGAGAGTCTGGCCGAACGGCTTCCCACCTTGGCTGGGATGCAAAGATTTCATACGGTGGGGCTGAATTCCTGACCTGCCCGAAAAGTGCCGTCTCAGAAGCTTCGAGCCCATCTGTGAGGAACCAGAGCGTGCGTTGCTCACCATCGAAGAATTCACTTCTGGAAATGGCTTGAAGCGATGCGAGAATAGGACTCTCAAGAGCTCGCAATTCATCATCGCGCAAAGCACCGAGAACATGCTCGACCATGGTGCGGTATGCTTCTCGCGCCTCCTGCGCCTGCCTCGCCAGATATTGCGGCGTTTGTGACGGGGCACCGATTTGAGCGAGTTCCAGCACTGTTTCTGGGGGACGGCATTGCGACCCTACCGGTGGCAGGAAGGAGCTCGCAGCATCGCGCGTGGTCGTGAAAATAGAAATTCGAGCATTTGGCGGCGCTTCATCATAAGCGCGCATCAGAGCCGTCTCGTAGTCGCGCCACTGAGCCGCCGACGATGACCTTGTAAATGAGGCGTCCGCAAAGAACGCGACCTGATGCTGATCCGCACGGCTGAAACAGTATGTGGCCGTGTCGATACGCTCGGTTGAGAGATAAGCGCTCAGGCCAATGATGGCGGCGGTGATGACCGCGATTGGAATGACCGCAAGCGCCGCGATCATTGGCCAGTTTGGTCCGCCTCCATAGGACGGACTGTAGCTACCAAAACCCATATCTAGGCTCCTTCCTTATTGTCTTCGGGGAATGGCGTGACGCCGATAGAGGCCGCCTCGAACTCGGCTTGCGCCGTTTCAAGGTCAGCGATGAGCGCATCGCGCGCTGCGGCAATGTCGTTGGCGACGGCTTTCAGTTCTTCGAGCTTGCTTTGCTCGCGGTCATCGCCGGCAATCGCTTCGCCGATTAAAGGCAAGGCCAACTTGTCGAGTTCACCCACGTCCGGGATGGAATGCCCTGTACGTCGGCGGTTGAGGACTTTTTCGCGATGATCTTCTTGGTTCGCGTGAGCCGCCAGAACGGATTGTTTTGCAACGCCCAGAGCCGCGTTGTGCGCCCTGATTTTGCCATTGATGGCGTGAACCTGTCTCGAGCGCGCCTTCTCGGCTCTGGCAGATTGTTTCAGGAATTTGTGGGTATCTGACAGGAATGCGCCGACACGCCCCAGCACTGATCTGATAGCTTGGCCGGTGGCATTCCGCGAGGCGAACGTGATTTTGTCAGTGGCATTAACAAGCGCCTCGCTGGCGCCAATCACGAAATCTGAAAACCCGGTCGCGCCTTTCCATAGGTTAACGGCACTCGCCATCAGAGCCGTAGCGAGAATGGCCAACGAAACCCCGTTGTTGAGGCCTTCCCACAATCCCACCTCGGAGAAATCGAACGGGACATGGCTTCCCGTCGCCCTTATCCGGCTGGCCGCGAAAATCAGGATTCCCAGCAGGCCGCCGAATGCCGCAATACCGAGCTTGCCCATAATGCGAACGAAGCCATCGGAGCTTTTCGGCACAGGGCTCGCTTTGCGATGTGCGGCCATCCGCACAAAACTGAAGCCGGTCCAAAGGGCCAGCACCGAGTTAACGGCACTAAACACAAAGCCGAATCCGATTCCCTCAACGACGCCGATATGGCCGCCCTCAATAAGCATGGCTGCCATCAGGAGCGTCTCGGCGAGCACAAACACTTGCACCAGAAGCAGTGTTTTCAGCACGTTGGGACAGCGCGGTAGACGATCCATACCCGCTCGCCATTGAAGATCACGCAGCTCTTTCGCTTGCGCTTCACGCACCTTTTCCAGATTGGCAAGACGCCGCTTGTGTCGAGGCAAAGACTGTTCAAGGAAGATCGAAACTACCACAGCGGTTTTGAGCAAACCCTCAGCTTCGTGGTCCGATACAGCTTCCGGCAGTGCCGCAATTTGAGCCTCGATGTCGGATTTTGACCCTGCCAAATCCGCGACCTTGGCCGCCATCAGCGCTTCGGTTGATGATGAATTCAGGAAACCCGATCCCATTCCCGCGATATGCGGGTTGCGTGACTCTTGGAATTTCATTGAGTTTCGCTTCCCTTCGGAGCTTTCGTAGGCACCAATGGGAACGTTGCAGCGGAGACGCAGCACCCGCGCAGTACGCTGCGATCAAATTGGTCGGCGCGAACATCTTTGAACTCTGGCGTGAGCTTGCGAACGGCGGCACTGATCGCTCTTTCAATTGAATAAGGCATCGAAGATTTCTCTCGTTTTTGGGCGTTAATCGCCCGCGCGAGAGACCGCTAAATCAGGTTCATCTATTCGCTTGGAAGAAGAAGATTCCAGAAAGTGCGTTCAAAGGCTTTCTATGAAATTCTAGGCTCAAGAAACCCTGACAAATCCGGCAACAAAAAATAAATTAAATATATAATTTAATTATATTTTTTGATACTATGAATTATGCCGATGCTTATAGCTTATGGAGTTTATACAATCGAGTACATGGAGGACCCTGATGATGAGTTCCCCGGGTCGATCATGGAAACTTGGCGGGTCGGTGAAGCCATCCATCGCGAAAGCGGGCCTGCAAAAACGTGGCGCGATATCGTGACCGGCAATGTGCTTAAGCAAGAGTACCATCAACACGGTAAGCTCCACCGTACTGGTGCCCCTGCAGTCATCCTCTATGATCTTGAGACCGGCGATATAGCGGAAACCTCATTCTATGAATGGGGTGAAAAGAGAGAGGGGGCGCAGGACGCTCCGCACCCACCTTCCTAGCAGAGGTTTTCACGCTATGCTTGCACCATCACCGAGACAGGATCGCAAGCGTGACAGAGAACGAAACAGACAGACAAACCGCCTACGTAGAGCTCGCCAACCGAATTAATGCGAATCTTGAAGCGGCAAAAAAAGCCGACGAAGACCCCGTAGCACGGGAAATTTTCGTGCGGCACCTAGAAGCGCTAAAACAATATCATGGCGGCGGCTGGGGGGAGATTTATACCAGAGCCGTTCCGATACTGGACGATCTGCTCAAGACCTACGAGCGGCAAGCCGACGCGAATAGCACCGGAAATGCGCATATCAGCTATCTTCGAACTAACAAGACCGGCAGGTATACACGCCCGTACCTAATTTTGCTTGCACATGACATTCCCGCATTCGCTAAGGCCGTATTTAAAGCTCATAAGATGGAGTTTGTGGAACCGCCTATAATTCTGGGATTCAAAGGTAAGGTTGATTGGTCATTTCGGCCCCAAAATGCGTTCTGGGAAATGCTGTTATCCTCCAATCTATCAAAACGATTGAAAAGTGCAGCTCCCTTATTGGCCGCAACATCGCTGGTTACGATAGCAATTCTGGAGATAGCTGCGGGATTTTATATTTTTCACCTCTACAATAAATTGGACCTTGGTTATCGCAATAGCATCGCTTCTTGTACCTTAACTACGATACCTGCGCCGGTAGAACCTGGCCTGCCAGAAACGCGCTATGGAGCCGGGTTGCTAAGGGCATTTGAGCAAGACTTAGAAT
Organism: Alphaproteobacteria bacterium; assembly: GCA_018222865.1. Taxonomy (GTDB): domain Bacteria; phylum Pseudomonadota; class Alphaproteobacteria; order Caulobacterales; family Maricaulaceae; genus Maricaulis. Next base: position 8,662 of record JAAEZM010000016.1, read on the forward strand.
CTGCGCTGAATGGCTGGTACTATACGCCTGAGGAAGCTCGCGAGTTGTATAACATTCTGCTCAATTATACTCCTATCGAGAGAGACATTGTTCGATCAAACTCTGAGCTACTCCGCAGTTTGGTCTTTTCGGATGGAGACCCACTTTGGAGGGCCCGGCTTAATCAAGACATTTGCCAAGCAACAATTACTCATCTCCGACAATAAGTGTGTTCCTGAACACACGACACTAGTTTCTGTGTTTACAAACGGTTTGCGCAAGCTGTGCATTGTCATGACGTGTTTCACAAAACTGTCACACAATGCGCTTGGCAAGGGACCCGCTGCGCGTCCCGTTGCATCCCTCAGCTGTGGCGCGGATAAGGACCGTCGAGACCCATCCGCACCATCTCACCGTATCGCCGGTGAACCACTCGCAGGGCTTGGAGAATGACCTCTCCACCTGCACCGAACCATGTCAGAACGAATGCGCGTTCTATCCGCAATCGGGGGAGCGCCCCTCGCTGCCCCCGATACCCCCACGGCAAACGGTCTGGCCCGTTTAAGCGCCATTCGGGGAGCGTTCCTGCTACCCCGAAACCCCATGACCATTTCATGGAGACGCCTTCAGCGGGACCAACAAAGCGTGTTGGACCGCATTTACCCACAGGCGCATAGACAGACTTGAACGCTTCTCTTTGACCCCAGCGCATTTGCACCGTCATGCTTCCCTATGGCGAGGGTCACACTGACAGATGACATCATAGGCGAGCTGGAACGCTTGAAGCGTGAAACCGGGCTTGGGCCAATGAAGCTTCTGGCGCGAAGCGATAACGTGCCTCAAGGGCTCAATTCTGCAATCATCAATACATGGCTCAATCGCAAGACGGAATCGGCACGTGCCGATCATCTTGAGTTCGTGTTGGCGGCCTATCGCGCCGTGCCGCCCGTTATCCCTATCACCGATGAGTTACGGGCCCAATTGAACGAAGAACTCGCCCGGACTGGCCACACACCCACATCATTGCTCAATGCGCTGCGGCCTTATCCCAAGGCTCTAAATGCGGCGCTTGTTTCCCGCTGGTCAACGGGCCGAACGGTATCTGCGAAAGGTGAGTTATGGCGCTTCGTCATGGACGGCCTGAAAGCGCTTCCTAACGCCAAATAAATACATAAAATTTGAGCTAAATGCTGTGTATATTTAAGGGGTTAGCAAACATATCCTTGTATCATAAAAGCACTAATCGAAGCAAAGACTTCGAGACACAAAAACATGGTGTGAGGAAATGGAACGGGGGCAACTCTCTAATATGCAGCGTGATACCGCTTGGGAAGGCATCGGCCTTGCCGAGCGTTCACAATTGAGCGTGCTGCCAGATGGCAGCGATCCGAATAATCCCACGCCGGAACAGCTGGCGTTCCAGAAGCGATTGGAGCGTGAACGCGAGCTGGATGAGAACTTTGGACGGGGCGACATAGCCCAAGACGTTGGCCGTGTCGCTACAGGTGCCGGCGCTGCCCGCCAGACAGAGCTTCGCATTGAAGAAGCGCGTCGCAAAGACCGCAAAGAGCAAACTGACCGGGCTATCCTTCTATCGACGTTATCTAATATGGAGGCCGACCTGTCCGCTCGCTACGGCGAACACTTTGCCGATAACCTTTTTGCAGACCTGCGTGAAGACGGATTGATCGAAGACGATGAATACCAACGCATCATGGGAATTGAAGATGTCGAAGAACGCCGCCGTGCGATTGCGGCAGCGATTCAGGAGGGGATAGATGAAGGCCGCATCCAGCCAGATGACTTGGAAGGTCACGAATGGGCGCAAGACTGGCTAGAGGCTCACCGCGCTGCTGCGGCGGAGCGTGACTTAGAGGTCGAGCGCGGCCTGTCTGGTGAGCTCAGCGCTGATCAAATGACCGTTGCCGCGCAAGATGAGGCGGCTTTAGCGAGCATCTCAGAAACACCTGATCGAGAAAGCGATTTCGAGGCCGCGACCGTGGATACCGAACGAGATAATGCTTTGGACAACAATCAAGGAGGCTTCAATCTCGGCGGATTGTAGTTGCTCTATGGATTTGTGAACGGTGTGTCAGCCGAAGCAGTCAAAAGCATTCCGGCCGTTTTGGCTTCATCAGCCAAGGATTCAATCGTATCGACGCTGTAAGCTTCCGAAATGCTATAGGATTCGCTCTCGGGGTAGGTAAGCCCTGCTATGTGGAAGCGTATCCCTGTCCCATTAGGCATAGGCTCGTGATGAACGAAGCACTCAGCTTCAACTCCTCTATTGCGAAAAGAGTTCACCAGTGCCGTCCCAAGGAATTCAGGGCTGTATTCGCCCAAGTCCTGTCCAGCAAAGATCGAAATTCCGACGTTCCCGGTATGCTCGCGAGCATAACTGTGGGCGCTGGTGGATGCGTTTATTTGACGACCCGTCGATGTTGTTAGCAGTTCCCCACAAGAAGCCTCTTCCCGAGGTTCAAGCCCGTTTTCGGCAGCAGAAGCAGATGCGTCGTTTGCACAAGCCGGAGCCGCGAAAAGCGTTGTCAACGCTACCGCTCCTGCTACTGCTCCACCTCTAACTCTTCCAAACGCTCCCATATCAGCCAATAAAAATGCGTTAAATATAGGTGATTTATAGCAAGAATATTGCGAATTTGCAAGATTTCTATATTTGCTATTAAAAAGTCGAAAAACCGCCAATTCTCTTGAACAGAATGTATGATTTTGTTTATTATATTGACGTTATTATATTTTCTCTTAACGTGAGCGGCGCGCAAAGCCAGCGTGAGCGCGATTGAGGGGCCGGAATCCGGCGTGGAATCAGGGAGTGTGAGACGGTGAAACAGATTCATACATTCTGTTCAGCCGACTTGCAGGAAAGGAGTGCCCGATATGCCACGCGATTCAAGCGCCTACAGGGGTATGACGCTATTCACCGATGTCGGTGAGCGCAAATATCTGAACTCGGCAGAGCGCCAGACCTTCTATGACTGTCTGGGGATACTGGACGATCCCAAAGACCGTAGCTTTTGCGAAATGATCTTCTGGACCGGATGCAGACCGTCCGAAGCGCTGGCGCTCACGGCGCTTAATATCGATGTGGCCGAGCGGGTAGTTGTGATCCGGTCTCTGAAAAAGCGCGGTGAAATGAAGGGGCGGCATTATCGCCCGGTTCCGGTGCCCGATGAATTCATGGAACGTCTGGCTATGCTTCACGGTCTACGTGGTGAAGCCGCGCGCCGGGATGAGCGCCTGTGGAGCTTTAGCCGGACCACAGGCTGGGCGCGTATGAAAGTCGTGATGGAAGCCGCCGGTCTGCATGGAGAGAAGGCTTGCGCCAAGGGGCTACGGCATGGCTATGGCGTCCACGCGGCGGTGAACCGGGTGCCGGAAACCCGCATCAAAAAATGGCTGGGCCATGAGAGCCTTGCCACGACCGAAATCTATCTCGACATGGCCGCCCCCGAAGACCGCCACATGGCAGAGAGAATGTGGGCGGCTTGAACAAGCCCGTTGCCCGCCGACTATTGCCAGCGGCTTCGCAGACACGTTAGGAGGGGCCTTAGTGATTTCTCCATGAAATCACGTTGCACTCAAACTTAGTTCTTGAAATGTTCCTCTAAAAATGAGAATCTTGGAGAACGATGGGGAAGCAATTTACATTTTACGAATTTTTCGCGGGCGGCGGGATGGCGCGAGCTGGTCTCGGCGACGGTTGGCAGTGTCTGTTTGCCAATGACTTTGACCGCAAGAAAGCAAAAACCTATGCAGCCAATTGGGGTTGTGAGGATTTTGTTTGCGACGATATTCGCAACCTTGCGCCTCCGGAGATGAGCGGACACCCTGATCTCGCATGGGGTTCTTTTCCTTGCCAAGACCTGTCGTTGGCTGGTGGCGGCGCCGGGCTGCGGGGTGATCGCTCAGGAACATTCTGGCCCTTTATCGCCCACATGCGTGAGCTGAGAGAGCTTGGCCGTGCGCCAAAAATTATTGCCCTCGAGAACGTGCTTGGAACGCTCACATCTCATAAGGGTGCAGATTTTCGGGCTATTTGCCAGACGTTGAAAGAGCTCGGCTATCGATTTGGCGCGGTTGTTGTGGACGCATCGCTATTTTTGCCTCAATCCCGACCGCGATTGTTTGTAATTGGAATTGACAAGGGCCTATCACAGCCAGAAGCCCACACCATTCCTAATCCAACATGGCACACACCCGGCATCATGCGGGCCCACGAAGCGCTTCCGGAAAGACTTCAGGAAGATTGGATTTGGTGGTCTATGCCCGATCCGGCACCGCGGCGTCAGGATTTTATCGATATTATTGAAGAGAATCCGCGAAGCGTGTCTTGGCATACCAAGGCCGAGACTACTGCGCTTCTTTCCATGATGAGCGAAGTGAATCTGGCGAAGGTAGAGACGGCAAAACAAGCGGGTATTCCGATGGTGGGTGGCGTCTATAAACGCACCCGCTACGAACATGGGATTAAAGTTCAGCGCGCCGAAGTGCGTTTTGATCGTGTTGCTGGATGCTTGCGGACGCCAGCCGGCGGGTCATCACGACAGCTTATTTTAAAAGTCGAAGGCAATAAAATAAGATCACGGCTGATATCGGCGCGAGAGACGGCGCGCCTAATGGGTCTGCCGGACTCCTATGAATTGCCCACCGCATACAACGAAGCTTACCATCTTACAGGGGATGGTGTTGCCGTACCTGTCGTGCGACATTTAGCTGAGAATTTATTTGAGCCTGTGCTGAAGCTATGCCGGGTCAAGGAGGTCGCGTGAGTGACGAGATTCCGTGTCAAAAAGATCCGGCACTAAAGCAGAGAATTGATGAGTATGCTGAAGACCTGAAAACTCAAGGCCACCTTATAGGAAGTCACGGCCTTGATGAGGCAGAATTCTATGAAAGCGGAATTTTTGAGGGGGCAATTCAGCGGCTTAGGGGCCAGATATCAGCGTCTATGGGGCCAAAGAAAGCCTTTGTGCAGCACATCCTTAACCACATGCAGGATCAAGGGTTCATCTCGGACTGGCTCGAAGCAGGCAGTCAAAACCGCCACGATTATTCGGTGACATTGCCCTCTTCAAAAGTTGCAGCGATCGAACTCAAGGGCTGCTTAGACGGGAATAATACAAACATCTCAGAGCGGCCGCCTCACGCAGATGAGTTTGTTGTTTGGAGCGTTTGCCAGAATAAGGGCGCAGATCCGAGACACAATTTGTGGTCGGGCGTGCACGTTCGATTCTCTGCCGACATAATTGCCGAAGAAAAACGTGTTGATGGCTTAATCGTCTGGGATTGGCTGTGTAATACGGCGGCCCGCAAATGCCCCAAAGTTGCAAACAGGAAAGACCGGTTGGTCGAGGTGGGACCGTATCAGTTGCCACCTCCGTGCATCTATACGTTTCCAGCTACCATCACTAGCCCGCGGAACAATCCAAACCCGCCAACAAGAGACGTAAGTGATATTGGTTTTCTTGACGCCATGCACCGCTGTTTTGGCGGTGAAGACAGTGAGATAAATCAGGTCGAGTTTGAGGCGGCAATGGCTGGCGTTGATCTCGTTAGGACTACGACCATTTGGCGAGACGGCACCGTCCGCCGAAAATCTAAACCCACCCCTATTCGGCGCTCCTGAATTAACGACAAATCATGGACTAGAGCGTACCTAACCGGGCTGCGATGAAGCAGGCTCCGAACGATTACGTTTTGAAATTCCAAGTTCGTTGGCATTTGTCATTCATACACATTTTATATTTCGTGTTGACACGTTACTGTGTACGTTGTACACTTGCGGAAAATAATAACTGTGAACACGAGGTCGATTATGCAGGACATTGTTGGAATTAATGAAATAGCGGACATGGCAGGCGTAACGCGTCAAGCTGTGACAAACTGGCGGAGCCGAACAGCTGATTTTCCGCAACCCATTGCCGATTTGGCATCAGGTCCGGTTTTTCGCCGCGCGCAGATTCGCGCTTGGCTGTTGCGCAATAATCGAAAACTTGGAGACTTAAACGATAGCCTTGGGTTCTATCCCCGGCTGAGAAGCTATCGAAATGATGACGATGCGCTTGCGGCCTGCATTAATAATGTCGCTGACGAACTCGAAGCCTCTGCAACATCTGATCAGAAGCCGGGCATGCTTCTAGGAAAGATCCAATCCGGAAAAACGCGCGCATTCGTTGGTGTAATTGCGGCCGCATTCGACAAGGGGTTTGACTTGGCTCTCGTCCTAACAAAAGGGACGAAATCATTGTCCGCCCAAACTGTGTCTCGTCTGGGCGCAGATTTTTCTGAGTTCATTGAGGAAGATGAGCTGCTTGTTCTCGACATCATGCACCTGCCCGGCAAGCTAACTCGTGCCGAGCTTCGGCGGAAAATTGTGATTGTGGCGAAAAAGCAGGTGAAAAACTTGGAGCGATTGATTGAATTCATCGACAAGCAGGAAGGGCTTCAAAAACGCAAGGTCCTGTTGGTTGATGACGAGGCGGATCTTGCGAGCATTCGTTTCGTCAAGGAGCGCGACAAAGACGCGCTCGCTCAAGGAACAATCGCAGAGCAGATGGACAAGATCCGCGGCATGAGCAGAGAGGTGGCGTTCCTACAAGTTACAGCAACGCCATATTCGCTGTATCTCCAACCCGAAGACTACGACGACTCTGCGTTGGCTGAATGCGTTTTTAAACCGAAGCGCCCTGCATTCACCGAATTGTTGCCTATTCATGGCGGTTATGTGGGGGGCGACGATTATTTCGGGTCATTCGATGACGACGATCCGCGCAACTTCCTTATGTATGAGGTTGCAGAATCCGAGCAGGATGCTCTCCGCAAACCAGACCAGCGTCGGATTAGCCCAGTTCATATTCTCAACAATGCAAACACAACCGGTCTGGTCCGCTCAGTTGTTACTTTCATTGTGGCGTCGTCTACGCGGCAGGAACAGCAACGGCGATTGGGCGAGAAGGCCAAAAAGTTCTCGATGGTCATTCACAATGACATCCAGCGCAAAGCCCATCAGTGGCAAAACGACGTAATCGACTGGATTTTTGAAGCGCTTAAGCAATCCGCCGAAAAGGCCCCTAACGAATTAAGACCTTTGTTCAACGCGGCTTACGACGATTTGAAGCGGTCCGTTTCGGCGCATGGTGATTATATGCCACCGCGAGATGATTGCTTTGATATGTTTGTAGACGCGCTAATCAGCGAAGACGTCGTTGTTGAGAAGGTGAACTCAGATGCCGAGGTTATGAACCTATTGGACGAGAAGTCTGAGCTGAAATTGCGTACGCCCTATAACATTTTTGTTGGCGGCAACATTCTTGATCGTGGAATTACAATTCCGAACTTGATCGCGTTTTATTATGGGCGAAACCCGAAAACGATGCAGGCCGACACCGTGCTGCAACACTCTCGGATGTACGGTAATCGCGATCGAAGCGATTTAGCGGTGACGCGCCTATATACCTCCCGGCGGGTTTATGACCGCCTCTACGCAATCAACTCATTTGAGAATTCACTTCGCGGTGCCTTTGAGTCTGGTGCTCACGACCAAGGGGTCGTTTTCCTTCAGACGGACGATTCCAGCGGGCGGCGCCGGAAGTCTAATGAGCGGATCAAAGTGCGGCCGTGCGCGCCCAATAAGGTCCTTTTGAGCAACCTTGTCTCAGTGTCTCCCGGCGCGATGCTTCTTCCATCAGACTTTCAGACAAAAGCCGGTTCGCGCATGGCGTCGATACAAGCCAAGCTCGACAAAATCATTAAGCAAGAATGGCGCGATACCGGCGATTTCGTTGAAGTTTCTCGGGACACGGCATTCGAGATCATCGACGAGATTGCCAAAAGCATGGAATTCGACGCCGTTGATTTCGAATGGGACGCAATGCGCGGTTTGATCGACTACTATGCCGACAAGGAAGACGATGACACCATTTTACTGATCGCCGAAACAGGCCGCGCCCTTGATCGCGAAAAATCCGGCGACAAATCAGGGCGCTCCATCCTTGGTACGGTATTGCGCGAAAAGGTTTTGAATATTCCTCGCTCCAAACCTGCATTAGTACTTCTCCAACAGCTTGGCGGGCGAGAGCGGGGCTGGACGGCGCATCCGTTTTGGTGGCCCATTCTTGCGCCACCAACAGACTCTGAGCCATGTGTATTTGCAACTAAAGTGGCTTCCTAGAGTTATGCCGAGGCCGGAGTCGCAGCCGCGCCATATCGTAGTGGGAAACAGACCTTCTTAGGGGCCAGCCCCTCAGCGCGCTTCGTAGAAAATAGGCGGTCTCCCGAGGCTCGGCTGCGCCTGCGCCCGCCGTCGATTTTCTACTCCGCTTGCACACCCCGTTTTCGCCAAAGGGCAGGTTTGCATGTGCAACCCATACCCAAGTGAGAGGGGAGAAAAATGACAAATCACGAAGGAGATATCCGCATTTATGTAGCCTGTCTGGCAGCTTATAATAATGGCGTCTTACATGGCCGCTGGATCGACGCCGCGCGAGATGCACGAGACATACACTCTGACATTCAAGCTATGCTCAAAGCCTCGCCGGTGCCCTGCGCCGAGGAATGGGCTATCCATGATTACGAGGGTTTCAATGGTGTTTCGATCAGCGAATATGAAGGCGTTGAGGATGTGTCAAAGCTAGCTGCCTTTCTAACTGATACCGGCGGGCTTGGTGCCGCGTTACTCGCCTATTGCTCCGACCTTGAAACCGCGCAAACGGCGATGGAGAATTTTTACGCGGGTGAATATTCCAGCGTTGCCGATTTCGCTGAAAGCCTGACCGAGGAAGCAAACGAGGTTCCTGAATCCCTGCGTCATTACATCGACTATGAACGCATGGGGCGGGACATGGAGTTAGACAGCATTTTCAGCATCGAGACCGGCTTTGAACAGGTCCATATATTCTGGCAGCATTAAATACCGGGTCATTTCTCTATCACTCCGATTGCAAACGATAATCCGCAAAATTTTCGGTATCGTCAGGGTTCCGGGCCCCGCTCGTAGCGCTGGCGATCTTGTGCCAAGACGGCGCGGGTGCGCTCAAAACCTTCTGAAAGACGGTATTTGTAAAGCCGCAATCGTTGCCGTTCGGCCAGTTGATGAGAAATCAGCCGATCCAACTCATCCCGGTCACGTTTGAGCGCACGCTCTGCCTCTCTCGCATTGAAGTTCGCCGTCTTTCGATGCTCACCGCGCAACCGATCCCATAGGCCGCTCAGACCTTTGCGAAAGCGTGATTGGCGCAGCTTGTTTTCCAGCGCCTCCCGTTCGGCATGACGTTTCCTGAGCGCGGCCCTTTGCTTGCGTTGACGCGCGACTAGCGCCGTGCGACGTGCCTCAAATCTCTCCGCTGCCTTTGTATGCCGTTGGGTCACATCGTCAGCGATCCGATCCAGAGCGTTTTTCATGTCACGCGCCATTTGCGCCTTGGCATTATCGACAGACGGCAATTCAACCTTGCCGAGGCGTTCCCGCACATCACGAACCTTGAGGCCAAGCCATTTGTGGAGGGCGTAAACTTCGAGATTGTGGTCAATCACCACGAAGGCACGGCGATGCCCGCGCGCCAGCTTGAAGCCGCGCTCATCCAGAGCAGCCTTGAGGGCAGCGGGCGAGTCCGAAAGCGTCCAAGCGTCCTGTAGCGCCGCCTTTATGGCGCGCGGGTCTTTTCCCTGCCGCTTGGCATGTTGCCATTCAGCGAGCGTGAAATTGCGCGGATTGCGCCGGGCTGGATCAATCAAGCCGTCCGGCATCTTCCAGCCATGTTCGACGAACAAATCGCGCGTCAACTCTACCAGCTTGCGCTTGGTAAAGGGCAGCGGAACGGCCTTCATTGTCTCCACGTCAATCCGAGACCAGACGACATGCGCATGGCGGCGGCCTTTCTTCTCGTGAAAAACGATGGCGCGGCTTTGACCATCAAGCCCCAGCGCCATTTCGGCTCGATCTATGGCCTTGATAAAGTCCGTTGTGGCGACGCGCGCTTTCTCAGGAGGATTGACCGAGAGGCTATAGAGAAACTGACGGCATTTCGTGCCGCGTGACAGAGCGTAAGCCTCATTCAGTGCACCAGCGAGCGATTGCGCAGCAAATCCTCGCAACTCATATAGCTCAATATGCTCATTCTCGGGTTTCATGAGATGAACCGCCAGATCGCGCGCACCCCCGCGTTGATTTCCGACCAGCATCATGGCGCTAGCCCTCAACTTTGAGGCCCAGTGCCGTTATCAGTTCACGGCGCATGGTTCGGATATCAAAACAAGCTTGGGTAAGCTCAGCGATCAGCTCATCTGTGACAGGCAGAGCACCCAAATTCGCCGCCTTGGCGATCTGGTTCATGTTTGAGGCCAGACGAGATTGCCCGAGTGTTCCGAGCAGCTTTGCAAGCGTCTTGTCATCACGAGACGGGCGGCGGCTTTTGCGGCGAGGCTTAGCCTCATCACCCAGTGTCCGACGCCGGACATATTCGCTAACCGTCAAGTTTCCGGCGCGCTCTTTGAGAAGGGCTTTCTCTGACGGTGTAAGACGGATGCAGAATTGACCCGCGACTTCTCGTTTGGGCGCGGCTTTAGCAAATGAGCGGTTGAGATGAGTTGTCATGGCCCAATCTCCGGGCCACGATTTCGCCTTGGCGTCTTCAGCTCTGGCGCATCAAGCGCTTCTAGCTCCTTGTTCCACTCGGCTAATAAGTCGAGCAACTGGTTCGAGACTGGTCCCGCAGCCTCCACCATCATCCCTATGGCTTCCGCTCCACCTGGCGCGGCGTACTGCATCACCGACGGCGCCAGCGCCTATGCGCCCATGAAACGCGCTCGAGGCTTTGGGGTTCGAGCTTGATGCGGTCTGTTCCAACATGCCCCGCTTGAAGCGGCGATTATGCTGCCTATGACCTTGCAGTCACTGACCCGTTTGCAAGAAATCACCGCTCGGATCAATCGCCAGGTTAAACGGAGTTAAGCTGCCGCGATCGCTGCTTCTATACGGCTGAAGAGAAATGGCGATCAGTTGGTCGGCGGGAGACTGTGGCATGGTCATAACGTCTTGACCGGCGGTAGCGATCTCGCGAGAACGAGGGCTGTAGCACTTGGCTATGACCTGCCGAAGGGTGAGTTGGTGAAGACCGTATCAATCATTCAGTCGAATTACTTGCCCTGGAAGGGGTATTTCGACTTGATTGCGGCGTCAGATGTTTTTGTCATCTATGATACGGCCCAGTACACACGGCGAGATTGGCGGAACCGTAACCGTGTTAAGACCCGAAATGGGCTGCGTTGGCTTACTGTGCCTGTTGAGGGAGGGGGGCTTCGCGGTCCCATAAAAGATGTTCGTATTGGCCGCAAAGCCTGGCAAGACAATCATCTCGCGGTATTGCGAGAAGCTTATGCCGATTGTGCGTTCTTCTCGACAGCACTGAGCCGTATCGAGCCGATCTTGAGGCGATCATACTCGCATCTTAGCCAACTCAATGAGGCCCTCATTCGAGAGATTTGCTCGATCTTGGAGATCAATACTCAGATCGCTCAGGCTCAGGCTTTCCCGTGCGAGCTATCTCCGACGATGAAGCTTGTCGAGACGTGTAAGAGTCTAGAGGCTACGCGATATCTCTCAGGGCCTGCCGCGCAAGCATATCTGGACGTCAGCCTCTTTGAAGAAGCCAATATAGAAGTGCAATGGTTCGACTATTCCGGTTATCCCACATACGAGCAGCCATGGGGGGAGTTTGAACATGGCGTATCCATATTTGACCTTTTGTGCTGTTCCGGCCCGGAGGCGCGGCAATTTATGAAGTGCGGCATGAAATGAAGACTTCCATCGTGACAACGCTCTACATGTCTGAGGATTATGTCTGTGAGTTTGTGGAGCGTGCGCGTGCAGCTGCGCAGCGCCTGAGTGATGAGTACGAGATTATTCTTGTTAACGACGGATCGCCCGACAAGGCTGGAGAACTCGCTCGAGAACTTGCAAGTGCTGCGCCTGACTTGGTGTTTGTCGATCTGACCCGCAATTTTGGTCATCATCCTGCGATGCTGGAGGGCGTGTTCCAGGCTTCCGGCGATCAAGTCTTCATGATCGATAGTGACCTCGAAGAGGACCCGGCATGGCTAGACCTTTTTGCCGAGCGTATGCGCAACGAGAATGCAGACATTGTCATAGGCGTGCAGCGCGAGCGAAAAGGGAACTGGTTTGAGCAAGTGTCAGGGCACGCATTCTATGCCCTACACAGCCGATTTGCGGACGCACCCTATGCCCCGAACGAGACAACAGCACGTTTGATGTCTCGCCGTTTTGTTGAGGCGCTCAGGCTTTTCCCTGAGCGTGATGTTTGCTTCTCCTCGTTATGCAATCTCGCCGGGTTTCGGCAAGCCGTCATAACGGTAGATAAGCTGGCAAGTAGTCCGACGACCTATACGATGACGCGGAAACTGTCGCTGTTCGTCGATACCTTCACCGGCTATTCCACGGCACCGCTCAAGGCGATCTTTTATATCGGACTCGCAATCTCTTTGATTTCGGGTGTGGGACTCGTCTGGCTATTGCTCAACTGGTTCTTCGAACGCGACACCTTGGATGGCTGGACATCGCTCATGATGTCCATCTGGTTTATTGGCGGAGTGCTGGTGCTGAGTATTGGTACGATTGGCTGGTATGTCGGAAAAATGCTGAATGAATTGAAGCAGCGCCCGCGCACCCTGATTCGGGACATTGTGCGCCAGGGACAAAAAGGTCAGGACGCTCATGACTGAGAAAGCGGATGATGCGGCGCGCATGGCGGCTGCCGACCTCGGCGAGGTGGCAGATTACTTCAATGAGACCTTCGCGAAGTTCGGCGCGACCGCAAAGGGGCTCGACTGGAACGGGGAAGCGACGCAGTTACTGAGCATGGAGCAGTGCTGCAAGCTATTTGGGGACAAGACCGCGTTCAGTTTGATTGATCTTGGTTGTGGGTACGCGCCGTTCCTCGACTATCTTCGAAAACGGAAATATGAGCCCGATTACCTAGGCATCGATATCAGTGAGCCGATGATTGAGGAAGCGCGCAAGCGGTTCTCTGGCGATCGGAGAGCCCGTTTCGAGGTTGGTGCTCTACCCACCGAGGAAGCAGATTTTGTCGTAGCTAGTGGCATTTTCAATCTTCGTTTCGATCGATCTGACGAAGACTGGCGGGCGTATATCCTGAGAACGTTAGACGCTATGAACGTTGCCGCAGTTGAGGGATTTGCATTCAACTGTTTAACCAAGTATTCGGACGCAGATAGAATGCGTCCCGACCTCTTTTACTCGGACCCGTGCTGGTTATTCGATCACTGTAAACAGTACTATTCGCGGAATGTCGCACTTCTACATGATTATGAGAAGTATGAATTCACTATTATTGTTCGCCGCTAAGGAAATGTGCGCGAACAGGTGTCCAGAGAAAAAGCCAGCCTTGTCAGCCGCGGCGGCGCTGCGGTGGGCGGGGGCTATCATCGTAACCGGGGTAAGCATTGCTTATCTCGCCACCCTCTTTGATGCGGAGGCTTTTATTGCGGGTTTCGCCGCAATGAATCTGTGGGTTCTGGTTTTTGGTCTTTCGGGCGTTATCATTCTCAACTGGGTGCTCCGAGGCCTTCGCTGGTATGCACTAAACCGCGACAGCAATCCCGAATACTCCCTTGAGCGGGCCTATTGTGACAATGCGGTAGCGCAAGCTGTCGCAGAAGTGACGCCCAGTCAGTCGGGCGAAGCGATCAAGATTGTACTCGCGGCCCGCAAATTTCCCGGTACGAGCCCGTCCTTCACTGCGGCATTTGCCGTGGAACGAGCTATGGACGGTTCTTTGTACGCTGCGATGGCGTTTGCCGGGCTCATATTCGCGCCAGTACTCTCTGCACAGCTCGATTGGTGGGCCATGTTGGGCATTTTGGCTCTAGGGGGCGCCTTATGCGCCGCCTTTTTTGCATGGTGGATCAGAAAACGCCAAATCCCAAAGTATATTCAACAGGTTTTGGCGGCACTTGCGACACTGGAGCCAATGGTATTGGTAACGTCTATCGTTCTAACCGTGCTGCAAGTGGCAACGATCATCTTGCTGTGGTGGTGGAGTTTTATGATCGCCGGAGTGGAAGTGTCGTTGGTCATGACGATCTTTCTCATTCCGGTATCCATGATGGCGGGCATAATAAGCTTCCTGCCGGGTGGACTTGGGGCGTCAGATGTCAGCCTCGTCGCGCTCCTAGTGTTGAATGGTACCTCGCCGGAGGCGGCATTGCTCGCGGCTGCTGTTCTCCGTTTGACCAGCATATATGTGGCGGTTCTCGGCGGAGCCCATTACATGCTCCGCTTCTTTTTGGTCAGGCGTAGTGCTTGAGGGCAGCGCTGAGCGCCTCACTGACGGTGACCGCATCTTCATTGGTCATCGCTGTCCATAACGGTAGTCGCAGGATCGCATTGGCGACCCGATCTGTAACTTCGAGCCCATCCGCCGCTCGCCCTAGACGTTGTCCTGCTTCAGAGCTGTGCAGCGGGACATAGTGAAAGACAGCATTCACGCCACTCTCTTCAAGTCTGGTGATGACTTCAGCGCGCGCGCCCGGGTCCGCAAGCAGAATGTAGAACATGTGCGCATTGTGCCCGCATTCTGCCGGCACGGTTGGACGTTTCAAGTATCCTGCTGCCTCAAGCGGCGCCAACTGTCGATTGTAGATGTCCCAGAGTTCGAGACGACGTCGGGTTATTGCCTCTACATGATCAAGCTGGGCTTTGAGGAAGGCGGCAGCAAGCTCCCCAAGCAGAAAGGACGACCCGATGGACCGCCAGGTGTACTTATCCACCGCTCCGCGCAGAAACTGGGATCGGTCCGTTCCCTTTTCGCGCATTATTTCGGCCGCAATGGCGTCCGCGCTGTCGTTGATTAGGAGGGCTCCGCCTTCTCCGCACGTCGCATTCTTGGTCTCATGGAAGCTGAAGGCCCCAAATCTGCCGATGGAACCAAGAGGCCGTCCGAGATAGGTTGCGCAGATCGCTTGCGCTGCATCCTCAAGCAGAGCTAGGCCATGGGCTCTGGCAATGCGCTCTATTCTATCCATCTCGCAAGCGACGCCGGCATAGTGAACAACGCAGATCGCTTTTGTTTTCGAGGTGATCGCCTGCTCGATCTTGGACTCGTCGATATTGAGCGTGTCCTCTCGGACATCAACAAATACGGGAGTAGCACCGCGCATCGCGAACGCATTGGCCGTGGAAACAAAAGTGTAAGAGGGCATGATGACTTCATCGCCGGGGCCGAGCTCGAGCAAAAGCGCCATCATTTCAAGCGCAGCAGTGCAGGAGTGCGTCAGCAATGCCCTGTCGCACCCAACACGGTGCTCTAGCAGGCGCTCGCAGGATTTCGAGAAAGCGCCATCTCCGGAAAGCATCCCCGCCTCATAAGCGACTTGAATATTGCTTAGCTCTGAGCCGGTTAGTGATGGCTTATTGAATGGAATCTGAGCCATAGGGTCTCTTTCGACACGAGAATTTGACATTATCCAGACTAGGCGGCAAAGCAATGATTGAACGCGGGGCGGGGCTTAATTCACGGTGCCCAATCGCATCTGATTTCACCCAAGGAGTTAGAGTTGCAGCGGACTTTGTTTGAACGGGCTGGCGACTTTCGTGTTTCCGCCGCGCAGTGGCTGAAGGCCCACCCGTTCAATGCGGTCGCCTGGTTGTTGATTTCGTGCTCAGTGTTGCTGGTGCTTACGCTGCGCTATGACCAGTGGGACGGTGCGATTATCGCGGACTTTCTCGAGACCCGCGATATCTCGGGTGTGAGCAACTGGCTTCTCGAAGGGCAAGGGCCTTTCCTGCTTGGCGTCTTGTGGGGCATCCAAATACTCGACGGTTGGCTGCACCTTGTTGACTGGCGCGTTTTCTCGAGCTTCGGCGTATTCATTGGTTTGTTTGGACTTTGGCGCGTTGCCCAGCTCATTTGGGAGTCAGAGCTTGCAGCAATGCTAAGCTTGGCTGTCTTCGCCCTGTCTCCCTTGGCGAGTTTGCACGCCTCCAGCATGCACGCCGCCATATTTCTTTTTGTCGGATTCGGGTTCCTCGGGCTGGTCGCATTCTACAAGGGGGGGCTATGGCGCTGGTGCGGCATAATTTTGATGGTGCTCAGCGTTGAGATTGCTCCGATGTGTCTGCTTTTGCCAGGCATTATTACGGTACTCGAAACACGCAAGTATGTGCTGACGCGGTCTTTTGATCGGTTTGCCCTTGTGGTCGCCATACTGCTCCCGATTGCCTATTATCTGCTTTATATGCAGGTGTTTACCGCCTATGGCATTTATTCGACCTACAACAATTTTGACGCGGCCGATGTCACGGCGCTTTTGAGCCGGTTGGTAGGGTCGACCTTGCTGGTGTACTTCGTCACACCGTTCGCCGTGTCTTGCTTGCTGCTGATTGCCTTGGCGTTTGCCGATGGAAACTTATCTCGCGATCGAGTGATCAATAGCGTCCGGATGCTTCTTTTCGTGGGGCTAGGACTGGTCGTCGGCTTGCCCTATCTCCTGGTCAACAAGTCTCCGGAGATTTATCTGGCACTCGACCCCGCAGGCTGGTTTTCTCCGGCTTTCCCAGTCTCGGATAACTCCAATCTCAGGCATGGTGTGTTAACGCATCTTTGCATGGCACTCGCGATCGGAGGTGCTGCAGTCCTCTCACGATCATTTTCGAAACACTTTTTGGTCGGCTTTACTGGATTGATTTTGCTGTCTCAGACTTCTTCCTTTGCTGTGGCTTGGGCGGAAAACTTCGCGCGCGATAACGATATCGATCGATTGGTCACAACCCTCTCAAACACACAATATGATCGGCATCATGCTTGTCGGATCTCGCTTTCAGATTACCCAGTGTATGACGCGGACCGTTCGCGTTTCTATGAGTTGTCCTACTATGCCGGGCTTGCGGGATCGGACCGCTCGACATTCATCTTCGATGACGCGACATCGAATAGGCTGTTGAACTTTGCCATTAATATCAGCTGCAGGTCGCCAGCCCATCAAGTCAAATACGGCGTCGGCAGGGCCCAGTGTGACGCTCTTGCGGATCGCGAGTGGGTGATGTCGGATTTACCCGATTGCATCCCTTTATTGGAAAACATCGAAAGCAGTCGCGACGGCGTTTCCAACCCCACATAATCTACAACCGCCGATAATGCTTGCCGGAGCGAGCGGTGATTGAAATCATCTAGGGGATTCGTTTCACACGCTCAGCGTTGGGATTCCGCCATGCAATACACGACGTCTGCACTGCCTGCCCAGTTGACGATTGCCCTGTCCGGGACATTCCGGTTTGACGATCATGACGGTTTCAAGGGCGTCTTGAAGGCGATCGACGCATATGACGGCACTGTTGTTCATATCGATTTGAGCGGAACCGTTGCTATCGATTCTGCGGGTGTCGGCATGTTGTTGCTGGCTCATGAGCGAGCGAAGAAGCAGAGCAAGGCGTTAAGTCTCGGAGGGGCGTCGGGCCCGGTGCAGCAGGTGCTGGAGCTGACGCGGATCGCGACGATCATGGATGTGCGCTCTTAGCGCCATCAGGAACGGCGAATGGAGCACTTGTGTCCGCTGGGCGGAACAGTGTCAGGGAGGCTGAGCCGGTGTTTTGGACAAGAGTAGATCGCCTGCTCGATGTTGATCCTCGCGTGGATTTTCACGACGCGGTGCGTCATCGCATCGCCTTTGCCTTCACCAGTGCACTGGCCGTTGTTGCATTGATCAATGCCGTTTTGCTGGCGTTGAGCGAGCAATCCCGTCCATTCATGATGGAGCTTGGACTGGCGGGGTGCCTTTTTGCGCTTTTGCTCTTGGCGGCGCTTATTCGATACAAAAGGCCCAATCTAATCATCGCGCTGGATGCGATCATTTTGATTCTTGTCTTCGCGGGCAGCGCCTGGGGTAATCGCGGGGCGTTTCCGCCCGCCACGCTCTACCTGCCGGGCATTCTGATGGGGATCCATATGGCCTGGGGCTGGCGTGCCTCACTGGCCGCACTTGTTCCCTTTGGTGCGTTTCTCGGTGCTGTGCTCTTCTATGGTGAGCAATTTGCGGATACGGCCTTGGCCTATGACGCGCAGCGCTATCTGCCCCTGTTGTCCATAGCTGCGGCGATGTCCGCCTTGTGGATTATCTTTCTCGGTTCATTGTTGCGGACCGCTAATGATGAGGCCGCGCAAGAGCTTCAATCCACGAATGATGAATTGGCGAACATGGTCGAGAAAGCCGAATCGGCCAGCCAGGCCAAGAGCGAGTTTCTGGCCAATATGGGTCATGAAATCCGCACACCGCTGAATGGCGTGCTCGGCATGGCCAATGTGCTTTTGCACGATGATGATCTCAATGCCGACCAGAAACGCCGTCTCGAGCTGATCAATGAGTCGGGCGAGACCTTGCTGGAATTGCTCAACGACATCCTTGATTTGTCGAAAATCGAGGCGGGTGCGCTGGAGCTCGATCGGATCGGATTTGATCTGCGTGAACTGCTCACATCTGTCAGCGATACCTGGCGGGTACAGGCTGAAGCGAAAGGCCTGGCTTTTGCGCTCGACCTCGACGGTCTGCGTGTCGATGCGATCGAAGGTGACCCGGTGCGTTTGCGCCAGGTCCTGAATAATCTGATCGGCAATGCGGTGAAGTTCACAGCGCATGGCGAGATCATCGTGCGCGCCGTTCAAGAAGAGAATGACGCTCAAGTGCTCACCCGCTTGGCGATTTCGGATACTGGAATTGGTATTCCGCCCGAGAAACAAGCGACAATCTTTGAGAGCTTCAGCCAGGCGGATGCTTCTATCCAGCGCCGCTATGGCGGAACGGGTCTGGGCTTGGCCATCTCCCATCGTCTCGCCGGGAAAATGGGTGGAACACTGAAACTGAAAAGCCAGCTCGGCACCGGTTCAACCTTCTCCCTGAGCCTGCTCGCACCGAAGGCGGAGCTGACGGAGGTGCCGGAAGATGCGCCAAGGCCGGCTCCTGTTGCCGCAGTTCGAGCCTTGCGGATCTTGCTGGTTGACGATGTGCCGACAAATCTTCTGGTTCTCAGCGCCCTGATCAAGCAATCCATGACGGGGGTTGAGCCGGTAATCGAGACCGCGACCAGTGGCCGCGAGGCGGTGAATAAAGTCTCCAGCGCGGATTATGATGCCATCTTTATGGATATTCAGATGCCTGAAATGGATGGCGTTACGGCTATGCGTTGCATCCGGGAAATCCGGCGGGCTGCGGAGACGCGCATCATAGCGGTAACAGCGCTTACCTCAGAGGATAATCGCCGTGCACTGAATGCTGAAGGTTTCTGTGACTACTTGTCCAAACCTGTTGATGCGGGTGCATTGCGTGATGTGCTTGAAGCCCATATCACAACGGAAGCCTAGACTTCTGCAGCGAACATGGCTGGTCCCTTAGGGGCGGCGAACAAAGTCCGCTGTCAGGTCTGATAGCTTTGAGACACCGGTCAAGGCCATGTCCCGCTCCAGGCTGGTCATCAGGAAGTTGAGCGCGTGGCTGACACCCGCTTCGCCGGCGGCGCCCAGCCCGTAAAGATAAGGCCGCCCCACGGCGACCGCATTCGCCCCCAGAGCCAGCGCCTTGATAATATCGGTACCGCGTCGAATGCCGCCGTCCAGAATGATCTCGGCCTGGCCGCGGACAGCGGCGACGATGTCCGGCAGGGTATCGATCGTAGCAGGTGAGGTGTCGAGCTGGCGCCCGCCGTGATTGGAGATCCACACAGCATCCGCACCAATCTCAACGCAGCGTTGCGCATCATCGGCGCGGCAAATTCCTTTCACGGCAAAGGGACCGCCCCAAATCTCCTTCATCCAGCGGGCGTCTTCCCAGGTCACGGATCGATCAAACTGCGAATTGAGGAATTCGATAATCCCCATTCCGCCTGTATCCATATCCGCCCAGTTGGCCGCGATGATCTCTGGTGTGCTAAGCATGTCAAAGAGGTAGCCCGGGCGCGCCAGCACCTGGCTGACCGTTTTCGCATTGATCTTGGGCGGTATGGTAAAGGCGTTCACGTGATCGCGTTCGCGATTTCCCGCAACCGGCACGTCCACAGTCAGGATAACGCCGGTAAAGCCAGCCTTGCGGGCGCGCTCCAGCGCTTTTTCGACAATCGCCTTATCTTTCCAGACATAGACCTGGAACCATTTGGGGCCGTCGGTGAGTTCGGCGATGCGTTCGATCGAGGCCGAGCCAAGCGTGGACAGGCAATAAATCAGTCCGGCCTTCTGCGCCGCCCGGGCCACCGCGCTTTCGCCGCCGCGCGGGTGGAACAGGCGTTGCGCTGCGGTTGGTGTGACAATAATCGGCGCGGCGCTTTTGGCGCCCATCACCGTGGTGCTCATATCGATGCTGGCGACATCAACCAGCGTCTTGAACATCAGCTTGTAGTCGCTATAGCGCGATGGATTATCGCCAAGCGTGATCTCATCATCGGCGCCGCCATCGATGTAATCGAACACCATGCGCGGCAGGCGTTTCTTCGCCAGCGCTCTCAGATCGGCGATATTAT
Organism: Alphaproteobacteria bacterium; assembly: GCA_018222865.1. Lineage (GTDB taxonomy): Bacteria > Pseudomonadota > Alphaproteobacteria > Caulobacterales > Maricaulaceae > Maricaulis. Next base: position 29,192 of record JAAEZM010000016.1, read on the forward strand.
TCGCTGTAGACAAACTCCCCATGCCCCGACCCTCGCGCGCTGCGAGGGTCGGGTCAAGCGGTTGATCCTCGTCGTTCTAGGACGCTTTAGCCACAGGCGAAGGCGCCTTGATCCCGAAGAAGAGGGCGTAGAGCGTAGGCACCGCCAGCATGGTCAGAATGCTGGCGAAGGCGAGCCCGCCAATAATCGTCACAGCCATCGCCTGGAAGAAGGCGTCGAACAGCAATGGCGTCATGCCGAGAATAGTCGTCGAAGCGGCCAGCAAGACCGGACGCAAACGGCTTACCGACCCGTCGCGAATAGCATCAAACCCGTCTGTGCCATCCGCGATACGCGTGTCGATCTCATCGACCAGAACAATGGCATTCTTGATCAACATGCCCGACAGCGAGAGCAGGCCCAGCAAAGCGGTGAAGCTGAAGGCCACATTTGTCGCCAGCAGACCGATCACCACGCCGTTTACTGACATGGGTACGATCGCCCAGATCAAGAGCGGCTGACGCACCTTGGCAAACAAGAGGAAGGAAATCGTCAGCATGATCACGAGGGTGATGGGCAGGGTCCCACCCAGACTCGCATTGGCATCACCGGAGCTCTCAATCTCACCGCCCCATTCCATCGTGTAGCCATGCGGGAGCTCAATTGCTTCAATGACCGGTGCAAACCGGATGAAGCCTTCGGCCGCCGTTTCGCCTTCAAGCGGATTGGCGCGAACGGAAATGGTCCGAACACGGTCGCGCCGCTGGATCAGCGCGTCCTCATAGACCGCCTCAAACTGTGAGACGACCTGGTTCATCGGGACATAAGCCTCCTGGCTGGGGCTCCAGACCAGTCGATCAATCAGCTCATTCACATCCCCGCGTTCATTGGCTGGCGCGCGGGCGATGATCGGGATCTGATCCTCACCTTCCCGGAAGACGCCAACCTGAGCGCCATCAGTGGCGAAGACCAGGGCATTGGCGATGTTTTCGCGCGTCACACCGATCGTCTGCGCTCGTTCTTCCACGAGAACGGGCCGCAGGCGCGTGGTCCGATTGCGCCAATTGGTGCGGATATCGAGGACGTTTGCTTCCGCATGCAGGCCGCTCATGGCTTCTTCAGCCAAAGCCCGGAGAACATCAGCATCGGGGCCGGAGAAGCGCGCCTCCAGCTTGGAGCCAGACGGCGGGCCAAAGACAATACGGTCTGCGCGCACCGTTGCATCCGGATACTCATTCCGCACGAAGCCGATAATGCGCTCTGCCAAGCCTGGTATCTCGTCCAGCGTAGCCGTTTGTACGATAATCTGACCATAGGAGGCGCTGGGTTGCTCCGCGTTGTATGTCAGCATGAAGCGTGTCGCACCGGCGCCAACGAAACTGTCAAACTGAACAGTTTCAGGTTGGTCCTGAACAAAGAAACCGACTTCCTGGATCACCTGGTCAACGGCGAGAATATCCGTGCCTTCCGGATACTCGATATTGACGAAGAACATGGGTGTATTGGTTTCCGGGAAGAAGGAATTTCTCACCTGACCAAAGCCGACATAACAGGCCAGGGTCACAATCAGCAGGCCCGCCAGGACACGCCAGCGCCGCTTCAGGGCGTTGTCGAGAAGCGCGCGATAAGCAGAGAACATGCCGCCGGAATAGACGTGAGACTCGTCGAGCTCCTCTGTGCTGGCATGCTCTGCGGCCTGGCGCTGAGAGGCGAAAAGGTGAAATCCAACCATTGGCACGACGGTCACCGCCAAGACCCAGCTCAACAGCAAAGAAATCGCGATCACGGCGAAGAGGGAGAAAAGGAACTCACCGGTGGAATCCGGGGATAGACCAATGCCGGCGAAGGCCATAATGCCGATCACTGTGGCGCCGAGCAGCGGCCATTGCGTGTTGTTGACCGCTTCTTCTGCCGCGTCGAGGCGACGCTTGCCGCGCATCACGCCTGTGAGCATGCCCTCTGTGACCACGATGGCGTTATCGACCAGCATGCCCATGGCAATGATCAATGCGCCAAGCGAGATGCGTTCCATCTCCAGGCCCATAATATTCATGAAGAAGAAGGTGCCGGAGACCGTCAGCAACAGGACGGAGCCTACGGTCAGTCCCGCACGCCAGCCCATGAAGAGGCACAGGACACCCACCACAATGCCCACAGACAGGGCGAGCGAGATGAGGAAGCTGTTGATCGCATCATCGACGACAACATGTTGCTGATAGATCGGGTGCAGCTCGAAGCCCAAGGGCAAGTCTGCTTCCAGGTCGGCAAGACGGGCCTCAACAGCGACGCCGACATCCACGATATTGGCCGTGGTCTGGCCCGCAATGCCCAGGGTGAAGGCACGCGTATTATTATGATAGATAAAGATATCCGGTCGATCGACGGTTTCCCGACGAATTGTCGCGATATCAGACAAATGGACCGCCTGCCCGGCATTTCTCGGAGTGATGAGCGTATTCTCAATCGCCTCCACACCACTGAGCGTTTGCGGAATGTCGATGCGGAGATATCGGCCACTTATCGCGGCTGATCCCGCCGTGACGACAGAGTTTTCGCGACCAATAGCCTGCAGCAATCCTTCATAGGACAGACCCAGGCGCGACAATTCTTCCTGCGAGATCTCGATATAGATCCGCTCCTCCGGCTCGCCATCGACAGCGACCTTGGCAACGCCATCGACGACAAGAAGTTCGCGTCTGAGCTGGCGGGCGACATCGCGGATGAGATCATCGGAATATCCATCGGCGGTAACGGCGTAGAAAATGCCATAAGTGTCGCCGAAATCATCAAGCACGCGGGGGTTTAACGCACCGGGAGGCAATTCCGGCGCGGTGTCGCGGATCCGGGCGCGCAGGCGCGTCCAGATATCGGGCAATTCACTTCCGTCGAACGTATCCTCAATGACAACATGGATTTCCGACATGCCCGGTGAGGATTCCGAGCGGATCTCGCGCACTTCGGATAATTGCTGGATCGCGATCTCCAGCCTTTCAGTTACTTCGCGCTCTACCTCTTCCGCGCTCGCGCCGGGATAAGGCGTGAAAACAATGGCTTCCTTGATGGTGAAGGCCGGGTCTTCGAGTCGGCCCACATTCATGAAGCCGTGCAGCCCACCCAGCAGGCAGAACAAAATGATGATCCATGTGTAGACCGGTTTCTCGATCGACAGACGGGCGAGGGATGCGCTCGCGGAGGCGGCTTGGCTCATTTAAGCGTCCTCCTCGAGCGGACGGACACGCATGCCTTCTACAAGGGCGCTCACGCCGGCGGTCACGATACGCTCGCCGCGCTCCAGCCCTTCCAGGATGAGGACGCTTTCATCGCGCACATCTCCGGTTTGAACCAAGCGCCGGGAAACCGTTTGGCCATCAAATACCCAGACGGACGGGTGGCCATCGGACGCATAGCTGATCGCACGGACCGGGACGCGAAGATTGGACATGTCCGTACGTGGGCGCTCGAACTCGGCGGTGACAGTAGCGGTCATGCCCGGCAGGAGATTGACCGGCAGGTCATTGGGCAGAGCCAGGACTGCGCGATAGGTCTGAGACGCCGCATCCGGCTCGGTGATCATTTCGCGTGGTTCCAGCGCGAAGACTTCATCCGGCAGGAAGGGGAATACCGCCTGCACTGAGATGAGGTCGTCTGCCTCTAGGGTTGCGATCATGTCCTCGGTGACCGGGACCGAAACGCGTAGCTCGCTGACATCGTAAAGCCGGACAATGGGTTGGCCGGGTGAAACGACCGTGAAGCTTTCCACCAGCTGACGGCTCAATAATCCATCAAAGGGCGCACGCATGCTGGCATAGCCGAGATTGCGGCGAGCGGTTTCCAGGGCAACCACGCGAAGCTCATAGGCTGTCTCCGCGCTGTCCAGCGCGGCTTGCGAAGCAATACCGCGTTCATTCAGGGTGCGCTGACGCTCAACATCATTGCGCGCCTGTTGCAATTGCACACTCGCTTCGCGTTCTGCTCGGCGGAAATCCTCCAGATCGAGCTCGGCGACAAGTTCGCCCTGAGCGACTTCCTGGCCCTCTGGAATTGGCAGGCTGGCCAGCTGTCCACCGACCTGAAAAGCCATGTCGACGGTCTGGCGGGCCTCCACGCGTCCGACGAATTCAAAGCGCGATTGCGGTTCGGCGGCGGTCACGGTTTCGATCATGACTCGGCGCGGTGCCGGAGCCATGGAGTCCTGTGGGGGAGAACAGGCGGCGAGAATGGCGGCGCTTAGCGTCGCGACGAATACGGTACGGGGGAAGAGGGCGCTCATGAATACATCTCCTGCATCATGCGGATAAGGCGGGCTTGGACGAGTTCACGCTGCTCGGGAGTAATATAATCAATTCCCAGCAGCTCATTGAAGTGAAGACCATCAATGGTCAAAAGGGCGATCAGGGCGGTGACAGGATCCGGTGCATCGCTGAGAACATCGTTGACCTTGTTGCGAACATATTCGCGGGCCGGATCGAGTAATTCGGGCTGCTCGGCGGAGGCAGCGAGCAAGGCGACAGACACGGTCGCATCGGATTTGCGATGGGTCAGCAGGGCTTCGATAATGGCGGGGGCGAGTGGGCTTGCTTCGGCCTTGGCCCTGGTGGAGGCCGCGTCTACTTCGACTTCAACGCGCGCCAGCATGCGTTCCAGCATGGCCTCAAGCAGGGCGGTCTTATTGCGGAAGTGATAAAGGACGCCGCCCTTGGAATAACCGCTTTCTCCGACGACAGCATCAATGGTCAGGCGTGCGCCGCCCTCACGGGCGACGACGCTTTCGGCGGCATCAAGGATGGAATCTCGTGTGGACGTCATGGCTGGTTTCGTCACCTTACAACATATTGTGCAATGCACATAAACCGTCCAGACGGTACAGTCAATACCGTCCAGACGGTACAGTTGAGGGTTTTCGACGCTGACGAGGGGGGCGATAGAGAAAAACTTGCACCAAAACTATCCTTTTGCGCGAGATGTGAATCCGAAACGCTTTTAGGTTGGTGGTGTTGATGTCACGCTTGCCCTAGCTCTGCTCCAAATACGGACTGGGAGCAGAAAATGCGCATCACCATGGCTTTGAGCGCGGCGATCATCGCTATCGCACCGGCATCACTCTTTTCGGCTCCGGCAGATGCCTATGGCAGCGATGGTCACCGCATAGTCTGCGATTTGGCTTATCGCTATTTGTCGGACGAGGCGCGAGGCGAGGTCGACCGACTGGTCGAGCTGGACGAGGAATACTCGCATTTTCGCGATGTCTGCTCCTGGGCGGACCGAGTTCGCAACACCACTCATCGCTTCACGACCCCATGGCACTACACTGGACAGGAACGCGAAGACCGGGTCGTCGATGTGGAGGACTGCGCGCCCATGGGCTGTATCATCAGTGCCATTGAGCTTCATGCAGAGGCGTTGCGCAGTGATGAGACCAGCGCTGAAGAGCGTGTTGAGGCGTTGAAGTTCTACGCGCACTGGGTCGGCGATATTCACCAGCCCCTGCATGTTTCAATCAATGGGGACCGGGGCGGCAATGATATTGATGTGCTGTGGCGGGGCGAGCGTCACACCAACCTGCACCGCGTTTGGGATAGTGAAATCCTCTACGATTATATGGATGAAACTTGGCCGTTCGCACCGGAGGGCGATCGCTGGTCCTATCTGGCAGATGAGCTGGCGGCAGAGATTCCGCTTGCTGGATCATCGGTGGTGACACGCGTTGACCCGATCGCCTGGGCTCAGGAGAGCCACGATATCGCTCGAACACGAGGATTTGGTTATGTCTGGGCCCGCCCCGAGAACCCGATCGAGCCGGGCGAGGCGTATTACCAGCGTGGTCTGCGTATCAGTCGCGAACGCCTCAAATTGGCGGCTGTGCGCCTGGCGGGGTCACTCAACTTGATCCTGGGACCAGATGAAGGCGCTCTCATAGCAGGACACGGGGCGTCTGCAGCCTTCGAGTAGACCCTGCCTGTTGCACCAAAAGCGCGCTATTGCACAAAGCCTTAACATCGACCCCGCCATTGGGCGCTATTGGCTTGTGAAATAAGACAAGTCTTGGTTAATATCGTGACGTGTTCCGATTGGCCGCTCGCGCGGGGGTGTTGTGCCGGAGTTTGAGACCAACCAGCTGATCATGATCGCAGCAGGCTTCCTGTTTGTGACCGTGATCCTGTGGTCTATCGCCACCTACATTAATTCGCGCATGACCGAGTCCGCCGATGAGCGGGCGATGGAAGCATTGCGCAATCGCCGTTTCCGAAAATATGGCGATGCGTCCAAGGCTTATAAAAAGGCGCGCAAGAAGATCGAGAATGGCAATACGGTGCTGATCGATCTCATCCATGACCTTGGGGATGATTTCGTCGGGCGCGATCAGGCCGAGCAGCAAATCACCTTCGATGAAGCCTTTGAGGCTGTGTCCGCAATTCGCGGCGCAACCCCGCGCTCCAAGGTGGTCGTGGTCCTGCATACTTTGGGCGGTTATGCCCGGCCGGCGCATATGATCGCCCTGGCGCTGAAGCGGCATCTGAAAAAGTCGCGTCAGCATAATGCCAAGCGTGACCCGATGGTCGTCGCCTACGTGCCCTATGTCGCGATGTCAGGTGGAACGATGATTGCGCTGTCAGCGGACAAAATCTCCATGGACGAGACCGCCTCGCTGGGACCGATTGATACGATTTACGGAGGCTTCCCGTCTGAAGCCTATGACGAATTGCTGAAGGCCAAAGGGGTCGAGGCGACGCAGGATGTGCTCGTCATGCTGGCTCATGAGGCCCAGAAATATGATCGCTATGCCGCCAAGGTCGCGCGCGACATCATCAACCCGGCACACAAGGCCAAGGCCGATGATCCCAATGCGCTCGCAGACTATCTGACGTCCGGCAAGCTTTCGCACTCAGAAGCGATCTCTCCAAAGGATGCGCGGGAATTGGGGATGAATATCTCCACAAAAATACCTGAGGCGATCTATGCGCTTGTGGACGCTCGCATCCGCATGATCCAGACCCGTGTCGAGGAAGACGAGACGCAGGAGAAGGCCGAGAAGGCCGAGCGCGAGGCGGAAGTCCTCGAGCGTGAACAAATGCCGGAGCGCTTGAAGGCGCGGATGGTTCGCTCACGCACGCCCCTTTGATCGCAGGCGCGGCTGCCGCGCGGACTTGAAAAAACTTTTCTCTCTCCCACTTTGCGGTTTTCCGATCCGCTCCGGATCGCACCCGTGCAGGAGCCCTTTATGAGTACGAAATCCGAACTCTATGCTGATGTCCGCAAACAGATCCTTGCGGTTGTGGCCGGCGAGACCAGCGAGACCGCGCGCTATGCGACCGCGGCCTGCCTGCTGCGCGAGACCTTCGGTGACCGGTATTTCTGGACAGGGTTTTATGTCGTCGACCCGGCCAAGGGTGATGAGCTGGTGGTCGGACCCTATCAGGGCACGATGGGCTGTCTGCGTATTCCCTTCGGCAAGGGCGTGTGCGGCGCTGCGGCTGCGACCGGCGAAACCCAGCTGGTCGAAGACGTCCATGCTTTCCCGGGCCATATCGCCTGCGACAGCCGGTCCAACTCCGAGATCGTCGTTCCGGTTCCGGGCCGTGACGGAAAGCTGGCGGCGGTTCTTGATGTCGACAGCACCGAGTTCGGTGCCTTCGACACGGAAGACCAGGCCGGGCTGGAGGCGATCTGCGGCGCGCTTTTGACGGTCGACTGAGATTGCTGGATGAATTTGCGAGATCCGGGCGGCGGCTAGCTTGGGTGAGCGGAAAATGCCGCCGCCCGCTCCATTCCTTCGGGCGCCGTCTCCTTCCTTGAGGCAGACGGCGGGCGGATATCTTGTGCGTTATCGGGCGACGATTTCGACCCTGCGGTTTAGCGCTCGACCCTCTTCGCCCTCATTGCTGGTTTCAGGGGCAAGAGGCCCGATGCCATGCGCGTCGAGGCGACGAGCGGGGATGGCGTAATCCTCGACGAGGGCGCGCACGACCGAAGCGGCTCGGCGTCGCGAGAGATCGAGATTGTATTCCAGCGAACCAGTCATATCGGTATGTCCGACGACATAGACTTCCAGTTCGGGACGTGAGCCGAGCAGATCCCGCAGGATTTCCAGCGAAGCAGACGAATCCGGCAGTAACTCGTCGCTGTCATGAGCAAAGAGCAGACCGTCGACGCGGACCCGCCCATTGGCATCGAGGCCGTCGGCCAATGAGTCCAGCGAGATAGAGACCATGCCGCGATCCATCTCATCGGTTTCGATAATGTCGATCGAGGTGCCGTGCCGCCCGGTGACGACAGCGATATAGGCGATACGGTCTTCATAGGTCAGTCTACCTACCGCGTAGCGTGAATTCGGGCCGTTATAGGCACGCATGCCATTGGCCTGGGTAAAGGCATTTCGCGAGGACCCGGTGGTGCAATCGCCATCGCCGGCGCATGCCCAGATTTCCTGAAAGCCTGCAGCATCCAGCGCTTCGCGATAATTCGTGAAGATTTCAAATTCTGAACGCTCGTCCGGACTTTCATAATAGAGCCGCGTCACTCGACCCTGGATGGTCTCGGTGACAGCGCTACGCGCGTCGAAGTCGAATCCAACAATCATCCGGTATTCGTCAAAACTCCAAAACTCGCCGCCGCCCTGGGAGCCCTCGTAAGGCGTGATGAGGGGATGGCCTTCTACATCCTGTTGGGCCAAGGCGGTGGACGTCAGAGCTATGCTCGCGAGAGCAGAACAAATGAGAGTTCTCATTGATATTATCCTTCGCAATTTGTCATGGCGGCAAATGTATTGGTGGGTGCATGATAGCAATGGAGGATGCGGTTATCCCCCTCTGCGATCTCGCGGATGCGATTATTGGCGTCCAGGGTTACTTCGATCAGTACGTATTCGTAGGGCTCGTCCCATTCGCCCGGGAATTGATAGCCAGTGCCGTATAGATTGATATCGATCTCAATAGGTTCGACCGCATTGGGCGCCAGGTCCGGAATATGTTGGCGCCAAGGGTTGGACCAGCCGTCCCCGGAGCGCATACCCGGGCCTTCATTCGTTCGCACCCAGACATAGGACGGGCAATGATAGATACGGTTGAATTGCCTGCTACCTGCGTTTTCGACCAATATATGGGTTCGCAGCATATTAAGCGTCAGATCGCCGTTGCCGCCGGAATTGCGTCGTGCTTCTACGCGTAGATGGCTGTCGTTACTTAAGGGGCCAGGCTCGGACGGCATTTGTCCAAAACGGAATTCTATATCGCGCGCCAGGCGATGCGGCGCGCAATGATCGCGTTCGAAACGAGCGTTTGACGGATCCGGTCCGGGATTGTCTTCCCCCGACTCAAAGCCCGGCGCAGGCTCGATTGTTCCCGTCGGCAGGCTGTCATCAGGCGGCGGGCCATTGAGCTCGACAGGCGGTTCTGTGAGGCCTTCAATGAAAATGACACCCGGTCCTGCCCATTCACCATCGATCACCAGATAACCGGCGGACGCGTTATGCGTCGGTATTGGCGCGAGCAGACCCTGATACTGATTGCCCGGACCGCTCATATTTCCTGCGTAGACGGTTCGCCATTGCATGCCGGTGTCGAGACTGCGGATCTGCACTTCGACCAAGCGGTTTGCCTGACACAAGGGGTCGGGAAAGGCATGCGTCGAGCGGATGGTTGCGAAACCCTGCGCATTGGTTCGGGTAGTTGGCCAGTTTACGGTATTCCAAAGTCCGTTTTGTGTTCGGACGCGGATACGCGTTTCCAGGCTGCCAATTTCCCAATAGCGGGCGGGTGAATTGAGGGCAGTATTACCGGGCCGGTAGCCGATCAGCCGGGTTGACACCTCCCAGAAGCAATTCGCCTGAGCCGGCGCTGTGCTCGCGAGCGCAGCAACGCTCATTGCCAGAATGAACAGAATCCTCATCGATTTACTCCGTACGTCGTCCCACGCGGGATCGAGCGTAGTTTTGCTTGAAAATAAATTCAATGAAAATATATTCATTGAATGTGAAGGTTTTGTGGAGCCACCTTTGGCGAAGTCGCGAAGTGAAAAGAAAGACGAGACCCGATCGAAACTGATCACGGCCGGGGCAGGGGTCTTTGCGCGTAGAGGTGTGGAAGGGGCACGTATCGGCGATATCGCGAAAGAGGCGGGCGTCGCCATGGGCACGCTCTATACGCACTTCGCTGACAAGGAAGCGCTCTTCGATGAGGTGATGCGAGCGGGAAAGACGATTGTGCTCGATGGTCTCGCTCAATCCCAGCAAGCGGATGGCGACAGAGCCATCAAGGATCGCGCGGCGATGGAGGGCGTTGTCGCCTTTGCGCAGATCTATGGCCCGCTTTTTCGGCTCCTCTTGAGCCGGGGTGCGGGCGATCAGCCTATGCAGCGCGAAGTTGTCGATGCGATCGCAGCCTTGCGCATCACTGAACTGGAACAAGGCAAGAAGGATGGCTGGGTCCGTGCCGACATCAATCCCGACGCAGCGGCGCGCTGCGAAGTTGGAGCAGTCTTTCACCTGCTCGACTGGTGGCTCGACAACCCCGGCAAGATGACCGATGAGGAATTGATTGATCAGCTTTGTCGTGTGAGACGTTTCGGCGTCGAGGGCCTAATTCCGGAGCAGGGGTGATGAAAACGCAGACCATCCCCTTAGCCGGCCGAGACGTGGCGTACACGCTGAAACGATCCAGACGTCGCACGATCGGGTTTAGTATCGGCGCAGACGGGCTCTCGGTCACAGCCCCGACATTTGTTGGACAAGCCGATATCGACGCAGCACTTCACTCCAAGTCTGGCTGGATCCTCTCCAAACTCGATAAATGGGCCGAACGTCCGGCGCCGCGTCAACCAAATTTTGAAAGCGGCGAGAACCTGCCCTGGCTCGGATCTGAACGGGTCCTCATCGTCGAGCCGCGTGGTGTGCGCACCCGGGCAAAGCTGGAAGCGGACGCGATCCGCATCTCGATCGATCCGATGCTGGAGGGTGATCTTCGTGCCGCAACCGTTCGCAATGGGCTGGCCCGACTTTACAAGGCGGAGGGGCACAAGCTTATGGCTCCCAAGGTCGAGGCTTATGCCGGCCAGCTTGGAAAACGCGTCGCCAGGACGATTGTGCGAGAGCAAAAATCGCGCTGGGGCTCTTGCGCGCCGGACGGCACGATCAGGCTGAACTGGCGGCTGATGGGCTTTCCCGAGCCGTTGATAGACTATGTCTGCGCCCATGAGGCCGCGCATCTCGTTGAAGCCAATCACTCCCCCGCCTATTGGGCGGTGGTGGAACGTCTGATGCCGGATTGGAAAGCGCGGCGAAAATCCATGCGCGAGGACGCGCATTTATGGACATTTCCGTAAGGTCCTTCACGCTCACGCGAGCCGGCTGAAACAGGCAAAACCTGACATGTACCCTGCAAAACACGCTCGCTAGCTTTCGCTCTTATCCGCGGGGAGCGGTGTGGCGGGGGTCAAGCCTGTGCGCTCAAAGATGACGTCTTGGTATGAAGGATTTCATCTGCAAGAAGGCTTACCCCCGTATTCTCTACCGGCATTATCCAGGTGCGGAGGGTGCGAGCGATGAATTGGGCGAGCCAGAAAATGATGGAAACGCAGCTGGAGCATGCCGTCAGGCCGATGCGCGATGTGAGGCTTTTACCCTTCTGCCCCCAAGCGGCCTTGCGCCCCTTTCACTGGGAGCCATCCCTGGTTCTTTGGGATAATGGTCCGACCCATGTGCCAAGCACACCGCCCCTTCTCTCCTTGAAGTGCGTCTTCGAGGGCGCAATGCATTACCGCGGTAGCGGGCGGCTTGATCTTCGCTCGGGCGATCTGGCGATTATCGGCCGGTCCCGCAGTATGGAGGGGGAGATCCCCAAAGGCCGGCGTGCCACGGGCTTCTCCATATTTGTGTCTGATGATGATCTTCCCGGCGGCTCTGAAGGCGCGCAAGCGCTTGAAGGCCTGATGTTGCGCGCTGATCCTCTAAAGGCACCTTTGCGCGAACCGCTGCAACAGCTTTCCGCGATG
>JAAEZM010000016.1:41165-65970 GCA_018222865.1 Alphaproteobacteria bacterium
CATCCCGAGGAAGTGGCCGCAGTTACCCAGTTGCGGCTACATCTGCATGCCTATCTATCGGACTTGCTGGGGACGAGTGACCGTCTGAGCCTTGCCCGGCCAAGAGTAAGACAGATCCACGCATCGCGATTGCTTGCCGCAAAGGGGCGTTTGTCGGAAATCGGTGATGCAAAGCCCAGCATCAAAACCGTCGCTGAGGAACAGGGCTACTCCCAGCCGCAATTCTCCCGGCTCTTCTCAGATGCCTTCGGGGTCTCTCCATTGCGCTATCGCGATGGGAAACGTCTTTTCCAGGCCCGCGAAATGGTCAAGGACACGCTTTTGCCATTCCGCGATATCGCGGAATCCGTAGGCTATGGAGATTACCCAACCTTCTCGAAGGCCTTCCGGCGACGCTTTGGGGCATCGCCGGATCAGGTGCGGCGTCGACGCCGGGCCTAGTTCTCGTCTGCCAGGCGGCGCTCGAAGAAGTCGAAAATATCCGTCCACATATGGACCTGACGATCCTCGCCGCGCACGCCATGGCGCTGGCCGGGATAGGTCATCATTTCGAAATCCGCACGCGCGACCTGAAGCTCGTTATACAGCCGGACCGAGTTGGCAAAGATGACGTTGTCGTCGGCCATGCCGTGAATGAGGAAGAGTGGTGTCTCGTAATTGCCGACATGGGCAAAGGCCGAGCCCTGCTCATAGCCTTCCGGATTGTCCTGCGGGGTGTCCATATAGCGTTCGGTATAACCGGTGTCATAGAGCGCCCAGTCGGTGACCGGTGCCCCGGCAACGCCAGCCGCATAGGCCCCAGGCGCCTGCAGGGTCGTCATGATCGTCATATAGCCGCCATAGGACCATCCCCACAGCCCGATCCGGTCTGGATCAATGAAGTCCAGGCTCTTGAGGTGATCGAGGCCGACCAGCTGGTCTTCAACCTCCGCCTGGCCCATGCGCAGATTGAGGAAGCCCTCGAAATCACGTCCGCGATTGGTTGAGCCGCGATTATCAATCGCGAAATAGACATAGCCGCGCTGGGCAAAGAGCTGGGCGCGCAGATTATGCCAGCCGCGATGGACGACCTGGGCCGTCGGACCGCCATAGACATATTGGACGGCCGGATATTGCTGCGACGGATCGAAATCGGCCGGCAGATACATCATGTAATGCAGCTCGGTCCCGTCTGCAGCGGTCAGCGTTCCGTATTGCGGGGCAATATGGTCCGCCGCGAATTCGAAATAGGGGTGACCTTCAACCAGCGCGTTTTCTTCAATCCAGCGAAGACGCTCGCCGTCCGAGCCGTAAAGCCCTGTCTGTGGTGGGGTGGAGGGATCGGAATAGGTGCCGATAAAGGCACTCGCCCCCGCATTAAACGTGCCTGACCAACGCCCTTCGCCCTGGGTCAGCTGCGTCGGAGCGGCGCTGCCATCAAGCGGGACGACGAAGAGGTGGCGCTCCAGCGGGCTGTCCATCCAGCCGGTGAAGTAGACAAGGCCGGTCTCCTCATCGACGGCATCAATCTCATTGACGAGCCAGGCGCCAGAGGTCACGTCGCTGATCAGGCTGCCATCGCTCGCGCGGTGCTGGATATGGCGGAAGCCGCCGGGCGTATCCTCGCTGGTCAGGACAATACTGCCATCCTCCAGCGGGGTGAAATCATCGGCGATATTGATCCAGACATCAGTGCTCTCCACCATCCAGTCACTACCGCTGCCGCGAAGCGGATCGATAGCGCGGACTGTGAGCACATCCTGCGGGCGGTTCAGCACCTGGGCGTAGGCGGTGGTGCTATCAGACGCCCAGTTCACCCGTGCGAGATAGATGTCATCGCTGGCGGCGAGATCGACCTGGCGGCGGCTGCCGGTATCCAGATTGAGGATGTAAAGCTCAACACGGGCATTATTCGTGCCTGCACGCGGATAGCGCTGGTCGACCACACGGGCCGTACCGTCCGCATCGATTTCCAGGCGCTGGATATTATCGACCGGGCTTTCATCGACCCGGGCCACAGCTATAAACCGCTCATCCGGCGACCACCAATATCCGGTGCCGCGCGATAACTCCTCCTGAGCGATGAACTCGGCCATGCCCCAGGAAATCAGCCCGCCGCCTGTCGTGGTCAGGGCCCGCTCTTCCCCCGTATCCAGATCGGTGATGAAGAGGTTCTGGTCGCGAATGAAGGAGACGTAATTACCCCGGGGGGAAATGCGGGCATCGGTCTCGAAGGCTTCGGTTTCCATGATGCGGCGGGCTTCGCCGCTTTCAACATCCACACGGAAGACGTCACCATCAATAGGCACCAGGATCGCTTCGCCCTGCTGGTCCCACTGATAGCGTACAATTCCCGAAGCCGAGATCCGCGCGCGTTCGCGCAATTGGCGTTCCGCTTCGGACAATTCGCCTTCTTCCGGTGCCAGGACGCGGCTATCGACGAGCAAGTAGGGCTCGCCGCCATCAACATCCATCGCCCAGAGATCGAGCACGTTCTGGTCTTCTTCCTTGGCGCGCAGGAAGGTGACCCGGCTACCGTCCGGAGCAAAGGTCAGCGCGCGCGGGCTCGGACCGGTCAAAGACGGGCTGGCAAAGGCCCGCTCAATCGACAGGGCCGGCGCGGCAGCGACCTCTTCTGTCGGCGCGTCAGTGGCTTGCTGGCAGGCGGCAAGAGCAGTCGCGGCAAGCGCGAGAGAAGCAAAACGTGCAAACATGGAAACCTTCCCCTGATATCCTCGCTGTGTTTGTAGCGAGCGGACAGTCACAAGGCTAGCGGGCTTTGAGATGTCGAAATGATTGCCCCCGCCCAGCTAGTCGGCTACACGGGGCGGCTCAAGAATCCCCCACGTGAAAAAGAGACGACGCGCCCATGTCCGCTTATCAATACGTCTATCATATGGACAAGCTGTCCAAGACCTATCCCGGTGCTGCCAAGCCGGTGTTTGATGGTATTTCCCTGCACTTCCTGCCCGACGCCAAGATCGGCGTTGTCGGCGTCAACGGTGCGGGTAAATCCACCCTGCTGAAAATCATGGCGGGCATGGATAAGGAGTTCAATGGCGAGGCTTGGGCGGAAAAGGGCGTCAAGGTCGGTTACCTGCCTCAGGAACCTCAGCTCGATGAGAGCAAGACGGTCTGGGAAAACGTCATTGAAGGCTCCGAGCTGAAAAAGCTCGTCGATGATTTCAATGCGGTCTCCGTCAAACTCGCCGAGGATTATACCGACGAGCTGATGGCCGAGATGACCGAGCTCCAGGAGCGTATTGACGCGGCCGATGCCTGGGATATCGACAGCAAGATTGAAATGGCGATGGACGCTCTGCGCTGCCCGCCGTCTGATTGGCCGGTGACGGATCTGTCCGGGGGTGAGCGTCGCCGCGTGGCCCTGTGCCGCCTGCTTCTGTCTGAACCGCACATGCTGCTGCTCGATGAGCCGACCAACCACCTCGACGCGGAAAGCGTGCAGTGGCTGCAGCATTATCTGGAAGAGTTCAAAGGCGCTGTCCTGGTCGTGACCCACGACCGCTACTTCCTCGACACAATCACCACCTGGACGCTTGAGCTCGATCGCGGCAAGGGCGTGCCGTGGGAAGGCAATTACTCGGCCTGGCTGGAGCAAAAGGCCAAGCGTCTGGCCCAGGAAAGCCGCGAAGCCGGTGCCAAGCAAAAGGCGCTCGCGCGCGAGCTGGAATGGATCCGGTCCTCGCCGAAAGCCCGCCAGGCCAAGTCCAAGGCCCGTATCAAATCCTATGAGGAAATGCGTGATGCGGCGGAACGCCAGGAAATCACCACCGCCCAGATCACCATCCCGCCAGGCCCGCGCCTCGGCGGTGTCGTGGTCGAGGTTGAAGGCCTCAAGAAAGGCTTCGAGGACAAGCTTCTCGTTGATGGTCTGTCCTTCAAACTCCCGCCGGGCGGCATTGTCGGCGTGATCGGTCCGAACGGTGCGGGTAAATCCACCCTGTTCAAAATGATCACCGGCCAGGAAACACCAGATGAGGGCTCGATCCGCGTCGGTGAGACGGTGAAGCTGGGCTATGTCGACCAGTCCCGCGATGCGCTGGATGATAAGAAAACCGTCTGGGAAGAAATCTCCGGCGGTAATGACATGATCGAGCTGGGCGGCAAGGAAGTGCCTTCGCGTGCCTATGTTGGCACGTTCAACTTCAAGGGCGGTGACCAGCAAAAGAAGGTGGGCCTGCTGTCGGGTGGTGAGCGCAATCGTGTCCACCTCGCGAAAATGCTGCAGACCGGTGGCAATCTTCTCCTGCTCGATGAGCCGACCAACGACCTCGACGTGGAAACCCTGGCAGCGCTTGAACAGGCGCTGGAGAATTATCCCGGCTGCGCCGTGGTCATCTCGCACGACCGTTTCTTCCTCGACCGTCTCGCCACCCATATCCTCGCCTTTGAAGGCGATAGCCATGTGGAATGGTTTGAAGGCAATTTCGAAGACTATATGGAAGACAAGAAGCGTCGCCTGGGCCCGGATGCGGACATGCCCAAGCGGATCAAATTCCAGAAGTTCGCGCGCTAGGCCGAAGCTTCCGCACAAACAAGAAAGGGCGGCTCATCGAGCCGCCCTTTTTCATGGGTATACCTGGCCCGAATTAGCGGGTTTCGCGCAGATGAGCGATGAATGCCTCCACCTGATCCTCGCGGCTGCCTTCAAGCGGCAGATCCGGAATGACAGGATCGGCAGATGTGTCGCCGGAGGCGCGGGTGAAGATATAAATCGGTGCGGCGACATCCAGCCCGCTGCGGCTGAGGGTGTGAACCTGCACCTGACCGGTGGAGTTGGCGCGGCCGCCTGTCGCGACACCTGCCACCGGCGCGATATCGAAATCCTGGACCGTTGCGGCCGTAACAATGGCCTGGGAATAGGTGCCTGTCCCGATCAGGAAGCCAAATTCCCCATCAAAGCGGTTTTCCTGTTCTGCCGGTGGTTCAACCCATTGTGTAAACGGCGTGGAGACAACCTGCCCCAATTCCGAGCCCGGGATGAGAGCCTGGTTTTCCGGCGTGATGCGCGCGGTCACCGCAGAGAGCGGCGTGTAACGCGTATCGGTTAGATAGGAGAGGAGTCGGTCCGAGAGTTGATGAGCCCCGCCGCCATTGGCACTGAGGTCAATGACGAGCACTTCTGAATTCGCTTCGGCAATTTCGGCAAAGGCCGGCTCGATGAAGGCCGCGAACGCCTCCTCATATTCCGGGTGGAAAGTGTTGAGGGTCAGGATGGCGGCGTCATCGGCAAAATCGAGCATCCACTGATCGGTCTCGGTGGTTGCGATGTCGCGGGCAGGGTCGATGTCGCGAACACCTTGGCTGGTCTCAACGCGCCAGCTGTCCGCACCGCCGGTGAGGGCCCAGAGGTAACGGGAGAAGCGTTGCTCAACGAGATAGGTGCGCAGGCCCTCTCCATCGCCATGAGTGCGCTCAAGCGAGGCTTCGACCATGGGGGCAACCGGCGCGCCATTGATTGAGAGGATTTCAGCACCTGCTTCGAACGGGCTGGTCTCGATAACACTATCGGCGACGAAGACGCGGCCGGCTTCAATACGAACCGGGAGGGTGAAGTTGGCACCGCCAGCTTCCAGATACGCCTCATAATCGGCCATGGGCATGCCAATAGCCATATGACCATCATTGAAGTCCGGATTGATCAGCGAAAGGGCCAGCCAGGCTTCACGGCGGGAATATTCGCCATTGAGACCGGCTGAAATTTCAGCCAGTTCGGCCACGACCGCATCGACATCCATGGAGAAGGCAGGATCTGGGTGGGTGGCAAAGAACCAGTCTTGCCATTCGGTCATATCCGCACGCAGATCTTCAGCGCTGATCGTCGGTTCGCTTTGGGCGCAGGCTGCAGCGCTCGCCAGGAGCGGGGCAATCAAAAGGGCGGGGAGCAGTCGGGGGGCTTTCATCGTGATCACAACCGTGTTCAATTAATATGTAACTAGTAACGTTACTGGTAACGAGTATGATCTCGGGAGGCAAGTGCGATGGCGCCATTCTTACGAATTCTTCATGACGAGTATGCTCCAGCCTTCTTTGGGCGGATGGTCACTCATGTAATTGACCGCATTGTCGAGGGCGGTGTGCCCGTCGCGGAAGAGCAGGGTATCGTCGCGCCGGTTCGTACCTTCTCGACCATGATATTGCTGCATCACAGCGCATTGGGCGTCACCGATATCGCTCAGGCATTGGGGATCACGCATGCGGCGGTCATCAAATACATCCGCACACTCTCCGATCTGGGCCTGGTGGAACGCGGGCGGGATAATCAGAATGCGCGCCGGCGTCCGATCTTCCTTACGGAAAAGGGCAAGGCCCAGGTCGAGTTGATCGACCTCTATATGAGGCGCATCGCCGAGGTTTATACCCAGATGTTCGAAGAGATCGGTATTGATGTCTATGACGGCATGCGGCGAATGAATGATGCGCTCGATAAGCGCGATTTCGGACAACGCATGAGGGAGGACTAGATCCGCTTGGCCGAGAATGGCGATGCGTCGATCACCGGCCTCTCGCCTGCAATCAGATCCGCCAGTAATGCGCCCGACCCCATGGCTTGCGTCCAGCCGAGATGACCATGCCCCGTGGTGAGCCAGAGCCCGCTCGCACGCGTTTCACCAATAAAGGGTCGGCCATCCGCACTCATCGGTCGCAAACCTGTCCAGGGCTGGATTTCGCCGTCCAGTAATTGCGGTGCCAGATCGGGATAAATGCCGATGAGCAAGTGTTTGAGGTTTTCGATCCGCTCCGGCGACAGGGTTTTATTCTCGCCTGCAATCTCCGCTGTGCCCGCAACACGCAGCCGATCGCCCATGGGCGTCACAATAGCATGCATGGCGTCATCCACGACCGGAACGCCCGGCCGGGCATTCAGCCCGCTCATATCCAGGGTCAAGGAATAGCCCTTCACCGGTCGTACCGGCAGGTGCAGGGCGTGTGGTTTAAGAAGGCGCCAGCTTGCATGGCCGGTCGCGAGAACCACTTCATCGGCGTGAATCTCATCTTCACCGGTCTGGATGCCGATGATCCGGCCGGCCCGGTCCAGAAGGGCATCAACCGGGCTGTTCCACTCGAATTCCACTCCGGCTTTCTCGCACGCCGCCGCAAGGCCGGCGGTAAATCGCTGGGCATCGCCGCTTTCATCCATCGGATAATGGATAGACCCGGCAATGCGATCGGCCACAGAGGCCAGCTGCGGTTCGAGTGACAGCGTGGCCTCGCGGTCGAGAATGGAAAACTCCAAACCCTCATCGCGCAGGAACTCCGCGGCAGCGGCCGCCGCTTTCATCCGGTCTTCGGACTGAAAGACTTTCAGTGTACCCGCTTGTAGATTGTCAAATTCCAGACCCAGCTCATCGCGCACCGAACGGGTCTGTTCGAGCGAATAGCGTGAAAGCGCAAAATTAGCGCGGGCGGAGGCCTCATAGCGTTTGCGCGATGAGTTGAACAAGAATTTCATGCCCCAGCCGATCAGGCCGGGAAGGGGGGCGAGCCGCAATTTCATGGCCGCGTGCGGATCGAAGAGGGATTTCAACAAATCCCAGTGCACGCCCGGAGCATTCCATGGTTCTGGCTCAGACGGTGTCAGGGCGCCTGCATTGGCGTAGCTGGTCTCCAGTGCCGGGCCTTCATGAGCGTCGATCACACTGACGTTAAAGCCCTTTTTGCGAAGCGACCATGCCGCTGCAATGCCCGTTAAGCCGGCTCCGATTACAAGCACATCTTTGGACATCAGGCGGGCTCCCAGAATCCCATCTACACAGCGCTGTTTGAACTTCGCCGCGATGCAGATAAAAGCAAGTGATAATCCGCATTTGCCTGCATTGGATCACATGGACTCTCTGGTCACACAGCTTAAGGCGCTCGCCGAGCCCACCCGCCTTCGCGTGGTGGTCATGCTGGCGCGTGGCGAGCTGACCGTGTCCGAGCTGGTAAGTATTCTGGGCCAGAGTCAGCCCCGTGTGAGCCGGCATTTGAAATTGCTGACGGATGCCGGCCTGGCCGAGCGCCTGCCCGAGGGGGCATATGTCTTTTATCGCCTGAGCGATAGCGGGGGCGGTCGTCGTCTGTCCGAGCTGGTCAATGAAATGGTCGAGCCTGGTGATCCGATCATTTCCCGCGATATCGCACGGCTGGAGATGACAAAGGCGCAGCGCGCTGAAGCCGCACAGGCCTATTTTGAAAGTGTCGCGGAAGACTGGGACCGCATCCGCAAACTCCACCTGTCTGATGAAGAGGTGGAGGGCGCCATGGGTGAGCTGGCAGGCGATGGTCCGTTCAACCTGATGATCGATGTGGGTGTGGGGACGGGCCGCGTGCTCGAACTTTTCGCCGACCGGGTCAAGCGCGGTATCGGGATTGATATCAATCACTCCATGCTCAATGTCGCGCGCTCCAATCTGCAAAACGCCGGGCATGGGCATTTGTCTGTCCGGCATGCGGATGTCATCGCGCTGCCGTTCGAACCAAATGAAGCGGATCTGATGACCGTGCACCAGGTGTTGCACTATCTCGATGACCCCGCCCTTGCGGTGATGGAATGTGCGCGCGTGCTCAAACCGGGCGGTCGGTTATTGATCGTTGATTTTGCGCCGCATCAGCTCGAGACGCTGCGCGAAGAGCATTATCATCGTCGTCTGGGATTCTCTGATCTGGAAATGGCGGAGATCATTGAGCGGGCCGGGCTCAAGCTGGATCGTCAGGTGGAACTCCATCCGAAGGATCGCGACACCCAGCTTACGATGAAAATCTGGGCCGCGACCGCGGTGTAAATCCCCTCAGACGTGTGCGCTTAAAGAAGTGTCACAAAAGGGTTGTAGCTAGAATGGCTAGGGGATTTTCGGCGTGGGGCTGGTATGCGTAATTGGCTGAATATTTGTAGCTTCGCAGTGGTGGTGGTTGCGGGAGCCTTGCTGTGGCTCGTCATGCCGTCCGATGCGGAAACGATGAGTGAAGCTGCTGAAACGCATGTCCCGGAATTGCCGGAAGGCTTTCACATTGACGGCATGCAGGGCGGCTATCTGATCCCGTCTGAACCCTTATTCCTCGGTGAAATCGAAGTCTCCAGTATCATTGTCGAGCCTCCCGTCCCAGACTGTGACCAAGCCGCCTATGCGCGGATTTTCGCGACGGTCGAAAGCGATATGACGGGATGGATCACCTATGAGGTCTCGGCCTTGAGCGTGACGTCCGAGGCGATTGAAATCCGGGCTGTGTCAGAGGATGCGCCCGAACTCATCGTGCGCGGATACTTCCAGGCCGACGCCCTGTCGCGCTGGCAGAGCGGGCAAGACGCGGTTGAGCAATTGGTGATCGCGAGCGTGTCGATTGGTGAAACGCGCCAGGACGATGTGGTTTTGAACTTCTGGATCGGCGATTAGGCTCGCCCAGTTGGATCGAGTGTTCCAAGTGCCTGAAAGCATGGATCGTTACACCCGCCGAGACAGGCCGCTTTAACGCGCCGATCTGACCTCCCGCTCGACGGCAACTGACTGCCAGATTCCCGGCATGGCTTCGGTCGGTGTCCTGCACGCGGCGTAACCGTAGTCGGCAAAACTCATTTTCTACTGGACGCTGCGAGGCAGCCGATATAATCGAGCGCATCTTTTTCGGGATGCTCCAATGAATGAACCTTTCCTGCTGGGCTGGGAAGAGTGGGCGGCCTTTCCAAAACTCGGCCTTCCTGCGGTTAAAGCCAAAGTCGATACAGGTGCGCGAACATCTGCGCTTCATGCTGTTTCTGTCGAGCCTTTTGGTCCGCTGGAAGCGCCGCAGGTAAGGTTTATCCTGCACCCGATACCTGAAAAGCCTGAAATTGAAGTTGTTTGCTCGGCGTCAGCTGTCGATCGCCGGGAGGTCGTCTCCTCCAATGGCGAACGGGAGTTGCGTTGGGTTATTGAAACTCCTGTCAGAATTGGCGAGCGCGAGTGGCCGGTAGAACTGACGCTGACCAATCGGGAGACGATGGCCTACCGGATGCTGCTTGGTCGGCAAGCCATTCGCGAGGATATGGTCGTCAATCCGGCTCTTTCTCATGCGCAAGGTGAGTTGGGATACGATCTGTATAAGGATTTTCCCCGTCGTCGCCCCGTGAAACGACCCTTGCGGATCGCGATCTTGACCCGGGAGCCCAAGAACTATTCTTCGCAGCGCTTGCGCGATGCTGCAGAGACGCGCGGGCATGTCGTGGAAATGATCAACACCGCCCGCTGCACGCTGGCGATCGATGCGGCAGATCCGAAAGTCTACTATGACGGCAAGCCTTTGCCGGTTTTTGACGCCATCATTCCGCGGATTGGCGCCAGTATGACGAGCTACGGCATGGCTGTGCTGCGCCAGCTATCCATGATGGGGGCCTATTGTCTGAACACCGCGGAAGCAATTGGCGCTTCGCGCGACAAGCTTTTTGCTCATCAGGTGCTTGCACGTTCAGGCATTCAGATGCCGGTGACCGCATTTGCCCATTCGCCCAAAGATACCGGCAATCTTATCTCGCATGTCGGTAGCGCGCCGCTCGTGGTGAAGCTGCTTCAGAGTACGCAGGGACGAGGTGTCGTGCTCGCTGAAACGAAGAAAGCAGCCGAGTCCGTGATTGATGCTTTCCGTGGCCTCGACGCCAACTTCATCGTCCAGGAGTTTGTGAAAGAGGCCGAGGGTGTCGATGTGCGGTGCTTCGTTGTCGGTGGACGCGTTGTAGCGGCCATGATGCGGCAAGCGGAGGAGGGCGAGTTTCGCTCGAATTTGCACCGTGGCGGCGTTGCCAAGCGTGTCCGGATTACGCGGGAGGAACGGGGCGCAGCGGTCATGGCTACCAAGGCGCTCGGTTTATCGGTCGCTGGCGTCGATCTCCTGCGTTCCGCGACAGGGCCGAAAATCCTTGAGGTCAACTCGTCGCCAGGTCTTGAAGGTGTCGAGCGTTCCTCCGGCAAGGATGTCGCAGGCATGATTGTCGAATACTTGGAAACGCATGTTCGTCCGATCGCTCGCAAGCCGGTACGCAAGAAGTCTGTCGCAGGGGCAACTGTCGCCGCCCCTGCCGTCTCAGACGAGGTTAGTCCGCAGTCGGAATGATCACGCGGTCAACGACATGGATGATGCCGTTCGAGGTCTCGATATTGGCCTGAATGACCTGGGCATTGCCGACCCGCACGCCATCTGTCGCATCGATCAGCACCGTTGAGCCTTCAACCGTCTCCACATTGAGGATCTGACCGGTCAGTTGTTCTGCGCGGACTGCACCGGGGACAACATGATAGGTCAGCAGATCGACAAGCTCATGGCGGTTGGCCGGCTCGAGCAGGCGCTCAACTTCGCCATGTGGCAGGGCTGCGAACGCGCTGTCTAGCGGTGCAAAGACCGTGAACGGACCATCGCCCTTGAGGGTGTCCACGAGGCCGGCCGCCTGAACGGCAGCGACCAGTGTGTTAAAGCTGCCGGCAGCGACAGCGGTATCAACAATATCAGCCTGCTGGGTTTGGTGATGACCATGATGACCGCCCTTCGTGGCTTCGCCGGCCAGGGCCGGGGCTGCAATCAGGGTGGCGGCAGCAAGGGCTGCAACAGAAACATAACGCATGGGTGCGCTCCTTCGAGTTTAAGCATTCGGGGGTGGGCAGGGCAGCCGGTCTGGCTGCCCCATCCCGTTTCGGGGGCGTCTCATGCATGTGACGTGAAGGAGTTACGGGCGATGGCTCACAGCGGATCGCAAGATTTCCGCTTTGTAATCATCTAGGTATTTGGGCGTCCCACACCCCCGCCGCCCGGCGTTTCAATTTCAACGGCGTCACCCGGCTCGACATCAATTCGAAAGAGGCCACCGAGCGTTTCAACGGATTGGTCAGCCCGGATAAGGCGTTGCAGGCCGGGTTCGGCGTGATCTGCGCCCTCCAGTCCGAACGGGGTTTCGATACGGCGGGAAGAGAGCAGGGCCACACTCATCGGTTCAAGAAATTTTAGTTGCCGGACGCTACCATTGCCGCCAGGGAATTCCCCAATCCCGCCGGAGCTTTGGCGGATCTTGTGATGTATCACTTGAACAGGAAAACGCCGCTCCAGCACTTCCGGATCGGTCATGCGGGAATTGGTCATATGCGTGTGGATGGCGCTTTCGCCGGCAAATCCCTGGCCGTCATCATCCCGTCCGGCCGCCGCACCGCCGCAAATCGTCTCATAATACTGGTGCTGTGCATTGCCGAAGGTGAGATTATTCATTGTGCCCTGGGCGGCTGCGAGCCGTCCCGTGGCGCCAAACAGGGCGTCGACAACCAGCTGACTGGTCTCGACATTCCCCGCAACCACCGCCGCAGGATGGCGCGGATTTAATAGGCAAGCATCTGGAATTATAAGTGTAATCGGCTTGAGGCAGCCTTCGTTCAATGGAATTGCATCTCCGACCAGACAGCGGAAGACATAAAGAACCGCCGCGCGTGCCACGGAAGCCGGTGCGTTGAAATTACTGTCTCGCTGGGGGGAGGTGCCGGTGAAATCCACTGTGGCAGAGCGGGTTTGGCGATCCACGGTGATTTTCACCCGGATCTCAGCGCCATCATCCAGGCGCACGATCTGCTCGCCATCATCAAGCTTGTCGATGACGCGTCTTACCGCACGTTCCGCGTTGTCCTGGACGTGGCCCATATAGGCTTTCACGACCGCTAGACCGTTATCTTCAACCAATCTGTGAAGTTCGCGAGCGCCCTTGGCGCAACTGGCCAGTTGGGCTTTGAGGTCGGCAATATTCTGATCCGGATTGCGGGCAGGGTGGTCTGACCCCGTCAGGACCGCGCGGACCGTGTCATCCAGGAATTCGCCATTGGAAACGATTTTGACATTGGCGAATTGCACGCCTTCTTCCTCAATCGAGCGGGAGAAAGGCGGCATGGAGCCGGGCGATATCCCGCCGACATCGGCGTGATGGCCGCGGGCTGCCACATAGAAAAGACGCTCCCCGCTCGTTTCGTCATGCACAGGGATAACCACGGTGATATCCGGCAGGTGGGTGCCGCCATCATAGGGCGCATTCACCGCGACCGCATCGCCCGGGCCAAGATCAGGGTGAGCCTCGGCTGCCGCCCTCACGCTTGCTGACATTGAGCCCAAATGCACCGGCATGTGCGGGGCATTGGCGACCAGACCGCCCTGGGCATCGAATACGGCGCAAGAGAAGTCGAGGCGTTCCTTGATATTCACCGAATGGGCTGTGCGCTCCAAGGCCACACCCATCTGTTCGGCAACACTCATAAAGCGCTTATTGAAGAGTTCGAGGCGGACAGGGTCGAGCTCTGTATCATTCTCGCGCTTTTCCACCCGGGCGCCGGCGCGAAGCCGCAGCATGCCATCCGCCAGCCGGTCCGCCGTCCAGCCTTCATCGACCAGGATGGTGGAATGATCATCCATGATCAGGGCTGGACCCGGTATCACCCGGTCCTGGCCGAGTTCGTCCAAACGATGGACCGGGCATTTTCGCCACGCCCCCGTGTCATAGATTTCGACCTCAGCGGCAGGTGAGCCGGACCCGTTTTCCGGCAAGGGAATCGACCAATCGCGACTGCCTGGCGGGGTGGCGCTGGCTTCCACTGAGACACTTTCGACAATGAGTTCCCCCTGGGGCGCAAAGCCGAACAAGCGTTGATGGGCGTCGCGGAAACGGGCCGTCATCACCTCCCGGTCCGCCAGTGCAACCGGTATCGAAGTATCCGACTTTCCTGATCTCAGGCGTAATTCAACAGTGCGTTCAATGTCTTCCGGGCGAAGGCCTGCATTGATCAGTGTTTGCGTGGTCTCGCGGAACAGAGTCTCGCAAGCCGTGTCCACGGCCGGGAGGGCGTCATCGAGGGGCTGGTCAATCGCTGCCAGGCGGGTTTCGCGAATATCAGCGAGCCCGATCCCCAGTGCGGATAGCAGGCCGGCATAGGGATGAATCAGAACGGTTTTCATGCCCAGCGCATCAGCGACCTTGCAGGCATGCTGCGCCCCCGCTCCGCCAAAGGCCGACAGCGCATAGTGAGCCGGATTGACGCCCTGAGAGATGGAGATCTGTTTGATTGCCTGGGCCATGCTTTCAATGGCCACGGCCAGGAAGCCTTCCGCGGCCGTTTCCGCACTGTCCAGCTGCATGGCATCGGCAAGCGCTTTAAGGGCTTTATGGCTCGCATCGCGGTCGAGGGGGGCGTCGCTGTCCGGGCCGAATACGCGCGGGAACCAATCCGGCTGGATACGGCCTAGAACAATATTGGCGTCGGTCACCGCAGCCGGGCCACCGCGGCCATACCCTGCCGGTCCGGGCAGGGCACCGGCACTTTCAGGGCCGACCCGGGCACGTTCACCATCAAAGCTGAGAATAGAGCCGCCCCCGGCTGCAACCGTGTGGATGGCCATCATCGGCGCGCGCAAAGTCTGTCCTGCGACTTTCGTCTCCAGCACGCGTTCATAGTCCTCCCCGTCATAGCGGGAGACATCTGTGGACGTGCCGCCCATATCGAAGCCGATGACTTTTGGATAACCCGCTGCGCGTGCTGTCTTGGCCATGCCGACCACTCCGCCTGCGGGTCCCGAGAGAACCGCATCGCGCGCATGGAAGCCCTGGGCTGCGGCCAAGCCGCCGGAAGATTGCATGAAATACAGCGGGGTATCGCCAAGGCCTGCCTCCACCCGGCCGACATAATCCTTCAGCACGGGCGACAAGTATGCGTCCAGAACGGTCGTGGAGGCGCGCGGGATGATCTTGATCAGCGGGTTGGCAATGCTGGACCGGATGATGGTCGTGAAACCCACCTCCTGGGCGAGCGCCTCCAGGCGGATCTCATGGAGCGGATTGGCGTAAGCATGCATCAGCGCGATGGCCACGGTATCGCAGCCTTGAGCCTTTGCCTCGCTCAGCGCCTGTCGGGCTGCGACCTCGTCCAGCGGTGTGAGGACTTCGCCCTGGCTGTCGAGGCGTTCCATGACGGGCGCGCACTGGGCATAGAGCGGTGGGTCCCGTCTGAGATCGAGCGCGAAAATGTCGGGACGTGTCTGATCGCCGATGACCAGGAGGTCTTCAAAGCCGTGCGTTACCAGGAAAAGCGTCCTGGCGCCCTTGCGCTCCAGCAGCGCATTGGTCGCCACGGTCGTGCCCATTTTCACCGCATTAATCGGCGCTCCCTGGGCGAGGCGCTTAACCCCTTCACTGGCCGCATCTGCGTATTCCGGGCTGTCTGACAGCAGTTTGAGCGCGCGCAATTGCCCATCTGGTGCGCGTCCCAGCACATCCGTGAAGGTGCCGCCGCGATCAATCCAGAATTCCCAGTCAGCCATGTCGCCCCCCTTTTTTAAAGGCAGACTAGCTGCGTTGAGGGGCAAGGCAATCACGCCACTGTAGATTTCAGCGGGTGCGCGCATCCGCCCTCTCGCAATCGCACAATCGCATGTTTAGATATAGGCAAAAGCAGGACTTGATATGGGTTTTTGGCGCAGGCTCGCGGCTCGATTGAAAGGGCGCGATTGCTTCTTGGAGTGCGATGGCCTCGATTGCGGCCCCGATCGACGGGTCGAGGATGCCGATTTCGCGATGGCCTTGATCGGTCTTGGCGCCAAAATGGCCAAGGCGGACGGCGTCGTCTCGCGCAGTGAAGTGAACGCCTTTTATGAAGTCTTCCGGCCGCCGCCAGAGGGGAGGGCCGCGCTGGATCGCGCCTTCGAACTCGCCATGCAGACCACTTTGGGTTTTGAGGGCTATGCCCGTCGTCTCGCGCGCCGCTTTCGCGCCAATCCGGCTGTTCTGGAGGACGTCATCGACGGGCTGTTCCATGTGGCCAAAGCCGATGGGGTGGTCACCCAAAGAGAGGTCGAGTTCCTTACCCAGGTCGCGGATATCTTCGGTTTCTCTGAGCTGGAGTTCCGCCGGATCCGGACCGCGCATCTGGGGGCTGCCGATGATGATCCTTACGTGATCTTAGGAATCGATGCGGATATTTCGGACGAGGATTTGAAGCGCGCCTATCGCCGGATCGCGTCTCAGAATCACCCCGACCGCATGATAGCGCGCGGCGCGCCGCCAGAAATTCAGCGCATGGCCGATGAAAAAATGGCCAGCATTAATTCGGCTTACGGGCGAATTCTGCAAGAGCGCGGGCTCGCAATAAGCGCTGCCAATTGACGTCGGGACCATTCATGCCAACATATTGGTGTGGGGGCAGTGTAGAGATGGAAAAAATGAGCGAAGACAGAAACGAGACCTCTAGCATGTTCCAAAGCCGCGCTGGCCGTATGGTTCGCGATATTCTCGCGGCTGTTATCGCTGTGGCCGCAATCGGTCTTGCCTTTGTTCTCGCCTTCATGCTCGCCACTGCCTTCTTCTTCGTTCTCGGCCTCGCTCTGCTTGTTGGCGGGGCGTATTGGCTCTGGCTGAAGGTGCGCCGTGGCCGCAAGGGCGAAGAGGGGAGTCCAGAGATCCTGGTTGCAACCCGCGGGCCCAAGGGGTGGACGGTCGACGGTATGGGCGGATCTGGCCAGTAAGTCCGGCACGCCGACCCTTTCTTACGCTTCATCGATTACACGCCAATGTGATTCAGACCCTGCGTCAGGCTTGATAGGGTTCGCTTGAGGAGCTTGATGGAGAACTCATGCGCCGTGTCCTGCTTGTTTTTTCAATTCTTCTACCGCTTATGCTCGTCGGCTGTGTCAGCATGGCTTTGCCCATGGTTTCAAGCCGCGGCGCAGATGTGCCGGCCGAGCCGCGCCTGCTCGCCATCCCCCAAGGGGTTGAGACCTGGGAGGCCAATCGCGGCGCGCTCCTGGAGCAGTTCCAGGATGCGATCTATGGCGCCTATCCTGCGGACGCTGAAACCGAGGTGCTTGAGCGTCGCCTGATCGACGAGAACGCCTATGATGGTCGGGGTATTGTGGAAGAATACCGTCTCTCCATGGCGGGGCGAGAGACCTATCTTGTAACCGTGCGGCCGCGCACCCATACAGGCCCGCTTCCCATTGTTGTCATGCAGCTGTTTTGCGGCAATCGAGCGGCGATGGGCGGGCGCGAGGACATCTCCCCATCCATGAGCGGTGGTGGCTGTGATGGGGACAGCTGGGTCAGTGTTCCAGTCCGCATGGTCTTTGGCGAACACATCATGGAGCCGCCCATCCCGGCTATTCTTGATCGCGGCTATGCCTTGGCCTTCACTTTTGCCGGTGACATTGTGCCCGACAGTCGTGAGGCGGCCCCGGCGGCTCTTGCGGACCTCGTGCCCGATCAGCCCTCTGGTGCCATTATCGCCTGGGCCTGGGTGTATTCACGCATTATCGACGTGCTTGAGCGCGACCCGGCTTATGACCCTCAGCGCATGGCCGTATGGGGGCATTCGCGGAACGGCAAATCGGCGCTTTTGGCTGCAGCGTTCGATGAGCGCGTGGATCTGGTGATCGCGCACCAGGCGGGTACCGGCGGAACCTCGCTCAATCGCAGCCCTGCCGGGGAGTCGATTGGTCAGATCACCTCGAGCTATCCGCATTGGTTTTCACCCGCCTATTCCGGCTTTCACGGTCGGGAGGCGCTCCTGCCTGTGGATCAGCATCAGCTCATCGCGCTCATGGCACCGCGCCCCCTGCTGATCGGCGGGGCCTGGCGCGATCAATGGGCGGATCCGCAAGGGAGTTTCCGGGCAGCGCGTTCAGCCAATCCGGTCTATGCGCTTTACGGATCGGACGGTTTGTCCCAGCCGGACATGGCGAGTTTCGATCCTGAGGCGGACATCGCGCTTTTCATGCGGCGTGGACTGCATGGTGTGCGTCAGAGCGACTGGGCCAACTTCCTGGCCTTCCTGGATGCGCATTTCCAGCCCGGGCCAAACACGGGGCCTAACATAGGGCCCAACACAGGCGAATAAGTCATCAAAGTTTTTCCGGGCTTGTTCTTTGATCCGACACGCGCGATGAAAGCCTATGCGTTTGCTGGATTTTCTCGCCCTGGCCGCGGTCTGCTTCGTCTGGGGACTCAATTTCGTCGTTGCAAAATTCTCGGTCACAGGTGTGCCGGGATGGGTGCCGGGATTTGAAGGCTCGCCGCCGATTTTCTTTGCCTTCTTGCGCTTCGCCTTGCTCTACGCCTTTCTGGCGCCCTGGTTGCGGCCAGCGCCGAAGGATATGAAGACCATGTTCGGCATCGCCTTGTGTATGGGCGCTTTGCAATACGTGTTGATGTTTATCGGCCTGCAATGGGCGACGCCGTCGGGCATGGCGATCGCGCTGCAAATGGGTGTTCCCTTCGCCACAATCCTCTCCGTCATCCTCTTGAAGGAAAAAGTCGGACTTGTGCGCGTCCTCGGTATTGTCATCGCCTTTTTCGGCGTGGTGCTGGTGATCGCCGACCCCGGGCAGATGGATTTGTCGATCGGTCTGTTGATCGGGGTGGCAGGCGCTTTCGTTGCAGCGCTCGGCATGATCCTGGTCAAGCGCATGCCGCTCGACTCGATCCGCATGCAGGCCTGGATTGGACTGATTTCCTGGCCGCCCCTCTTGCTCCTGTCGCTGACCTTCGAGCAGAACCAGCTCCAGGCAACGCTGGATGGAGGCTGGATCTTCCTGGGCACATTGCTCTTCACCGTCGTGCTGGTGAATATTTTTGGTCATGGTGTCTTCTACAATCTCCTGCAGCGCTATGAGGCCACGCTGATTGCGCCATTGACCCTGATGGCGCCGCTGGTCGGGATTGTGGCGGGGCTTTTCATCACCGGCGATCCGGTGACCTGGCGACTTCTCGTGGGTGGCGCTCTGACATTGAGCGGCGTGGCGGTGATCGCGCTCAGGCAGAACCGTAAGCTTCCAACCGCCGGGCTGGCGCGTGAGAAAACGCTTTAAGCCATGCAGATCATTGAAGCGCCATCGCCCAATTTCAATGAGCGGAAATTGCCGGTCTCGCTCATCATTCTTCACTATACCGGGATGGAGAACGGGCCTGTTGCGCTTGAGCGAATGCGCGACCCCGAGGCTCAGGTCTCCGCGCACTACATGGTCGAGGAAGATGGGCGGGTCTTTCGCCTGGTTGCAGATGAGAAACGCGCCTGGCATGCAGGCGTGAGTTCTTGGCTCGGGGAGAGCGATCTCAATTCTGCGTCAATCGGGATTGAGATCGTCAATGGTGGTCATGATTT
Organism: Alphaproteobacteria bacterium; assembly: GCA_018222865.1. Taxonomy (GTDB): domain Bacteria; phylum Pseudomonadota; class Alphaproteobacteria; order Caulobacterales; family Maricaulaceae; genus Maricaulis. Next base: position 60,281 of record JAAEZM010000016.1, read on the forward strand.
CGGACTGCCAGCCTATCCGGATGTCCAGATCGAGGCGGTAATCGCTCTTCTGGGTGATCTCATGTCACGCTGGTCCATTCCGGCGAACCGTGTGATCGGCCATTCTGATATAGCGCCCGGGCGCAAACAGGATCCGGGAGAGCATTTCCCCTGGGCACGCCTGGTCGCGGCGGGCTGTGCTGCTGCCTTGGATGCAGTGGATCCGATGCCGGGCGAAGCCGAGGACTTGCTGAAGCAGGCAGGCTATGGCGGCGACGCGTCGCTAAGGGAGGTGATTGCTGCCTTTCAGCGTCGATGGAGACCGTCAAAAGTGGATGGGTTGCTCGATGAGGAAACGCGCGACCTGATTGCCCGCGCAGCGGGCGCCGCTTGACGCTGGGCGGCGTATTGACGACATAGACCTTGATCAGGCGGCTGGACGGTCGCGGTGCCAGGTCCGGAAACGGCGGTATCGAGGAAAGTCCGGGCTCCACGGAGACAAGGTGCCGGATAGCGTCCGGCGGGGGAAACCCCAGGGAAAGCGCAGCAGAGAGCAGACCACCGGTCCTGCGGGATCGGAAAGGGTGAAAGGGTGCGGTAAGAGCGCACCGCCCCGACCGCAAGGAAGGGGGCATGGCAAGCCCCACCTGGAGCAAGACCGAATAGGGATGAGCGCGGTATACCGCACGTGCGTCTCCGCATGTCATCCGGGTAGGTCGCACCAGCGGCGTTGCAAGGCGTCGCGCAGATGAATGATCGTCACCCTTCGGGGTACAGAACCCGGCTTACAGGCCGCCTGATCAATAATTTCTTATACGGAAAGAATGCCGTTCGGCGTGGGAATTCCTGCCCCGGAGCGCCGATCTATGCCCGCGGGCTGTGGATATTAACTTAATATTCCTGATTTGTTCTCTTTGGGGCGCGATTTGAATACTTCAAATGGCGCGTTAATCCATGAATTGAGAACCTTTCGACATTGTTTCCCATGAATTCCCATGTTATCCCATAGTTAACCATGTGGGAGCCGTGAAGCGGTTTAGGGGAGCTAGTCGGGCGTGTTTTTATCGACCACGAACAATGGTGTTGATGCGAAGGGGCGGGTCTCTGTACCGGCCGACTTCCGCTCCGTTGTGCGTGGCGGTCCGTTCGATGGCATTATTGTCTGGCCTTCATTTGATGGGCCGTATCTGGAAGGGGGCGGGCAGGCCCTGCTCGAGCGCTATCAGGCGCTGATCGAGGAAATGGACCCCTATGATGAGGCGCGCATTGCCTTCGAGCGCGCGATTTTCGGGGCTGCCAAACCGCTCGCCTTTGACAGTAATGGCCGGGTCACCCTGCCCAAGGAATTGATCGACCATGCCGGGCTGGACGGGAAGGCGACCTTTGTCGGCCTGGGGTCGCGTTTCGAGATCTGGTCGCCAGATGCCTATGAAGCGCACAAGTCGGATGCGCAGAGTTTCGCACGCGACAACAAGCGGTCTTTGCGGCTCACCTCGCGGCCCAAGCCGGGAGGTGCGGCATGAGCCATGTCCCCGTCATGCTCAATGAGGTGATCGACGCGCTCGAGCCGACAGCCGGTGAGGTCTATCTGGACGGCACTTTTGGTGCGGGCGGGTATTCGCGTGCCATCCTTGAGGTGGCGCCTTGCACGCTGATCGGTGTCGATCGCGATCCCAGCGTATTGCCGACGGTCGAGGCCATGCGGGCTGAATTCTCCGACCGGTTCAAATTCGCGCAATCAGCCTTCTCCGACATGGAAGAGGTGGCAACGGATCTGGGTTATGAGGCGCTGGACGGTATTGTCCTCGATATCGGCGTATCTTCCATGCAGATCGATCAGGCTGAGCGCGGGTTTTCATTCGCCAAGCCGGGCCCGCTGGATATGCGTATGGCGCGTTCCGGCCCCAGTGCGGCGGACGCGGTTAATCAGCTGAGTGAAAAAGATCTCGCGGACATATTTTATGTTTATGGCGAGGAGCGGCGTTCGCGCCGGGTCGCGAAATTCATTCTGGACGCCCGTTCAGACGAGAAAATCGAAACCACGGATCGGCTGGCCGATATCGTCACGCGCGCAATTGGCGGAAAACATTCAAAGATTCACCCTGCCACCCGCGTGTTTCAGGCACTTCGCATTTTCATCAATGACGAGCTGGGCGAGCTGGCGCGTGCGATGAGCGCTGCGGAGCAGCTTCTGGCGCCGGGTGGACGGCTGGTCGTGGTTACCTTCCATTCACTGGAGGATCGCATGGTTAAGGCCTTCTTGCGGGGCCGGTCCGGTCTCGCGGGCGGTGGCGGATCTCGCCATGAGCCTGCGAAGGAGCGCGGGCCTGAGCCGTCCTTCCGGATCGACCAGCGTCGGGCTCTGGCGCCGAGTGAAGCGGAGATCGCCGATAATCCGCGTGCGCGTTCTGCCAAGCTTCGCGTCGCCGTGAGAACCAATGCACCGGCCTGGGGCCGTGCGCAGAGTGAATTCGAGCCGGTGGTTCCGCTCGATCGTTTGGAGGCCGTGTCATGATCCGTGCGTTGAACGCCATCGCGTTTCTCGTCGCCGTGGCATTGGCTGTGGCGCTCTACATTGCCAAGACAGAAGCGAAAACCTCCCAGGAGCGTCTTGCCTCCATTCAGGCCCAGCTCCAGGAGGAGCGCCGCTCCATCAATATGCTCAATATCGAGATCGCGTCTCTGGAAGAGCCGGAGCGCCTGCGTATGTTGGCCCGGCGCTATCTGGGTTTTGAGCCGCTCGATCCATCCCGCGAAATCGAACTTTATGACCTGCCCCTCCTGGTCGATGAAGAGGAGCGTGAGCAATTGCGCCGTGATCTTCTTGTGGTCAATCAGGACGCGGACGGGCAGATGGCTCTCGCAGAGCCTCAGCCGGCCGGTGGAGGTGACTGATGCGCTTCTGGCCGTTCAGGCGGGGGATATCAACAGAGACCACAACACCGGCGCCGCCGCCTCTGACCGAGGCGGCTCCGGCGGACATGTCTCGCCTCCTGCGGCTGGAAAGTGATGAGAGCCAGGCTCTGGAAGCCGCGCGCTCTCGTTTGCGCATCATGGGCCTGGCGATGGCGCTGGGCTTTTCCATGCTTGCCTTCAAGGCCATACAGCTGGCCGTTGGCGGCGTGGCGGCTGGGCCGGCGAATATCATTGTCTCGGAAGAGGGTGGTCCGCGCGGCGATATTTTCGATCGCACCGGTCAAGTGCTCGCCACGACAATTGAAACACACTCGCTTTTTGCTGACCCGACCGAGGTTTGGGATCCGTTGGAGACGGCGCAAATGCTCGCGACCGTTCTGCCCGAGTTGAATGTGGAGCGGGTGACGCGCGACTTGTCTTCGCGCCGTCGCTTCGTCTGGATCCAGCGAAACCTCACCCCGCGTCAGCGTCAGGCGGTCTTCTCGCTCGGCCTGCCCGGGCTCGACTTCCAGCTGGAGCCGCGCCGCGTCTATCCGCGCGGCCGGCTGGCTTCGCATGTGGTGGGTTACACGGATCGTGATCTCAACGGTTTGGCCGGTGCCGAGCGCGCTTTTGATGCTGCCCTGTCTGCGGGAGATGGCCGCCCGGTCGCGCTGTCGATTGATATGGGCGTGCAATTCCATATCGATGAAGTCTTGCGCACGGCGATGGAGGAGTATCAGGCGCTGGCAGCCTCCGCGATCGTCATGAATGTGCGAACGGGCGAAATTGTCGGCATGGTCTCCCTGCCAGACTATGATCCTAACCGGCCAACCGATGCGTCCGCGAGTGAGCGGCTCAATCGCTCGGCCCAGTCGGTTTATGAAATGGGGTCGACCTTCAAGGCCTTCACCGTCGCTCTGGCGCTGGAAACGGATACGGCCAGCCTGGAGGATGGGTATGATGCCTCCAATCCGCTGGAAATCGGCGGGCATACGATCAGTGATTTTCACGCCGAGAACCGTTGGCTGACGCTGTCGGAGATCTTTACGCACTCCTCCAATATCGGCTCATCCCTGATTGCTCTCGAGGCGGGTCGTGATGCCCAGCGCGGCTTCCTGGGCGATTTGCGGCTTCTGGAGCGTGCGCCAATCGAGCTGGTTGAAAGCGCGGATCCGCTTTTGCCGCATCAGTGGGAGCGCACAGAAACCGCGACTATCTCCTATGGTCACGGCATTGCGGTCAGCCCGATCGCAACCATTGCCGCCTTCGCAGCGATTGCTAATGACGGGGTTTATGTCCCGCCGACACTGGCGCCTGTTGCGGCCAATGAAACCATTTTGCAGGAACGCGTTATGCGCTCTGAAACAGCGCAGGATGTCCTGCAGCTGATGCGTGAGAATGTAACCGAAGGCACAGGCGGACGCGCTGAAGCGCCGGGCTATCGCGTTGCGGGCAAGACGGGAACGGCGGAGAAGCCGACGCGCGGCGGTTATGACCCTGACCGCCTGATTTCCTCCTTCTCCGCAGTCTTTCCTTATGATGACCCGCAATACGCCGTATTGGTGCTTTTAGACGAACCTCAGGGCAATGAATCGACCTATGGCTACGCCACAGGGGGATGGACGGCCGCACCGACGACGGGGGCGATCATTTCCCGTATTGCGCCGATCCTCGGGGTGGAGCGCGCTGACGAGAACCCTGATAGCCGCGCTGAGCTCGTGCGCGCGGCTTTGATGCCGGAGATTATCCCGTGAGGCTGTCCGAACTCCTCGATGCTGAACTCAATCAGCCCGGTTTCGATACGATCGAGATCAAGGGGCTGACGCTGGACAGTCGCCAGGTCGAGCCCGGATTCGCCTTTGCAGCGCTTGCAGGCGTGAAAGTGCATGGTCGCCAGTTTGCGGCGCTCGCTGTCGAGAAAGGGGCCGTTGCCATTGTCTCGGATGCGGCGATTGACGGCCTCGATGTGCCCGTGATCATCAGCGATGATCCCTCGGCCCTGCTGGCGCGCATGGCGCGGCGGTTTTACCCCGGCCAACCGGCCCATGTGGTAGCGGTTACGGGGACAAACGGGAAAAGCTCTACCGTTGATTTTCTTCGCCAGATCTGGGAGGCCGCCGGCCTTGAAGGAGCAAGCCTGGGAACACTGGGCGTGGCGCGCAAGGGCGAGACAATCACCACAGGGTATACGACCCCGGATTCCATCGCGCTTCATCGTGCTTTGCATCGGCTGCACGAGGAAGGCATTACTCATCTGGCCATGGAAGCCTCAAGCCACGGCTTGAAGCAGCGCCGTATGGAAGCTGTCGATCTAGCGATCGCCGGCTTTACCAATCTCACCCAGGATCATCTGGATTATCATCCGGACTTTGAAGACTATTTTCATTCCAAAGCCCGGCTATTCACGGAGCGCCTGCCGGCCGATGGCACGGCCATCATCAATGTGGACAGCAGCTGGGGCGAACAAATCGCGGACATGTGCCGTGTGCGCGGTGTCACGGTGATCACTGTCGGCTGGCGTGGCGGCGATATGCAGATCTGTGAAGTCGTGCCGCGTCCTGCAAGCCAGGACATCACCATCAAATGGCGCGGCGTCGAATACCAAATCGAAGTGCCATTCGTCGGTGAGTTTCAGGTGCTCAACGCCGTCGGCGCCGCGGCCATCGCTCTGCATGAAGGGCTGAGCGAAGACCAGGTCTTCGGTGCCTTGGCCAAGCTGGAAGGTGTTCCGGGCCGGTTGGAGAAGGTCGGCGAGACCGCAGAACATGCCCCCGTCCTGGTCGATTACGCGCACACGCCGGATGGGCTGGACA